>JAKITQ010000013.1 GCA_021647985.1 Flavobacteriaceae bacterium | reverse complement strand
CTCGGTAAAAAATTGTATTTTTATCACTCATATTTGGGTGTTCTTAAAAGTGTTGTTTTTGTTGTTAACTGTTTCAAATATAACACTTTACACCCTATTTAACTAATATTATAGTGAATTTTTCGGGATAACCGAAAGGGTTTTTTTAATTTTTTCTTTTAAATAAAATGCCGTGAAAGATTTTTTGTTTTTAATCAATTCTTCTGGAGTTCCTTGTGCTATAATTCTACCACCATTTTTGCCACCTTCTAAACCCAAATCAATAATATAATCTGCACATTTAATGAGTTCCATATTGTGCTCAATAACAATGATAGAATGTCCTTTTTCGATCAAAGCATTAAAAGATTTTAAAAGTTTTTTAATGTCATGAAAATGTAAACCTGTCGTGGGTTCATCAAAGATAAATAAGGTTTTATCTTTTGTAGTACCTTTTACTAAAAAAGAGGCTAATTTTATGCGTTGTGCTTCACCACCAGATAGAGTAGAAGATGCCTGACCCAATTGCACATAACCCAAGCCAACATCCTGTAAAGGTTTTAATTTGTTCACTATTTTGTTTTGTTGGTGTTCCATAAAAAAGTCTATGGCTTCATCAACAGTTGTTTGTAAAATATCATGAATAGATTTTCCTTCTACTTCAATTTCAAGAATTTCTTTTTTAAACCTTTTTCCTTTACAGGTTTCGCATTCTAAATGAACATCTGCCATAAATTGCATCTCTATAGTCACTACACCATCACCTTTGCATGTGTCACATCGACCACCGTCAACATTAAACGAAAAATGTTTTGCTTTATAACTCCTTATTTTCGCAAGTTTTTGGGTACAGAAAAGGAAACGTATATCATCATAAGCCTTGATATAAGTAACCGGATTGGAACGACTAGATCTTCCAATTGGGTTCTGGTTGATAAATTCAATATTTTTTAAGGATTCAAAATTGCCTTTTAAATCTGAATATTGCCCTGGTTTTTCACCAAAACCATGAAGGTTTTTTTGCATTGCAGGAAATAAAATATCGCGAATTAATGTGCTTTTACCACTACCTGAAACTCCTGTGACAACTGTTAATCCATTTAAGGGAATTTTTACTGTTATGTTTTTTAAATTATTCTCTCGAGCACCAATAATTTCTATATACTGATTCGATTTCCTCCTTTTATTGGGAATATCAATATTCATTTTGCCATTTAAATAACGCGAGGTTAATGAATCTGATTTTAATATGTCATTAAAATTGCCTTCAGCAACCAATTCACCACCAAAACTACCGGCTTCGGGGCCAATATCAATAATATGATCGGCAACTTTCATAATATCTTCGTCGTGTTCTACTACGATAACGGTATTGCCTAGATCTCGTAATTTTTTTAAAACACTAATCAATTTTTCAGTATCACGAGCATGCAAACCAATACTGGGTTCATCTAAGATATACATAGATCCAACCAAGCTGCTACCCAGAGAAGTAGCTAAATTTATACGTTGGCTTTCACCTCCCGAAAGAGTATTAGACCTTCTGTTTAAGCTTAGGTAATTTAAACCAACATCATTTAAAAATTGCAAGCGATTATTAATTTCAAGCAATAATCGTTTTCCAATGGTTGTATCATTTTTATCTAACTTTAAATTTTTAAAGAATACCATAACTTCCTCAATTGGGAGGTCGACCAGCTCTGTAATATCTGTATTGTTTATTTTTACATAAGTTGCTTCTTTCTTTAACCGTTTCCCATTACATGAATTGCATTTTGTTTTACCTCTATATCTAGATAACATCACTCTATATTGAATTTTGTAACTTTTTTCTTCTAAATGTTTGAAGAAATCATGCAATCCTTTACAATATTTATTGCCATACCACAATAACGTTTTTTGTTCTTCAGTGAGTTCAAAATATGCTTTATGAATAGGGAAATCGAATTTATAGGCGTTTAATATAAAACTCTCTTTATAACTTTTAAAAGATTCACTTTTCCAAGGAATTACTGCATCATCATAAATGGAAAGGGATGTGTTTGGTATAACTAATTCTTCATCAATTCCAATAATATTGCCATAACCTTCGCAAACCGGACAAGCACCATAAGGGTTGTTAAAACTAAATAAATGTGTATTTGGTTCGAGAAATTGCATACCATCGATTTCAAACTTATTACTAAATTCCTTAATGGTATTGTTCTCTAAATTCTCAATCAAACACAATCCCTTACCTTCATAAAATGCTGTTTGAATAGCATCTGCAAGCCTATTTAAAAAGTCTTCATTATCTTGTTTGACAATTCTATCTACAACCAGAAAAATATTTTTATTGGTTTTAAAATCAAAGGATTCAATTCGAATAATTTCATTATTTACTTTTAATCTTGCAAAGCCTTGTTGTATTAATATCTTTATAATAGTTTTAATATTCTTGCCTTTTTCTACAGAAATAGGAGCAAGTAACAATAGTTTTGATGCCTCTTTAAATTGCTGAATGTACTTTACAACGTCATTTACTTTGTGTTTTTTTACCACATTACCAGATATTGGAGAATATGTTTTTCCAATACGAGCGTAAAGTAATTTTAAATAATCATAAATTTCGGTTGAAGTTCCTACAGTCGATCTCGGATTGGTACTATTTACTTTTTGTTCAATTGCAATTGCAGGTGAAATTCCTTTAATAGATGTTACTTTGGGCTTATTTAACTTGCCTAAAAATTGACGAGCATAGGAAGATAAACTCTCTACATATCGCCTTTGTCCTTCCGCATAAAGTGTGTCAAAGGCAAGACTTGATTTTCCTGATCCAGATAAACCCGTGATTACCACAAGTTTATTTCTTGGTATTTTTAAATCAATATTTTTTAAATTGTGAATAGACGCACCACTGATGCTAATATAATTCCTAAAATCGTTATTTTTCAAGGCTTAAGCGCTTTATTTAAATTAGTTTCGACAAATATACTAAGTTAATATTGTTAATAAAAAATGTATAAATGTTAAAATAAACAAAATAAAATGCTAAAATATTTGTTTATAAGAAAAAAAAGTATTTATATTTGTCCCGAGACTTTGAAAACTTAGACTAGTCTCCCCTAAATAATATTAATCTAATAAAATAGTTGCTTATAGTATAGTTCTACTTTTCATAACAATAATAATACGAAGTCAAAATAGTATAAAAGACTTCATTAAAAAAAAGGGGAATTATGCACAATCTAAAATTAGACGATAGCGTCTTAGTAAGCAATTACATCGAAGGGAATGAAAGATCATTAGAGATTTTAATTCTACGACACAAACAAAGAATTTTCAGTTTTATTTATTCTAAAGTACAAGACAGAGATGTTGCTGATGACATTTTTCAGGATACTTTTATTAAAGTAATCAATACTTTAAAATTAGGAAAATACAACGAAGAAGGTAAATTTTTACCTTGGACGATGAGAATCGCTCACAATTTAATTATTGATTTCTTTAGAAAAGGAAATAGAATGCCAACTTTTCAAAATACCGATGAATTTGATATCTTTTCTGTATTGAGTGATAATACTTTAAGTGCAGAAAGCACTATTATTAAAAACCAAATACATAAGGATGTAAGAAAACTGGTTGAGGAACTTCCAGTAGATCAAAAAGAGGTTTTGATGATGCGTATATTTAAAGACATGAGTTTTAAAGAGATATCTGAACAAACAGGTGTGAGTATAAATACAGCCTTAGGAAGAATGCGTTATGCTTTAATAAACCTAAGAAAAATGATAGAAAACAACAATATCATATTGACAAATTAAATAGAAAATTAATTTTTTTTTAATCTTTCAACAATATTATATATTTTTGTTCGTTATCTTATTAATCCCTAACAAATTAAAAGATTTATGGCAAAACTTTACACTGAAAGATTTTTCAAAGAAAAACTTGATCCAAAGACAGAAACAATATCGTTTTTGTTAAACTATTCAAAATCGATTAAAGCGATCAAGACAAAAAAAGAAAGCTTAATGTTTCATTTGAATTAATCGGAAAAAGCTCTTAATAAACGTATTAAGAGCTTTTTTTATGTTTAATAAATAAATTTAGCACACTTTTTCTACCAATTGTTTTGGTAATAATATCCTTTTCTATTTTCCAAGCCCTAGCAGGAGAATACTCTCTTCCATAATATATAATTTGTAAATGTAAACTGTTCCATAATTTTTTAGGAAACAATCTCTTTGCATCTTTTTCTGTTTTTACTACATTTTTACCAGAACTTAAATTCCATCGATACATCAATCTATGAATATGTGTATCTACCGGAAAAGCAGGAATTCCAAAAGCCTGGCTCATAACTACAGCTGCAGTTTTATGGCCAACAGCAGGTAGTTCTTCTAAATCTGCATAGTTTTTGGGTACTTTGCCATGATGTTTATCTATTAATATTTTTGACAATCCATAAATACCTTTTGATTTCATAGGAGAAAGTCCTACAGGTTTGATTATTTCTTTTATTTCAGGTACAGAAAGCTTAATCATATCATAAGGATTATCGGCTTTTTTAAAAAGCAAAGGCGTAATTATATTAACTCTGGCATCTGTACTTTGGGCCGAAAGCAATACTGCAATTAATAAAGTGTAAGGATCTTTATGTGCTAAAGGAATAGGGGTGGTTGGGTATAAATTTTGTAAGGTATTTATAACATATTGTACTTTTTCTTTTTTATTCATCTTAAATATAATGGTAACATTGCAAATGTAAAAATACAAAGTTTATAAAATGGATTTAAATAAAATCTCAAATAGTTTTATTTCTTAATTTAACTGATTAACTTTCGATTTATAAAGCGAAAATAGATGATATCACTAAAAGTAGGGGATAAGGCACCAGAATTTGAAGTAAAAAATCAAAAAGGTACATTAATAAAGTTAAAAGATTATATGGGTTTAAAAGTAGTTTTGTTTTTTTACCCAAAAGCAAGTACTCCAGGGTGTACCATAGAAGCTCGTAATTTAAGCGAAAACTATAATAATTTTGTTAAAAAAGGATATGAAATAATTGGGGTCAGTGCCGATTCTGAAAAACGACAATTAAATTTTTGTGTGAAAAATGAATTACCCTATAATTTATTGGCCGATGAAGAAAAGAGCATAATTAACGCGTATGGTGTTTGGGGTCCTAAAAAATTCATGGGAAAAGAATACGATGGTATTCATAGAACTACTTTTATAATCAATGCAAAAGGATTTATCGAAAATATTATTACCAAGGTAAAAACTAAAGCCCATACCAGTCAAATTTTAGATGCAGTAGAATAAAAAAAAGATTGGTTTTAAGCCAATCTTTTTTTTATTCAGATTTTCTTTCATGTTTTCTTTTTGAATAACCAAATAGTCGTTGATCTTTTATGATCTTGGAAACACCTTCTGGCAGCATTTTTTCCCAGCCACTTTTCCCTTGCGCAATCATATTGAAAACTTTTCTAGAAAAAATATCCAGTATTTTAGGGTCAAAATTTGAAATATCATTTATCCTTCCATTAAATTTAAAATATTTATACAACTCTTTCATTCGAGGATGTACTTTTAAATTTTTACTGGTAATTACTTCGCCTGTTTCTAAATCTTTTAAAGGATATAGATATACTTTGAGATCTTTATAGAATAACTTTCCAAATGCTTCTAAAATACCACCACTAACATTACGATAGTATTTTTCATCAAAAATTTGAATTAAATTGAAAACTCCCATGGCCAATCCCATTCGGGCTTTAGTAAATTCAGAAAAATAATCAACTAATCTGTAATATTCTTGAAAGTTTGTAATCATTACTGTTTGTCCGAGTGAACAAAGTAATTCGGCCCTATCTAAAAAATCTCTTTCGTTTATTTCTCCTTCAGCACGTAAGTTTGCAAGTGTAATCTCAAAAATAATTTGGGTATTTTCTTCTTTTACTCTTTTTTCTGCCAAAAACATTTTTTTTGACTCCTTGTAAATTTCCATGTTAACTTTAGTAACAGGGCGAAAACTTCCTCTAAGGGTTAAAATATTTTTTTTATACAACTGTTGCGCCGGTAATAAATTTACCCCATCCGGATTAAACATCACCGCATCCGTCATACCGTTTTTTACCAAATGCAAACTCATTAAACGGTTGTCAACATACATAAACCTTGAGCCTGAAAAATTTACCATATCAACTTCTATAGTATCTTTATCAACATTGTCATAAAATGATTTTAATAGTTCTTTGGGTTTGTCATTCAAATAAAATGCACCATAAATTAAATTTACACCAAGCATACCCAGTGTTTCTTGTTGTAACTTCGAGTCTGATTGTTTAAATCGAACGTGCAATACAATTTCATTATAATCTTCTAAGGGGTCTAATTGAAATTTAATTCCCACCCAACCATGACCTTTAAAGTTTTTTGCAAAATCAATGGTGGTTACCGTATTTGCATAAGCAAAAAATATTTTATTGGGGTGTTTATCTCTGCTTAATCGATCTTCCATAAGATCAATTTCATGTGATAACATTCTTTTAAGTCTCTCTTCGGTAACATATCTTCTATCATCCTCCATGCCATATATGGCGTCAGAAAAATCTTTATCATATGCAGACATGGCCTTTGCAATGGTTCCAGAAGCCCCACCAGCTCTAAAAAAATGCCTAACAGTTTCTTGTCCAGCACCAATTTCGGCGAAAGTACCGTAAGTATGTTGGTTTAAATTTATACGTAAGGCCTTTTGTTTTAAAGGAAGAGCATGCTCTAAGTGCGTATCACCTTTTAATAAAGTCATTGTAACTTGTTTTTTTACAAATATACTTAAGTTTTGGAAATCAATAAATTTTTAATATGATTTTTGCGATATTTTTATAATAACTTTAAAAGTTCGGTAATAGAATAAATTAGTGCTTATCTTAATTATATAAGCACCTAATAAATAGATGCTTACATATTTTTTAATTCGTTAAGTAGTTTTGTCATCGCACTTTTAGCATCACCAAAAAGCATGGAGGTTTTTTGGTTGTAGAAGAGTTCATTTTCAATACCTGCATAGCCAGGTTTCATACTTCTCTTATTTACAATTATATGTTTTGCTTTTTCTACATCGAGAATTGGCATACCATAAATCGGACTAGAAGGATCATTATGTGCGGCAGGATTTACTACATCATTGGCTCCTACAACAAATACTACATCGGTACTTTGAAACTCAGGATTGATATTTTCCATTTCCACCAGTTTATCATAATCAACATTGGTCTCTGCCAATAAAACGTTCATATGACCTGGCATTCTTCCTGCAACAGGATGGATAGCGTATTTAACATCAATTCCTTTGCTGGTTAATAATTGTTCTAATTCATGAATTACATGTTGTGCTTGTGCAACTGCTAGACCATAACCAGGAACAATAATCACTTTTTGTGAATAATTCATCAAAATAGCAACATCACTTGCAGATGCTTCTTTTACAGTACCTTTCATTTTAGTATTGGATACTGCATCGGTATTATTGTCTTCACCAAATGCTCCAAAAATAACATGAGCAAGGGGTCTATTCATGGCTTTACACATGGCAAGCGTTAAGATTGTACCGGCTGATCCTACTAAAATACCTCCAGTAAGCATTACCATATTGCCATACAAGAAACCTCCAAAAGCAGCAGCTAATCCTGTAAAGGAATTTAATAAAGAGATCACTACAGGCATATCCGCTCCTCCAATAGGTAAAATAAATAAAATTCCGTAAAGCAGTGCGGCAAAGAATAGGAGGTATACATAAATTGAATTGTCAATGCCACTTATTATAATATAAGCTCCAAACGCTAAAATTGCAATTAAAAGCACATTGTTTAAGATATTATATTTTGGTAAACGAATTGGGTTTTTAAGTGTACCGTTAAGTTTTGCCCAAGCAATCATACTACCTGAAAATGAAACACTACCAATAATCATTGTAGCAATAATTGTTAAAATTGATAATTGATTTCCTATATAATGTTGAAATTCAATTAATCCGATTAATGCAGCACTGGCTCCTCCCATACCATTGAATAGAGATACTAATTCTGGCATTTTGGTCATGTCAACTTTTTTAGCAACAATCCAACCCATAATGGTTCCAATTATTATTGCAATAGCAATTAAACTATATATTAAAATGGGCACTTCTCCTTGGTATAAAAAAATTGTACCAAATATTGCCAATGTCATACCAGCAGCTGCAATTAAATTTCCTCTCCTTGCTGTTTCAGGATTTCCAAGCATTTTTAAACCTAATATGTAGGATATTGATGCTAAAATATAGATAAGTTCTAAACTAAAAATATATTTCATTATTTTTTCTTTTTAAACATTTCTAACATACGGTCGGTAACTACAAAACCACCAACCACATTTAAGGTACCTAACAATACGGCTACAAAGCCTAATGCAAGCGCTAATATATTATTTGGATCCGTACCTAACATAACCAAGATGGCACCGATAATTACAACACCATGAATTGCATTTGCGCCTGACATTAGGGGGGTGTGTAAAACTGCCGGTACATGTCCTATTATTTCAACTCCCACAAATACCATTAATATCACAATGTATATTATTTGGAGATTATTACTGATAAATTCAATTAATTCATTCATAATCTATTTTTTTAGTCCGTTTTTTCTTATTAAACCTTCGTGTATTATTAAGGTTTCATCGGTAATTTCATCATCAAAATCCCATTTAAATGCATTGTTTTCTGTTAAATGCATGATAAAATTGTACATGTTCTTCGCGTAAAGGTCACTGGCATTGGTAGATACACTTTCCGGAGCAATAGTAGTCCCAATTATTTTTACTCCATTTTTAACAACTATTTTATTTAATTTGCTCAAAGCACAATTACCTCCTTGTGCTGCTGCTAAATCAATTATTACAGCCCCATTTTGCATTTGATCAATCTGATCTTCAGTAATAAGTACAGGTGATTTTCTACCAGGTACCATTGCTGTTGTAATTACCAAATCAGCTTTAAAAAGTGATTTGTTAACAGCTTCTTTTTGTCTTTTAGCATAGTCTTTAGAAGCAACTTTGGCATATCCGCCTTCGAATTTTTCACCATCATTATTTACCGTAATAAATTTGGCTCCTAAAGATTCTACTTGTTCTTTGGTTTCTAATCTAATATCGGTAGCCTCTACAATAGCCCCAAGTCTTTTTGCCGTTGCTATGGCCTGTAAACCAGCTACACCAACACCATAAACCAATACTCTTGAAGGTGTTATTGTGCCAGCAGCAGTCATCATTAGCGGGAAAATTTTTGTCATTTCATAAGCTCCTTTAATAACCGCTTTATAACCGGCCAAATTGTTTTGAGAGCTTAACACATCCATATCCTGTGCTCTAGAAATCCTAGGCATGGCATCCATAGAAAATGCGGTAGCACCTTTTGCAGCAATCTTTTTTATTAATTCAGGATTTGATTTGTGGAATAACTGACACATCAAAATATGTTTTTTGTCTAATAATTTTAAACCATCATCATCAAAAGGGTTGATTTTAATAAGAATTTTGGCTTCTTTATAAACAACACCTCTTCTTTCAATAAGAGCACCAGCATTTTCAAAGTCAGAATTTTTATATTTCGAAGAATTTCCGGCATCTTCTTCTACAATTATTTCAAAACCTTTTTCAATTAATTGTTTTACAATTTTTGGCGAAATAGCAACACGCTTTTCACCTTTTTGACTTTCTTTTAAAATACCTATTTTCATTTTTGAATATTTTTAATTGAAGTTATGTAAATTTAAATGAAGTTTATTTTAAAAAGACTGATAATTGTCAGATAATATTCAATTTATATTATAAAATAATACATTCAAGTAAAGATAAGTATATATCAGTATATTAGATATATATGTTTCTTATTAAAAATTATTATAATAAAAATATTGTTGCATGTTATTAAAAATATCTTTTTTAAAAGAAAGAATTTAACAATTTGCTTATTATTGTTAAATTTGATTAAAATTAAGAATATGAAAATCACTTTTTTAGGAACCGGTACTTCACAAGGCATACCAGTAATTGGGTGTAATGATGAAGTATGTTTTTCAAGCGATATAAAAGATAAGCGTTTGCGTTCATCTGTTTTAATAGCATGGGATGAATATGTTTATGTAATCGATTGCGGACCTGATTTTAGGCAACAGATGCTTAGAGCTAAAGTGCAACATATAGATGGTATCATTTTCACCCATTATCATGCAGATCACACGGCAGGTTTAGATGATATTCGGCCTTTTTCGCAAAGTAAAGGAAAGGTTCCATTTTACGCTAAAAATGACGTCATTACAAATTTGAAAGAAAGGTTTAATTATATATTTACTAGCCAAAACAAATATTTAGGTGCACCAAGTGTAAAGTTGCATACTATTGATAATAAGCTATTTGAATTAGGTGGGCGTACTATTGTACCTATTGAAATTCAACATGGAAAATTAAAAATACTAGGCTTTCGATTTGACAAATTTGCATATATTACTGATGCTAAATTTATTTCTGCAAATGAAAAAGAAAAACTAAAAGATATAGATGTTTTGGTTATTAATGCTTTGCGAATAGATTCGCATCCAACACATTTAAATTTACAAGAGGCCATAGATCTTATTGCAGATATTAAACCTAAGAAAGCTTATTTAACACATATAAGCCATAAACTAGGTCTTCATAGAGAAGTATCGAAGTCACTACCAGAGCATGTTTATTTGGCCTATGATGGCTTAAAGATAGAAATTTAATAAATTAAGCTATATTTATTTGGTTTGTATTTAAATGTAAAGTATATTTGTCATATAGATAAGTTATCTTTACATATAGTAAAGTATACTAATTAAATATTTTTATTATGAAATTAAGAAATATATTAGAATGTGAACGAAATCAATTGTATAAAATGATGAATTATCAATTGCCAAATAAGTTTATTTGGATTGGTATTTGGATCTTTATATTGTCATTTTTATCGATGACTGTATTAAAATTTTTCGATTTTAACAAAGATTCGATGCGAACGATATTAAGAAGCATTTTGCTTATATCACTGCTTGTTATTTCTATTGCAAGAGATAAGGAAGAAGACGAAATGATTAAACTGATGCGAATGCAATCTTATGCACTTGCTTTTATAATAGGTGTTTTATATGCAGTGTTTCAACCTGTTATTAATTATATCGTTGCAAATGTAAAGAACTCGAATACACTTGATTATACTACAATAAGCGAATTTGAGGTATTGTTATTTATGCTGTTAATTCAATTGATGTTTTTCAATTATTTAAAGAAAATGAGATAATGAAAAATAGAATTAAAATTGAAAGAGCAATTTTAGATATCACTCAAGAAGAATTGGCAAAAAGAATTGGGGTGTCACGTCAAACTATAAATTCTATCGAAAAGAGTAGATATATTCCTTCTACAGTTTTGGCGTTAAAAATGTCGAAACTATTCAATAAAACAGTGAATGATATATTTGAATTGGGCGTGGATGAATAGAATTATTAATTTGCCTTTAGCATTGCAATTCGATAGTTAATCCCAAAATTGATAAAAGTACTATTCAATTCACCATCAATTGCTATAACATGGCCTATTGATGCTCTAAGTCCTAGTTTATTATTAAACAAAAAAGATGCTCCAGCACTTGGTTTTACAATTAATCCTTCTCCAGTATCTATAAATCCACCACCTGCTGCTCCGGTTAGAACTTGCCCAAACAATTGAATTCTTTCTAAGAATTGAGAAGATGTACTCACTCCTAAACCAGCAATTCCTTCAGCATAAGCTCCTGCATTACCAAAATTAGCAAAAGATGTTTGCCCTGATACGTAAAAATTCTTATTGATATAGTAATTAAATTGTAATTGTATTTGCGCCATGTTTTGGGGATCAGCATTATTTCGAGCTGCATCAAAATAAACTTCTTCTCCAATAATTATTTCAAAACCCTTAAATTTAGCAGATGTATAAGTTTTACTGTTGGCAGATATTAGCCCACTTTGATTGAGATAATATTTTAAACCAAACCCATATGTTTCAGATATAAAATTAGCATTGGGATTCATTAAGAAACCTGTGTTGATAGAAATAAAAACATTATTATAAATTTTTTGTTCCAAGGATAACTCAGGATAAATAATAAAACCACCTCCAGTATTTATACCACCACCTCCGGCACCACCAATACCGAATTTTCCTAAAATTTTTGTTCTATCTTTATTAAAGGAAAATTGTTGCCCTAATCCTAAAATAATATCCATATAACCAGCTTCTATTCCTTGATAAGCTCCATCTGCTTTAATAAAAAGAAAAGTATTTCTTTTAAAATAAGAATTTAATTCAACCCCAACAGTTCTAACAGTCTCGCCTTTTAAGGACTCTCCTGTATCTTTATTCTTTGTGTCACCCATTAAATAAAGATTATTAAAATGGAATAATATTGCAAGTTTATTGCTTTCTTGAATCCAATTTGAATTTTCATTATTGATATTTAAATCAATTTCTTTTTCTGCTTGATTAAATGAAGTATAATCGAATGAAATAGGCACCTGTAGGGCAATATTTAATTGCTGACCTTCAATATTTCCATTATCAAAAAAGTTGATATAACTATATCCAGCTTCAATAGAAAATTTCGAAAATTGGTACCCCAAATTAAAATGAGGTAATATATATGCACCTCCACCATCCGGGGCTCCGGCACCACCACCTCCACCAAAGTGTACTCCTGTATCTAGGTATAGGTTTGAGAATAAATGTTTTTTTATTCCTGCATTTACACCTAAAGTAAAGAATCCACCTCGAATTCCAGTTACGGCACCATACATTCCTAATCCTGCATAGGCCCAATCATTTAAATATAAATTATAATGTAACCCTGCTAAACCTAAATTATCTTCATTTTCAGTCATTCCAATAGATAGGAAGTCCATTTTAAGTTGACTGTTTTGGGTTCGTTTAATTATATCAGAATTGTCATTTTGTTGCGCAAATAAAGATGAAGAACTCAGCAACAATATAAGTAAAATACATGTTATCAAACTCTTATTAAAACGATATAAATTAATACACATAATTACTTTTTTTAATTTGTTTCAAATAATATTTCTAAAACAATTAACAAATTAATTCAATATGTATTGTATATAATAAAAATAAAATTATATATAATTGAAGTTAAATCTTCTCAAAATCTACTGCAACAACTTTGTACTCAGGTGTTAAAGTATATTCATCTCCTACATTTCCTGTAATTATATTGATAAATATTTCTGGTTGATGAAAGGTTGTTCTTACTACACCAGGTTTAACCAAATAGGTTAGCTTTATCGGAATATCAACAGATCCTCGATCCGAAAATATCCTTACAGTATCATCAGCATTTATGTCTTTTTCTGCAGCATCTAATGGGTTAATTTCAAGATAATCCATTGGAGAAAGTGATTGATTATCAGTTCTTCTGGTCATCGTACCAGCATTGTAATGTTCAAGCTGTCGTGCTGTGGTTAAAATAAATGGATATTTATCTCTATGTTCTACCAACTCAGGAGTTTCTTCAAAATCAAAATGATGAAACATACCCTTACCTCTTTTAAAATTACCTTCTTGGTGTAGTATTTGAGTATCTGTACCATTTTCTAAAACAGGCCATTGCAAACCATTATCTCCTAAACCTTCCCAGGTAATTCCTTTCATAAATGGAATTACACCCGCTATTTCATCTAATATTTTTGAGGCATCATATGTTCTTCCGGTTGGCTGCTCATATCCCAATTTAAACATCATATCAATTATAATTTGGCCGTCAGATTTAGAATTACCAATTGGTTCAACTACCTTATTGACCCTTTGAACTCGTCTTTCTCCATTGGTGAAAGTTCCATTTTTTTCAAAATAAGAATTTGCTGGTAGTACAACATCGGCCATTTCGGCAGTAGCCGACATAAACAATTCTTGTACAATTAAAATATCTAATTGTTCCATGGCTTTTCTTATATGATTGGTGTTAGGGTCTGTCATTAAAGTATCTTCTCCCATAATCCATAAAGCCTTAAACTTACCATCTAAAGCCGCATCCAGCATTTCAGGAATTTTTAACCCTTCTTTATCAGGCATTTTTTGAATTCCATATTTCAAAGCATAGTATTCTTGTACTTTTTTATCATTCACATCCATATAACCAGCACCTTGATGTGGTTGAACCCCCATATCCGCAGCACCTTGGACATTATTTTGACCTCTAAGCGGATTTAATCCAACACCATTTCTTCCAATATTACCTGTCATCATTGCCAAATTAGAAAGTAGCATTACGGTTTTACTACCTTGGAAATGCTCAGTAACTCCTAAACCATGGAATTCCATAGCGTTATTTGCGCTTGCATAAGCTATAGCTGCTTCCCTTACCAAGGTTTTAGAAACACCGGTTAATTCTTCCAAATCATCCATATTTAGATCTAAAACGTGGGCTCTAAAACTATGGTATTGTTCCGTGTTATTTTCAATAAAATCATTATCAACATAGCCTTCTTTGATAATATAATGTGCAATCATATTTAAAATAGCCACATTGGTTCCAGGTCTTAATTGTAGGTGGTATTTGGCTAATTTTGCCAATTTAGTTATAACCGGGTCTACCACAATACTTGTTGTACCTTGCATAAATAATTGTTTGATTTTTGCGCCCGTTACCGGATGTGCCTCTGTTGGGTTCGCCCCAAAAAGAAAAATACAATCCGTATTATCAAGATCATTAACAGAATTGGTTGCAGCCCCAGTTCCAAATGCCTTTTGCATTCCAAACGCAGTTGGTGCATGACAAACTCTTGCGCAACCATCAATATTATTTGTATTTAGAGCAACACGAGTCATTTTTTGCATCAAATAATTTTCTTCATTGGTTGCTCTTGACGAAGAAATTGAACCAATAGCGTCTACACCATATTCATTTCTTACTTTTATGAGTTTATTAGCAATATAATCATAAGCTTCATCCCAGCTGACTACTTCAAATTTACCATTGCGTTTTATCAATGGATCAGTCAACCTATCGGGATGATTATAAAATTGAAAAGCAAATCTACCTTTTAAACAGGTGTGACCAGAGTTAACTTCAGCAGTGTCAGGAGCTTGAATTCCTTTTATTTCACCATCAATTACAGAAACATCGAGTTGACAGCCAACACCGCAATACGTACATGTTGTTCTTACAATTTCATCTGGAATTAAAGTTTTGGTTTCAAATTTATCTGAAAGTGCTTCGGTTGGGCATGTTTGCACGCAAGCTCCACAAGAAACACAAGCAGAAAGATTAAAATTGGTATCAAAGCCTTTGATGATATTTGTTGCAAAACCACGGCCACTCATACCTAAGATCATTTCACCCTGTATTTCTTCACAAGCCCTTACACAGCGAAAGCAATTGATACATTGTGAAAGATCGGATTTGATATACGGATGAGAATTGTCTTTTTGAATATCTAAATGATTATCCCCTTGAGGGTAACGAATATTAGGAATACCAATATCTGCTATTGTTTTTTGAAACTCAGTTGGTTTTTTGCCATTTTCTGGAAACACCTTATCGGATGGGTAATCACTTAAAACTAGCTCAACAATATTTTTACGAAGTTTTATAATGCTATCCGTATCGTGATAGATATAGGCCCCTTCAAAAACAGGAGTATGACATGAGGCCACTGTTTTGGTAGCACCATCTAATTTTCGAGCCACCTCAACAGAGCATACCCTACAAGAACCAAAATTTTCTAAGCGATCATCTTGACACATGGTTGGAATGGTGTTATAATCTTCTATTCTTCTAACAAAATCAAGAATAGTTTCGTTATTTTTTATTTCGTGAGCTTTGTTGTTTATATATGCTTTCATTCTTTTTAGTTTAGTTGTAACACGGGAGATCCTCAGAGAATCACAAAGTGTCACAGAGAATTAAATTATAAACCTCTTAATTCCGTGTTTTAATAATTTAACATGAAAGTTGAGTAGTAAGCCTAAATTATACTTTCCCAATTTCATGTATGTTAATATTTGTGCTGTATGAACATCATTAAAGCATTCAACAGTTTTTAATTCTAAAACTACTTTATTTTCTACTAATAAATCAATTCTATATCCGTGATTTAGCTCTAACTCTTTATAAACAATTGGTAATCCTTTTTCTTTTTCTACATATAACCCTTCATTTACCAACTCATAACGCAAACATTCTTGATAAGCTGACTCTAATAATCCTGGACCAAGGTGTTTATGTACTTCAATTGCCTTACCTATTATTATTTCAGTTAATTTATTATTATCCATTTCCTCTGTGTGCCTTTGTGATACTCTGTGCTCCTTTGTGAAATAACTAATCTTTAAAATATGTATTCAATTCATCTTCAAAGTATTGCAATGCATTTTTAATTGGTAATGGAACGCCACCACCCAGGGCACAAAGTGAACCAATTTCTAGGGTTTCCATTAAATCATCAAATAACTCTCTATCTATTTTATAGTCCTCTTTTTGCGCTTTTTGTAGCATTTCAAAACCACGATGTGCTCCAATTCTACAAGGGTAACACTTGCCACAACTTTCATCGGCAGTAAATTCCATCAAATGTTCCATAAATTTCACCATGGGAAAATCAGAAGGTATGGACACAAAACTTGCATGACCGAGTAAAAAGCCATTGTTGTTAAGTGACTCAAAATCAAGCGTTAAATTCTTTATTTTATGCATAGGAACAATGCCTCCAAGAGGCCCACCGATTTGTAATGCTTTGATATTTTCTTTAAAATCACCTCCAAAATCCTTAAAAATTGTATTTAAAGGAGTTCCCATTTCTATTTCGTACATACCTGGTGTATTAAAAAAACTGTCTAAAGAAACCAATTTAGTACCAGTAGATTGTTTTGTTCCAAGTTGGGCATATGCTTTTCCTCCGTTTTTTAAAATCCAGTGAATATTAGCAAAAGTTTCAACGTTGCTTAAAACAGTTGGCTTGCCGTATAAACCATATTGAGCAGGGTAGGGAGGTCTTACCCTTACTTCGGGTCGCAAGCCCTCTATAGAATTTAATAAAGCAGTTTCTTCACCGCATACATAAGAGCCTTGCCCACGGATAATTTTAAATTTAAAATTATCTATTAATTTTTTTTCTGTTATTTCTTTAATAGCTTTATTTACTATTCGAATTGAATCGGGGTATTCACCTCTAATATATAAAACACCCGTATCTGCTCCTACACATTTACCAGCCATATACATGCCAAATAAAACTTTATGTGGTTGATTTTCCATCAAATACATATCACTATAAGCACCAGGATCACCTTCATCAGCATTGCAAACAATATATTTTTGTTCATTAACCTCTTTAATTACAGCATCTAATTTAAACCAAAAAGGGAATCCAGCACCACCACGACCTCGTAAATTGGAAATTTTTAATGCCTCAATAATTTCTTTTTCTTTATTAATAAACCTCTTTGCTAAGGCATAAAATTCTTCTAAATTATCAATGTTTGAGGTTAAAATAGGTGTAGTATTTGATCCAATGTTATAATTGTTTTCTTGAACAAATATTTTATTGTCGGAATCAATTATTTTTTTTAAATCATTTTCTGAATAGGTTTGATCATTTAGCATAAACGCATTGTTGGTATGGCAACGACCAACACAAGCAGCATGGCCTATTTCATTTTCCGAAAAATAATTATGCATGTTTTCGGTCAAATTAATCTGCGTTTTAGCTACCATACAAGCGGTACCAGTACAAATAAGAACCTTTTTGTCTCTGTTTTCTGGTTTTAAAAAATCATAAAAAGTTGAAGTTCCAAAAACTACAGAATCATCAATCATAAACCGTTGCGAAAGTTCATGAAACTCTTCTTCTGTTGCTGCACTTTTAGATAAGTTAGCAATATTTTCAAATAAGTTGTCATCAATTCCTTTTCTTGAAGAAAGCGTTCTTATATTTATATTAGCCATTTATTGCGTTTGTTTGAGTATGGTTTATAACAAAGTATATTTTATACTGCATTAAGAAGGTAAAGTTAATGAATTTAAAAAGTATTGTACTTAAAGAAAATCTTAAACTTTTTTACAAATTAGCACGATAAGCTTGTTGTTTAAATTGGTTGTAAAAAACATAAAAGTTTGTCCACCATCTTTGATTTTGGTTTTTTTACGGATTTGAGCAACGGTTTCAGGGAAATTTCTTGTTGTAATATTGGCTTTATTTGTATGTATTAAATGTGTGATTTTATTTTTATTGTAAGATGTTACGTGTAATATTTCAAATCTCCTTCCTTGAAATTTAATCAATTCATTTGAGGTGTATAAGTGACTATTATTATGTATTTTATCTAAATTTAATTGATGTGAAACTTCATTGAATAACCCAGCTTTCAATATGGCAGAATTTGGTTCGTAAAGATATTTTTTTACTAAGGAGTAGGTTGGTAGTTTTAATGAATCAATAGAAGATTCAAATTTTTCTATTTCATTATTTTTGATATTGATCGTTTTAATTTTGATGGTATTTTTAAAGTCCTTTTTAAGTATAAAAAGTAATTCTTTTACTTCATTGTTAATTGCAATGACATGTATTGTTTTAACAAAATTAAGTTCTTTTAGTGTTGAAGAAATATCTAAAATTGGTGATAGTTTCAATAATATATTGTCGGTATGTTTAAAAAGAAGATCTAGATTTATGGGAATATTGGGTAGGCAATCTTTTAACAAAAAAACTTTGCCTTTATGTTTGTCTCTTCGTGATGGATCTGCATATACCCAATCAAATCTTTTATTATTATTTAACAGGTCTAAACCATTTCCTAAATAAAATGTTATATTATTGATATTTAATTGCTTGGCATTGTGTGTCACTATTTTTGATAGCTCTTCATTAATTTCACAATGTGTTATTTTATTGAATTTTTCCGCGAAAGCGAAACAATCAACACCAAAACCACCAGTTAAATCGAGGGTTGTATTACCTGAAATCAATTCAGATTTATATTTTGCAGTAATTTCGGAGGAAGTTTGCTCTATATTTAATTTATTAGGATAATAGATGGATTTACCAGTAAACCAAGTAGGTAATTTTTTTTGGCATTTCTTTTTTGAAACAATTTGTTCAACAATTTCCTGAATGGAGACTCCTTGAAATTTCACTCCTTTTAGAATGAGTTCTGAAGGGTTTTTATTTAAATTTTTATTAATAAAATTTTGAATATTTATATTTAATAAAGCCTTGTTCAAAATTAATTTAACCCTTTGGTGATAGATTTTACAATTTCATTTTCCGATAAGAACTCTTTTAAAATCACTTTTATAACTGTATAAGTAGGTACAGCCAATATCATTCCAAGTATACCGAATAGTAAACCACCGATAATAATGATTAGAAAGATTTCTAAAGGGTGCGACTTTACACTTTTTGAAAAGATATAAGGTTGACTAAAAAAGTTATCAATTAGTTGCGCAAAAATATAACCAATTAAAACATACATGGTTTTTGGTAATATAACCGATTGAAAATCGTATTCTAAATTACTTGTCATGGTTAAAGTTAATATTATAACTCCTCCTATTAAAGGTCCTATATATGGAATCAAATTTAATAAGGCGCATAAAAAAGCAATTACAATAGGGCTCTCTACACCAATAATTAAAAGTGTGATGGAGTAGATTGTAAATAGTATGGAGATTTGAATAATTAAACCGATAAAGTATCTAGATAATAGGTCTTTGATTTTCCCCAATGATTTTAATAATCTTTCTTCTTTTTCATCTGGTGTGATTACAAAGAAAGCATTGTGCATTAGATGTGTATCTTTTAAAAGGAAAAAAGAAATGAATAGTACTGAAAATAAGCCCATACTAAAAGAACCTATAAAACCAACTAGTGAATTAAGCAAGCCTGGAATAGAGGCAATATTTGATGATAGGTCTATATTTTTTAACCCATTAAATATATTTACGCCTCTGGAAGAGAAATAATTATCAATTTCGTGTATTAAACTTGTTACATCAGATCTTAAGCCTTCTATATTTAACAAAGAAATATTTTGACTTTGTTTAACAATTAGAGGGATAAACATGGAAACTACACCAAATATCAATAAAGTAAAAAAGCTCATTGTTACTATAACAGCCAAAGTATTTGGGAGTTTTAATTTTTTTCTTAAAAGAGCTAGTAAAGGCCTTGCTATTAGAGTTAAAACAATTGATATAGCAAAATAGATTAAAACAGATTGAATTTTATACAGAAAAAGTAATACAATAGCAATGGCAAAAATTACTCCAATTGCTCTAAGTATGCCGTTGGCAATAGATTTTGAATTCATAGGGGTAAATATAATAAAAATAGCAAAGATTGATTATTGAATTAAGTTTTATTCGTGAGACTCTAAAAAATTAATCCAACTTTTTAGTTAGCTGAACCTGTCTGTCGGCAAAGGCAGGCAGGTTCAACAGGCATAACTTAAAATTACTCGAAGTGTTGGTATAGGGAATAGGGCGTATTTTATAAACTCAAGAATAAGAACTAAACATAATTATCTCTAGCATATATGAATAGCATCATTAAAAAACTGTGTCTTTGATACGAATGATATCTTTTTTAACCGTTCCTTTCTGGAGAGCTCTATAATTTTCATAACATTCTAAAACCGCTTCAATTATTTGTAAGTCACTTGCCTTATTGATAAATCTGTTTGAATAATTACATTCGGTAAGTAGATCATTTAATTCTTTTCTACTCATATCTAAATAATCCATCATGATTTCACGGCTGTATTTTTGCTCCATCATATTTCTCATTTGATCACCTTCCTTTAATTTTCTTAATCTGTTAATCTCTTTAGGTTTTTTACCAAACTTATTATACCAAAAATCAACTGGATTAAAAATAGCATTAATTCCAGAACTGTAGGTATTGTTATATGATTTACCTATTTCATAGGCTTGAGGCAAACCGCTAATATGAATACGACTATACGAATCTTTAGGAACATTTTTAGCATCAACTACTAAAACACCAATCAATACATGAGATTTTACCATAACTTCATCAATATTAACAACTTTTTCATGTATAGCAATTTCTAATTCATTACCTTTTAATAAATCATTAGTAATTCTTAATTTTATGGATTGATAACCAATATAGGATATGAAAATTGTATCATTTGCTGTGGCAGGAATTTCAAATTGCCCATTATTATTAGTAACTGTACCATGTACTGAGTTCAGGTTTACTATGTGAGCACTTTGTAATGGCTTTTTATCTGTAATACTTATGATTTTTCCTTTTAAGAAATAAGTCTCCTTTTGAGTGATGGTATCTTTAGACACTATATCTTCATTTTGGGCTTTTAATTCTACAATAAAACCAATAAATAATAAGAAAATAAGTATTTTTATTTGCATAGGCAATGATACTAATAAAAGAGCAATTTAAAAATTAATATAATGTGAAAAATTCTAATACATAAAATTTAATTAAGAATTATTATAATCAAAAATTTGAATTTATACTAAAATAGATAAGATGCTTTAAAATTTCAAATCTAAATGAAGTAAAATGTCAACTTATTCTCTAATTAATATGTAGATATTTATAAATTTTTGATTAGGATCTAGCTAAAATTGGAAAAACAGCCCATATTTTAGTCATTAATTTTAATAAAAATGACAAAATTATTACCCAGTTTCCATTATTATTTTCATTAAAATATTAATTCTTTATTTTTTTTATTCTTTTTTTTATTCTTTTTACACTAGTAAATGCCAATATTAAAATTTTATATGCAGCTGATTACCAATGTGTTAAAATTCATTTTCAACAAGAAAAAGGGGGTTGATTTTATTCTACCTGTTTATAGGGATATTTAAAATTACCATTTTTAACTATTGTTTTATATATCATTTACTACTTACATTTGGAGTGTAATCTGAAAGACATCTCAGTTTATCTCTTTAACAAAAACGTATTTAATAATTTAATTTTTAATATGGCATAATTTTACTTTTATTTTCTATTTACTTCTAATTAGGATTCTTACCGGTAAAAAATAAAGATCTTAATTTTAATAAACACAAAATAAAATATTAATTATCCTTTCCGGAAATTATTAACTACAAAAAACAAACAACAATTTTCTGCTTTTAAAACGAATTCAATAAATGAGTTCAAATTAAATAATTTAAAAATTTCAATTATGAAAAAGATAACTTTATTTTTATGTTTCAGTATTGTTGGCTTGATAGGATTTGCACAACAATCAGTTAGTAAGTCAGATATAAATAACATTTCTAACCAAGAAACCAGTTTTGTCATTAAAATTGACAACATGGACTTTAATGATTATGAGGATCAAATATTATTAGAATCGAATGATTTTAATATGATCAATTTAAAAAATAACACCCATGAATTATCGCATAATTCTGCTAATACTTCAAGTATAGAAAGAAATTATATCGAAGGTGCTTATTCATATAACGAATATGCTTTAAATTTTGATTTTGAGCCTATTATGCAAATGAAAGTAAAGATTTAGATTAATTAAATTTTTACGAATAAGTTATCTTCCCTATCCATAAAATAAATATATAAAAAATAACATTTAAAAATATACGCTATGAAAAATATAATTTTAATAATCGCCATTACATTAATAAGTTTAACAGGATTTGCACAAACATCTAATGCAGATCAACCAGATAAGATCACTAAATATGTTACTACATTTCCTAATGGGGAAGAAGCGATAACTATTATAGAAAACTCTAATTCGGATAATTTAAAATTGTCTTCAGCCGATAATTTTTATAAATATGAAATATTAGATCCAACCAATCACGAATTGGTACACAAATCAAATAATAAAGGTAAAGTTTGTGATATAGATAAGTCAAAATTAGAAGAAGGTACTTATACCTTAAGAGTTTATACATCAGATTTTGTAATTACTTCTGATATTACCATCTCTAATAAGACAACTCTTACAGCCAATAATTCTATAAACTAATAATTAAATAACATTTAAAAATATACGTTATGAAAAATATAATCTTAATAATCGCCATCACTTTAATAAGTTTAACAGGATTTGCACAAACATCTAATGTAAATCAACCAGATAAGATCACTAAATATGTTACTACATTTCCTAACGGGGAAGAGGCAATCACTATCATTGAAAACTCAAATTCAAATGTATTAAAACTTACATCGGCAGATAATTTTTATAAATACGAAATTTTAGAGCTAGCCAATCATGAATTGGTGCATAAATCATCTAATAATGGAAAAGTATGTGATATAGACAAATCTAAATTAGAAGAAGGAAATTACACATTGAAAGTTTATACTTCTGATTTTATTATCACGTCAGACATTACCATTTCTAATAAAAATGGAGAAACTATTAAGGTAATAAACTAAACCTGGTAGACATTACAAAATTACAGTAAAAATTAAATCAAAGATTGTTTTTACTAACAATTAGCTTTAATCATAATATTTAACAAAATGGAAAAAATTAAATTATATGCATTCGTATTGGTCCTATCTATAACAAGTTTGTCTAATGCTCAATTAAATGCACAGTGTTTTAATGACTTAGATAGTAGTCCGCATGATATCGTTTATTATAGATTGAATAAAAACGGGACTCCAAAAATAAAAGTTGTTTATGGAAGACCTAATGCTAAAGATAATGTAGTTTTTGGGACACAGGTGCCTTATGGTGAGGTATGGAGAACGGGAAGTAATGAGGCTACAGAAATAAGATTTTACAGTGACGTAATGTTTGGAAATAAGTATGTGAAAGCAGGAACTTATGTTTTATATACTATTCCTAATGAAAATTATTGGACAATTATATTGAATGGAAAAACTGACACTTTTGGGGCATTTTTCTACAATCCAAAATTTAATATTGCTAAAATTGAAGTGCCAGCAAGTAAGGGAGAAATGTTAAACAATTTTTCAATTGCATTTACATCTAAAAATTATGGGTCGCAAATGGTTTTGGCATGGGCAGAAACAAGAATTAAAATACCATTATACACAGAACAAAGTTTAATATCAAAAATTTAATTTTAGAAGTACAATTAAATTCAAGTTTGTTTTCATTAAAGTTTATAAACTTCAAAAATTAAATAAAAAAAGGGGGAATAATTGTTTGTTAGATAGGTTTGTCATTAATTGATAAACCTATCTTTGTATTTAAGATTATGTATTTGGCATGCTTTTCTTTTCCCAAACCATTTGTATCTATTTTTCGCAATAAAATCATAAATAGAATCTCGAATAAATTCAGGGATGATAATAAATAGGTAACTACAATTCCATAAAGGCCTTAATTCTTTGGCTATTCGCAGCACAGCGGTTGATTTATTATATACTTTTACACCTTCAATTAAAACAATAGAATTTAAATCATCTTTTTTATAATTTAAGTGTAACAAAAGTTTTGTCGAGGCGTCTGATTGTAGTGAAGCAAATGAATACTGTTCTTTTTTATCGTGTTTTAAAATAAACCTTACGGATGAATTACATAAATTACATAATCCATCGAAAAGAACAATTGATTTATTTTTCGTTTGATTCATATAAACAAAGTTAAAAAACACTTTCAAAATATACATATATAATTGAAAATGTTCAAAAAACATTAATTAAAATGATAAAACTTCAAAACCTTCACAAATCTTATCCTATGGGTAAAGAATCTTTGCACGTATTAAAAGGCTTGGATTTACATATTAAAGAAGGAGAATTTGTATCTATTATGGGATCTTCAGGTTCAGGTAAATCGACACTTTTAAATATTGTTGGTTTATTAGATGAGCACGATGAAGGAACTTACCATTTAAATGGTCAATTAATTGAAAAATTAGATGAAAAGAAAGCAGCAATTTTAAGAAATAAATTTTTAGGATTTGTTTTTCAATCATTTAATTTAATAGCATATAAAAACGCCCTTGAAAATGTTGCCTTACCATTATACTATAAAGGTGTTAATAGAAAAGATAGACAAATAATTGCCCTAGAATATCTAGATAAGGTTGGTTTAAAAGATTGGGCTAATCATTTACCTAGCGAGCTGTCAGGCGGGCAAAAACAAAGAGTTGCAATTGCTCGTGCATTGGTTACAAAACCAAAAGTAGTATTGGCGGATGAACCTACAGGAGCCCTAGACTCTACAACTTCTGAATCTGTAATGGAATTACTTAAAGAAATTAATAGAGAAGGAATGACTGTTTTTGTAATTACTCATGAAGAAGATATTGCTAAAGAAACAGATAGAATTGTACGTTTAAAAGATGGTGTTATTATTAGTGATGAAAAAACTAATAAAAAAGTAAAGATTTAAAATATGTTCGATATTGATCGTTGGTTGGAAATATTTCAATCTATTAGCAAAAATAAATTAAGAACCTTTTTAGGGGCTTTTACTGTTTTGCTTGGTATTTTTATTTTTACCGTTCTTTTTGGTATGGGTAACGGTTTAAAAAGTACGTTTAAAGCTTTTTTTGTTGATGATGCCACCAATGTTATTTTTATTCGATCTGGTCATACTACAAAGGCTTATAAAGGATTTAAAGAAGGTCGAAAAATTCAATTTAAAAATGATGATATTGATGATATTAGAAAGAAATTTGGCAATAAAATAGAGTATTACTCTGCCAGATTGTATAAAAGTGTGCAAGCAGTTTATAAAAAGGAGTCTAATAGTTATACTATTTATGCAGTACATCCCGAGCATCAGTTTTTAGAAAATACCGTAATTACACAAGGAAAATTTATTGATCAAAATGATATAAAAAATAAAACAAGAGTAATTGTTATAGGTAGATTGGTAGAACAAGATTTGTTTAAAAATAAAAATGCTCTAGGTAAATACATAGAATTGAACGAGATAGCTTACAAGGTGGTGGGTGTTTTTAGAGATGCAGGCGGAGACAATGAAGAGCGGGTAATTTATGCACCAGTATCTACCATCCAATTAATTCATAAAAATACAGATGAAATAAATCAAATTAATTTGTCTTATAATAAAAATATTGGTCTTGAAGGTGCAAGAAGGTTAGCTAAAGATCTTAATGTATTTTTAAAAGAAAAGCACTTTATTCATAAAGATGATAGAAGTGCTATTTTTATTAGATCTGTATTTGAGAATTTTGAACAAAACATGCAATTCGCTAATGTGTTACAATTAATTGTACTGTGGATTGGAATAGGAACCCTATTTGCAGGAGCTATAGGAATTGGTAATATTATGGTGTTTGTTGTAAAAGAAAGAACAAAGGAGTTAGGAATTAGAAAAGCATTAGGTGCTACACCAGGCTCTATAGTAGCCTTAATACTCCAAGAATCTATATTTATTACGGCAATTGCAGGTTATGTTGGATTGCTTATAGCAGTTTTTACTTTAAGTCGTATTGGCAACAGTTTGGAAGATTATTTTATTACAAACCCTCAAGTAAATATGAGCACTGTAATATGGGCCACAATAATATTAGTATTTGTTGGGGCATTAGCAGGTTATATTCCAGCAAGAAGAGCTGCGAAAATTAAACCAGTGGAAGCATTAGGTGATGATTAAATTTTAATTTAAAAAGATGAAATTCATTTTTGACATAGATACATGGCAAGAAATTTTTGGATCTATCCGAAAAAGTAAATTGCGAACTGCAATTACTATCATAGGGGTACTTTGGGGTGTGTTTTTATTTATCACTTTGTTAGGAGCTGCAAGGGGTATGGAAAATGGATTTGACAAAGAATTTAAAAACTTAGCCACCAATAGTGTTTACCTTTGGGCACAAAGAACCAGTATGCCAAATAAGGGCTTTCAAAGAGGCAGACGAATTCGTCTCACTATTCAAGATGTAGCTGCTATTGAAGGACAAGTACCAGGAATTGCATTTGTGGCTCCAAGAAATGTTCAAGGCGTTTTTGGTGGGGCACCCGCAAAGGTAAAGAGAAGAACGAACTCAAAAACTTATAAATTATTTGGTGATTATCCAATTTTAGACGAGGTAAATAAAGTGAAGCTTATTGCTGGTAGATTTTTGAATTTAAATGATATTGAGGAAGAGAGAAAAGTGTGTATTATAGGTGAGATGGTAGTAGATGAATTATTTGAAAAAGATGAAGAAGTTGTTGGTAATTACGTTGAAATTAATGGTAGTTTTTTTCAAATTATAGGAATATATAGAGAAGGTACAGCAGGTGGTAGTTTTGAGGGAGATGACTCCATTTATATTCCATTTTCAACTTTTAGAAAAATTAATAATACTGGAGATAAAATTGGCTGGATGGTTATAGCAGGCTATAAAGAAGCAGATATTACAAAGGTAGAAGCAGATGTCAAAACTTTATTAAAAAGAAGACATGGCGTACATTTTGAAGATAAAAGAGCCTTTGGTTCTTTTAACTTTGGCGAAATGTTTAAAAGAATAACTGGATTTGTAAGTGGTATTAAATTTTTAACCTGGTTTGTAGGAATTGCAACCTTAATTGCAGGAGTAATTGCAATTGGCAGTATTCTTTTAATTACAGTTAAAGAGAGAACAAAAGAAATTGGTATTAGAAGAGCCTTAGGCGCTACACCAAATAAAGTAAGAGGGCAAATTGTTTTGGAATCTGTTTTTTTAACATTGATTGCAGGAGTACTAGGACTTATTTTTTCGGGAGGAATATTGATGATCATCAACTCCCTTACACAAGATACAGCTTTCCCTTTTACAAACCCTACTGTTAACATACCAATTGCTTTAGGTGCCATTGCTACTTTGGTAACGTTTGGTTCGTTAATTGGAATGATTCCAGCACAAAGGGCAATTAAAATTAGACCAATAGAAGCATTAAGAGAAGAATAACGTTAAACTAATAAAATAAATTTTTACGCATGAAAAAAATAATTATATTTTCAATTATAGGTATCGCATTTATTGCTGTATTGATTTGGTTTGGAAAAATGAACAGTAAGTCGCCTATTCAATATGATACTGAAAAGGCTTTTAAAACCAATATTGTTAGGAAAACTGTTGCCACAGGAAAAGTTACCCCTTTAGAAGAAATTGAGATAAAACCACAAATTTCTGGTATTATTGATAAAATATATTTAGAAGAAGGGGCAAAGGTAAATAAAGGAGATTTAATAGCTCGAATTAGAGTTGTGCCAAACGAACAAGCTCTGAGTAATGCAAAAGGTCGTGTTACAAAAGCTAAGTTACAGTTAGACAATGCCAAAATCGTTTTTAATAGAAATAAAAAATTATACGAAAGTGGCGTAATCTCTAAAAGAGATTTTGAAGTACTCGAATTAACTTACAAACAGGCAAAAGAAGATGTTATTAATGCCGAAAACGATTATCGTATTATTAAAAGAGGCTCAATAGGCTCTTCTGGTTTAACCAATACCAATATTCGCGCTGAAGTTTCTGGTACTATTTTAGAAATTCCTGTAAAAGTTGGTAATCAAGTAATTCAGAGCAACAATTTTAATGATGGAACAACCATCGCATCTATTGCTGATATGACTAAAATAATTTTTGAAGGGAAAGTTGATGAAGCTGAAGTTGGAAAAATTAAAACGAATACAGAATTAGAAATTTCACTAGGAGCCATTGAAGATAAAAAATTTCCGGCTATGTTAAACTTTATTGCACCTAAGGGCACCGAAGAAAATGGTGCAGTTCAATTTACTATTAAAGCAGATGTAACTTTAGATAAAGATTATTATTTAAGAGCAGGTTATAGCGCAAATGCGGAAATAATTTTAGAACAAAAAGACAGTGTACTTTCAATTAGAGAAGCTTTATTGCAGTTTGATAAAGATTCTGAAAAACCTTATGTAGAAATTGCTACAGGTGATCAGACATTCGAAAAGAAAGAATTAGAATTAGGAATTTCTGATGGTATTAATGTTGAAATTATATCAGGTATAACGGCAGATGATGAAATCAAAATATGGAATAAGATTAAAAAAGATAAAGAAGAAGATTAAACGAAAGTTTTAATATTCCACCTCGCAATTGCGAGGTTTTTTTTGCAATTTTTTAAAATAATGACAATTATCAATAGTTAATTCAGTTTTTTTTTCGAAATTTAGGGTATTATTAATTTAAACACCTTTTTAGATATGGAGATAAAATTAGTTTATTTAAGCGATTTAAAGTTTAATTTGAAAATTTGGAAAAAAGAGTTAAAATTTCATTTGAATGAATTAGAAAAATTTGAAAAAAAATTAGAAGATATTGCTAGTAGGGGGTTAGGTATTGATGCCATGGCGCCATTAGAAGGTTTTCAAAATAAGTTAATTCATGAAAAAGCAGTAATTGGTAAGATGTTACAGCGAATTAGAATGAAAAGACGCATCATTGAAACTTCAGATATCAGTGAGGAAATTGATGGCCGATTAAGAAACCAACAAACTTCATTGAAAGGCGATATGAAAATTTATATCAAATTACATTACGAGTTAAAAGAAGATTTAATGGACTATTTTTTAAGATGGTTATAATATAAAAAAGCCCCAATTGGGGCTTTTTTATTCAACTTTTAATTTCAAATTCGGGGAATGGGAGAAAATCCCTCGCCTTCAGGCGAAGACTTTAGTTTGACTATATTTATATCATGTAGTCTAAGGGAAATATTATATACGGTTTATAATATCAAAAGTATCCGTAACCCTTTAGCCGCCTTTAGGCGGAATCAAATCTTCCGGCTTGAAGCCGGAAGTAGTTTAATTTTATGTAAATTGACTTGAGATTATTTCTGATTTTTTACTTAGTGCATAATCATAAAATCCCTCACCAGATTTAACCCCTAATTTACCAGCGGTAACCATATTTACCAATAGGGGGCAAGGGGCATATTTTGGGTTCCCAAATCCATCTTGCAAAACTTTTAGAATAGACAAACAAACATCAAGACCAATAAAATCTGCCAATTGTAAAGGACCCATTGGGTGTGCCATACCAAGTTTCATTACCGTATCAATTTCTAAAACACCAGCAACACCTTCATAAAGTGAGTAAATGGCTTCATTAAGCATGGGCATTAATATTCTATTCGCAATAAACCCAGGATAATCATTAACTTCAACAGGTGCTTTACCGAGCTTCAAACTCAAATCCATAATTTTTTTAGTAACCAAATCACTTGTAGAATATCCACGAATAATTTCTACCAATTTCATAATTGGAACCGGATTCATAAAATGCATACCGATTACATTTTCAGGTCTTGACGTAACAGAAGCTATTTTTGTAATAGAAATTGAAGAAGTATTACTCGCTAAAATTGCCTTTTCTGGAGATGCATCGTTTATCTCTTTGAATATTTTAAGTTTTAAGTTAATATTTTCAGTCGCAGCTTCAACCACCAAATCTGCATTTTTTACACCTGTAGATATTGAAGTAAAAATATCAATATTTTCTAATGTTTTATTTTTAATCGCTACTGAAATCTTTTCTTTACTGAGTAGTCTGTCTAAATTTTTTGTGATTGTTGCGATACCTTTATCAAGTGCATCGTTTGATATATCTATAAGATTAACCTTGAATCCGTTTTGAGCAAAAACATGGGCAATTCCATTCCCCATAGTTCCAGCACCAATAACTGCAATATTTTTCATATTAAATTTTGTGTTTTATGTTTTTTGTGGGGGCATGGTTCCAAAAACCCTATCCCAAATAGTTGTTGAAACACCAAAAGCCTTATCTGGATATTTATAGTGGTGAATACTATGGTGTTTCCATAAATATTTAAATTTCTTTGGAGGTTTATTTATATGTGTTGCAAGATGTAAAAATGAATAAAGTATATAGCCTAGAAAAAACCCAGGAAAAAATGCCCAAGTAAGATCTGGAATTCCAAACAAGTTAAAAAAGAAATAAAATATGGTAAATAATAAAGAAGCAAGAATTACTCCTGGAACAGGTGGCATTAAAATTCTTTCTGCATCTCTAGGATACAAATGATGAGAACCATGCATGATAAAATGAAATCTTTTTAGAATAGGATTATTGGACATCCAGTGGAATAAATACCTATGTAAAAAATATTCAGCTAGGGTCCAAAAAAACAAAGCAGAAATAAACAATATTAAAAATTTACTTACAGGAATGTCTATATTAAATATGGCATGATAAATAAATAATATTACAATAATACCATAAACTATTACATTTTGAGTTAAATTAGTTTTGGTTAAGCTTTCCAAAAATGGGTTTTTAAAAATTGTAGCTTGACCCTTGTTGTGTTCGGTAGTAATTTTAGGTTTCATATCAAAAATTGTCAATTATTTGTTGTGCGACCCGCAATGCTTCTGTACCTTGATATAAAGATACAATTGGCGTTGTTTTATTCATTATAGCATCTGCAAAAGATTCTAACTCATCTAAGATAGCATTATTTTGTTGAATTTTTGGATTTTCAAAATAGATTTGTTTTTTAATTCCTTCCGCATTTTGCAAAATCATAGCAAATTCATCGGGATTTTTAGGAACATCTTTCATTTTAACAACCTCACTTTTTTTATCTAAAAAATCGACAGAAATATAGGCGTCTTTTTGAAAAAATCTTGATTTACGCATATTTTTCATAGAAATTCTACTCGCTGTTAAATTTGCAACACATCCGTTTTCAAATTCAATTCTAGCATTTGCAATATCAGGAGTTTCGCTAATAACAGAAACTCCACTAGCATTGATTTTTTTTACTTTGGACTTGACAACGCTTAAAATGATGTCTATATCATGAATCATTAAATCCAGAACAACTGGTACATCAGTGCCCCTTGGATTAAATTCAGCCAAACGGTGAGATTCAATAAACATAGGATTGTCAATTTTATCTTTTACAGCAGTAAATGCTGGATTAAAACGCTCAACATGACCTACTTGACCACGAACATCATATGCTTTTACCAAATCACGTAATTCTTCAGCTTCCGCAACCGTTTTAGTAATTGGTTTTTCAATAAATATATGTTTGCCTTTTTGAATTGCAGATTTTGCACATTGATGATGATTTAAAGTAGGTGTTACTATATCAATGATATCTACAGCGTTTATTAATTCATCAACCGTATCAAAAATGGTATACCCAAATTCTTTAGATACTTTTATTGCATTATCTTTAATGGGATCAAAAAAACCAATAAGATCATATTTTGGAGATTGTTGTAGTAATTTTAAATGAATTTTACCTAGATGACCAGCACCTAAAACACCAACTTTTAACATAAAAAAAAATTATTATTCAAAAATACAAAAAGGAGCTAAAAGAACCAAGTATAATAATATATGTAAGCAAAGTTATTCTCCTACAACAACAGCAATTTTAGTTCCATCCGGACTAACAACTATACGAGTAATGCTTTTTAGCGGTAGATCAGATTCAATATTAATTGCAACCCATTCTTCATCTACTCCTGGTTTTAACTTAAAAATCTTATCATTTCTTCCCATTAAAATGGTACCGTCATTGGTCCAGGTAAGATCTTCAGAGTTTTCTAAAGCATCAGCAAGATATTTTTGTTCGCTATTAACAGGGTTGATGGCGTATATCTCTGGTGATTCATGACTTTTACTAATATAACTCAATAAGTTTTCTCCCTTAGAAAAGGATTGAGGTATTTTATTTAATGACCTACCTATATAACTTTGGATCGGGTATTTTATCTTGTATTTAAAATTTGAAACCTGTAAAGTTTCTATTTCCCCAAGAACAAAACTAATAAGTGTTCTATGATCAAACCAAAGATAATATCCAACGGTTAAATTGGATATTAAAATTTCTGGGGCTTTGTTTTTATAGGCATATTTATATAAGAATTGTGAATCATCTTCGTTTGCTCGTACAACAGTAAAGTATTTCTTTTTTTTGGGATAAGACATCGGAGAATATTCATTTTGGGGTGTATTGGTAACCCACAGTCGATAATTCTCGTTAATTTCATATCTAGCAATGTCAGTTTGGTTATCTCTCGTTGAAGCAAATAAAATTGCTGTACCATCATCGGTAAAACTTGGTTGGTTATCATACCCTTCATTTTTGGATATATTAACCGCATTACTTATAGTAAATGAATCATCTGTTTGAATCAAATCGAATAAATAAATTTCGGTTGCTTCTTGAGCATAGATACTCGTACCAAGAAGAAGCATCAAATAAGAGGGGATTATTTTAATGTTCATATAAAAAAATTAAGCTATTTCAATAACAAATATAAAATTTAAAAATTGCTTTGCAGAGGTTTCTAATAAAAAAAATAATGACATATAGATAAATACTCTATTATTAAAAAAATCTATTAATCACGAGCTTTTTAATATTAGATTATAGCATACATTAAAAACAATATTTATTTTCTTCCGTTACTTTGTCGGCAATAATATTTCTCAACTCAATAATATTTGGCATGTTTACGTATTTTGTATAACGCCTTAATCCCATTAACATCATTCTTTGTTCATCACCTTCTGTAAATGATATAATGGAATGTTTACCAGCTGTTTCTATAACATCTATCGCATTAAATAAATTTAATTTTGCCATCGCAATTTGTTCTTTAACTTTATCTTCACCTTCTTTTCTAGCCATTTTTTCTGCTCTTAATAAGGCAGATTCAGCCATGTATATTTGAATCAATATATCTGATGCCGCAAGCATTAATTGTTGGTGTTTTTCAATTTCTTCACCATATTTTTGTAGCGCAGCACCTGAAACCATTAAAAATAATTTTTTCAAATTTTTAATAATAATTTTTTCTTCGGAAAACAATTCTGAATAATCAGGTTTTTCAAAAGAAGGTATGCTCGTTAATTCTTTTGCAACAGCAGAAGCAGGTGTAAGGAGATCAACATGACCTTTCATCGCTTTTTTGATCAACATTCCAATACTAATCATTCTGTTTATTTCATTGGTTCCTTCGTAGATTCTTGCAATTCTAGCATCTCTCCAAGCAGATTCAATTGGAGTATCTTCAGAAAAGCCCATACCTCCAAATATTTGAATTCCCTCATCGGTGCAATCCTGTGTGTGTTCAGAAACTGCAACTTTAAGAATAGAACATTCAATGGCATATTCTTCAACACCTTTTAATTCAGCTTCTTGATGTGAATCTTTACCATTATTTTTTCGCAAATTAATTCTATCTTCTATATTCTTAGCAGCTCTATAACTCGCTGTTTCATCTACCCAACATTTTGTTGACATTTCGGCAATTTTTAGACGAATAGCACCAAATTTTGATATTGGTGTATTGAATTGAATTCTTTCATTTGCGTATTTTATAGACTCCGTAATTACTCTGCGTTGTGCATCTAAACAAGCCGCAGCCAATTTAATTCTGCCAATATTCAATGCATTCATTGCAATTTTAAAACCATTACCTCTTTTTGAAAGCATATTTTCAATCGGAACTTTTGTTTCATTAAAAAACACTTGCCTGGTAGAAGAAGCTCGAATACCTAATTTGTTTTCCTCTTCTCCCATAGTTATTCCGTTTTCCGAATCATTTTCAACGATAAAACCAGTAATATTTTTATCATCCTCAATTCTAGCAAATACAATCATTATACTACAAAATCCCGCATTGGATATCCACATTTTTTGTCCGGTAATACTGTAATATTTACCATCATCAGACAATACAGCTTTTGTTTTACCTGAATTGGCATCACTACCTGCACTTGGTTCTGTTAAACAATATGCGCCAAACCATTCTCCAGTAGCTAATTTTGGTACGTATTTTTTCTTTTGCTCTTCGGTGCCATATAAGGTAATTGGCATTGTTCCTATACCTGTATGAGCACCAAAAGCGGTACTGAAAGAGCCAGAAGCTCCCGAAATATAATCACATACCAACATGGTTGATACAAATCCCATTCCCATGCCATCCAATTCTTCTGGTACTGAAATTCCTAAAAAACCCAAGTCTCCAGCTTTGCGCATTAACTCTTCAGTTAAAGCGTAATCTTTTTGTTCAAAACGAGCTTTTTGGGGCCAAATTTCTCGGTCAACAAATTCTTTTACCGAATCTTTCATCATTTCTTGCTCCTCAGAAAAATCCTCTGGAGTGAATATGTCTTCAAAACTTATTTCTTTTACAAGGAATTGACCACCTCTTAATAATTCATTATTTGTACTCATTTTTTTAATTTTTAATCGTTTTTTTAATTGTAATCGCCTGTTATGTTTTTGTGTAATACTGGTTCACAACCAGTTATACCGCAGCACTTTTATGTTGTATTTATTTGATATTCAAACATTCAATTCATAATTTAACATTCGTAATTCATAATTCAAAATCACACCAAGTGTTGTTAATTGATTATTGTAGGAATTCATAAACACCAGCTGCTCCTTGACCAGTTCCAACACACATAGTTACTATGCCATACTTATTCTTTCTTCTTCTCATTTCATTAAACAATTGTACAGATAATTTAGCACCAGTACATCCTAATGGGTGACCTAAAGAAATTGCACCACCATTTACATTAACAATATCTTGGTTTATATCTAATTCTTTTAACACAGCAAGAGATTGTGAAGCAAAAGCTTCATTTAGTTCAAATAAATCGATGTCATTTTGTTTTAATCCTGCACGTTCTATAGCTTTAGGAATTGCTTTTACAGGTCCAATTCCCATGATGCGAGGTTCAACACCTACTGCAGCATAAGAAACCATTCTCGCTATTGGCTCCAAGTTTAATTCTTTAACCATAGCTTCACTCATCACTAAAACAAATGCCGCACCATCGCTCATTTGTGATGAGTTTCCAGCGGTAACACTTCCTCTATTTGCAAAAACAGGTCTAAGTTTGGCTAAAGCCTCTTTAGATGTTCCCTTTCTAGGTCCTTGATCGGTATCAACAACATAACTCTTGGTTTGTTTTTTTTTGTTGTTATCTAAAAAAATCTCTTCAACAGTAATAGGTACAATATCTTCTTTAAATGTACCTTCTTTATTTGCTTTTAAAGATTTCATATGAGAATTAAATGAAAATTCATCTTGATCTTCACGAGATATTTTAAATTGGTTGGCAACTGCTTCAGCAGTTAAGCCCATACCCCAATAATAATCTTCGTGACCTTCACTTGCAGATTTGTAATTAGGAACCGGACGATAACCTCCCATTGGAATATAACTCATGCTTTCAACACCACCAGCAATAATACAATCTGCCATTCCAGATTCAATTTTTGCTGTCGCAATACTTATAGTTTCTAATCCCGAAGCACAATATCTGTTTACAGTAACACCTGCAACATCGTTGGTCTTTAATCCCATTAAGGAAACCAATCGACCCATATTCAAACCTTGTTCGGCCTCTGGCATGGCATTACCAACAATAACATCGTCAATTCGTTTTTTATCTAATTGAGGTACTTGTTTCAATAGATAATCAATAGTTTCTGCAGCCAATTCATCAGGTCGTTTAAATCTAAAAACACCTTTAGGTGCCTTACCAACTGCTGTTCTGTATCCTTGTACTATATATGCTGTTTTCATATTTTAATTTTTAGTCGAAAGTTGAAAGTCTTCAAGTGGAAAGTACACTTTTGACAATTTACTTTAAGACATTAGACTTATTTAGTTTCTAAGCGGTTTACCTGTTTTTAAAGTGTGCTCAATTCTTTCTAAGGTTTTACGCTCTGTCAATAGTGATAGTATTGCTTCACGTTCTAGGTCTAATAAATATTGTTCACTTACATAAGTTGGTTCTGATAAATCTCCACCGGCCATAATATATCCTAATTTATTAGCTATTTTTTTATCGTGTTCAGAAGCATATCTTCCTTTTTCTAAGCTATCTGTTCCCACCAAAAACATACCCAAAGCCTGCTGACCTAATACCCTAACTTTTTGAGGAGTAGGTTGTGTATAACCATCTTCTAACATTTGTAAGGCATATCTTTTTGCAGTAGCAATTTGTCTATCGGCATTTACTACAACGATATCTTTATTTTTTTGATAAAAGCCGAGATCAAAGGCTTCATGGGCAGATGTTGCCACTTTAGCCATTGCAATATTGATAAATGTGTCACGCAATCTATTTAATTGTACATCGTCTTTAACCCACAAATCGGAAGCTCTTTTAGTCATTTCTTTAGTTCCAGCTCCACCGGGAATAATTCCTACACCAAATTCAACCAAACCTGTATAAGTTTCCGCGGCAGCGACAACTTTATCTACGTGCATACTCATTTCACAAGCTCCACCAAAGGTCATGCCTCGTGGTGTAATTAAGGTTGGTACCGATGAATAACGCAAACGCATTACGGTATCTTGAAACAATTTTGTAGCCATGGCCAACTCATCATATTCTTGTTCAACTGCCAACATAAATGCCATAGCCAAGTTGGCACCAACAGAAAAATTAGCAGCCTGATTTCCTAAAATGACAGCTTCATATTCTTGTTCTGCCAAATCAATTCCTTTGTTGATAGCTTGTAAAACTCCACCACCAATTGTATTCATTTTAGACTGAAATTCAACGTTTAACACACCATCACCTAAATATTGAATTGAAGCATCATTATTACTCCATATAGTTTTGGATTCACGAATATTATCTAAAATAATAAAGGCATCTTGACCTGGTATTTTAGATTGTGTTTTATTAGGAATATCATAAAAGTATTTTGCACCATCTTTTACTGTATAAAAAGATCTATTTCCTTTATCTAGCATTTCTGTTACCCATGGAGAAGGTGTATAGCCTTCTGCTTTCATCATTTCTATTCCAGCTTCAACACCAACAGCATCCCAAATTTGAAACGGACCATGTCCCCATCCAAAACCAGCTTTCATGGCATCATCAATTTTATATAATTCATCGGAAATCTCAGGAATTCTATTTTGAACATAAGCAAACATGGCAGAAAATGTTTTTCTGTAAAACTCACCCGCTTTATCTTTTCCTTTTACTAGTACCTTAAAACGATCAATAACTTTATCAATGGTTTTAGTCATTCCTAAAGTAGCAAAACTCACTTTTTTTCCTGCTCTGTATTCTAAAGTATCTAGGTCTAAACCTAAAATTTGTTTTTTGCCCTTTTCATCAACAGTTTTTTTATAAAAACCCTGTTTGGTTTTACTTCCCAACCATTTATTTTCCATCATTTTATTAATAAAATCTGGAATAGTAAATGAATTGTGCATTTCATCATTTGGGCAGTTATCGGCTACGCCATTTGCGGTATGGACTAAAGTATCTAATCCCACAACATCAACCGTTCTAAAGGTAGCTGATTTTGGCCTGCCAATTACAGGCCCTGTTAATTTATCTACTTCTTCTATAGTTAGCCCTAATTCTTTAACCGAATTAAACATACTCATTATACCAAAAACACCTATCCTGTTTCCAATAAAAGCAGGTGTGTCTTTTGCAAGCACTGATGTTTTACCTAAATATTTTTCACCATACATCATTAAGAAGTTAGTAATATCTTGATCACAATTTGGTCCAGGAACAACTTCAAATAATCTCAAATAACGAGGAGGGTTAAAAAAGTGTGTTACTGCAAAGTGTTTTTGAAAATCTTCACTTCTTCCTTTGTTCATAAATTGAATAGGAATACCTGATGTATTAGATGTTATTAAAGTGCCTTTTTTACGATACTTTTCAATTTTTTCAAAAACTTGTTGTTTTATATCCAGCCTTTCTACAACAACCTCCAAAATCCAATCTACATCTTTAATTTTATGTAAATCATCATCTAAATTTCCTGTAGTAATTCTAGAGGCAAATTTTTGATCATAAATAGGGGAGGGTTTTGATTTTAAAGAAGCTTTTAAACTATCATTTACGATACGATTTCTAACCAATTTACTTTCTAAAGTAAGTCCTTTTGCTTCTTCTTGTGCATTGAGCTCTCGTGGAACAATGTCTAGCAATAATACTTCAACGCCAATGTTAGCGAAATGACATGCAATGCCAGAACCCATAATACCGGAACCGACAACTGCAATTTTTTTAATAGGTCTTTTTTTCATGTATCTAAATTTTAATTTTTATAGGTGATACTTCGGCTTCGCTCAGCACAGGCTGGCTATGCAGTTTGCTGTTAGTCATTACCTTGTGAGTCAACGTTTGCCATGCTCGATTCATAAATAAGTTAATTTATTTGATCATTCATATTCATCATCAAAAATTACCTTTTGACCAATCAATTGATTTATCATATCGGTAACTTCAAAAAAATGATTAATTTTTTCTAAGGATATATTTTGTTTTATAGCTTCATTAAATTGATAAACTTTTTTTTTTGAAATTTCTCTTTTTTCCTTCCCTAAATCAGTTAGTTTAATGAAAACACTTCTGTTATCTTCAGGATTCCTTTCTCTAAAAATAAACCCTCTATCCTCCATCTTTTTTAAAATTCGAGACAAACTAGTTGCCTCCATGCCCATAGACGGCCCTAGCGCTGTTGAAGGTGTGCCATTTTCAAAATCAATATATAATAAAGCCATGGCTGTAGCCATTGTTACCTCAAACTTAGAAGCCTGTTCATTATATGTTTTAGCTACAGCTTGCCAGGTGGCTCTTAAAGCATGATCAATGGTTTTTTCTCTTTTCATATGCCAAAGATATAAAAAAATACTATGCGTGCATAATAAAATTTAAAATAAATTATTATTTAGAATGAATAATTTGTAATTTTAAAAAAAATAATTCAACATTAATCGAAAAAAACAAATCTATGGAATCAATAGAGTTAATAGGAAAAATAATTCTTCAAGAGAATATAAGTCCAATAGAACGAAATAAATTAAACAATACCTTTGTGGTTCATATTCCAAACCCTTTAGCCTCTTATTATAGCAGGTTTACAGAGGTTAATCGTCCAAATTCTATTGTGTTATTAACGAAACACCCAGTTTCTTTTGAAAAAATTTTAAGAGTTACAAAAAAAATTAATGGCCTTGAGAAAATTAATATGGATGGAGCAAAATGTGAAGTGAATATTGGTAATAGAAAATACAGTGGTATTCGTTTAAAAGGTGTTTTAAGATATACGGATATAGAAAATATCCAAAATATGTATATCAAAGAAGGGTTTGAATTTAGTAGAAATGAGAGAATAAGTGATGATACAGATGCCCTAATAAGAGTAAATAAATTTTTTAAGTTAAATGAGGTTGCTGAGGGAATATTTCAGTCACCAAACAATAAAGATAGGTTTTACATAGAGATACCAAAGGATATGCATTGGGATAAGTTTAGAGATTTTACTTTTGACATTAAGAATAATGTGTCTGTTAGTAATTATGATATTGCAAAGGGAATATTTTATAAAAATGATGGTATTACGGATATGCTAAGGATTATTAAACCCAATATTACTTTAGAAATGATCAAAGAAATTCAAATTAAATATCTAGAAAAACTTAGCTAATAATGAAATTAAAGAGTGATTTAATTACCATTTGAGTATATTTGAAAAAATATAAAAATCATTCATGGAAAATATCTTAGTGGCTGAAAATATTGTTAAAAATTTCGGTGATTTTAAAGCATTAAACAATATTTCTATTCAGGTACCCAAAGGAAGTGTTTATGGTCTACTTGGACCTAATGGGGCAGGTAAAACAACTTTTATAAGAATAATAAACCAAATAACAATGCCAGACAAAGGCGTCGTTTATTTTGATGGTGAAAAATTAAAACCTAATGATGTACATTATATTGGTTATTTGCCAGAAGAAAGAGGCTTGTATAAGCGCATGAAAGTTGGTGAGCAAGCCTTATACTTGGCACAATTGAAAGGACTTACAAAAAGAGATGCCAAGATAAAACTCGATTATTGGTTTGATAAATTTGAAATTGGAGCATGGTGGAATAAGAAAGTAGAAGAACTTTCAAAAGGAATGGCCCAAAAACTGCAATTTATAATTACTGTATTGCATGAACCAAAATTATTAATTTTTGATGAACCTTTTAGTGGGTTTGATCCTATCAATGCAAATTTGATCAAAGAGGAAATTCTAAATTTAAAAAATGAAGGTGCTACTATTATTTTTTCAACACATAGAATGGAATCGGTTGAAGAGTTATGTGAATATATTGCTTTGATTCATGAATCAAGTAAGGTTCTTGATGGTAAATTAGTAGATATAAAAAAAGAATTTAAAACAAATTCTTATGAGGTTGGGTTACTTGTAAAAGATAAAGAAAAACTTTTAGGGGAATTAAAAGCAAAATTTGATGTTTCAACTGCAAAATTTAAATCATTAGAAGACGATTTAAAAATAAATATCCAATTAAAAAACGGAGAAACTTCAAAAGATTTGATTCAATATTTAAATAACAATGCCATTATAAATCATTATGTAGAGATCATACCAAGTGCAAGTGATATTTTTATTAAGGCCGTAATGCAAAATTCTTAATTGCTAAACATTATAATTAATTAAAAATGAACAAATTAAAACTCATTATAAAAAGAGAATATTTAGCTAAAGTTAGAAATAAAACTTTTATTGTTATGACCTTTTTAAGCCCCATATTAATGATTGGAATGATAGCCTTAGTTGCTTTTTTGACGAAAAGCAGTATGGATAAGAAAACCACAGTAGCTTACGTAGATTTATCAGGTATTTTTTCTGAACTTGATTTTAAGGATAATAAATCCATACATTTTGAAAACTTAACAGAAGCCGATATTGAAAAAGCTAAAATAATTGTGAATGCATCCACGCATGAAGGCTTGTTATTTATTCCTAAAAGAGATAGTATTAATGAAATTGCGAGTAATATTCAATTTTTCTCTAAAGAATCACCTAGTATGATTACTATTTCTAGCTTAGAATCTATTTTAGAAAAAAAATTGCAAAATGAAAAAATGCTGCAATTGAATATTGATATAAAAAAATTAGACAAATCCAAAGTACATGTTGACATTAAAATGTCAAATTTTAGTGGTAAAAAATCTTCAAAACTAATTAATGGTGTTAAAATAGTTTTAGGAATGGGTGCAGGCTATTTAATAATGATGTTCATAATTGTATATGGTGCTATGGTAATGCGAAGTGTTATTGAAGAAAAAACAAGTAGAATTATTGAAGTAATAATCTCATCGGTAAAACCTTTTCAATTGATGTTAGGTAAGATATTTGGTACTGCCGCCGCAGGATTGACACAGTTTTTGATTTGGGGCTTATTGATGTTGATCTTATTGGTGGGGAGCTCCTATTTTTTTGGTATTGAATTATCATCAAATGCAATGCATAACCCTCAAATGGGAGCCGAGCAAATAGAACTAATTACAAATAATGAAACACAATTAATTGTTGCAGAAATATTGAGTTTACCGTTATTTAGTATGTTTATTTATTTTATACTATATTTTTTACTTGGTTATTTATTGTATAGCTCATTATATGCTTCAATTGGGGCAGCCGTTGATAATGAAACCGATACTCAGCAATTTATGCTTCCGGTAATGTTACCATTAATGATAGGTGTTTATGTTGGATTTGCCACTGTTATAAATGATCCTCATGGTACGGTTGCAACTGTATTTTCTTTGATACCATTTACTTCACCAATTGTTATGCTAATGAGAATTCCTTTTGGAGTTCCATGGTGGCAAATAAGTATTTCTTTAATTTTATTATTACTTACCTTTCTAGGCACTGTATGGGTTGCTTCGAAAATTTATCGTGTAGGTATATTAATGTATGGTAAAAAAATAAATTATAAAGAAATTTATAAATGGTTAAAATATTAAAGAATAAAAGGTATTAAACTCCAGGGCAAGCCCTGGACCCAATAACAGGAATCGACCCAAGAGTCGAGGTATTAACCAAGATCTCGCTAAAAAAAAGCGGGATTAGTTCGACTAACTAAAAAATTGAAATTAATTTTTTAGAGTCTCACGAATAAATAGATTAAAAATGATAAAAATATTAATCATTGAAGATGAAGCAGCAATTAGAAGGGTGCTAAAAAAGATAATAGTCGAAGAAAGTAAGAATTATCAGGTTGATGAGGCCGAAGATGGTTTTTTAGGCTTTAAAATGATTGAGAAAATAGATTATGATTTGGTATTAAGTGATATAAAAATGCCAAATATGGATGGGGTAGAGGTTTTAGAAAGAACACAAAAAATTAAACCGGAAATTCCTTTTATCATGATTTCTGGTCATGGTGAATTAGAAACCGCTGTTGAAACCATGCGAATGGGAGCCTTTGACTATATATCAAAACCACCTGATTTAAATAGGTTATTAAATGCCATTCGCAACGCCTTAGATAAAAAACAACTGATAGTTGAAAATAAGAGATTAAAAAAGAAGGTGGACAATAATTTTAAAATGATTGGAGAAAGTAAAGCCATATCTAAAATTCAAGATATTATTGAAAAAGTCGCACCAACCGAGGCCAGAGTGCTTATTACCGGTGATAATGGAACTGGAAAAGAACTGGTTGCCCACTGGTTACACCAGAAAAGCAATCGAAATGAGGGTGCTTTTATAGAAGTTAATTGTGCGGCAATTCCATCAGAGTTAATTGAAAGTGAGTTATTTGGACATGTAAAAGGTTCTTTTACAGGAGCAAATAAAGATCGAGCTGGAAAATTTGAGGCAGCAAATGGAGGAACTATTTTTTTAGATGAAATTGGAGATATGAGTTTATCGGCCCAAGCCAAAGTTTTAAGAGCCTTACAAGAAAATAAAATTAGTAGAGTAGGTAGTGATAAGGATATTTCGGTTGATGTAAGAGTGGTAGCAGCTACAAATAAAAATCTAGCAAAAGAAATTGCTGTGGGAAACTTTAGGGAAGATTTATATCATAGACTAGCTGTTATTTTAATACATGTACCTTCTTTAAACGAAAGAATAGAAGATATTCCGCTTTTAATTAATTATTTTTCGGAAACAATTGCAAAACAACATGGTAATAGTCCAAAGGTATTTAACAATGCTGCTGTAAAATTGCTGCAAAGCTATAACTGGACAGGTAATATTAGAGAATTGAGAAATGTAGTGGAAAGATTATTAATTCTTGGAGAAGATGAAATTAGTGAAAACGATGTGAATTTATTCGCAGCGAAATAATCAATAATTAAATTTAAAAAAGTTTATTATGAGCACAAATTCTTATCAGGTTTCTGATTCAATTAAATTGGAGGATGTTCCTACTAAACAAATAGTGGAAAATGCAAAGAGCAAATTAAAGAAAGTTAGAAAAAAGATAAGTAAGATTCAAAACACCATGTATGCCCATGGTAAATACAGTGTTTTGGTTTGTTTTCAAGGGATGGATACCGCTGGTAAAGATAGTTTGATAAGAGAAGTGTTTAAAACATTCAATACTAGAGGTATCAATGTGCATAGTTTTAAACAACCCTCAAAACTCGAGTTACAGCATGATTATCTTTGGAGACATTATTTGGCACTTCCGCAAAGAGGAACTTTTGGTATTTTTAATAGAACACATTATGAAAATGTTTTAGTAACCAGAGTACATCCTGAGTATATTTTGGGTGAAAACATCCCTAGTATTCAAAATGTAGAACAAGTTAATGACGAGTTCTTTAATAAACGTATGGAACAAATTAATAATTTTGAAAAGCATTTAACAGAAAACGGTACCATCATTATCAAATTTTTTCTGAATATTTCAAAAGAAGAGCAAAAAAACAGGTTGTTACGAAGGATTTCATTCCAAGAAAAGAATTGGAAATTTTCAACTGCCGATATCAAAGAGAGAAAATTATGGAGTAAATATATGGAATGTTATGAAGATTTATTGAATAAAACATCTTCAAATACATCACCATGGTTTGTAATACCATCAGATGACAAAGCAACCTCACGTTTATTAGTGGCTGAAACTATATTGAAAATTTTAAGTGGTTATGCGGATATTGATGAGCCAGTATTAGACAAGAAAACTTTAAGTGAATTGCATTCATATAAAATTTTATTAGAAAACGAATAGTAATAACCAGACAAAAGTGATAGGTCAATAAAGTTAATGATTTGTCTTCATGTTTTTCTTTCTAAAATCTACCAATAGTTTTCGATTGAATTCATGCTCAGCTCTGGTTAATTTAAGAATTTTTTTAGCAGATATAATATTTTTCAAACTTACATAAAGTTCTTTTTTCAATGTGAGTATAAGTTGTTCATTGTCGGTATATTTTGATAAAAGATTATTAGATTCCTTTTCTGTTAATGCATCTACCCCTCCTTTATTCTTAATCTTTTTTCTAACTTCCCTATTGTTTAGAACCCTTAATTGAAAATATTTTTTCTCATAAGCATTATAAACAGGCCAAAATTCTTCAGCCTCTTTTGAACTTAGGTTAAGTTTTTGTGTAATATATGCCGCTTTATGTGCTTTTAATTTTTCTCTTTTATCATGTTGAGCGTTTAAGCTGCTTATACAAAATAGGAATGTTAAAATAGTGAATAAATTTATTTTCATTTTTATTGATTTTCTAACATTAAACTTTCGATATCTGTATATTCTAAATAATTTAATGACGCATCTATTTCTGAATTTACTAGTTCAATATCGAGGTCAGTATCCGAAAAAATTTCTGAAATTTCATAGGTATTATAACTTACAAGATCATTATCTATCCAATTTGCCATTTCATTTATTTCAATATCATCCATGCTCATAGGATGCTTGGCAAACTCAAAATTACTAATACTAATAAAAAGCAATAGTGTTGCAGCGACCATAAGACTAAATTTAATTACTCTTTTATTATTTAAAAGAATAATTTTCGGAGATTTAAGTGCTGCAAAGATTTTATCGTCGAAATTTTCAAAATAATTTTTAGGGATGATAAAACCTGATGTATTGGATACATTTGTTTTTTTCTTTAAAAAATTATTTTCAAAATTGCTAAAATAATTATTAGGACTTGAAAAACCTGTTCCCTTATTTTTCAAATTTTTAAATATGTCTTTTTTATTTCCCTTCATTAGTATTTAGACCTAAGTTTATTAAAAAGGTTTAGTTATTCTATTAAATTCATTTCAATTTTTTTTCTGGCATGATGGTAGGATGCTTTTAATGCACCAACTGAAGTATCTAAAATCTCAGATATTTGTTCATATTTTAAATTGTCAAAATATCTCATATTAAATACCAAACGCTGTTTTTGGGGTAAAAGAGCTAAAGCTTTTTGCAATTTTAATTGAATTTCATCTCCATCAAAATAAACATCTGCTTCTAAGCTGTTAACCAAATGATCTTGAAGTGTTTCTATGCCAATATTATTCCGTTTTGCTTTTTTATTGAGGTGCGTTATGGATTCATTGGTTGCTATTCTGTACATCCATGAGAATAATTTACTATCTCCTTTAAAATTTTTAATATTTCTAAAAATTTTGATAAAAGTATTTTGCAATACATCATCTGTGTCATCATGACTGATAACAATTTTTCGGATATGCCAATACAATCGTTCTTTATACATTGACATTAACTCACCAAAAGCTGCTTCTCTAGTTTTTGAGTTTTTTAATGCTTCAATAAAAGCAATTTCATTTATCACAAAAAATTTATTTTAGGACTACTAAGATATAAAAAGGTTTAAAACGGATTCAAAATATTTCTATTCGAATTTGACTTTCAAATAAAAAAATCGGTTTTGGAATTTTTTGAAATCAAAACCGCATGGCCACTTTAACATTTAAAATTCTTCCGCTAAGAAAATTAGGTATGCCAATAGATCGATTAGAAGATACATCTTTTACCCATGTGTTGGTAATAGAGTTTTGAACATCAAACATATTGAACAACTCAATTCCAACTGTTAATTCTTTAAATTTTTCCAACCATTGTGCATTGGTTTTATTTTGAGGGTCAACCAGTATGTATGCCATTCCAATATCTGCCCTAAAATAATCTTTTAACCTGTTTTGAAATAAATAAGGATCTGCATAAGATGGAGAGCCGCCCGGAACACCAGTACTGTAAACTAAATTCAAATACATTTTAAAACTAGGTATTGTTGGAATATAATCTTGAAATAAAATAGCAAATTTTAACCTTTGATCTGTAGGTCTAGAAATATAACCACGGTTATCAATGTTTTCTTTGGTTAATAAATATCCAAAACTAAACCAGGACTCTGTACCAGGAACAAATTCGCCATGTAGTCTTAGGTCAAAACCTGTGGCATAGGCAACCGCGTTATTTTTAGCAGCATATCTTATTCTTACATTGTTAATGGTAAACGGATTTACATTGGTCAATTTTTTATAATAAGCCTCACTCATTAATTTAAATGATCTTCCCCACATTTTAAAACTATAATCATTACCCAAAACGATATGAATAGATTGTTGGGCTTTAACTTCTGGGTGAACAATACCCAATGAATCTCTTAATTCTCTATAAAATGGTGGTTGACTATAAAGGCCTCCAGATACTCTAAACAACATGTCTTTATCCCAATTGGGTTTGATAGAAAATTGAGCGCGTGGACTAATAATTATTTGTTTGTTGGTTTTTATGTTTTCACCACCCACTGTCCACTGCTGGCTTCTAACTCCTAAATTATACCAAACGGTGTGTTCATTTATATATGATTTTTTACTCCATTGGGCAAAGCCTGAAATTCTATTAGTAGTCACATTATTTAAAGCTCTTATATTTTGGTAGGGCACTAAAGGTGTGGAGTAAGGCGTATAAGGTTGATCATTTTTTGGTGTTAAATATGGAGGACGTATGGAAAACCCGGCAGAATCAATAACCTGCCATTCAATTATTTTATCTTTAATATTTTCTTGTTGGTATTTTATACCAAATTCAAATAGGTTTGTGTTTTTTCGGTAGGTTGCCTTTAAATTAATATTACTTATTTGCGCCTCTAAGTTATTTCGAGCATGATCTAATTGCGAACCTATAGCTTGCACAAAATTCACATCTCCAAAATTATCTGAACCAAAATCTGCATTCACTTCACCAATTCCATAAAATGCCAATATATTATAATGTTCCTGTTCTTTAGTATTGTAAGTAGATGTAGTTAATGTAATAGTTAAATCATCATTCCATTGATATATTCCTTTGAGTGCACCAAAAAGGGTTTCGTATTTATCTATTTCTTTACCCTGATAATTTACAACGAGTGCCAAAGGATTTAATATTGTTCCAAAATTTGTCTGTCTTGAAATGGGAGTGAAGTTATAATTATTTGAAGCGTAACTACCTAAAAAATCAAGGGTAAACTTATCATTGAATGTATAAGAAAGATAGGTTTGAATATCGGTAAAATTGGGGTTGAAGTTGGAATTGATATCTTTGTTACTATTAACAACCAAGCTGTTATTTCTATACCTCGCTCCAATTATTGCTTTAAACTTATTGTCTTTAGATATTCCTTCTGCGGAAATAGATGCGCCTAAAAAACTAGCTTCAATAGCCAATCCAAACTGTGTTGGTGTTTTATAAGTAATATCTAAAACAGAAGATAATTTATCGCCGTATTTCGCTTGAAACCCACCTGAAGAAAAATCTACATTTTGTGTTAGATTAGGATTCACAAAACTCAAACCCTCTTGTTGTCCAGAACGGATTAAAAAAGGCCTATACACCTCAATGCCATTCACATAAACCAAATTCTCATCAAAACTACCCCCTCTAACATTGTATTGGGTACTGAGTTCATTATTAAAATTAACTCCGGGTAAGGTTTTTAAAACACTTTCAATACCGTTGTTAGCACTTGGTAATTTGCGTATGGTTTCTGTTTTGATAGAGATTATTCCTGCTGCTTCTTTCTTTTCATCTTTTACAATTACCTCATTAATTTTTTCTGTTTTATCTTGAAGTTTAGGCGAAAAATTTAAAGTTTTACCTTTTCTAATTCTGAATTTTTTTTTGTAACTATCAAAAGAAAGGTGACTGAAAATAATCTCTACATATATACCTGACGGAACTGTTAATTGATAGATACCAAACTTATTAGTTGTGGTTCCGGTATTTTTATAGCTAACAGATACATTCTCAATAACTTCTCCTTTACTGTTGGTAACTTTACCAACAATTGTCGCATTTTGTGAAGATACAAAAGCTGAAAACATTCCAAAAAATAATAGAAAAATACACTTTGTTTTCAAGGACTATAAGGTTTTACTTTTTTTGTTAAATGTAATTGTAAAAGTAGTAGAATTATTTACATTATCAGAAACAATAACTTTTAATAAATGTTTTGTGCCAACCAATATTTTATCATTAAAATCATAAGTTAATATACCCTTTTTAGGATTGAAACGCATCAATATCCATTTCCCATCAATTTCTCCGCGAAACGATTTTATTCCAGATCCTTTGTCTTGAATTTTTACTCGTAATGTTTGAAATTTGGTTAGCCATTGACCATCTTTAAAGCCAAAAGGTTTTATTGTTGGTGGTTTGTTGTCTGTAGCCAATGTGAACTCACCCAGGCTATTATTTGATGTATAAAGGGTAGACTCGTTTCTATGCGTAGATACATAATTTAGTTTACCATATTTATTTTTTTTTGCAATATACAATTGATCAATAGCTTTTTCTGAATAATTAGAAATGTTAAATGAAAGTCTGAATTTTTTGTGTACTGGCATGGTATTGTTATGTAATTTGGCTATTCCATCTCTATATGAATAATCAAAATAAAAATCCTCATAAAAAATATTTTTTGGGAAATGAATACTTACAACACTATCACTAATTTTATTGACTTCTTTTGATTTGAAATAATAAGGTGTTTTATTGATTTTTTTTGTGATGATTATGGAATCTTTTTTTCCTTTAATAGGAATTGTCAATTTGGTTTGATTACCTTCAAAATCACTAGCTGTAATAATTACATTATAGTCTAAACTATCTTTAACAGTAAAAAAACCTTTGTTTATTAAGGTTTTATACAAACTTAAATTATTCTTATCATAATCTACAAAACATTTCTGAACCCTTTGTTTTAATTTAATATAGCGCTTATAATCAATATATGAGTTTATATATCGAGACTCATTGAACGAAAATTTATCCAAAGTAAATTGAAATAATTTATCTCCATTTACTTCCATTTTTATATCATACAAACCATTGTGATTCAATGCACCATCTAATCTGTCATAAGCATTAATACCAATACCAATAGTACCGTAAGCATAAATTTTGTTGGCCAATAAATCTCCATTGTATTGTCTTTTCAAAACCAATTGCACATTTTTATTGGATTGATTTACATGTGAAGTATCATTTTTAGTAAATGTAAAAACCGATTGAATCGTTGGGCTTTTATGATCGGCTATTTTAATACCAAAAAGCATTGGATTTAAAATATTGGCTTTTACATCTCTAATTTCATAGTGTAAATGTGGTCCGCCAGAACTTCCAGAATTTCCACTTAATGCAATAACTTCCCCTTTATTAATCAATAATTCACTAGATTTTGGGTAAAGTCTAATGGTAAAACTCTCCTTTTTATATTGATGCTTTTTTACATATTTTTCAATTTTATGTGAAAATTTTTGCAAATGGGCATAGACAGTTGTGTATCCATTAGGATGTGTAATATAAATGGCATTTCCATAACCCCAAAGGGAAACATTTATTCTAGAAACATAACCTTCGCCAGATGCATATACCTTAAGGCCTTCTACTTGTTGTGTTTTAATATCCAATCCTGCATGAAAATGATTGGAACGTAATTCACCAAAAGTACCGGATAAAATTAGTGGTATTCTTAAGGGGTTTGTAAAATAATCTTCAGGGTATTTATTTTGAGAATAAAGTATTCCTAAAAAGTTTAAAAAGACTAATAAAATAACTTTTTTTCTCATAAGTTTGCTAAAGTAATCATAAGAATTGATACTAAAAAATGAATATTTTAAATGGTTAAAATTCAATAATTTGAATATAAATTCATGATAAAATGATAAAAAAGTTGTTTTATAAATATAGGAGTACTAAATTTGTTGTTATAGTTTGATTCTTTGAGTTGATGCAAAATTTATTTCAAATAGTTAATTTACTTGAGGATAAGATCTCAAAATTGTTATCGAAATATACTGATTTACAACAGGAAAATAAAATATTATTGTTGAAAAAAGGTGAATTCGAAGAACAATTGAATGAACGGCATCAACAAATTATTGATTTAGAAAAAAAATATGAATCATTAAGAGTTGCGAATGCAATGGTAGGCAGCAAAGAAGACAAACATATAACCAAACTTAAAATAAATACATTGATTCGCCAAATTGACAAATGTATAGTTCAATTAAGCGATTAGCATAAAACATGGATGATAACTTGAAGATAAAAGTCACCATTGGAGATAGAGTTTATCCATTAACCATCAGAAACGAAGGAGAAGAAGAAGGGATTAGATTGGCGGTTAAAAAGATTAACGAACTTTTAAAGAAATTTGAAAAAAATTATGAAGTTCGTGATAAACAAGATGTATTAGCCATGTGCGCTTTACAATTTGCATCTCAACATGAGGTTCAAAATGTATATGACGATTTGGAAATGAATAAAGTTGAAATTAAATTAAGAGAAATTAATCAATTATTAGATTCTCGATTAGTATAAGTTCTTTAAAAGAAAACAATTACTGCCTACATTAGTTATTTGTTTGATAAACTCAACACTATCAATTTAAAAAGGATGAGTTTTTAATGTTAAAGCGTGCCTAATAAAATGATTTATCATTTTAAAATAGGATACTTGATCATTAAAGTTAGTCCTATACCTGTTAACAGGAGTTTACAAAACCATAGCTGATGTGGGCTTTTTATATATATAAATATGATATCAACAACAATAATAATAGCGATAGGGGCATTGGCATTAGGTTTTATAATTGCCAAAATTCTAGAGAAAAAGAAGGCTTCATCAACCATAAAAAACGTCAAAAAACAAGCTTCTACCATTTTAAAAGAAGCTAAAATTGATGCAGACGGAATAAAAAAAGATAAAATACTACAAGCAAAAGAAAGATTTATAGAGTTAAAGTCTGAGCATGAAAAAGTTGTTTTATCACGTGAAAAAAAGATAATTGAATCTGAGAAAAGAATAAGAGAAAAAGAGTCTCGTGTCTCTCAGGAATTAGATAGAAATAAAAAACTTAATAAATCTGTTGAGGATAAAGAAAAAGATTATAATTATAGATTGGATTTTATTGATAAGAAAAAAATTGAAATTGATAAGTTTCATAAAAAGCAAGTACAACACCTAGAAGTATTATCTGGCTTGTCTGCAAATGATGCAAAACAAGAATTGGTTGAAACACTTAAAGAAGAAGCAAAGTCAGATGCAATGGTGTATGTGCAAAGTACGCTTGAAGAAGCCAAATTAACGGCACAGCAGGAAGCAAAAAAAATAATCTTAAACACCATTCAAAGAATAGGAGTAGAGCAAACAATTGATAATTGTGTTTCTGTTTTTAATTTAGAAAATGATGATGTTAAAGGTCGTATTATTGGAAGAGAAGGACGTAATATTAGAGCTATTGAATCTACAACAGGTGTAGAAATAATAGTTGATGATACACCCGAAGCAATAATTTTATCTTGTTTTGATCCAGTAAGAAGAGAAATTGCTAGATTGGCTTTACACAAATTGGTGACTGATGGAAGAATTCATCCTGCTCGTATTGAAGAAGTTGTAGCAAAGACCACCAAAGAGATAAATCAAGAAATAATTGAAGTAGGAAAACGTACAGTTATTGATTTGGGCATTCATGGTTTACACCCCGAATTAATTAAAACCGTTGGCAGAATGAAATACAGATCATCTTACGGGCAAAATTTATTACAACATTCACGTGAAGTTGCTAATTTATGTGCTGTTATGGCATCTGAGCTAGGTTTAAATCCTAAAATTGCAAAACGAGCCGGACTATTACACGATATTGGAAAAGTACCCAATACAGATACTGAATTACCTCATGCCATTTTAGGTATGCAATGGGCCGAAAAATACAATGAAAAAGTAGATGTATGTAATGCGATTGGAGCACACCATGACGAAATAGAAATGAAATCTTTATACGCTCCAATAATTCAGGTTTGTGATGCTATTTCAGGTGCTAGACCAGGAGCAAGAAGACAAGTTATAGATTCCTATATTCAACGCTTAAAAGAATTAGAAGACGTTGCTTTTGGTTTTAATGGAGTGCAAAAAGCATACGCCATTCAAGCCGGTAGAGAATTACGTGTAATTGTAGAAAGTGATAAAGTTGACGATACAAAGGCGGCAGAATTATCGTTTAACATTACACAAAAAATTCAAAATGACATGACCTATCCAGGACAGGTAAGGGTAACTGTTATTAGAGAAACACGGGTAGTAAATATAGCCAAATAAGAAAATTACTTTATAGAATTATAAAAAATGGAATTGTGTTAAATACGGTTCCTTTTTTATTTTAAAAAAAACAGTAAAGTAAAAAATCCGCCTTTTGGGCGGATTTTTTAATAAATTACAGTGACCGGGCTGGGGCTCGAACCCAGGACCCTCTCCTTAAAAGGGAGATGCTCTACCAACTGAGCTACCAGGTCAATTAATCGGGCTGCAAATATACTATCAATTATTTTTTGTACAAACTATTTTATGTCTTTTATCCAGTAAAATTCATATCTATTTAAAATTAGTTTACACATTAAAAAAAGCCATGATTTCATTTAAAAACCATGACTTTTATAGAAGTGCGCATGACTGGACTCGAACCAGCACATTCATAATCGAACACCAGCCCCTCAAGCTGGCGCGTCTACCAATTTCGCCACATGCGCTAATTATTTCAAAGATACAAATCTAAAAAAAATCCGCCTTTTGGGCGGATTTTTAAATAAATTATAGTGACCGGGCTGGGGCTCGAACCCAGGACCCTCTCCTTAAAAGGGAGATGCTCTACCAACTGAGCTACCAGGTCAATTAATTCGGATGCAAATATACTATCAATTATTAATAAAACAAGGCTTTTTTTCTAAAAAATTTAAAGATATTTGTAAAAATATTACAGCCCTATAAATCAATTTTTTTTTAATTGAAAAGGAGAAAATTTAATTGGATAAATTACTTAAATATTTAAGTGTATGAAAATAATTTTACTTGGCTATATGGCTAGTGGAAAATCAACAGTTTCAAGGTTATTGGCCAAGAAATTAGGTCTGAATGCCATTGATCTAGATGATTATATCATTAAAAAAGAAGGTGCTAGCATTCACAATATTTTTAAAAATAAAGGTGAGATTTATTTTAGAGTACAGGAAAACAAATATTTGTTAGAATTATTGACTAGCGATAAAAGTTTTGTGTTGGCTTTAGGTGGTGGAACACCTTGTTATGCAAACAATATAGATATCATTAAAAATCATTCCAATTCTATATATTTAAAGGCAAATTTAATTACTTTATTTGATAGGTTATACAAAGAAAAAGAGAACAGACCTTTAATAACAGCTTTAAGTAAGGAAAAATTAAAAGAGTTTATCGCCAAACATTTATTTGAAAGAGCAATTTTTTATGATCAAGCTGATCATATAATTCATATCGATAATAAAACGGTAACAGATATTGTGGATGAAACAGAAGTCTTACTCTAAATAAGCAGCGGATGAATTGTTTGCAAATGTAACCGTAATATGTTCTTGTAGAGAAGTTGAAAGTGACAAGCCTTTAAAATCAGCTTTGATAGGGTATTTCTTATGATTTCTATTCACCAATACGGCTGTTTTAAATTGTTTTAAAGGGACATCTAAAAAATGCTTTACAGCATAGATTAATGTGGTTCCTGAATTTAATACATCGTCAACCAATACCAAAGATTTATTTTTAAACTCAGATAAACTCAAGGAAGTTTCTATTTTATCTTGAGGCTTTTTTTTATTGATCTTAACCTCACATAAATGAACCTTTATAGGAGAAATAGATTCTAAAGCTTCTTTTATTTTTTGTGCAAAAACATAGCCGTTTGTTTTGATACCTGCCAGTATCAAATCCTTTTCGTCAATATTATTCTCATAAATTTGAAAAGCTATTCTTTTAATCGTATGATTAATTTGTTGATTATTTAATATGATGGACTTGCTCATGGTTTAATTTATTTTCTTTTCAAAAATAATAAAAAGTTCGTTGCCTTGCCTAGGTTTTATTGAATTATAACAAAGCTCTAAAACTTTAATTTCAAACTTAGTAGAAAAAAGTTTTTTGTACTCACTTACAGAACCTCCAAAAGGCGGGCCTTCATCCGATAAGGGGAAATTAAATAAAACACCTATAATACTACCTCCCAAATGCAAAAGACGATGCATGTGAGCTGCATAAGAAGCTCTTAATACAGGATTTAAAGCGCAAAAAAATGTCTGTTCAATAATGATGTCATATTTTTTATGATGATTAAAAAAGTCATCTTGAACCAACTGGTTATCAGGAAATGTTGGAATTCTTTTTTGTAAATTTATTAGAGGTTGTGTAGCATAATCTAATACCGTAATATTTTTAAATCCCAATTTAAATAAATATTCTGCTTCATAAGCATTTCCGGCTCCTGGAATTAAAATGGATATATTTTTATTTACAATTTTTTCAAAATAATTAACAATTGGAGGGGAAGCATAACCAATATCCCAATCGGTATTTTGGTTTAAATAATTATTCTCCCAATAATTTGGATTGAGTTTACCCTTCTTCATCCGTATAACCATCTATATCTCGACGATCTTTTTTTGTTGGTCTACCAGCTCCTTTTTTTCTGTAATAATCTTTAGAATACTTCAATAAATCTTGGTTGTCAAAAGCAGTTTCTGGAGTAATATCTTTTCTGTAAATATCAACTAATTTTGCACCAACTCTGTTTTTTGGAACACCCAACACGATTAGTTCATAATTGATTTGATTTTTGCGGATCATCAACTTTTCACCAGAGAATACATCTTTAGAAGGTTTGACATTCGCCCTGTTTAATTTAACATGACCTTTTTTACAAGCTTCTGTAGCAATACTTCGCGTTTTAAAATATCGTGTACACCATAGATATTTATCAATTCGCATAAATTATTTTATTTTAATCTGGGTTCTTTTAAATAATTTATTCAATTCTTTATTCTCAAAAAACATATTGTCTTTTAACAAAGTATGCATTCTAGAATCTGTAACCTTTTCAAATGAATAAGCTTTTGTTCGTATATGTTTAGCAGATACTCCTATAATATCATTAATAGCAGCTCTTAATAAAGGCTCATTATCTTCTCCCAAAACGCCTAAATTATCTAATTCCTCTGGTATCTCTATATGCGGTTCGAATCCATCTTTATCATTTTCATCTAATTTATTCACCCCTTCCAAAACAATCGGTTGTAAAGCATATCTATGATTTGGATTAGCTCCTGTTTTATTGAAATTGTCTGAATCATATAAGGTAAATGAGCCAGTATATTTTCCAGCAGATTGTTCTCCTACCAACCTTACATTAATATATGGGTTTAAACCATTGATAACCAATTCGCTTGCTGAAGCCGAACTACTTGTTATAATTATATGTACACTTGATAAATTTAAACTATTGATTGTATTGCCATTAGACATTTTATCTGAAAAATTATCGAACAACCAATCAGGGTTTGAATTCTCAAACTCTGTTTGTAATTTAGAATTGAAACGCACTTTATCAAATATTTCACCTTTAAACTGGCCAGTGATCATACTTGCCATTGCTCTTGCGGAACTACCTCTTCCTCCGGGGTTATATCTAAAATCAAGAATTAAATCTGTTATTCCTTCATTTTTTAATTGTAAAAATGCATCATTTAGTTCATTATCAAAATTTGCCGTAAAACTGTTATACATAATATACCCAATTTTATGTCCGTCTTCATCAATAGTTTTTGTAATAAACACAGGGTTTTCAGTATATTCAGATTTTGTTAATGTCACACTTACACCAGTAGGAGAGACAACACCATCTTCAATTTTTGATAAACCAAGCGTATAAGTATCTACATCATCGTTGAAAAGTAAATCTCTATAATTATCAAGATTTAATTGTGTACCATTAACGCTAGTAAACAAATCTCCTCGTTTTATATTTTTATCTGAGGCATCAGAATCAGGTAAAATTAACCGTACGTAACCAAATACATCATTAGAACCAGAAAATCTACTTAAACGAAAATCCACCCCATTGTTTTTAGAAATTCCTGCAAATGAATTTTCCAATTCAATATAATCATCAACAATCCAGCTCCAAAAATCTACAGAAGATCTGTTATATATTAAATTTTCAAAGAATTCCTCTTGATCAGGAGTTGCTTTTAAAAAATTCACATACTCGGTTTGATCATCAATTTTTGTGTCATTTAAATTTGGAACACTTTCTTGCCAAAGATAGTATAAATTCAACCCTTGCCATATAAAATCCTGTACTTCAATATCTTCCGTTACATCTGGAATCACTACCTGTACATTATCATCATCACTACAACTCCATTGCATAAACAAACCGGATAATAATATGGTTAAAACAATATATTTCTTCATCATTTTTTAATATTTACAATTTTATCGCAATTTATAAAAATTAATTACATTATTTGTAACATTTTGTAACATAATAATAAGTACCTCGTCGTAATGATGTAATACAATAGTAAATATTTAGTTGGCTTAATAAAAATAATGAATCAAACGGAGTTTTTAGAAAAAGTTCTACCTTTTAAAGATAAGGTATTCAGATTGGCAAAAAGATTGCTTGTTTCTATAGATGAAGCAGAAGATGCGACACAAGAACTTTATTTTAAATTATGGAAAAATAAAGCAAAGATTGCAACGTATGACAATGTGGAAGCATATGCGATGATGATGACCAAAAATTATTGTTTGGATCAATTAAAATCTAAACGAGCTGGAAATTTAACATTGGTTCACAGTAATTATAAAGACGAAAGCAATGGCTCATTACAAGAAAATATTGAATTTAAAGATAGTGCTAATATCATTCAAAAAATGATGAATGATTTACCCAAAAAACAAAGAATGATCATTCAATTAAGAGATATAGAAAATTATGAATTTCATGAAATAAGTAAAATTCTGGATATGGAACCCACTGCTATTAGGGTAGCACTATCAAGAGCAAGAAAAACTTTGCGTGAAAAATTCACTAAAAAACAAAATTATGGAATTAGCTAAAATAGAATTCTTACTGGAAAAATATTTAGATGCCAAAACTACTTTGGAAGAAGAACAAATATTGAAAACTTATTTTTCAAAAAATGATGTTCCAGAGCATTTATTAGCCTATAAAAATTTGTTTGATTATTTTACAGCTAATGTTTTTGAAACTTCTAATAAAGAAATTCGCTTACCTAAACAAGGTAAAATTAAAAAGTGGTTATCGGTTGCTGCTGCCGTAGTATTATTTGTAAGTGTTTCCACATTTTACCAGTATGATGTCGGGCAAAAAGAAGAAGCGAAATTAGCCTATCAAGAAACGCAAAAAGCATTGAATTTAATAGCGCAAAATTTAAATAAAGGTGGTGATGCTATTGCACATTTACAAACCTTTGATGAAACAAAAAATAAAATTTTTAATAATAAACCTGAAAATAAGTAAGTATATGAAAGTCAATAAATTAATAATCGCAATCGCATTAGTTATAAGTCCATTTATAAATTATGCACAATCACAATTTGATAAATTTGAAGATATGGATGGGGTTACCACCATTGTTGTGAGCCAAAAGGCCTTTGAATTAATGACAAAAATAGGAGTAGAGTCTGATGATGAGTATTTAGATTTGATTAAAAATCTTAAATCTTTAAAGGTGTTTGTCACTGAAAATACCGATGTAGCAAAACAAATGGCAATAGAAGTTAAGAATTATCTCAAAACTTCAAATTTAGAAGAGTTAATGCGCGTCAATGACAATGGTAATAATGTAAAAATTTATATCAAAGAAGGCAATAATAAAGATTTTGTTAAAGAATTGTTCATGTTTGTCAAATCGGAAGACAATCAAACCGTAATTATTTCATTGACAGGAGATATAGATTTGAATCAAATTTCAAAACTTACGGAAAAGATGAATATACCTGGAGGAGAACATTTAAATAAGGCAAGTAAACAGAAGAAATCATGAGAAAAAAAAATATATTTATTTTTGGAATAGTACTATTAACCTTTGTTTCGTGTGATAAGGAGCCTAGTTTACAAGAGTATTATGTAGACAAACAAAATAGTAATGCATTTATTTCTTTAGACCTTCCAGCAAGTTTGGTAGGTTTGAATGATAATAGTAAAAATGAAACTAAAGAAGCCCTAGCTTCCATAAAAAAATTAAACATTCTTGCTTTTAAATTAAATGATTCAAATAAAGAGGAGTTTAAAGTTGAATTGGTAAAAGTTAAAAAAATTCTTAAAGATAAAAAGTACAATGAATTAATGAGAATAAATCATGAGGGAGCAAATATTGTTATAAAATATTTAGGAAGTGATGAGGCCATTGATGAATTTATTGTATTTGCCTCTGATAAAAATAAGGGATTTGCTTTGGCAAGAATACTCGGTAATAAAATGAAGCCAGAAAAAATTATGCATTTATTCAAAAATATAAAAGACATAGATGAAAATAATTCAGCCTTTGCACAAATTGAAGGAATTATTGGTGAATTAAAATGACAATAGTCCGCTGTGTTTTTGTATGTGATTGATTTTTATTTAGTTACACAAAAATTAATTAAATGTAATAACTCATTAAAATTCATGTATTTAATTTATAATTTATAATTCAACATTCATAACTAAAATTAGGATAAAGCTGTTTTAGAATCTCTAAAGCAGCTTTTTTTATGCATTTTTTAACGTATTAATTGGTTTTTAAACACTTATATTTGTTTTTTAAACGAATTATTAATTAATATTTTAAATAAATGAAATTTCGATTACTACTTCTTACTGCAATTTTTAGTGTGTTCATAATCAGCGCACAAGAGAAAAAAGAAATAAATACCGTTTACAGGGCTGAAAAGGAAAAAATTAATGATTTGGTACACACCAAATTAAAAGTAAGTTTTGATTATGATAAAAGACACTTACTTGGAGAAGCATGGATTACCTTAGAACCACATTTTTACAATGTAAGTGAATTAGAATTAGATGCAAAAGCAATGCTTATTCATAAGGTTTCTCGAAAAGGAAAAGATCTAAAATTCAATTATGATGGAAATAAGTTAAAGATAAAACTTGGCAATATTTACGGTAAGGGAGAACAATATACCATCTATATAAAATATACTGCAAGGCCCGAAGAAGTAGAACAGGAAGGAAGTGCCGCCATTACCGATGCAAAAGGCTTGTATTTTATCAATCACGATGGGTCTGACCCAGATAAGCCTGTGCAAATTTGGACACAAGGAGAAACAGAATCAAGTAGCTGTTGGTTTCCTACCATCGACTCGCCAAATCAAAAAACAAGCCAAGAAATGTATATTACCGTTCCTAATAAATATGTTACGCTTTCAAATGGATTGATGAAAAGCCAAACAGAAAATAGCGATGGAACTCGAACTGATTATTGGAAATTTGATCAAAAACACGCACCTTATTTATTTTTTATGGGTATTGGTGAGTTTAGTATTGTTAAGGATAAATGGAAAGAAATTGATGTAGATTACTATGTTGAAAAAGAGTACGAACCTTATGCAAAAGAAATTTTTGGACTAACGCCAGAAATGATTCAGTTCTTTTCTGATTATACTGGTGTAGATTATATTTGGCCAAAATATGCACAAATGGTTGGTAGAGATTATGTAAGTGGTGCTATGGAAAACACGACAGCTGTTCTTCACGGTGAAATGGCCTACCAAACTCCTGATCAATTAATCGATGAAAATTCTTGGGAAAGTGTTATAGCTCACGAACTTTTTCACCATTGGTTTGGCGATCTTGTTACGGCCGAAAGTTGGAGTAATTTAACTGTAAATGAATCGTTTGCGAACTACAGCGAGTATTTATGGTTTGAATACAAATACGGTAAAGATTTTGCAGATGCCCATCGTTATGATGAAGTTCAGGGGTATATCTCACCAGAAAATGAATTGAAAGATTTGGTGCGTTTTCATTATAATAGTAAAGAAGATATGTTTGATGGAGTTTCTTATAATAAAGGAGGAGCAGTATTACATATGTTGAGAAATTTTATTGGTGACGATGCTTTTAAAGCTGGATTAAAAGAGTATTTAAATGACAATAAGTTTGGTACAGGAGAAGCACATCAATTAAGGTTAGCTTTTGAAAAAGTTACTGGTAAGGACTTAAACTGGTTTTTTAACCAATGGTTTTTTGGAAGTGGCCACCCTAAACTTGACGTTAAATACACTTATAGCGAAGCTGCCAATTTGGTGACGGTACAAATCAATCAAACTCAGAATAATCTTTTTGAATTTCCACTAGCAATTGATGTCTATGAAGGTGCAAAACCGAAAAGGTACGATGTTTGGGTAGACCAAAAAGAAAAGTCTTTTACTTTTAAGTATACTAAAATCCCAAAACTTGTCAATGTTGGTGCTAACCGAACTTTATTGACTGAAATTAAGGATAATAAAACCATAGAAAACTATATCCATTTATATACTTATGGAAAAAAATACGAAGATAGAAGAGAGGCTATTGAAGCTTTAGCGGAAAATCAAGATAATGAAAACGCCTTTAAATTATTGACTAAGGCGTTACATGACAAATATTATGGATTGAGGATATTGGCAATTGATAAAATAGATATCTCTAAAAGTAATATAGGGTCAGTCATTAAAATAATTGAAAAGTTGGCTGATTTAGACGAAAAAACTTTGGTTCAGGCAAAGGCCATTTCAAAATTAGAAAAATTAGAAGATAAAAAATATTTAACTTTATTCAATAAAGCGCTAAAAAGCAAGTCAAGTTCAGTTAAGGTAAGTGCCTTAAAAGCATTGTATAAAATAGATAAAACCTCTGCACTTGCCTATGCCAGTTCTATTGATAATGATCTAGATAGAGAAAGTTTAAAAGATGCGTTAATTCCTGTTTATATCATGGATAAAACCGAAACTCAAATTGCTTTTGTCGCAAAAAATTTAATTTCAGGTATGTTTTTTACCGAAAATACGGATACTCGTAACATGTACAAAGAGGGTTTTCAATGGGTTTCCAAAAGTGCAAATGAAGAAGCAACACAAAATTTAGTAGATAGTTTTGTTAAAATGGGTAATCAATATAAGCAATATGGTGCAGATAAAATGGCAATTCAGGTATTAGAACAGGTGATTGCTGCCAAAAACGAAACAGACTCACCTAACAAAGAGGTGTTGGTTAAAATTGTACAAGATGGATTGGTTAAATTGCAATAATTTTTAATCAAAAAGAATTAAATCCTCAATAGATAATATTGGGGGTTTTTTATTTTAAATATACTCAAACCAAATAGGTGTTCGGGAAATTTCACGAAGTTATTTTGTTCTTTAACAAGGCAAAAAAATCAATCATAGCCTTAGTTACGATTTCTTTTTTTAACGTGGTTAAAGGTAAAAAGAACAAGTCAAAAAACCGAAAAGCTATTTGGGTTGAGTATATGCTTTAAAACTACCATCCGTATAAAATATAACTATTCTCTCAATAATTTTATCAGTAACATCTGCGTATGCTGTTTCTGAACCAATTTCAGGCCTTTTAATCGATTTAGTATCTATTTTCGGCTTCTTCGTTAAAATAGGAGATTGTATGGATCTATCGAACGGAAAATTACCTTTTCCATTTAAGAGCCAGTATAGTTCTACTTCTTCAAATTCTTTAACTGTTTTTAAAACAAAATCCAAACTCGGTTTATTTCTTCCTGAAAGCAAATGGGAAATACTCGATCGTTGTACACCGATCTTATCAGCAAAAGAGGAAGCGGATAATTGGTAGTAAGATAGGATTTTTTTTAATCGTTTAGAAAAATCTGAGTTGTTTATCATTGTAAATACCTTTTCGTTTACAAAAGTAATTATTTTACAAGTAATTACTGCAATTATTAGTATATCAATGGAATAAATAAATAATATTATTATATAAATACTTTAGTTAAACTAATATAAATAAATGATATCCATATATTTATATTAGTTTATTTTTAATTATTAATTTTTTCTATACAACATAAGCCCTGTCCCTACAAAGTAAGAGGCTATTGTTTACAATTGTAATAAAATACAATAAATTTATTGTTTACAATTGTAATTTAATGTTTGTTTACATTTGTAAAATGAAAAAGGTAGAAATAGAGATATTAGAAAATTGGTTTGATTTAAATTATCAAAAAAAAATACAAGGAAGAAGAATAGTATTAAAAGACATTCTTCCTTTGGTGGGTAAATTAAAACAGAAGTTTAAAATTAAAACTATTGGGCAATCTCATCTAAAAAATGATATTTACAGTATTACCATTGGTAATGGTACAAAAAAGGTTTTGATATGGACACAAATGCATGGAAATGAAAGTACAGGAACTAAGGCTTTGTTTGATTTATTTGAATTTTTTACTGGCAAGCACAAATTATCCAATATTGCTGAAAGTATTTTAAAGGAATGTACTATAACTTGTATCCCTATATTAAATCCTGATGGCGCCATAGCATATACAAGAGTAAATGCACAGAATATTGACCTGAATAGAGATGTTATTGATAAAAAAGCTATTGAAAGTAGAATTTTACAAGAAATTTTAAAACAGTTACAGCCAGAATATTGTTTTAACATGCACGATCAAAGAACCATTTTTAGCGTAGGTAAAGAAAACAATCCTGCTACAATTTCATTTTTAGCTCCATCTGTAGATAAACAACGCAGCCTAACTGAGGGTAGAAAAAGAACTATGGAAGTAATCGTTAGTATGTATGAGTTGCTTCAAAAAATTATCCCTAATCAAATTGGCAGGTATACCGATGAATTTTACCCAACAGCTACCGGAGATAATTTTCAAAAAATGGGACATAATACGATATTGATTGAATCTGGTCATTATAAAGATGACTATTTGCGTGAAAAAACCAGGAAATATACTTTCTTTTCTTTGTTACAAGGATTGAATTTTATAGCAAACAATAAGGAAGAAGCTAATTACGAGGCATATTTCAAAATACCAAACAACAATAAGAACTATTTAGATGTCATTTTAAAAGATATTTCTTATAAAAATAAAAAGGTTGATGTTGGTGTTTTATTTGAGGAACGATTAAAAGATAATAAGATATTTTTTATACCTAAAGTTGATAAAATTGATAATCTGAGTAATTTTAATGCAAATAAAATCATATCTAATTTAAGCTTAAGTTTTTCGGATGAAGAGAAAATGAATACTTGGATTGAAAATGAATTTAATTAAAGGATAATGATTAAAATTTAAATATTTTTAATAAAAATGATGTTTAATTTGTGAAATTTTAAGATATTTGCAAAATAATTAAAAAAACTATTATGTCAAAATTCAAATTAGATGAACTAGATCATCAAATTCTAGAAGCATTAATTGAAAACGCTCGTACACCTTTTACAGATATAGCAAAAAATTTATTAGTTTCCGCAGGAACAATTCACGTTAGAGTAAAAAAAATGGAAGATGAAGGAGTTATAAAAGGCTCAACACTTAGTGTGGATTATAATAAAATGGGATATACTTTTATCGCTTATGTTGGGCTTTTTGTTGAAAATTCTTCAACTACCCAAAATGTGATTGAAGCAGTAAGAAAAATTCCAGAAGTAACTGTAGCGCATTTAACTACAGGGAAGTTCTCTATATTTTGTAAAATTAGAGCACAAAACACCATGCATGCCAAAAATATTATCTTTAGTTTAGATAGAATAGATGGTATTAAAAGAACAGAAACGTCTATATCATTAGAAGAAGTTATCAATGACAAAAAAAGATTGATGCATAAAATCTTTAAAGAAATATCTTTTTAGTATATGCACTTAGTTTCACTTTAATTATATAGTTAGCCATCCCCTGTTTTTTTTAGTTGAACGATAAATTAAGTTGTCCACTGTGATCCTTTGAGGGTGCTTCGATTATATTCCATCTAATTCTGGTTGGCATTAACAAAATTGAGATCACTTTCGATAATTTGTAATAGATAAAGTTAGTAAGTTCTCTTACTGTGTTTTTATTGAGGTAATTGTAACCAGCATCGAGCAATAAACTAATATGTAGTGATTGTAATTTCTTGTAAACCATATACATCGCTACGGTAAGTACAGCAAGCATTGATTGCAATCCATCAAATGTTTTTATCTGAATATCTTCTAGTCTGTATTCTTGTTTTATATGCCTGTGATATTCTTCTA
>JAKITQ010000012.1 GCA_021647985.1 Flavobacteriaceae bacterium | reverse complement strand
AGCTTTTTTGTTCTTCCCCTTGCCCTAAAGGGAGTCAAAAAAGTTAAGCATTTAATGATTTTCCCCTTTAGGGTTAGGGTAAAAAATCATTGAATGAGAATATGGATTCCTTAACTTATTGACATTGGCCGGCGTGGCAGGTAGCGAACAGAGGTGACCAATTAAAAAAAATAAACACATGAAACGAGCATCTCAAATTTTGATACCCAAGGAAATGATTATTAGCGAACAGCATGTGTTACCACTAATAAATAAATTTTAAACACATGAAATATACAATATTCATTTTCTTATTGATTTCAGCCCAAGTTTTTTCTCAAAAATCGTTAAAAAAACTATTAAAAGAATACAACACTGAAAGTGTACCTTATATGGATGTTAATGAACTAAACGAAAAAATAAATGTAACACTACTCGACACTAGAGAGGTTAAAGAATACGAAATAAGTCATTTAAAAAATGCCATTAGAGTTGGTTACGACTATTTTGATATAGAAAAAACCGTAGCAAATTTAGCCGATAAAAAATCTATAATCGTGGTATACTGTTCCGTTGGAATACGCTCAGAAGATATTGCTGAAAAATTACAAAAGGCAGGCTACAAAAATGTATACAACTTATATGGCGGTATATTTGAATGGAAAAATAATGGTTTTAAGGTGTACGACAAAGACAATCAGGAAACTGAAAAAGTACATACTTTTAATAAAGAATGGAGTAAATGGCTAAACAAAGGAGAAAAAATTTATGAATAAACAGCTGTTAATTGTTTTCTTGAAAAACATAAAGTTAGGAAAAGTAAAAAAGAGATTGGCTAAAACTATAGGTAATGATTCTGCTTTTGAAGTATACAACGAACTCGTTAAAATTACCGAAAATATTACAAGTAATTTACAGGTTGAAAAGCACATTTATTTTTCGGATGCTGTCATGGAATCCAAATGGAAAAACGACAACAAAACAGTTCAAAAAGGAATCGATTTGGGCGAAAGAATGAAAAACGCTTTCTTGGATGGATTTTCTGATGGTTTTGAAAAAATTGTTTTAATAGGCTCTGATTTACCTGATTTAACAGCAAATATTATTTACGACAGCTTCCATAAATTATCCAATAATGATATTGTTATTGGTCCAGCCCAAGATGGAGGCTATTACTTAATTGGTATGTCTAAAATGAATCATACCATTTTTGAAAACAAACCTTGGAGTCAATCTACCCTATTAGAAGTTACTTTACAAGAATTGCAGCATAATAATCAAAAAACAACTCTTTTACAAACCTTAAATGATATTGACACCTTTGACGATTTGATAAATTCTACGCTTTACCAAAATAATTTAGACTTGCAAAATTTAATAACAAACACCACAGATGTTTAATCTTACAAAAAAACAACAATTACAAGAATCTGTTACTTATTTGCAAGCAAACGGAATTACAATTCCTAAAATTGGCATTGTATTGGGTACTGGTTTGGGTAAATTGGTAAACGAAATTCATATTGAAAAAGAAATTCTATATACAGACATACCACATTTCCCAAAGTCAACCGTTTCTTATCATGCCGGGAAATTAATTTACGGCACTTTATGTGGTAAAAAAATTGTGGTAATGCATGGGCATTTTCACCTTTATGAAGGTTATAGTCATTGGCAAGTTACTTATGGCATTCGGGTAATGCACGCTTTAGGAATTGAAAATTTATTCATTTCAAATGCTGCAGGAGCAATTAACCTCAATTTCAATAAAGGAGATTTAATGCTACTAGAAGATCATCTTAATTTACAAGGAGGTTCACCTTTGGCTTTTGCCAATGTGGGTGAATTTGGCGATCAATTTACAGATATGCTAAGCCCCTATGCACCCATTTTGAATAAAAAACTGAAAGCTATAGCCCAAAACAACGACGTTGTATTAAGAACAGGAGTTTATGCTGCTGTGTTTGGTCCGCAATTAGAAACAAAAGCGGAGTATAGAATGTTACAAATACTAGAAGTTGATGCTGTGGGTATGAGTACAGTACCAGAGGTCATTGTTGCTAATCATTTGAGATTACCTTGTGCAGCTATCTCTATTATAACTGACACCTGTGATCCTAAAAACTTACAAGCCATCAATATTGAAGAAATAATCTCGATTGTTGGTGATACAGAACCCAAGTTAATATTTCTATTAAAAAAAATAATTGAATCTATATAAAAATAAATATGAGCTATTTAGAAACTGTGAAAAATGTGTATACAGAAGCTGCATTGAAGCCTGATATTGGTTTATGCTGTACAACAAACCCTATTTGGGAGTTGCCTGGATTAAAAATTCCAAGAATTATGCAAGAAATGAATTACGGATGTGGTAGTACCGTACATGCTCGTGATCTAACCAACAATCCAAAAATGTTATATGTTGGTGTTGGAGGCGGAATGGAACTTTTACAATTCGCGTATTTTAATCGTCAAAAAAATGGTGTTATTGGTGTTGATGTTGTTGACGAAATGTTAAAAGCATCACGCAAAAATTTTATAGAAGCTGAAGCCCAAAACCCTTGGTTTAAAAGTAACTTTGTAGAACTTAAAAAAGGAGATGCGATGCATCTTCCTGTTGAAGATAATAGTATTGATGTTGCTGCACAAAATTGTCTGTTCAATATTTTTAAAGCGGATGATTTAAAGAAAGCTATTGAAGAAATGTATCGCGTTTTAAAACCACACGGAAAATTAGTAATGAGCGATCCAACTTGCGAGCAACCAATGAATGATGAATTACGCAACGATGATAGATTGCGAGCTTTGTGTTTAAGCGGAAGTTTACCAATTGCTGAATATGTAAAAGCATTAACAGATGCTGGTTTTGGAACTATTGAAATTAGAGCCAGAAAACCATACAGAATTTTAGACACAAAAAATTATCCTACTGACGAATTAATTTATATTGAGTCTATTGAAGTTGCAGCAATAAAAGACCCGATGCCTATAGACGGACCATGTATTTTTACAGGGAAAGCTGCTATTTATTATGGGAATGAGGATTATTTTGATGACAAAGCTGGACATGTTTTAGTAAAAAATCAACCCATAGCAATTTGTGACAAAACCGCAAGTGCAATAGCTGCACTTAACAGAGATGACATTTATATTAGCGAAAGCACCTATCATTATGATGGTGGCGGTTGTTGCTAAAATTATTACCTTCTTATACTATGGATAAATACCTCGAAATTATTAAAAATTCATACACCGGTTATTGGAACTACTTACAACAATCAGTTTTATTCCAATTAAATTGGGAAAATTATTTTTATGGATTAATTTTTATATCTGTATTTGTATGGGGTTTGGAATTGTTATTTCCTTGGCGGAAAAATCAATCTGTATTTAGAAAAGATTTTTGGTTGGATGGTTTTTATATGTTTTTCAACTTTTTTTTACTCAACTTAATCGTACTCATTGCACTTTCTAATACTGCAGCGACAATTTTTAATGATATGTTATCCATTGTTGGTTTATCCATCGATAGTTTTCAATTGTTTAACATCAATTCTTTTCCGTATTGGGCTAAAATTTTAACCTTTTTTGTAGTTATTGATTTTGTACAATGGCTTACCCATGTCTTGTTACATAAGTATGATTTTTTATGGAATTTCCACAAAGTGCACCACTCCGTAAAAGAAATGGGGTTTGCGGCACATTTACGTTACCATTGGATGGAGCCGGTGCTTTATAATTCGATAAAATATATTCCTTTAGCTATAATGGGAGCTTTTACTGCACAAGATGTTGCTGTAGTTCATTTTTTTAATATTACTGTTGGGCATTTAAACCACGCTAATATTGCTCTAGATTATGGACCTTTAAGATATGTTTTTAACAACCCTAAAATGCATATTTGGCATCATGCAAAAAAACTACCACATGAAAGAAGGTATGGAGTGAATTTTGGAATCACCTTAAGTATTTGGGATTATCTTTTTAAAACGGATTACATTCCGTTTAACGGAAGAGATATAGAATTAGGCTTTGAAGGAGATGAAAAATTTCCGAAAAATTTCATTTTACAAGAAACTTATCCTTTAGGAAAAAAAGACTAAAAATATTGTCCTACACCAAATACAAAGCCTTTTGAAGCATTTTTGGTAATACCATAACCATAATCAATTCTAAAAATGGCATTGAATATTTTTCGATGTATAAACCGTATACCTACACCTGTGTAAACCCTTATGTTTTCGCTTTGAAAAAAATCGTTAAAATTACCACCTGGATTTCTCCAAGAACCAGCATCAATAAAACCATTTCCTTGAAATACAAACCATTTTCTTTCAAATAAAGTATAACGATATTCGGTATTGACTACAAAACTACCGGTACCTCTATCTACTAAAAAACCAACACCTCGCAAATTTGTATTGTTGTCAACTGCAAAAGGTGCAAAAGGAGAATCACTATTAGATGACAATCCAAAGCGAACTCGACTCGCCCAATTGCCCTTTGCTCCTATTCTTTTAAAATATAAAAAATCATTCCAAAAAATCAAAAACGGTTCTTGAAAATCATTCTCTGTTGTCACATACTGCCCATAAAAAATGCTTTTAAATCCTTTGATGTACTGATAAAAATAATCTAAATGATCATAGGTATATACCAATTTAAGAAGCTGTTTATCTAATTCTAACTGTTGTGGAATATTTGGATCCGTTAAACCATCAAGATAATTATATTTTTCTGTAAAAAAATTAATTCCAAACTGCAAACTATGTCTAAAATTAATTTCATACAAGCCCATAACCTCAATCGAAATATTATTATATTTATAATTAGCAGATCCCTGATTAAAAAACAATGGTTCTTCACTTGTCCAATTCTGAAAAAAAATTGAAATTCCTAGTTTATTTGTAAACAAATATGGTGCTGCCATTCTTAAAGCATAAGAGTCAAAACCATTATTTTGGTAAAACCCACCTAAGGTGATGTTTCTTCCTAAAAAATTATAATCCGAAACACCCAATCTGTAAGCAAATTTTCTGTTAACGGTTGACCAAAAGCTAAAATCTGGAATTATAGTAAGATTCTCTTCGATATTAAAATAAACATTATACAAGCTATCTTGATGATAAAACACTTGATATGTAACATGGAAAATGGCTGGCAACCGTTTTAAACGAATCACATCTTCATTTAGAATTAATGAATCTAATACTTCGCCTTTTTTAATTGCCAAGATTTTTTTTATAAAATCAATTTTAATTTTTTTTGCCCCTCTAATTTTTACATCATAAACCGTGTTTTCTTGACTATAGGAATTCCCTAAAATCATCATAAAACATAAACACAAAAACACTTTTAAACGCATCGCCTCTTAAAATAATTACCAAACTTACAACTCTTGCTCGTTGTTGTGCATAAAAAATTTCTCTAATTATAAAGAATTATTTATGGAGTTTTGGCATATTGTTTTTTTTATTGCACTTCAAATATTTTTTGAATTACAGAATTTACCCAATTGTCTTCGCTAACATCCATTAATGTAAAATTGTAAGAAGTTCCAATTATAAGTTCAGGAGGGGTTTGCGTTGTAATATTTAAAACCACATTAGATGTATTATAATACTGAAATTGATTTTCATTGGTATATGTTCCTGAAAGTAAACTGTTTTGAGAATCTGATACTACTTGAAAGTAAATGGCATTATCTCCAAACTCATTATTTATCCAATTAAAAATTGGCATTCCTGTTTGTGTATGATCTATGCTTACATCTTCGGTCCAAACAGTGGGTTTTAAAACGTGTTTTATGCGTATTGGATTTGACATTTTAATTTCGTCATTCAATTCGAAAGTTACAATTATCCATTTTTCATTTAAATAATTCCTTTCGTATTTTCCGAGATAACCATTAAAAAAAGGAAGTGGTTCGGTTTTGATTTCTAAGTAGTTTGAAAAATCATTTTTATCAACTTCAACATGATTAGTTTCACACAGTCTAATATTTTAAGCACCAGCTTTTGGATAATAAAAAACCAAGACATCATTAGTAACTTCATCACTTGCAGCACAAGCAATAACGGCTCCGGTTTCAATAGTTTTATTTAAAGTATATGTTGACAAACTATTGTTATTTATATCATCCATGTTGGTACATGATGCTAAAATTATAAATATACTTATGTATTTAAATAGTTTCATTTTTAATTAGAAAATTGGTTTTTTATAATCGTTTCAACTGGTTTATTTTGTGGTGTAAATTGATTATTGCTTTCACCTCCAACATTTTCATGATCGTGAAACCATTTCCAGATAAATCCTCCAGCAAACCAATCTTTATTCCAAAATGTTTCAAAAAGTGCTTTAGTAGCATTAGATTGCCCTTCTATATTTATTGAAGTCATACTTCTATCACTTTTCCAAGGTTCTTTACCAGTATAATCAACACTTCTATATCCAAATTCGGTAAAAATAATTGATTTTTTGTATTTTTTAGATATCTCTTTAATAACTTTTTTATGTTGCTTCCACCCTTCTAAACATGCATTAACTGAGGGTTTTTTTTCATTACTTACAGGAAAATATGCATTTACTCCAATATAGTCTAATTCGTTCCAAAATGGTGTATGTTTAAACTCATCCCAATTGGCAGCATAAGTAAGTTTTCCTTTATATACTTTCTTAATTTCTTTTATAAGACGATTCCAATAAGTGGGTCTATTTTCAATGAATTTTTCTAGTTCAGTTCCTATACAAAAAAGTTCCGCATTAATATCTTGTGCAAGTTTAGCATATAATAAAATGAATTTGGTATAAGAATTTTCTAAAACCAACCAGTGTTCTTCGTTTTTCATTTCAATAAATCCTGTATATTCTCCTCGCCAAACCCAAATTTGTAGTTTTAGCATAATCTTAATTTCCTTGTCTTGAAATTTGTTAATATAGTGTTTAGCACCTTCATTGGTTTCGCCATACCATTGCCTTTTTGTATTAAAGGATATTTCAGGGTGTTTTAAATCTTTAATAAACCCAAATGGCATTATTGCTACAAAATTAGCATTTACATCAAGTACAGGATTTACATGCTTATGATTAATAGTGTCTCTTGAGGCAACAAAACTAACACCATTAATCTTTTCAACTTGTCCAGAACAAGATAGTAAAGGAATGAATATAATAATTCGAAGTCTATAAATTTTCATTTTTGAGATACTTTTTTCTTCTAAATATAATGAGATCCCGTTATAAAAACGGGATTAATTCAACTAATATTTTTTTAACAAAAAATGAGTTTCATTAAAACAAAACTCTTAATCCTATACTAAATGTCTGTCCGAGACCTTGAAAATTATGCCCTCTAATGAACTTATCATATGAAGCTTCCACATTTAAAACTTTGGTTAATTGGTACTTGCCTCCAAAGCCAAACGAAGTTGAATTCTGTGCAAAATCATTTCCTAAATCTATTAAAAACGCTTGTTTCGCATTGACATAAACCGTTGATTTAGCTCCTGGAAAATAACTCAAAAACGCACCCAAAGGCACAAATAGGCTATTGTTTGCAAAACGTTCTATATTATTAAAATCTAATATAGCATCTATATTATTTTCATTTACTGTTTTTTTACCAAAGTTGAGACCAAAATCTGCTTGCGTAAATACTTGCCATTTATTGTTACCAAATGTTTTATCGTAGAAAAATCTTGTTTCCCAAAATACACTTCGTTTATCTAAATATGGAGCATTAGCTTTATCTGGAAAAATAGGTAAATATACAGAGCTAGTAATTGAAAAATTAGATATACTTACAAAAGGCTGTATTCTTATTGAAGGAGCAATTGTTGTAAATCCGCTTCTTGCGTTTGCATTATCTTCAAATTTAAAAACATCTAAAGCTCCTGCACCACCAAAAGTATTGGAGCGTATTTGAAAAATAAACCCAATATTTATACGGGAGTTTTCGCTTATTCCTGTGTAAATTTCAGTAGTATTTGTGAAAAATGTTTCTCTAGGTATAGTGACGGATTTACTTCCTGCATCTGTACGTTCGGTTTGTGTGTAAATACTGTTAAAAAATTTAATATCCCATTGTCCTTTCTTCAATAATTTTGAAGGTGTATATTCTTGAATAACACTTTTCTGAATTTCATTTTCATCTTCTTGCGCAAATCCCGAAAAGGTAAGACTTATAAATACTGATAATACTATTAATTTTTTCATTGTTTCTAGTTTTTATTTCTGCTTTCGCTGAATTTTTTTATTGTTATACATTACCCACCTACTTTATGTAACTCATATCATTAAAACTCATAAAGGGATGGCTGTTTTATTGTTTGTTCAAATTCCAATTATAAGTAAAATAAGTTAATTTATAGTTTTTAGGAATCTTTTCTGTTCTATACTTATTTATAAAATCTATTTCGGTCATACCATGCATTGTAAAATCTTCTTTATACCATTTCATTATTTCTGAAGCTTGTACACGTTTCTTTTTTGTGTTTACTTTTAAAAAACTTCCATTTAAAGCTATTTTAGTTTGCGTTTCCATTTGAGCATCTAATGTATTTGGTAAATAAGCATCTTTAATTAAAGGAGGACATCCTATCGCTCCGCAAACTAAGACAAAATGAAAACGTGCATCGTTAAATTTGGCTCTTAACAGTTTGTGTTCTATATCATTTAATGTAATTGATTTACCAGCAATATCATATTCAATACCGTCAAAAAAACCAGCCTTGTCTAAAGGGGACTTTAATGGATAATTGTCTATAATTCCTTTAATTACAGCCAAATTATAAGAATTTATCCAAAAAGATTGATATACAAGTGCATCCTTTTCAGAAACAATACTATTATTAGCAAGCATTAATAAGTTGTTTAATTTTTCAGGGTTTTCTTTAATTGCAGTATAATCTACTTTTCCATTTGAAACATATTCATTTAAAAATATATTTGATTCATCAAAAAAAGTTGTGACATTTTGAGAAAAAGTTATTTGAACACTCATAATTAGTGTAAGGAGCAAATTTATTTTGTATGACATTATTCTGAGAATTTAAATTAATTAAAATAATTATAGCAAAGGTAATACCAATATTATGTTATAAAATGTTAGCCTTCTAACACTTTATAGATAAAAATAAAAATATCTTTGCAATATAAAAAATAAGATATGGAGCACGTTGTTATAATAGGAAATGGAATTTCTGGAATTTCAGTTGCTAGACATATTCGAAAATTATCAAATAAAAAAATCACTGTTATTTCTGAAGAGACGAATTATTTCTTTTCGCGTACTGCTCTGATGTACGTATATATGGGGCATATGAAATTTGAACACACCCAACCTTATGAAAATTGGTTTTGGAAAAAAAATAAAATTGACCTTAAAAAAGGAACTGTAAAACGTATAGATCCAGATTTTAATACGCTACATTTTTTAAACGGAGAAACCTTAGTATTTGACAAACTTATTATTGCAACCGGAAGCAAGCCTAACAAATTTGGATGGAAAGGGCAAGATCTTAAGGGAGTTCAAGGACTTTATCACAAGCAAGATTTAGATACGCTAGAGAAATACGCGCCTAATAATGAAATATGTAAACGAGCTGTAATAGTTGGAGGAGGTTTAATTGGAATTGAATTGGCCGAAATGCTCAATTCACGTAACATTCCTGTAACCTTTTTAGTTCGTGAAACTAGTTTTTGGAATGCTGTTTTACCAGGAGGTGAAAGCCATATGCTAAACAGGCATATTAAAAATCATCATATCGATTTGCGTTTGGGTACAAATTTAAAAGAAGTACTTTCAGATGAAAACGGAAAAGTAAAAGGTGTTGTAATTGCAGAAACAGGAGAAGAAATAGCTTGTGATTTTATAGGTTTAACTGCAGGAGTATCTCCAAATATTGATTTTATTAAAGATTCAAATATTGAAACTGGCAGAGGGGTGAAAGTAAATAGATTTTTAGAGACTAATAAAAAAGATATTTACGCTATTGGAGATTGTGCCGAGCAAATAAACGCGATTGGACAACGAAGACCTGTAGAAGCAGTTTGGTATACAGGCAGAATGATGGGAGAAGCTTTGGCTCAAACAATTTGCAATAAACCAACAAAGTACAATCCAGGACATTGGTTTAATTCTGCAAAATTTTTAGATATTGAATATCAAACTTACGGTTGGGTTTTCCCAAATCCTAGAGGCAACGAAGCACATTTTCATTGGAAACACCAAGACGACACCAAGTGTATTACTGTTTGCTTCGACAAGTATACAAATGAATTTTTGGGCATCAATACCTTCGGAATAAGAATGCGTCACGAAGTATTTGACAAATGGCTTACCGAAAAACGCAATGTAGATTATGTAATGAATCATTTATCTGAAGCTAATTTTGACCCAGAGTTTTATAAACAAAATGAAAACGAAATTTTATCAGCTTTTAAAAACGAAAGATATTAAACCCCAGAGCAAGCCCTGAACCCAATAACAGGAATCGACCCAAGGGTTGAGGTATTAACCAAGATCCCGCTAGATACTGAAACAAGTTCAGTACAAGAAGCGGGATTAGTTCGACTAACTAAAAAATTGAAAATAATTTTTTAGAGTCTCACGAACAAATAATATAATCAAAATGAATAATAAAATAAATCATAGTATGTCTTTAGCCAAACCAGATGCTATAGACCTTTCTTCTAAACAAAAAATTGCACTTGCACTTGCTGTTATTGGATTTTTTATTTTAACATTAGCTCTTTTCAATACAAATTTTCCTAATAAAGAACTGTTTTTAACCACTTCATTAATATTAATTTCTGTTGGAATAATAGGCTTTGCAAATGCTGTTTACCTCAATAAATTAGAAGGTATAAAAAATGATGCTGTGTGGTTTAAATCCATTTCGTCGCGAGGCACTTTAGGTTGGATTACAGGCATTGTTTTAACCTCATTTTATATAGTTCTATATTTCTACCCTTATTTATTAGGACTTGGTGTTGATGGAAATTCAAATACTGGATTGGTTTCTTTATTCGACCCGTTAAGCAAACTCTTAAGTGGAAATCCTGCAAGCCAGTGGTTTGTATATGGTGTGCTTTACACAATTGCTATTATGGCATTTGGCTATAAGTTTATGCTAAAATATAAACACAATCGTTACCAACAATTGCGAACAGCTTCTGTTATGTTTTTTCAGTTGGGTTTTGCTTTTTTAATTCCAGAATTTATGGCACGTTTAAATTCAGATACATTTAAACTGCCTTACTACGATTTAAAAAGTATGTGGCCTTTAAACTATTATAATTTTGAACAATACAGAATTGACGATTTTATTAATGCAGGTAATATTGGTCTAGCGCTATTAACTTTTGGAGTGCTTTCTATATTTGTTGTTTCTCCTATTCTAACCTATAAATATGGAAAACGTTGGTATTGTTCTTGGGTTTGTGGCTGTGGAGGATTAGCAGAAACTGCTGGAGACTCTTTTCGTCAATTATCATCCAAAAAATTGTCTGCATGGAAATTGGAACGATGGCTAATACACACGGTTTTAGTGTTTGTAACACTAATGACAACAGCAGTTATTTACACATATTTAGGGTACGAACCAAGTAAATATTGGCTTACTAAAGGCGTGTTTTTAGCTTTAGTTGGAGCGATTTTAACATTGGTATTTACGATTATTATGATTTTTAAACGTAACGAATTTGGTAAAGACGCTCGTTATGGTGCCATTGGTTATTTTGTTATTATTATAGCTCTTTTTGGAATGCATTATTTTAATAATGGAACTAATTTGTTTTTATTTGAAGCTGAAACCTTACGTTCAAGCTATGGATTTATGATTGGAGCTATATTCTCTGGAGTTGTAGGAACAGGGTTTTACCCTATTCTTGGTAACAGAGTTTGGTGTCGATTTGGTTGCCCAATGGCTGCCATTTTAGGATTTCAACAACGGTTATTTTCAAAATTTAGAATTACTACCAACGGCGGACAATGCATTTCTTGCGGAAATTGTTCAACCTATTGCGAAATGGGAATTGATGTAAGAGCTTATGCGCAAAAAGGAGAAAATATTGTACGTTCAAGCTGTGTTGGTTGTGGTATTTGTGCCGCTGTTTGCCCAAGAGGAGTTTTAAAATTGGAAAACGGTTCAATAGAAGGTCGTATAAACCCAAATCAAATATTATTAGGCAATGATGTAGATTTAATGAAATTGGTAAATCAAAAATAATGCGTAGTATTCAGTATTCAATATTCAGTATTATTTTCTTTCTTGCACTAAACATACATGCTCAAAAGGAATATCAAAAAAATTATTTTGATAATGGAAACTTACAATCTGAAGGTTGGATACAAAACGGTCAAAAAACAGATTACTGGAAATTTTACTATAAAAATGGAAATACAGAAAAAGAAGGACATTTTAACAATTCTAATTTAGATAAATACTGGTATTTTTACTACGAAAACGGTGTTAAAAACAGTCAAGGATACTTTGCTAATGGCAAAAAAAATGATTGGTGGATTTTTTATGATAGTAATGAGCAGATCACTCATAAGAGTCAGTTTAAAAATAATTTAAAAAACGGATATTGCTTGTGTTATAAAAATAAAAAAATGATAAAAGCTGAAAAATATAAAGATGGGCAAAAAATTAGAGAATGGACAAATGTTAAATCTTTTAAAAAGGACAATAACTTATTTGATTTTTAATGATAAAGATTAAAGTCATCATTCCTGCATATAATGAAGCAGATTCTATAGGAAATGTTATCCGTGATATTCCGGGTATAGTAGATGAGATTATAGTAGTAAATAATAACTCATCAGATGATACTGCAACAAATGCGAAAAATGCAGGAGCAACTGTTCTTGATGAATTTCAAAAAGGCTATGGATATGCATGTTTAAAAGGAATGGATTATATAGCAAATCAGTCTATTCAACCAGGAATAATTGTATTTTTAGATGGCGATTATAGCGATTATCCTGAAGAACTGACAAAACTCGTAGAACCAATTGTAAATAATAATATCGATTTTGTAATTGGTGCACGCGTAAAACGACTACGTGAACAAGGCGCAATGAAACCCCAACAGGTTTTTGGTAATTGGTTAGCAACCTTTTTAATGAAGTTTATGTTTGGAGCAAAATTTACCGATTTAGGACCTTTTAGAGCTATAAAGTATGATAAATTATTAGCGCTTCATATGGAAGATAAAACCTATGGCTGGACTGTAGAAATGCAATTAAAAGCTATCAAACAAAAGCTAACTTATATCGAAATACCTGTTAATTATAGAAACCGAATAGGTGTCTCAAAAGTTTCAGGAACTGTAAAAGGCAGTATTTTTGCAGGCGTAAAAATTTTAGGTTGGATATTTAAATACAGTTTTAAATAATGATATTAGAAACTACAATAATAGTTGTTTATTCAATTGCTCTCATACTTATTTTCTTGTATGCTTTAGCGCAATTAAACTTGTTATTTAATTACTTATCTGCTCAAAAAAAAGAAGATAATTCGCCTAAATTTAATTTAAATAACCCTGATGAAACTCCTTATGTAACCATTCAACTTCCTGTTTATAATGAGTTATACGTTATGGAACGCTTGCTTAATAATATTGCTAAAATTGAATATCCTAGAAATAAATTAGAGATTCAAGTTTTAGATGATTCAACAGACGAATCTTTTGAGAATACAAAAAAACATATTGCTCAGCTACAAAAAACAGGTTTAGATATTCAGCATGTATCAAGAGACAATCGTATAAACTTTAAAGCAGGAGCCTTAAAGGAAGGATTAAAAGTTGCAAAAGGTAAATTTATTGCCATTTTTGACGCCGATTTTTTACCTCAAAAAGATTGGTTAAAATCTACTATTCCATATTTTAAAGATTCTGAAATTGGTGTCGTACAAACTCGTTGGGGGCATATTAACAAAAACTATTCTATACTTACAAAAATTCAAGCATTTGCGCTAGATGCTCATTTTACGTTAGAACAGGTAGGAAGAAACAGCAAAGGTCATTTTATCAATTTTAATGGTACTGCTGGAGTTTGGAGAAAAGATTGCATCATAGATGCTGGCAACTGGCAAGGTGACACTTTAACCGAAGATTTAGATTTAAGTTATAGAGCACAGTTAAAGAACTGGAAGTTTAAATACCTTGAAAATGTAGTAACTCCGGCCGAGCTTCCTGTAGTAATAAGTGCTGCTCGTACACAACAATTTAGATGGAATAAAGGTGGTGCAGAAAACTTTAGAAAAATGCTTTTTAAATTAATTTTGAGCAAAAATATTTCGATTAAAACCAAAATACATGGTATTTTGCATTTATTAAATAGCACGATGTTTTTAAACATATTTATTGTAGCTGTTTTAAGTATTCCAATGCTTTACATTAAAAACGAATATGCACATTTAAAACCTTATTTTTATGTCATGAGCTTTTTTGTTATAAGCACCTTTATTTTCTTTATTTGTTATTGGTTTATGTACAAACAAATATATGGTGGTGGTTTTAAAAAATTTGTAAAATATATTGGAATGTTTTTAACGTTTTTTTCAATTGCAATGGGTTTTTCGTTTCATAATTCTGTAGCAGTTATGGAAGGTCATTTTGGTAAACGCAGTGATTTTATACGTACTCCAAAATTTAATATAAATAGTATTTCTGATTCCTGGAAAGGCAATAAATATTTACGTAAAAAACTATCGCTTAATGTTATTGTTGAAGGAATATTAGTACTCTATTTCGCCTTCGGTATGTATAGTGCTTTTATTGTTGGTGACCAAGGAGGTGACTTTGGGTTATTCCCTTTTCACCTTATGTTATTTCTTGGTTTTGGTTATGTATTTATTAAATCACTAACTTCGAAAATGTAAAGAACTTATAAAAAATAATGAATTTTAAAACTTATCTACCTCAATATAAAACTTCATTTATTTTTGTTGTGCTTAGTGTTTTAATGTATTTATCATTTGCTTATAACTTATCTAGAAACAACTACGCTACACTTATTTTTCTTTATACTGCTTTATTTGTCTTATTTTATAAACTCATAACAACAAATCATGATAATTTTAACTTTTTAGTAATAATTTCATTTTTGTTTCGGCTGCTATTTTTATTTGCAATCCCCAATTTGTCTCAAGATTTTTACCGTTTTATTTGGGATGGCCGGATGATTTTAGAAGGATTTAACCCATATTTATTTACACCAGAATCATTTATTAACAGTGGAGAATTTCCTATAGTTCAGGCCAAAGAACTATATACAGGAATGGGAGAACTTAATGGAAGTCATTTTACAAACTACCCACCCATCAATCAATTTAGTTTTGTAATTGCTGGTATTATTGCAGGTAAAAGCATTTTAGGCTCAGTGGTTGTAATGCGAATTCTCATCATTTTTGCAGATGTAGGTATACTTTTTTTCGGTAAAAAATTATTGCAACAATTAAATATTCCAAACCATCATATTTTTTGGTATTTACTCAATCCTTTCATTATTATTGAACTTACCGGAAATCTTCACTTCGAATCTGTAATGCTTTTCTTTTTGATTTGGAGTTTATACCTATTACAGCTAAAAAAATGGAGAAAATCAGCTATAGTATTTGCTCTTTCAGTTTCCGTAAAACTTATACCACTAATATTTTTACCTCTGTTTTTACAAAAACTTGGTTGGAAAAAAAGTATTTATTTTTATAGTATTATAGGCTTTCTCACGCTAATGTTTTTTGCGCCATTTTATTCTTCTAATTTTATACCTAACTATGCGCAAACAGTTGCACTTTGGTTTCAAAATTTTGAATTTAATGCAAGTATATATTATATTATTAGAGAGCTTTCTTATAAAATAAGAGGGTGGAATGAAATTGCAATCATTGGAAAAATATTACCATTAGTTGTTGTTGTTGTCGTTTTTATCATTGCTTTTTACAGAAAAAACAAAACAACAAAACAACTTATTACTGCCATGCTTATGATGCTTAGTTTTTATTACTTTACAGCAACCACTGTACATCCCTGGTATTTGGCAACATTAGTTTTATTAAGTATTTACACCAAATATATTTTTCCATTGGTGTGGAGTTTTGTCATTATATTTAGTTACCTCGCTTATGCCAATACAAAGAATACTGAAAATTTATACATTATTGCTTTGGAATATATTGTTATATACGGTGTTTTATTTTGGGAATTATTTTTAAGAAAATACAACAACAAAAGACAAATGTTACAACTGTAATTTAATAATATACTCAACACACATAGCGAGTATTTCCTTGCTGCTACCATTTCAATTTTTCTTTACTTTGCTCATTTAAATATTCATTTGTTTTACTAAAATGCTTATTACCAAACCAATAACCTCTATTTGCACTCAATGGTGATGGGTGACCTGTTTCTAATACAAAATGTTTTTTTCTATCAATTTTTGCACCTTTCTTTTTAGCAAAACCACCCCAAAGTAAAAAAACAACATGTTCTTTTTGATCGGATATTCTTTTAATTACTGCGTCTGTAAAAATTTCCCATCCTTGTTTATGATGTGATCCAGCTTCACTTTTCCTTACGGTTAATGTAGCATTTAATAATAGAATTCCTTGATCAGCCCAAGCTTCTAAATTACCACTTACAGGATACGGGTTTCCAATATCTGCTGCTATTTCTTTAAAAATATTAATTAATGACGGTGGATGTTTAATTCCGTCATGAACAGAAAAGCACAAACCGTTTGCCTGTTTGTGACCATGATAAGGATCCTGACCAATAATAACAACTTTTAAATCCTCAAAAGAGCAATGATCAAAAGCAGCAAAAATTTTATTTTCAGGTGGGTAACAAGTATGGTTTTCATATTCTCTTTTTACGAAAGTGATCAAATCTTGAAAATAACCCTTCTCAAATTCCTCTTTTAAAACTCTTTTCCAACTTTCAGAAATTTTTACTTCCATAGCATTTTTTTATTTACTTTTGCTTTAGTACAAATCTACAATTTTGACCAATAATATAACACAAAAAACTTTAAACGATTTAGAATTCAACACGGTGCTACAAAAAATTGAAGCACATTGTATTTCTGATTTAGGAAGAGCAAAAACATTGCAAATAAAACCTATAAAAAGGATACTTGAATTAAAATCTGAATTAAATCAGGTAAATGAATACCTAGCTTCTTTTTCAAATGAAAATAGAATTCCGAATCATTATTTCGACGAAATAAGCAAAGAAATATACATGCTTGGTATTGAAGATAGTTTTTTAGAAGCGACTTCTTTTCAAAAAATAGCTTCTATTTCGGCTACAGCAAATAATTTATTGCTCTTTTATAAAAAATTTAAAGAATACTACCCTACCCTTTTTATCGAATCGGAAAATATTGAATTGACTAAAGTTTTAATTGCATGCATCGATAAGGTAATCTCTCCATATGGCGAGGTGGTAGATAAAGCTTCTGAAATTTTATTTGGCATCCGAAAAGAAATCAATAAAATTAGAGGTAAAATTGGAAGTAGCTTTACAAAATCATTGGCTCATTATTCCAGCTTGGGTTATTTAGATGATATCAAAGAATCTGTTGTAGATACCCAAAGAGTTTTAGCGGTACAAGCCATGTACCGAAAAAAAGTTAGAGGTTCTATTTTAGGTAACTCAAAAACTGGAAGTATTGTTTTTATTGCTCCTGAAGCAACATTACAGTTCTCTAGAGCCCTGCAAAACTTACATTATGAAGAACAGGAAGAAGTAGTAAAAATACTTAAACAACTTACCAATACCATCCGCCCATATCAGGAACTATTAAAAATATATCAAGATTATTTAAGTCATTTAGACCTAGTTGGTGCCAAGGCAAATTACGCCTATCAAATTAATGCCTTGTTACCAAAAATTGTTCAAGAACAAAAAATCTATTTAAAAAATGCTATCCACCCTATTCTGTGGGAAGAGAACAATTTGAGAAATATCACAACGGTAGCACAAACCATAAAACTAAATAAAGAGCAGCAGATTATAGTTATTTCTGGACCAAATGCTGGAGGTAAAAGTATTACTTTAAAAACCATTGGTTTGCTACAAATTATGTTGCAGAGTGGTATTTTAATTCCGGTAAACGAGCGTAGTGAAGTAAGTGTTTTCGATAATATATTAACCGATATAGGAGATAATCAATCTATTGAAAATCAATTAAGTACCTATAGTTATCGATTAAAAAATATGCGCAAGTTTTTGAACAAATGCAATAACAATACGCTATTTTTAATTGATGAATTTGGTACAGGTTCCGACCCTGAATTAGGTGGCGCTTTGGCAGAAATATTTTTAGAAGAATTTCATGAAAAAGGTTCTTATGGTATCATTACTACGCATTATGCCAATTTAAAGGTTTTAGCCAGTGAATTGGAAAATGTTGTCAATGCCAACATGCAATTTGATGAAAGATCTTTTGAACCCTTATTTGAATTGCATATTGGTCAGGCGGGAAGTTCTTTTACCTTTGAAGTTGCTCAAAAAAACGGTATTCCTTTTCGATTAATTAACAGAGCAAAAAAGAAAGTAGAACGTGAAAAAATAAGGTTAGATAAAACCATTGCCAAACTTCAAAAGGAAAGGAATAAATTACAGGCGTATACCAATGCTTTAGAAAAAGAAAAATTAGTTGCCAAAGAAAATTCTGAAAAATTAATTGGGCAACAAAAAAAGATCCAAGATAAAATAAACAGTTTTCAAGAATTATATGAAAACAACCAAAAAATGCTCTCCTACGGAAGAAAATCCAATGAGTTTATGCATAAGTTTTTTCAAACCAAAAACAAAAATCAACTTCAAAATGAGTTTTTAAAATGGGCCATGATAGAGCAATCTAAACATGAAAAATTAAAAAAAGATAAAATTGAAGTTGAGCACAAAAAAAATAACTCGCAAAAAGAAAAGCCCCTTTCAAAAAGAGAGCGCACTAAAATAAATAAAGCAATTAAATTAGAGCAAAAACTAAAAGAAGAGCAACTTAAAAAAATTGAAAAAGAAGTATTGCCCGAAATAAAAAAAGTAATCAAACAGAAAAAACTAATTGAAAGAGAAAAAGCAATTATTATTGAAGGTTATGAATTTCAAATTAACGATCGTGTTCGATTGATTGATGGCAATGCCAAAGGTACAATAGATAAAATTGAAAAAAATATTGCTACTATAAATTACGGGATTTTCACAGCCAAAACAAATGTTAATCAGCTAGAATTGGTGCAGAAGGCGAAGAAGTAGATTGAATTTGATTGTTGGTTGCTGGCTTTGACTTTTGGCCTTTCACTCTTCACTTTTGGCATTTAGCTTTTGGCTTTTAGTTGTTTGCTTAAATAATTAATTTTCAAATTGATCCTTTTTTAAATCACCAAATTGTCTCATTCTCTCAATCTCTCATTCTCTCATCGTCTCATTCACTCCTTATACCTTTCCATCTCTCTATCATAAAAAAGACTTGCTTCTTCCACCAATTGAGCAATTTCAATAGCCAATTCTTCTTCATCTCCTTGTAGATCATCCATCCATTCAACCTCATCGTTTACCAAATTGATTATAAACTGAGGGTATTCTGTATGTACAACAAATATATCGTCTGGGTGATCTGTATTGTCTCCAAGTAAAAATTTAGGTAGTGTCATAATCTATTTTTTTATTGTGCTAATTTACTAAAAATTATATCCTGCTTTGATAAGTATACAAATCAAAATAACGACCTTTTTTATCTATCAATTCTTGATGTTTACCTCGTTCAACAATATTACCGTCTTCAACAACTAATATTTGATCGGCCTTTTGAATGGTACTCAACCTGTGTGCAATTACAAATGTAGTACGGTCTTTCATAAGTATTTGTAAACTCTTTTGAATAAAAGATTCGCTTTCGGTATCTAAATTAGAAGTTGCCTCATCTAAAATAATAATCTTCGGATCTGCCAAAAGTGCTCTGGCTATAGAAATTCTTTGTCTTTGTCCGCCACTAAGTTTTACACCTCTTTCACCAATTACTGTTTCTAAGCCATCCTCAAAACGATCAGTAAATTCATTTACATAAGCTCCTTTAACAGCTTTTTGTAATTCTTCATCAGAAGCATTTGGTCTTGGGAATAATATGTTTTCACGGATGGTTCCTTCATATAAAAAATCATCTTGTAAAACCACACCTAACTTATTTCTATAACTACTTAAATTAACTTTTGATAAATCAACTCCATCTAAGGTAACCAATCCTTTACTCGGATTTAAAAAAGTAGCAGCCAATCCGGCAATAGTTGATTTTCCAGATCCTGATGATCCTACCAAAGCGGTTACACTTCCCGCAGGAGCGGAAAAATTAATATCATGTAAAACCTCTTTATTTTCATCATAACCAAAAGAAATATCTTTAAAAACCACATCGCCGGTAATTTTATCTAAGAACACCTTTCTCACTTTAGGGTCATCTTCTTCAGTCATTTGCATGAGCTCTTGGGTACGATCTAAACCCGCCATAGCTTCGGTAAGCTGACTTCCAATATTACTCATTTGAACAATGGGTGCAATCATAAATCCTAAAAACAAAGTAAAGGAAACAAACTCACCATAGGTCATTGTTCCATTCATAATATAATAGCCGCCTAGCCCCATAATTCCAGCGGAAGCTAAACCCAATAACAAGGTTGAACTACTGGTCATTAACGCTGTAGCAGTCAAACTTTTTTTCACATTTAAAAACAATAGCTCTACCCCTTTTTCAAAAGTTTTATTCTCTTGTTCTTCGGCATTAAATCCCTTTATAACACGTACGCCATTTAAAGTTTCGGTCAATCTACCAGTAACATCTGCATTAATTTTACCTCTAGCTCTAAAAATAGGCCGAATAAATCCAAAGGCCTTCAGCGCAATAAAAGCAAAAATTGCCACCGGAACCAATACAAAAAACGTCATGGTTGCATTGATTTTAATCAAAATTACTAAGGAAATAATTGCAGTAATAGTACCACCAATAAGCTGCACCAAACCTGTACCTACCAAGTTCCTAACTCCCTCAACATCAGTCATTACACGAGATACTAGAGCACCAGATTTGTTATTGTCAAAAAAACTTATGGGTAAGGTCAGTAGTTTTCTCTGTACTTTGGCTCTTAATAAAGAGATTAAATGTTGTGCTTCAACGCTAAGTAATCTCGTTAATGAAAAAGAGCTAACAGATTGAATTAATATGGAAGAACTTACAACTATTAACAGCATAGTCAAGGCTTGCATATCTTTTGAAGGAATAATTTCGTCAATTAAATTTTTTGTAGCATATGGTAAAACAAGTCCCGCCAAGCTTTTAAAAATAATTAATACCAAACCAATTAAAACGATTTTTTTTCTGGGCCAAATAAATTCTTTAAATGCCCACGAGAAGGATACTTTTTGTTTAGTCATAATTTCTATTAGTCTAAAACCAAGCCAATATAACGATTCATGACAAGAAGGCATAATAATCAATTCAAGGATGAGGGGGCGTATATTTTATAGTATCCGATACAATCAACTATCTTCGAGGCAGAGCCCTCAAAGGCGAGCGGGCATAGGAGTATTTCCTAGCCACATCTTGTAGGCGGTGCTGTTTTCATAGCCAATCAAGTTGGCCACAAGCTTTGCCAAATTTTTAATTTGGATCATGTAAATTAATTTAGCAATCAAGTCAAAAATAAGGCTACATGGGTTATTCAAATTTTTACACCTTTAAGACCCTGAGCATTTTAACATAAGTGATAATTATCTAGATATAAACAAATGTTAATAATTCTTGTTAACTCATAGTTAACAAGTTACCTACTAAATATCAGCATCTACAAGGCATAAAACCTATTTTTGTTTTGCATCCATTTATTTATTCACCCCCTATATAGTTATGAAAACTGTTATAAATAAATGATGTTGAGAATTATATTCTCTTTTTTGTTTTTATGATTTTCATAAACAAAGTATTTAATACATCTTAAAAATGAAAATATAAAAGCAGTTTTTAAAATTGTATTTTTAATGTCTTACTAACATTAATTGTACTCTTTTGAATACCATTTATAAAAGCCATAAGAAAACATAAAGTTTTTTATGGCTTTTTTATTGTTTAACATATACGTTTTTACAAACTATTCTTTCATTGATTATATAAATAAATCTTATAAAATACAGGTTTAAAATCTGTGAAAAATTATTGGTTAATTCTCTAAACTATAACTTTGGCAATATCTTTAAAAGATGTTGTTATATTTCAATTTTAGCTGTATCTTAAATCACTTTTCTTGTTTAAAAAAAAGTATCTTTGTGGCGCAAAAAAATTTAAAATAATTAGCAACACTATTTTTTACAGCGAATTAAAAAAAATAGCTTTATATAAAATATAAAAAAATGAGTATAATTCCAAAAATTATTTACACCAAAACTGATGAAGCACCAGCTTTAGCTACTTATTCTTTTTTACCAATAGTTGAAGCATTTACAAAATCTTCCGGTATACATATTGAAATTAAAGATATTTCATTAGCAAGCAGAATATTGGCTTTATTTCCAGAAAAATTAACAAGCGACCAAAGGGTTTCTAATGCTTTACTTGAGCTTGGAGAATTGGTGCAAAAACCTGAAGCTAATATTATTAAATTACCTAATATATCAGCTTCTGTACCACAATTAATTGCTGCGATTAAAGAACTTCAGTTACTAGGATATAATGTTCCTGACTATTTGGACAACCCAAAAACTAATGAAGAAAAAGAAATCCTAAAAAAATACAATACTGTAAAGGGCTCTGCCGTTAACCCAGTTTTAAGAGAAGGCAATTCAGACAGAAGAGCACCTAAAGCTGTAAAAAATTATGCTAAAAAAAATCCACACACAATGGGTGCATGGTCTTCAGATTCAAAGACCCACGTTGCTACTATGGAACATGGAGATTTTTTTTCTAATGAGAAATCTACAACAATACACAAAGCAAACGATGTTAAAATAATATTTATAGATAACAATGGTAATTCCAAGGTATTAAAAGAGAAAATAGCTTTAATATCAGGCGAAATTATTGATACCACTGTTATGAGTAAAAAAGCACTTCTAAGCTTTCTTAACGAACAAATAAAAGATGCTAAAGACAAGAATATTTTATTTTCTTTACATTTAAAAGCAACGATGATGAAGGTTTCAGACCCTGTGATTTTTGGACATGCAGTAAGTGTATTTTTTAAAGATGTTTTTGAAAAACACAATGCGGTAATTAAAGAATTAGGCGTTGACGTTAATAATGGATTTGGCGATTTAATAAAAAAAATACAAACTTTACCCAAAGATCAAAAATCTGAAATAGAAGTAGATATTGAATCTTGTTTTTCAAACGGACCATCAGTTGCCATGGTAAATTCAGACAAAGGTATTACCAACCTACATGTACCGAGTGATGTAATAATTGACGCTTCTATGCCTGCGATGATTAGAACATCTGGTAAAATGTGGAATGTTGATGGTAATTTAGAAGATACCAAAGCAGTTATACCTGATAGTAGTTACGCTGGAATTTATGAGGCATCTATTGATTTTTGTAGAGAACATGGCGCTTTTGACCCTACCACTATGGGAACCACTTCCAATGTAGGTTTAATGGCTCAAAAAGCCGAAGAATATGGTTCTCATGACAAAACTTTTATAATGCAAGGACAAGGAAAAGTTCAGGTAACTGATGATTCAGGAGCGATTATCTTTGAACACATTGTAGAAGAAGGTGATATTTGGAGAATGTGCCAGGCAAAAGATGCTCCAATTCAGAATTGGATTAAACTTGCAATAGATAGAGCAAGAGCTACTGGCTCTCCAGCGATATTTTGGTTAGATAAGAAAAGAAGCCATGATGCTCAAATTATTGAAAAAATAAATAATTATTTGCCAAAATTAAACACTAGTGGTTTAGACATTCAAATAATGGCTCCAAAAGAAGCTACATTTTACACATTAAAAAGAGCTAAAGCTGGTTTAGATACTATTTCTGTAACTGGAAATGTTCTACGTGACTATTTGACTGATTTATTTCCAATTTTGGAACTAGGAACTAGTGCGAAAATGTTATCCATTGTTCCTTTAATGAATGGTGGTGGATTATTTGAAACAGGTGCTGGTGGTTCTGCGCCTAAGCACATACAACAATTTATTGCAGAAGGACATTTAAGGTGGGATTCTTTAGGTGAATTTTTAGCCTTAGCTGTTTCGTTAGAGCATTTAGGTGAAAATTACAATATGCCAAATGCGTTGGTTTTGGCTGAAACTTTAGATGAAGCCACAGATAAGTTTCTTGATAATAAAAAATCTCCTTCACGTAAAGTGAATGAATTAGACAATAGAGGAAGTCATTATTATCTAGCAACGTACTGGGCACAAGCTTTAGCAGCTCAAAATAAAAGTGCTAAATTAAAAGTTGTTTTTACAGATATCGCTAAAAATCTGCAAGATAATGAAGAAACGATTACCAAAGAATTAATAGAAGTTCAAGGAAACAAAATTAACATTGGGGGTTATTATCAATTTGATGCCAGTTTAACCGAAAAAGCCATGAGACCAAGTAGTACTTTTAACAGTATCATTGAAAATATAAACGCTGTGTAGACATAAACTAAAATTTGTTTAAAGCGAGAATTAAATTCTCGCTTTTTTTTTGATTGATAAATCAATTCATATATTTACACAAACTATTTCAATTGAAAGTAAAGTATGGCAAAATCAAATCATAAACAAAATACTTTTGAGAATAAAGAGTCCAAGTCATTATTCAATACTGGTTTAAAGTATTTGGCCATCTCTTTACCACTACTTTTTATTTCTCCAATATTAATTACCATTGGGTTTAAGGCTTTGAAAAAAAGTGATACTTACATCATTTTAATTTTGGGTTGTTTTTTGGCATTTTTCACCATATTTATAGTTGTTCAAGCATTTCGTAAAATTTTAAAAGCGCTTTTCAACAGATAAGTTTGAAATATTATTCGTCTAAGAAAATAATGAAAATGCAAATTGTCTCAAAAATAAAAATAAAATCTTTTTTTATTCGATCAACCCAATGGGAACACTGGCCAACGATTATTTATTATATCCCATTATTTCCATTTTTTATATATAGGTCGATCAAAGCAGGCCATATTATATTTTTTTTAGCAACAAACCCAGGGATTTTGTTTTCGGGAAATGGAACAGAGTCTAAATATAAAACCTTGCTTTTGGTACCCGAAAAATATAGACCTAAAAGCATACTTATTCTTAAAAAAGAAAATTTTCAAGAGTGTTTAAACAAGATTGACAAACTAGGTTTGGAATTTCCAATTATAGCCAAACCAGATATTGGGTTTCGAGGTTATTTGGTAAAAAAAATAAATACAAAAGACGATCTAAAAAGGTATTTACAAAATGTAGATGAAAATAAATTGATCCAAGAGTTTATCACTTATAACAAAGAACTAGGTATATTTTATCACAGAATTCCGGGAAATACAAATGGCAAAATCACATCCATAACAATAAAAAGATTTTTAACTGTAACTGGTGACGGTGTTCATACCTTATCAGAACTGATCAAACAGGATGAAAGAGCTTTTTTGTACTTTAATATTTTTCAAAATATCCATAAAGAAAAAATGAAAATTGTATTTGAACTTGGAAAAACAATTACATTAACAGCTATTGGAAATCATTCAAAAGGTACTGAATTTTTAAATGGTAATCATTTAATTAGTAATGAATTGACACAAATAATAAATCAAATCTGCACACAAATAGATGGATGGTATTACGGTAGATTGGATATAAAATATGAAAATTTCAAAAACTTACTTCAAGGAAAAAATCTTAAAATATTAGAAGTGAATGGTATTATTTCAGAACCAACTCATATTTATGATGCTTCTTATAAAAATGCTTCATTTTTTAAGGCTCTTAAAAACTTAAATCATCATTGGAAAATAATGGGTAAAATTGCAATGGTAAACCATGAAGAGTTTGGTGTACCCTACCCTAAATTCATTCCTCTTTTAAAAAATTTACTATGGCTAAGAAAGTATTCAAAAAAGCTTAGCGTATTAAATAAAAAAACTTTTTAAATAATTAGTTTAAAATATTACTTCTCGGAGTTGTAGGGTTATATCCAAAATCGGCATCGGGTAAATTAATTCCTAATTGAGAAATAATATAACCTATACTCGCAAAATGATGAATAGCATGGCTATGCGCTTGTATAAAAGCCGACGCTAAAGTATAGCTTGCCGTAACAACTCCCAACCCTAAATCATCTTGGACCTCAATCATAGTATCCAGATTTTCAAGTTGAATTTTTTTAAGTTTTGCTATTATTACCTCAAAATATTCAAGACCATTTTCAACTTTAGTTTCAGCCAATTCATTCCGTTTTCTCGCTGCCAAATTAACTTTTCCAGTTTCTAAACCAGTAAAAATACAATCAAAAACATCTAGAATATGGCGCATATGAATTCCAATACTAGAATAATATGGTGCTACTGAAGTATCATTATACTGTTGACTATCAATAATATTTAATAATTTAATTCCTCTTTGAAGATTGTAGATAATTGCTTGAACCATTAAAGTATTTATTTTATTTGTCGCTAATTTAATAAATTAATTACTTTAATATTTTAATTAATGTCAAAATTCCTAAAACAAAAAATAAAATACTTAAAATATAATTGATATTTCTGGCAATAAACTGTGCTTTTTTCTCGATAATTGATGCGAAAATCACATATAGTGTAAATAAGGCAAAGGCACCGAAAAATACTCCTCCTACAAAAATACTAATATACGGTTGACTCATTATGAGTAGACCTTTAGTTTCTAATACAGAGCTTAAAACCAAATAAAAAGGAATTGCCAGCATATTCATGGTAGACATAAACATGCCTATTAAAATAAAATTTCCTTTCTTCTCTTTTCCTTCTCCTTTAAACTTTTTACGAGCTTGAAAGAAGAAAAACACCGACAAAACAAATAATACAACAATTCCAGCAATGGTAAGCCTATCTATTATTTCGGGGTGTTTTACAAAGTATTTTGCAAAGGCTAATGCAATATAAGCTTGTGGTATTACAATAATTGCTGCTCCAAAAGAAAAGAAAATTGCTGATTTTCGATTCTTTTCTATGGCTGTACGAACCGCAGTCATGTTTAACATACCCGGTGGAACCAAACTAATAAAAGCCATTACGAAACCTAAAAATAAATGAAAAATATATTGCATAAAATAAATTTGTATTTAAACAAAAGTAAACATTACAACGGAATACAAATGTTCTTATTTTATAAAATTATTTGCGGAAATATTTATAAAATAAATTATTAATATCCTCTGAAAGATGTAATTTAATGATCAATACGGTATAAATAACTATAAGCAATACGCTTTTTAAAAGAATACTCAAAATCGGATTATCACCAACAGGTACAAAATAAAATGCAAAAAAAAGTATTCCGATAATCCCTAGAATTAACATAGAGTTTTTTGAATACGGGTGCATTTTTAATTTTTTATTGACATATAATATTTTAATAATTCCAAAAATAATTACTACAATTATGGTTGCTAAAGCCGCTCCTTCGATACCCATTAAATTTATCAATACTCTATTTAAAACAATTACACTAACAGCCATAGCAATTGAAAAATAAAATAACATTTTATAATATTTAGAATTGGTCAAAATAGCACCATTTGTTCCAAGAGACAACTTAAAAAGTTCAGAAATTGAGATGATTAACACGATATAAATACCAACCGTATACTCTGGTTTATTTATGAGTTGATAAAGTTCATTTATATTAACATTGATCAATAAAAAAAACAAACCTCCAATAATAAGTAAATTTATAGAACTCTTTTTGTAAAGAACCTCAACTTCATTCAAATTATTTTTGTTTAATTCTTTTGCTGTAATTGGATTTGCAATTTGCTGTAATGCCCTTGAAGGGATAGCAATTACCGAAGCAATATAAACTCCAACAGCATAATAAGCTACTTGTACAATATTTTCTATTTGTGGTATCATAAACTTATCAATTTCCAATAAAATACTGCCTGCCGATCCAGCCAAAATGATATAAAAAGAAAATGATATGATTCCCTTTATATTATCAGGTAAAGCAAAGTTCAATATTTGTGGGAAATACAATTTAAACGCATAGATCTTAATAATAATCATGCGGATTAAATAAACCAATACAACCGCATAAATAAACTGTTCATTGGTTAAAACTTCAAAATATACAGCTAGCAATAATACAGTTACGCATATTCTAGCAAAAACTTCTCTGATAAAATTACCAAAAACTGTTTGCATATGTACTTTGCTCCAGGCATAAAAAACTTCAAAATAACCCATAAAAATGGAAATCAAAAATATGAGATACGTATACTTTTTTATAATAGTATTTTCTTTAGAAAGTAAATCGGCTATGTACTCATAAAATAACGATCCTATAAAAGATAAGGGTACAATAATTAACAAGGGTAAAACCAATGCAGTTAATAAAAAATTATCTTTATCAGATTTTTTTTTATAAGATGAAAAAAACTTAATGATGGTATGCTGCATACCAAATACCAATAAAGGCATTAATATATTTGCTGATGATAATAAAAATGTAATCAATCCATAATATTCTGCTTCTAAGAAATGCGTATACAAAAACAAAACGTTGATACCACCTATGGCAAATCCTAAAAATATGATCAAGGTGTTTTTAAACGATTGTTGCAATACTACTCCCATATTATCCTCTATCTATTAATTTATTCGATAAATAATTAAATCTTAAAAATAATAATACAGCCGAAGTGGTTAAACCTACTAACAATCCAATCCATAAGCCTTGACTTCCATAACCAAAAGTTATACCAAGTAAATAACTTATTGGAAATCCAACCAACCAATAGGCTACAAAAGTAATATATGTAGGCATTTTAACATCTTGCAATCCTCTTAAGCCTCCTAAAACAACAACTTGAAACCCATCAGACAACTGAAACAAACCGGCAATTAATAATAAAGAAGATGCCGTTTTTATTACAGATATATTGTCAATATATGCCAAAGGTAAAACATCTTTGAACAGAAAAAATGAAATTGCAAAGAAAAATTCAATTATAAAAACCTGCAAAAAAATAGAAAAACTTATCCTTCTTAAATCTTTATAATTTTTCAAGCCTTTTTGATTACCTACTCTAATTGTTGCAGCAACACCCATACCAACGGCTATCATAAATGTCATGGAAGATAAATTTAAAGCTATTTGATTTGCTGCCTGATCAACTGTACCCAAAGTACCTGCCAACCAAACAGTTGCTGTAAATATACCAACTTCAAACAACATTTGCATGGCTGTAGGAAAACCCAAATTAATGATTTTCATCAAAACACTTTTCTTTATTTCTGCCAGTTTTAAACGATTAAAATACGGTGCAAACTTATCTTTAGAATTCATGATTAAAATGATAAAAAACATCATGGCAAATCTTGAAATTAAAGTGCCGTAAGCAGCTCCAATCAATTCTAACCTTGGAAAAATCCAGAAACCATAGATCAATACAAAATTTAAAACAACATTTACAACATTGGCAATCACGGTCGCATGCATTCCGTATTTGGTTTGTGACAAACCGTCTGTAAATTGCTTAAACGCCTGAAAGATCATTAACGGAATCATAGAAAATGCCACAATTTCAAGATATGGAATCGCCAGTTCAACCACTTCCTGAGGTTGATTCATATAACGCATTAATGGTATGGCCAAAAGCAACATCAAAAACATGCTTAAACCCAAAATTGCACATAGTATTAAACCGTGCTGAAAAACATTTCTGCCTTTTTCAATATCATTTTCACCATCAGTTTCTGCAATCAATGGTGTTATTGCTAAAGAAAAACCAATTCCTATTGAAAAAGCAATAAAAACAAAACTATTTCCTAATGATACTGCAGCCAATGGTGCAGCACCTAATCTACCAACCATAATATTATCGGCTAGGCCCACCAAAACATGGCCCAAGTGACCTATCATTACAGGAATAGCTAGTTTAAAATTATATTTAAATTCAGATGTGTATTTTTTTAAGTTCAATGATTTTTTTATTAGTTGATTCTTATTACAAATTTAATTGAATCTTTAGCTAATGAAACAATTAGTTTGATTTATTTAAACATTATGTAATAATGCTATTTATTGATATGATTAAATAATTTTTAGCATTCATTTTATTATATTTGCTCTTCGTAATTTATTTCATGAAAATTTAAAAAATGGGTAAATCAAATTTTATATTTAAAACAAAAATCTCTATTTTAATTGTATTTCTATTTTCAATTTCCTTTAACTACATTGTGGCACAAGATGTTACCACAATTCAAGCAAACAGTGAAGATATTAGTGATAATTTAGATTTAGAGGCTGTTGCTTCTATTTTTGGTGCGTCGAAAGATTTAGAAGATTTTGAAAAAAGACTTAACGACCCTAAAACGCAAATATCAAATTTAGACCTTAACAATGATGGTGAAGTAGATTATTTAAGAGTAATGGAAACAGGTACAGATAACAATGTACATACCATATCTATTCAATCTATAATTGGTAAAGATCAGTTTCAGGAAGTAGCTACTATTGACGTAAAAAAAGACTCCAATGGCACTACGCAAGTTCAATTTGTTGGTAATGTTGGTATGTATGGCCCAAATTATTATATCACTCCTGTATATCCTGTAGTACCCGTATTTTTTACTTTTTTTTGGATGGCAGCATATAGCCCATGGCATTCTCCCTGGTATTGGGGCCATCACCCACATTACTGGCACGGTTGGAGTCCGCATTCTTATGGTAGATATCACGCCAATGTTAATGTTCATATCAACAGAAATGTTACTTATAATAGAAATAGCGTAAGGATAAATAATAGAAGTAGTATTAATACAAGAAATAATTCTTATTTTAAAAATAACCCGAATAAAACTTTTAATAAGAGAAACCCTGGAATCAGTAACAAAGATCAATTATCAAATAGTAGAAAAAACACAACAAGAAACAAAGGAATAAATACGGATAAAGGCTATAAATCTTCTGGGAGGTCAGTAACAAGACCAAAAAGCAAACCCAATACAAGACCTGCTAACAAACCTAATAAAACAAATCCTAGTACAAGACCAAGCACAAGACCTAGTACCAAGCCAAGCAACAAACCTAACAATAGACCTAGTGCAAGACCTAGCTCTAGACCAAGCACAAGACCAAGTACTAGTAAACCATCCTATTCAAAACCTGCTCCTCGAACTTCATCTTATTCAAGACAAGCACCATCAAGATCAAGTTACAGAAGAACCAGACATTAAAAACAAATTAATAAACCATAAAACAAGTATTACAAATGGAATTAAACATGAATACATTAATCGAACAGTTGACCAATACTGTATTAGAATATGGTCCTAAATTAATTGGAGCCATATTGGTTTGGATCATTGGATCCATGCTAATCAAAAAAATTATCGCAATTTTTAATAGATCATTAGACAAACAAAATACAGATACCTCCTTAAAACCTTTCTTAAGAAGTTTGGTAGGAATACTTTTAAAAGTAATGCTTGCAATTAGTGTTCTAGGTATGTTGGGTGTTGAAATGACATCATTTATCGCCTTATTAGGTGCTGTAGGTCTTGCTATTGGTATGGCATTATCTGGCACCTTACAAAACTTTGCAGGTGGCGTTATGATATTAATTTTTAAACCTTTTAAAGTAGGTGATTTTATTGATGCCCAAGGGCATAAAGGCGTTGTAAAAGAAATTCAAATTTTCAATACCATCCTCACTGATTTAGACAATAAAACTATCATTTTACCTAATGGAAATCTATCAACATCTGCTATGGTAAATTATTCTACCCAGCCTATAAGAAGAGTCGATTTTTCATTTGGTATTGGTTATGGTGATAGCGTAAATAAAGCAAGAGAGATATTAAATGTTTTGATAAAAAATGATCAAAGAATTTTAGATGACCCGCAACATTTTATAGGTGTTGGAAGTTTAGGAGATAGCTCAGTTAATTTAACGGTTAGAGTTTGGGCAAAGGGTGAAGACTACTGGGGTATTTATTTTGACTTGAATGAAAATGTTTATGATGCATTTAATAAGGAAGGTATCAATATACCATTTCCTCAAATGGATGTGCACTTACACCAATAAGAGTCTAGTATAATTTTAAAAAAAACCGCTATCTAGGGCGGTTTTTTTATATATTTTTATAATAACAACAATCTCCTTGTTGCGATTTTACATCATTTCTGGTAATTTTTTCTGAAAAGGTTTTACTTACAATTTTATCTGCAATGGCCAAACAAGCCGTGGTAGCTGGTGAAGGTGCATTGATAACATGAATTATATTGCCGTTTTTAATAATTTAAGGCTTTTAAAAAACCAGGTTTATAATAAATACCCGAATGAATTACTCCTTAATTTCTTCCGGTTTGATGAAACGCCAATGTGTTTTCTTTTTCAAGAATTACAATGGTTTTATGAGGAAATTTTAATTGTAACTTATAGGCTGTTGCAGCCCCTACAATACCTCCTCCAACAACTATAAAATTAAATGCTTTATTTTTCATCAATACCATGGAGATTAAAATTGCTTATTTTACATATTCCGTTTTTTTCATAAAACTCAAAGCTATGAATCCTGCTACAAAAAATATAGATAACAATAATATTGATATTTTCATAGACCCGGTTATTGAAATAGATATTCCAAATATAAAGGTACCCCAAACTATAGCAATTTTTTCTGTTACAATAAAAAAGCTAAAATAGGTGGCATGATCTGTAGAGTCTTTAGGTAGCAATTTAGAATAGGTAGAACGTGACAAGGTTTGAATAGCACCTAAAACCAGGCCTAAAAAACCACTTATCACATAAAATTTGAGCAATACATTAGGGTCATTTTTATTTAAAAAGTAAGCTGCAAAAGTTATTGCGGTCCAAATCACTATGGTTATTTTGATCGCCGTTAAATTTCCAATTATCTTTGTAAGTTTTGAAAAGAAATATGCTCCTATGATCCCAACCAATTGGATCATGATAATAGCCATAATCAAATTAGAAGTAGAAAGGCCTATTTCTGTTTTTCCGTAAATTGCTGCTAGTAAAATAATGGATTGCACACCTATGCTATAAAGAAAGTGGGCTATTAAAAAGTTTAATAGATTGGATTGATCTCGCAGTTCCTTGATTACTTTTTTTAATTCTAATAACCCTTTTAAAAAATAATTTTTTTTAAACTTTTTATCTTTTATGTTTTTTGGTAAGATTCTAAATGTTATTTGTGCAAATGCAATCCACCAAATTCCAACTGTTAAAAACGAAATTCTCAATGCCAAATTTGCATCGGTAATATGATACAATTCAGGTTTTAAAACCATAGACAAGTTAAATAGCAGTAAAATTACCGAGCCTATATATCCATAAATAAATCCTTTGGCACTTACATCATCTTGTTGATCATTATAAGCAATTTCTGGTAAATAAGCATCATAAAAAACCATACTACCCCAAAACCCAATGCTCGCTAGAACAGAAAATAATATTCCAATCCACAAGGTTTCTATTCCTTTAAAAAAGAATAACATCATTACAGAGATTGCTCCTAAATAACAAAAAAACTTCATATAATTTTTTTTGTTACCTACATAATCTGCGATTCCAGATAATACTGGTGATATAAATGCCACTAATAAAAACGAAAAGGATAAGGCATATGAATACAACGAGGTATTGTTGAATTCCATACCAAAAAAATGAACTAAACCACTATCGGTTCGCGTTACACTTTCATAATAAATTGGAAAAATAGCAGTGCTTATCACTAAGGAATATACTGAGTTTGCCCAATCATAAAAGGCCCACCCAAATAATAATTTTTTATCCCCTTTTTGAAGCATCTAAACAATTAAATTATCTATAATATGCCAATGTACAATTTTTTATGTTTTTGCCTAGTTGAGAATTGAAATTTTTATATACCGAATTGAAATATAATGAACCAAACCCATTCGCAAGCTGACGGAATGGATACAATAATAGGATCAACCCAAGGGTCGAGGTACCTGCCTCGTCGGAATGATGGTTCTACTTACTGAAAAATTGAAATTAATTTTTTAAAGTCTCACGAATAAAATTCTTAAAAAATTATTTAGATTTGTTTTATGAAAACCAAACTAACAAATAATAAAAATATTTTTAAAATTCCTAAGATAATTTTAATTAGCGGTAAGGTTTTACAATTTATCTCTAATAAGCTGGCAACAAAATTCGCTGCCAAAATATTTTCCACTCCCTTAAAGTTTAATATTCCGGAAAGAGAATTGATGATGCGAAAAAGTGCTAAAAAAGAGTCCATTGAGATAAAGTCAATTCAAAAAAAGGTAATGGTATATTCGTATGGTTATTCTAGAAAAAAAGTATTGTTAGTCCATGGCTGGTCTGGTCGTGGCACTCAATTATATCAATTGGCCGATAAAATATTAGAAAACCAAATGATGGTGATATCTTTTGATGCACCTGCCCACGGGCTTTCTAGTGGCAAAATCACTATAATGAACGAATTTGTAAAAACAATTCTAGAACTGGAATCAAAATATGGACCATTTCATGCTGTTATTGGCCACTCTTTTGGCGGAATGTCATTATTAAATGCAATATCATCAGGGTTAAAAACAGAAAAACTTGTAACGATAGGCACCGATGATGCTGTTACGGAAATCTTAATGAATTTTGTAAAAAAAATGGAGCTCAAACCCATAATAGCAGAAGATTTAGCTAAATTTCACTTAAAAAAGTACGATATTGATATAGATACTTATTCTTCGCACCACAATGCAAAAAAAGTGGAAATTCCTACGTTAGTTATTCATGATAGCGAAGATAAATATGTACCTGTAAGTTCTGCATTTTCTATACGTCAAAACCTAAAAAATGGTGAGCTTTTAATTACAAATGGATTAGGCCACCATAAAATTTTTAAGGATAACAAAATTATGCAACGAATTGTTAATTTTATAAAATGAAAACCATATTTATTATTAGTGTCTTATTATTTACTGCTACTTTAATGGCTCAGGAAAAATCTATTATGGATAAAAAAGTTAAAAAATCTGAAAAAGAATGGAAAGAAATTCTAACACCTCAACAATATTTTGTTTTACGTGAAAAAGGAACAGACGCTGCTGGTGATTACGGATATACCAAACATTTTGAAAAAGGAACCTATTTTTGTGCTGCCTGTGATGCCCAACTATTTATATCTGGATCAAAATATGAATCACATTGTGGGTGGCCATCATTTGACGATGCCATAAAAGGAGCTGTTGATTTTACCGTAGACTCCTCCCATGGTATGGTGAGGACTGAAATTACCTGTACAAATTGCGATGGTCATTTAGGCCATATTTTTGATGACGGCCCAAAAGAAACAACCGGTAAACGATATTGTGTTAATACCTCATCCATAAGCTTTGTGAAATCCAAAGAATAGAAAAATTAGAATTTGGTTGCTGGTTGTTTGGTTGAAAGTGAAATTTTCGTAATATTAAAGACCTGCAACCTTATATCTAATACCAAAAACTAAGCGCCAATAAACAAAGCCTAAATACTTGCTACCTGCTACCAAAACTCAATAAATTTATGTAATTTTGTATCTTCAAAAAAAATGATGTAAGATATTATGTTTAATAATTTAAGTGATAAATTAGATAAAGCTTTTCATGTATTAAAAGGTCATGGAAGTATTACAGAAATAAATGTAGCAGAAACCTTAAAAGAAGTTCGCAGAGCCTTATTAGATGCTGATGTCAACTTTAAAATTGCTAAGGATTTTACCAAAAGAATCCAAGAAAAAGCCTTAGGTCAAAATGTTTTAACTACCTTGAATCCAGGTCAGTTAATGATAAAGATTGTCAAAGACGAATTGACCGAATTAATGGGTGGAGAAACCGTTGGGATTAACCTTAAAGGATCTCCAACAGTAATCTTAATGTCGGGTTTACAAGGTTCGGGTAAAACTACTTTTTCTGGTAAGCTTGCAAATTTCCTTACTACAAAAAAATCAAAACAAGTTTTGTTGGTTGGTGCCGATGTTTATCGCCCTGCTGCAATTAATCAATTAAAAGTCGTTGGAGAACAAATTGGTGTTGAGGTTTATGCTGAAGAAGATAATAAAAACCCAGTTCAAATTGCTGAAAATGCTGTTAAACATGCCAAAGCCAATGGAAAAAATGTTGTGATTATTGACACTGCAGGTCGATTGGCTGTAGATGAATTGATGATGACAGAAATTGCAAATATTCATAAGGCTGTTCAACCTCAAGAAACCTTATTTGTTGTTGATTCTATGACTGGGCAAGATGCTGTTAATACGGCAAAGTCATTCAATGATATCTTGAATTTTGATGGTGTTGTTCTAACCAAATTAGATGGTGATACTCGAGGTGGAGCTGCACTATCCATAAAGTCTGTTGTAAACAAACCCATCAAATTTATTGGAACAGGAGAGAAAATGGAAGCCATTGATATTTTTCATCCTGATAGAATGGCTGAAAGAATATTGGGTATGGGTGATGTTGTTTCTTTGGTAGAAAGAGCACAAGAACAATACGACGAAGAAGAAGCTAGAAAAATACAAAAGAAAATTGCGCAAAATCAGTTTGGCTTTGATGATTTTTTAAAACAAATCCAGCAAATCAAAAAAATGGGTAACATGAAAGATTTGATGGGTATGATACCTGGTGCTGGAAAAATGATGAAAGATGTGGATATAGATGATGATGCCTTTAAAGGTATTGAATCGATTATTTATTCTATGACTCCTGATGAAAGAAGTAAACCTGCAACAATCAATGCAAGTCGTAAAAAAAGAATAGCAAAAGGCTCAGGAACAAGTGTTCAAGAAATTAATCAATTGATGAAACAATTCAATCAAATGAGCAAGATGATGAAAATGATGCAAGGTGGTGGCGGTAAGAAAATGATGCAAATGATGAAAGGGATGGGGGGATAGTGAGTAGTGAGTAGTGAGTAAAAATAAACAATCTATATGATAATACTTGACGGAAAAAAAACTTCCAACGACTTAAAAGATGAAATTGCAGAAGCAGTTAAAATCCGAAGGTCACAAAGCTTAAAAACACCACATTTGGCAGCTATTCTGGTTGGAACAGATGGTGCAAGTATGACCTACGTAAATAGTAAAGTTAAGGCTTGTGAAAAAGTTGGATTTAATTCTACTTTAATAGACCTACCCGAAGATACTACCGAAGAACAATTGCTAAATGAAATTGAAGATCTTAACAAGGATAATGATATTGATGGCTTTATTGTGCAATTGCCATTGCCCAAACATATTGATGAACAAAAAGTTTTAATGGCAGTTGACCCGAATAAAGATGTAGATGGGTTTCACCCAGTAAATGTAGGGAAAATGGCTTTAGATATGCCAACATTTTTACCGGCAACACCTTATGGTATTTTGGAGTTATTAGATAGGTACAATGTTGAAACTTCAGGCAAAAATGTTGTTGTAATTGGCAGAAGTCATATTGTAGGGAGGCCCATGAGTATTTTATTGAGCCAAAAAAGAAAGGTGGGTAACGCAACAGTAACCGTTGCGCATAGTAGAACTAAAAACCTAAAAGAACTTTGTCTCCATGCCGATATCATTATAGCAGCCCTTGGAATGCCTGAATTTTTAACAGGCGATATGGTTAAAGATGGAGTTACCATAATTGATGTTGGTATTACCAGAGTAAATGACTCTTCAAAAAAACGAGGCTACAGATTGGCTGGTGATGTTGACTTTGAAAGTGTGAGTAAAAAAGCTGATTTTATTACTCCAGTACCTGGTGGCGTTGGACCCATGACCATAGCTATGTTGTTGAAAAATACGCTTCTGGCTTGCGAAATTAGAGATTAGCCTTATTTTTATTATAAACAGGGTTTACATACATTTTTAAAACTTTGTAATAAATATCTTCATTCTCAGATATTTTAAGATATTTTTTAAACCTCACTATATCTTCTCGGTTATAGTATTCTTGATATTTAAAATCACTATGCAACAAATCATAAGCCATATAATTCGTTTTCCATAGTTGATAATTTTTATAAACTAAGCTATCTAGCTCATTAACTATTTTTACAACATCTTGCTTACGGTTATTTGTAAATTCAATATTATCGACATTTAATTTTTCAAATAAAAGTTTTACATTACCCTTATTACTATTTATTCCACTTAAAATACTGTTTATATTTTCAAATTTATCCTTTCTATAATCTCCATCTTTTTCTTGAATACTTAACTCATTTGCTTTTTCAAAAGCACATGGCTCGTATTCAAAAGATATAGTTGAAACTACAATATTTAATTCTGACAAAGACGCTCTAACATCATTACTACCACTTAATAATAACATTTTTATTAAACCTGGCTCAGTAATATCATTGCCATTTTTGGTTCTTCCGTTACCTTGAGCAATCCACGAGGATACCTTTTTATTAATAATTGAATGTCGTATATATTTTGACAAATTAATAGAGTTCTTTAATTTTTCCATTCTTTTATCACTTCTAAAAACAGTAAACATATTATTCAATTTTGCTATGGCTTTCATTGTGTCATTTACCATTAAATTATCTCCTAAAGAAATTTCGGTAAATGGTTTTCCCATATCATACAAATGGTTTTGAAGTAAAGCTGAATCTAAAAAAATATCTCTGTGATTTGAAATAAAGAGTGAATTTGTTGTGTCAATTTTATCTAAACCAATAAGCTCAAAAGAATCCATCGAATTATTAATAGAATTCTTAATAATCATCTCAATAAATGTAACTTGAAAATCAGAACAGGTTTTACAAGATTGTAATTTTTCAATAATCAAACCTTTACTCCAATTTGGATAAAAATATTGCACCCCCTTAACAAACTTATCACTACTTTCTAACCAAACTAAAGTTTCTAAAACCTTTTCTTTTGAATATGGGGCTATTGTTTTAAAAATTTCTTCCATTTATTTTCTTTTATCAATAAGCAACATTGGTTTTCTACTCATTTTTGGAAATTTAATAGCGTTCATTTCTTCAATTGAAATAAATTCAATTTGTGGCGAAACTCTTAGTTTAGCTCTAAAATGATCTTTTAATTTTTCTAGTAAATCCATTGAAGTTTTTTTGGCTCCAATTTTTATTGTTATTTTATCTGTTCCAATTTCATTATTATTTATTTCAATAATATAATTTTCGATTTCAGTAAAATCATTTAATAAATTATACATGGCTGGAGGATAAATAGTTGTCCCTTTATATTTTATCATTTGTTTTTTTCTTCCAACAACAGGTCCTAAACGAAGTGTATTTCTTCCACATTTACATGGTTCGGTATGAGCTTTAACTATATCTCCTGTTTTAAACCGCAATAATGGCATTGCTTCAACACCTAAAGTTGTGACAACCAGCTCACCTTCATCTCCATCTTTAACAGGTTTATCATTTTCATCTAATATTTCTACAATTATTAATTCGGGGTGATGATGGCCTCCTTGTTGGTATTCACATTCCGCAAAAGCGGTACCCATTTCGGTAGATGCGTAAGTAGAAAAAAGGTCAACATTCCATTTATTTTTTATTTTTTCTGATAAAATATTTAAACCAAAATCTTGGTTTTTTAAAGGTTCTCCAATACAAATTACTCCTTTAACCGAGCTTTTATTTATATCAATATTGTTATTCTCTGCATATGCAATCAATTTTAATAAAAATGATGGAACCGCAATAAGATAAGTGGGATTAAATTTTTGAATAGAATCCCATTGTAATTCTGGTATTCCTGCTCCTACTCTAATAATTCCTGCACCTAATTTTCTTGCGCCTAAAAAATATGCCAAGCCTGCCATAAAACGTCTATCCATGGTTGTCATTAATTGAATAACATCATTATTCGACACTTTTGAACAAGCAAAAGATATGGCTTCATTATATGCCAATCTATCCAAATCCTTATCGGTTAAACCAAAAAAAACAGGTTTACCAGTTGTTCCTGATGTAGTTACATAATCAACTATTTTTGAGCTATCAACACAGAAAAAATCATTGTTATACTTTTGTAATTCTTCTTTGGTTGTTACCGGAATCTTCACAAGATCTTCGAGTGTTAGAATCTCTTTAAGATTAATATGATGTTTTTTAAACCACTCTTTATAAAAAGGAGATCTGCTATCTAAATATTTTAGCAACAATTGCAGTTCTTTTTCCTGAAACTCCTTTATTTCAGCTATGGTCTTTATTTCTATTTTAGGAATCATTTAATTTCCTTTTAATTTTTTTAATATAATTTTCAATTTTTTCTTTATTCGGAATTGTTGAAATTTCTTTTAATAACGATGCTTCAAACTCATTTAATGCCGCTTGATAATATTTATTTTGATAATAGTACAAACCTACAAGATAATAAACCTCCCATGAATAAGGGTTCAATTCTTTAAAGTTATTTAATCGATTCACATCTAGTTTCTCGTTATTATCAATAGCCGTTTGGATAATATTTTTCTCTAATTTATAGGTTTCGTAGTTTTTAAACTCGTGAGAATCTATAAACGGGTCTTTTTTGATCAGATACTTTGGCAAGGATAAAGTATTTATTTTTTTATTGGAATTTTTAAAAACGCTATCCAATTGAAAAGCAACAAACTCACCCATTTGATATGGGTTGGCAGATACCCAAACCATTTTTTTATGAGGTAAAAATACAACTCCATGATGCGCAATTAACTGATTAAGAGCCTTTTCATTGCCATAACCCAAATTTTTATTATCTAAACCTTTTTTATTTCTTAAAATACCTACAGCAATTTTAGGTGTAATTTTATGCGCTTTATTTAATAGTTCAAGCATTTTATCATACCTATATTTAGAATGACTCTCTTCAATATGCTGCTTATTCTTCGCATCGTTTTGATAGGCTTCACTTTGAAAGTGATTAGAACATATTAATTTTGATGCATTAGCAACTTCAAATACTCCAAATTTTTCTGGTGATATTTCTATAATTACTGCCTTATTGTCTTTTGCGCTTCCAACCAAAATAGATTCAGAAACAAATACTTCTTTTTCTTTCGCAATTGCAATTGCTTCTTCAATATTTGAGGCGTATTGTATAATTTCTCTTGCTACTAATGAAATAGGATTTTTAGCAACCAAAGGTAAATCTGATTTTCCGGCATTTATGGTTATTGTTAAACCCTCATTATTCATACCCGACATAACACCTACAAATCCTGCCCAGGAAACCGCCATAAATTTATATCCTTTTTCAGGGTTAATAAATGTTATTATTTTTTCTTTAGAAAAATCATCTCCAAGATAAAAATCAAAATTTCTGGCTATTACTAAATTTCCATCAGGGGTATTGTCTCCCCAAACTGCAAATGAAGAACAACCAACCAAGGCAAGGTCTTGCATTGCATGACCAATATCATGAGCGGCATGTAAATACAAGCTCCGCTGGTAATTATCGGCAATAAAATCATACTTATCAGATAAATACTGAGAAATTCCAAAAATTTCTTGTTTATACTCTTCATTCATGTACAAATACATTTTTCGAGTATACCAGGATAAAAATTTTCTTAAAAATCGCTGGCTAAACTTTGAAGGCACCAACTCTTCTATTTTATTAAAAAAAATTTCTTCTTGTTGTTGTACTAATTCTGTTGTTAAATCACCTATATTATTCCCAAGATTTATTGGGTCTCCAGAAGCTGTCAATTCCCATTGACCATATTGATTTTTTCTTAGGCTATTATTTCCTTTAAAAAATAATGAATCTGTAATTCTATTTTTCGGTATGGATTCAATAAAAAAATCAGCTTTATTGGGCTCGTTTTTAATTGATTTTTTGGTACCACATGAAACAAGAAGTAATAAAACTAACAAAAAATTATATTTACCTATTTTTATTATCATTCACTTATTGCAGAATTAATAGTATTTAGTAATTTTTCTTTTCCAATAATTTGTGAACATGTTAAAACAGCACTAATTGTTACTCCCAAAATACCATGCATGTTTAAACTTTGCCCTGTAAAGAAAAGATTTTTTAATTTCGTTTTAGGCGATAAGAATGATTGCATTGGATTGTTAGCATCTTTAACGTAACCGTACATTGCTCCTTCATTACTACCAATATAATCACGATATGACAAAGGAGTAGAAGTATAAACCGATTGTATACACGCTCTAATATTTGGGAATTTTTTTTCTAATTCTACAATGAAAACTTCAGCCTTATCTTTCTTAAATTTCTTATATGCTTCTCCTCTTTCAAACTCTTCAGCAACCGTATTAAATGTATTTTCCCATTGTTTTACCTCTTCAAAATTCATATAAGTCATTGCTGTTAAGCTATCTGTCCATTTGGTTTGATTTTTTTTCACGCCCATAGAAATCATATACCCTTCTGGCCATGAAGAATTGGAATATTTTTGAACATCCCAAATTTTATTTACATCTTTAAAATGATAATAATTGTAATTTAAATATTTGAATGTTTTTGGTTTAAATACAATATACATACTAAATGCAGATATACCACTTTTGATTTGTTTTATTCTATTGACATACGATTTACGCATCCCTTTCCCGTTTAACATTTTTATAGTAAGCTTTGGTTCAATGTTTGAAATAAAAATATCGGCTTTAATAATTTTTCCTTTTTTAGTTATTATTGATGATAATTTTTCTTCTTCAAAACCAAATTTAGATACCTCTTGGTATTTATATATTTCTCCTCCAAATTCTTTGAGCTTTTTTACTAGTAATTTTGATATTTGACCACCTCCATTTACGCATCGCCAAGCACTTTGAATGAATGAATTGGTAGATAAAGCATGGACATAAAATGGTGTATTTCTTTCTCCTGCATATAAAAAATTAGAACCTGCTAAAACAGATTTTAATATTTTATTTTCGGTAATAGAATCTAGATAATCAGAAATTTTCAAAGTTAAATAAGACTTATCATATCCATTAGAATTCCCGTCTAAATTATATAAAGGAAAGCTTTTACATGCGGCTTTAAGTTTTTCACAATAAAGGTGTATTGCTTTTTCCTCTTCGGAGAATTGATTTATAAGTGATCTAGTAAATTTTTCAAAACCTTGGGCGTGATAGTACTCTTTATCATCACCTTCAAATGTAATAACATCATATTTATCGTTATCTAATTTTTTAAGTTTTAAGTCATCCATAATGCCTAAATACTTAAAATATTGATGTAAATTTTGACCTTTATCTAAGCTTCCAATATAGTGAACTCCTGTATCAAAAATATTTTTATCTCTAACAAAGGTTTGTAAATTACCTCCAAACTGATTATTTTTTTCAAGAACACATACACTATAGCCTTCTCTAGCAAGAATATTAGCAGATACTAAGCCGCCTAAACCGCTCCCAATAATTACTATATCGTATTTTTCTTTCACTTAAATATGTTATGGGTAAAAATACCAAAAAATAGGGCATAAAAAAAGCGGAAGCAAGGCCTCCGCTTTGAAATATTTTATATAATCTTAAAATCCATATTCTATACCAAAATTTGCAGATGTAAAACCACTAATTTTAAATACATTAACATTTCCTTCATAATAATCAACACCTCCAGAAATTCTTTGAAAAGACCCTATCAAGGTTATTTTACCAAAATTAAAACCAAATTTTGGTCTAACAAAAAGGCCTCCATTTGCATCTCCAGAAACATTAATAGCATAACCAAGATCCAATCCCCCAAAAAATTTACGATTAGAAAAATAATACCTTGCGGTTGTTGAAATTGGCACAAAACCAGCATCCTTATAATTTTTAACAACTACACCCTCTCCACCATCATAAACCTCATATTTACCATCACCATTATACACAGTATATCCAACTAACCCTCCTACTTCAAGATTTTCCATTATTTCAAATAAATATGCTATATCTGCTCCAAAATTAAATGATGAAACATCACTAGCACCTTGTATTGGCAACCCAATATTTGCACCTGCTTTAAAACCACCTGTTTTAGCTTGATTATAAAGCTTTACTGCTTCTGTTTCGACAGCATCTGCACCTTTTTTAATACCTTCTTTTACTTTTTCTTGTGCATTAATTATACCAAATCCTAATAAGACTATGGTTACTAATAATAATTTTCTCATTATTTAAAGAATTTAAAATTTCAGTAACAAATATACAAATTAATCCTTTAATTATAATGGCTCTAGTTTAAAATAGCTATTACATTCGCATTACCTAATTTTAAAGGCTTCGGGGTTACTCGATGTTAAAAATTACATCCAATAAAACAGAACAATCGACTTTGTTTACAAATATCAACGCTAAATTAAACTAGAGCCATTATAATTTCTAAAAATTAGTTTTATTTATTAATCCCCCTACCAAAACCTCTTTCTATTACAATTTACAGGTCTTATTATCAACCTAATAACAAACGAGTTTTATTTTTTTAATCGTATCCAATTAATTCATTTAATCGTGAAATATTTTTATCTTCATTTTTAATGGTTTTTACTTCAGATAAGGTTTTATTTAGCACAAAAACTTGTTTAAACGCAAGTAATTCTTTTTGATCTAAATATTTTAATCCAATTGCATCAGAAATTAATAATAATTCATAATCAATAGCTTTAATCTCTGAAAGGTTTTCAATATAAGTAACCTTTCTACATTTTACAGTATAACAGTTTTTTGCTACGTTTAAATGATTTTCATCGCTAATAAATGAGTCGATTTTTCTTTCTATTGATTTTGATACTAATAAGATATCAATTTGCCCAAAATCATTTCCTATATGCAATATCTTTATGCTTCTTGGTAATGTTATATTCAAATTATAATAAAGACTTTTATATTTTTCAAAATCTTCTTTTACCAAATTTTGAATCTTCTTGTCTTTATACAAGTAGTTGGATAAAAGTATACCTCTATAATAATTTTTATTTTCAATTTCATCACGAAATTCCAAAAAATTACTTTTAAAATATTTACTTATTTTTTTATTCCTTTCTCTAGATGTTAATCCAAAACTTTTATCATCAAAAGCAATTCTATCTCCAACTTTTACCGTTAAAGAGCCATCGTGAATAATAAAATCATTTTTAGGCATAACCTCTGCATTTCCATGTAAATAAACAGGTACAATATCCAATTTTAATTGCTCTTGTAAAAAGAAAGCTCCTTTATGAAACCTACCAACCTTATTGGTGAAAGACCTTTTCGCTTCTGGAAAAACCATTAATGAATATCCCTGACGTATTTTCTCTTTTAAAGGTTCTGTAATTTCTTCAGCACCTTTAGAAACAGGGTAAAACCCAGCAACTTTTGCTAAAATTCCGAATATTGGCGACTTATATACCCAATCATTTACTAAATAAATTAAGTTAGGAGTTAATAAACCCATTGTTAATGTATCTAATGAAGAGGAATGATTTGCAATAATAATTGCTGGTTTCTTAAAGTCTTCTTTACCTGAATTGATAACTCTTTTTTTAACAAATGGATTCGTATACAATACTATTTGAACGAATTTTGCCATAGCTTTGTGTAGCCATTTAAATTTATTTTTTTTAGCAATTGGTATTAGTGGCAAGATCGTAATACTCAAAATTGACAAAAACATACCTCCCAATCCATATATTAAAAGTGTAAAAATTGCATAAAGAAAAGATCTTATTTTTATTGGAGAAAAACCATTTTTTGCTCTATTCACTATGAAGATTCTAAACAATAATGGTTGTATCGTAAAGGTTACCAAAACTGTAATTAAAATACCTATTAAAGATAAAATAGAAATAGATTTTAATGCAGGGTGTTTTGCAAATATCAATACACCAACACCTAATATTGTTGTAATAACGGATAAAAGAATGGAGATTTTATAGGTAGCGATTTCTTTGGTTCCATATGTATAATCTTTTACCAAGGCATTGGTCATAAAAATACTATAATCAACCCCTAAGCCAAAAATAAATGTTGTAATAATAACATTAAAAATTGTAAATTCAATACCGAAAAACCCCATTACTCCAAGGGTTAACATCCACGTAAGTACAATAGGAAAAACAGTTAATAAGGTAAGTTCTATATTTCTAAAAAAGAGCAATAAAATAATAACAATTGCAATTAACGAATAATTGATTAATGATGAAAAATCATCTTTCAATCCACCTAAAAAGGTTTCACTAATTTGTTTTCTATCTATTAACAATGCATTTGGAATTTCATCGACCAATTGGCTTAAATGTTCTTTTTGACTACCATTTATTTTCACCAAAGACACTGCTGTTATAAAATCACTATTCTTTACAATATACTCTTCAGCTAATAATGACTTTACACTATTATATACTTCTAGATCAATGGTATTAAAGTCTTTATATATCAAATTATAAAATGGCTTGTAAGTAGACGCATTGAAACCAACCTGCTCTCCTTTTTCAATTAAATCTATTTTTAACTTGTGTTTTAAGGAATCTGTCCAAAAAGAATTCCATATTTCTAATTTCTTTTGTTGATCATTCTCAGACAAAACTACTGAGCCATTAGAGCTAAACTGCAAAATATCATTGGTTAATTCTAATCTTTGCAAAAGCTGATTTATATTGGTATTTGCTTGTAAAACCTCATTTAAATTATTACCATATCCAACAAGGTAAACTGATTTAGATGAAAGACTTAACATCGAGTCCAAGTTTTTTTCAGCATTTAATATCACTTCGCTTTGGTAATTCATGCTATTCAAATCTTTGTTGAAACGAACATTTTTAAAAGTGAAGAAACTCAAAATTAAAACAATAAAAATACCTGTATAAATGAATTTATTTTTATCAAAACTATAATTGGCAATTACTTCAATAAAATTTTTTGAAAATTTATTTTTTAAAATTTTTGGTTTATAAAACAACGGAATTATCAACAATGCGTAAATAGAAGTACTTAAAACGCTTATAGCGGCAAAAATACCTAAATCTTGTAAGGCTTGTGATCTTAAAAGTAATAAACATAAAAATGCTACGGCGGTAGTTATACTACTCATCAATATTGGTTTGGTAATATCTTTATAGAGTTGATTAACATCATTATTATTTCTGTAATGGGTTAAAATATGTAAAGAATAATCCAAAGTAATACCTAATAACACCGAGCCTATTCCGAGTGAAATAGCAGATATATTTTCTCTTATGATCAACAAGGTAACCATTGCCGTTAATGCACCAAAAATTGTTGGAATAAACAATAAAATTGGGATGAATAGTTTGCGATAGAAGAAAATCAGTATAAAAATTAAAACCAAAAGAGCCAAGGTTATTGTATACTTTATATCTGTTTTGATTTGACTGGCATTAGCAACAGCAATTACTGTTGAACCATAATATTCTGATACTACTATATCAACATACTTTTGATTTAAACCATCAGATATGGCGTATAATTTATTTACAAAATCGGTATTGGCATCTGTTTCATTGGTTGGTAATTTTGGTTTGATAAATAATAAAAGATTCTTTTTATCTTTTGTAATTAAAAATCCATTGTAAATTTCAAAGTTATCGGTTAGTTTTAAATCTTCTAATTTTTTTAGCGCCCTAAAAGACAAACCAAATGGATCTTTGCGAATCGTGTTTTTTGCGAAAATTCCACTTGGAGAAATTAAAATTTTAAAATTATTTGTTATGACAGCGGTTAAACTATCTTCAGAAAACCTATCTCTTAAATATTGATAATCTTTTTCCTCCATAAAAAGAGGTAAATTATTATAAACAAAATCCATGGTATTAACCATATCATCATTTGATATTTCTCCTTGGATATTTAAAATATAATCCTTGCAATGGAGCTGCAAACTATCAATAATTTCTTCAGCATAAGCAATTAGGTTTTCTGTAGTACCATTTTTTCTTGTAGATATATTAACAATTATTTTATCGGAAAAATTAGTGTTATTTAAAACTTTGTTTAGTGTTTTAGTTTCTTCTGATTGCGGAATTAGTTTTGAAATATCTTCTTCAAAGTCAAGTTTTGTGGCGAAAAATAAAAGTGTACTCAATAATAATAGTAAGAAACCAACTACAATTATTTTTTTATTTATTAAGGTTTTATATATATTAAAAAATAAATTACCCACGCTTTCTTCTCATTAATTTAAAAATAATAAATCCAGTGATACCAAATATTATGGAACTAATAAAAGCCAATACAAAACTTCCAATAATATATTCTTCCAAACTTAATAAAAAATTAAAATCAAAAGTAACATTTTCGTATGCAATTCCTTTATTTTTACTTAAAATCCAAGATCCACTTTTTAGACTTCCATAAATAATAAATGGAATCATTGGCGGAATACTAATGTTGGAGAATGTAAAACTAATCAACTTATTTAGCTTTAATAAAGTAGCTAGAGCCAAGACTAAAATAGTTTGAAAACCCCAAAATGGGGAAATCCCAATAAAAACACCTAAGGCAATAGAAAAGGCTTTTTTGGAAGGGGAATCAGCATTGTATAAAATATTTTCTTTAAATAAATTTTTGATCCCTTTATGCTTGATTTTTAGAAAAAAATCTCTAGGTTTTATATAAAAAAAAGCTACTAAAACTAACCAAGTATTTAAAATACTTATACGAGTAAAATCTTTAATTGGTCTAAAGTGACTTACCCTTTCTTTTTCATCATATAATACTTTAACAGGAATATTTTTAACAGGAATTTCCCTCCAAGCGGCTTTTACAATAACTTCAATTTCAAACTCAAATTTATTGGTATAAAACTTAATCCCTGATAATGGATTTAAAGGATATAAACGAAATCCAGATTGTGTATCGATCAATTTAATTCCAGTTTCTGCCCAAAACCAAAAATTTGAAAACTTATTACCAAAGCTACTCCCTTTTGGAACAGAATTATGTGTCATATTTCGAGATCCGATAAATAAAGTACCCTTATCTTTTTTTAAAGCTTCAATAAAAACAGGTATATCATCTGGGTAATGTTGGCCATCAGAGTCAATTGTAATGGCATAATCATAACCTAAGGACATCGCCTTTTTAAATCCTTCACGCAAAGCTTTTCCTTTTCCTCTATTTTTGGGGAAATGTATCTGATTAAGATTTGTATATGTTTTTAGAATAGCAGCCGTTTGATCTGTGCTACCATCATCAACAATGATAATTTGATTGGTATAAATCAAAATACCATCAATAACTCTGTTTAAAGTTTTATCGTTATTATAAGTTGGAATGATAATACAGGTTTTTAATTCTGTAATTAATGAAGGGTAATCAATATTAAGGTTCAAATTAATTATGTTTAATTACTTTGCCAAAATTACATTTTTTTCGTCTTCTGTAAAATTTTCTGATTCTAAAATATAACCTTTTAAATATTCTTTTAATTCTGTAGATTTTACCTGGCGAAAATTCTTTAAAAGAAAATTTTTATCTGCCTTAATATCATCATTATACCCTAAAAATTTTGGACTATTTTGTTGAATACTTAATCGTACAAATCGGATTTCAATATCAGATGAGTTATGAGAAACTGCGTGTTCAATCCATTCTGCTCCATTTTTAAATGCCTCACCTTTTAACTTTACTCCTTTTAAATGTCTAGCAGTAAGAGCCATAACAGCACCTTTATAAGCAACAAATCTTTGGTCATCATTTTTTGTTATACCTTTTAAATCATCATTAAGTAAAAATGTTTTTGACTTAGAAATTACAGCTTCTTTATAATTTTTTCTAACATCAGTAATATTCAATTCTAATGATAAAATAAAAATGCTTAAAAACAAAAATAAAAGTTTCATGTGTCAAAATTTGGTATGCTCGTTTTATAATACAAGATTTAGCTAAACTAAAATTTGATATTGAGCGGATAATTTTAAAGCGATTGTATTGTCAAATTTTGTCGTATTTTTTACTTTAACTTTACTATCAATAATAATTATTTGTAAATCTAAAGTTAATATAGGAGTTTTATCAGGATTTATTATGGTCAAAAACTTAACGTTCGAACATTTTTCCATAAATAGTTTTTTACCTATAACAGATTCTGTTATCTCCTTAATAATTTGCATCATACATACTCCTGGCATTACAGGGTTATCAGGAAAATGACCTTTAAATATATCGTGTTTATTATTAATTAGAATTTCATATAAATGATTAATATGATCTTCGCTAATTTGCTTGGAATTTATGGTGTAAAAATTTTCTAATATCATTTATTTAATCCGTATAGGGTTTATACAAAAGTAGCATTATTTATTAATTGAAGTCAAATCAATTTTATATTTAAAATCTTGATGTTCTAAAACAATATTTGTAGCAATTTCATTTTTAATTTTCGAAAAATATATAATAACTTTTTCCTTGTTTTTAGTTGTATTAATAATTTTACACAACTGTTTCATATTCTTTTTATAAAAATAATAATTATTGCTTTGTTTAAAAGTGGATTGATAAATATGTTCCTCTTTCGAATCAAATTGTTTACTTACATGAACAAATTGTTTAACAAGAATAACAAAATCATTTTTTAAAGTATTTAAAATTATATTCCTGTTTAATTCATCAAATATATAATTAACTTTAAAATCATTATTAACAATTTCAAAATCAAATATTTTACTACCCATTTCAGTTGTAAAAACTATTCTATGATGGTTATCTTTAATTTTTTTAATAATTAATATCCCTCCAAAATTTTTATTGTAAATATTAATTTTAGCTTTATACAAATAATCTATCTTTTCATTAGAAAAATAATTATTCCATGTGTATTGCCTTTCAACCGGTTTTTCAAGTAAACCCCTAGTTGTAGGCAAACTACATGAAACTAAAATAAAGAACAATAAACTAATTTGAAAAAACCTCATCACTCACTATTGTGTTTATTTTTTGGTTTATAAATTTTAATAAGGTATAGTCTTCTGCATTTTCTTGCATCTTAATTTCAATAACATTTAAAGAGTTTTTATCAAAAGAAAGTATAAAAACACGAATCATTGATTTTAATGTATTCTCCTTTGGAATAAATTTTATAATATACTTTTTTTTAATTTCAAAATATTGCATATCAAATAATTTATCATCAAACATATCTCCTCTTACACTTTTTATAATTAAATTATTAAGTGATTTAAAAGTTTTATTTGAGCTCAAGTCTATCTTACTTTTAACACCTTCATCATTAATAAATAGTTTGTCGTTTTTAAAAACCACGCTATAATTAAAAGGTATAAGATATTCCCATTTTATAAGATTGGGAGATTTAAACACTAGGTTTCCACTTGATTTTATATCATTTGATAAAAAATCTAAATGTTTAAATTGCTCAAATTCACTTACAATAGTTACTGTTTTTTTTGATTTTTCTATAATATTTGTTCTCAATTGACTCGCTTCTTCATTTGACATTTTATTTTCTTGAGAAATACAATTTTGTGTATTTAAAACAAAAAAAGACACCATAAAAAATAAATACTTATTCATACGCTTTCATATTAAACAACTTATCTAATGTAATTGTTTTAAAATTATTTTTATCAAAATAAACCAATACTTTTTCTAAAACATCAATACTCAATGCACTAGAGTCGTGCATTAAAATAACATCTCCTTTTTTAACTTTTGCAATAATTTTTTGATAAACCTTTTCTGGATTTTTTGCTACCGTATCATACGATCTTATGCTCCAGCCAAAAACATGTAACTTCAATTTTTTGACTGCCTTAGATATATTTGGATTTACAACGCCAAAGGGAGGGCGAAAAAAAATAGCTTTAAAGCCTATAGTTTGTTCTATTATTTTATTAGTTTTTTTCAATTCTTCAATAACTTTTTTTGAGCTTAAAAAACCAAATGATTTTTGATGATTATAGGAGTGATTTCCTACCAAATGGCCTTCACTTACAATCTCTCTCAAAATTTCAGGATTGCTTTTTACATGCTTACCAATGCAAAAAAAAGTAGCTTTTGCATGATGTTTTTTTAATGAAATCAATACTTTCAAAGTATACTCTGGGTTAGGACCATCATCAAATGTTAAGGCGATAACTTTATCTTTTATCAGATGGTTTCTATGTTTTGCTTTTAAAAAGTAATTCCATCGAATATGAAAAGATCCAATTATTGTTAATATCAACCAAACAAGTAAAATAAAAATCAACCACCAATTAGAAATACTATTGTTTATTCTTAAAAATAAGAAAACTACAAAAACTGTTATAGAAATAATATTTACAGTTTTAAATTTTAACATTTTTTTAATAATGTAAAACTATGGCTTTTACCTTGATATTGATTATAAAGTAAAATATTCTTAATTGAAGTAACTTCTTTATTATTCAACTTTAAAATTTTAGGAATACTTTGAGATTTAATCAATTTACAGGCTGTCCATAGCCCAAAAGCTGATACGGTATTATATTCTCCTGTAAGGTGTTTATAATACAATTGTTGCGTGTTTTTAAAAATATTATTCTGTAACTTTTCGTAATAAACATCAAAATCTACATCTCCGTTATTACCAAAAATTATTATATCCATATCGGCTACTTGAAGGTCGTTGTCTTTCAAAAATTGCTGTGCTCTATTTTCAACTTCACTTTCTTTCAAGTTATCATAAATAACAACATCTATTAATTGTGCATATGAATTAGTTTTCTTAATATTTTCTACTACAAAATATTGAGCACCTTCACTAAAAACTGCTCCTTTTGAATTAGATTTTAAGATACCTTCTTTAAGATCTTCTTCTTTTTTAACATGATCTACCAACTTATAAAGCGCTGTAGTATGAGGTCCGATTTCATCAACTCCACCAACCAAAACAGGTTCTACACCTTCATCAATGGTCATCATGGCATCCATCAAAGAAGATTCAAACGAAGTGGCATTATGCACATAGGTAACATTGTAAGATTTACAAGATAAACCCAATGCAATTTGTGCACCAACGGTATTATGTGTAGATTGTATAAATGAAGTTGGTGTTAAATATTGTTCTTTATTATTTATAACATTCTCTAAAAAAAATTCAGAATCTTTTAAACATCCCATACCCGATCCTGTAATAATTGATTTTGGTTCAGAAATAGAAACTTCTTTTAAAGCAATAGACGATGCAACAACACCCATTTTAACCCCGTTTGACATTCGTCTTATTAAGGCTGGTTTGATATAACTCTTGTAATCTGGTTTATGTGCAGTAACTATATTTTTCTTTAATTCATTACAGTCATCAAAAGAAAAATCGTTTTTAAAAGTCTCTTGGGCAGAGACACATCCTATTCCGTTTATATAATAATTTTTCATCAAGATTCTTTTGAAAAAATTAATGTAGAACAATTACCTCCAAACCCAAAAGAATTTGACAAAACATGATTTATATCCTTCCTTAAAACTTCCGTTACCGGAGTTAAATTAGTTGCGACAATGGGTATTTCAAAATTTAAATTAGGAAATACTAAATTATTTTGCAAAGCAAGTACAGAATAAACGGCTTCAATTGCTCCTGCAGCAGCTAGAGTATGACCTGTATATCCTTTGGTAGAACTAAAATTTGGTACATTATTCTCAAAAACCCTCAATATAGCTTTGCTTTCTGAGCTATCATTATTGGGAGTTGCCGTACCGTGTGCATTGATATAGTCAATCTCATTAGGTGATAAATTAGCAAGCTCTAATGCTTTTTTCATAGCCAAAGTTGCCCCATCACCATTTTCTGAAGAAGCAGTTTGGTGAAAGGCATCATTTGCATTGGCATAACCAGAAACATAAGCTAAAATATTTTTACTTTCACTCTTAACTATTTCATCGGATTCTAATACTAAAAAAGCTGCTGCTTCCCCTAAATTTAATCCTGTTCTATTTTCATCAAAAGGTTTACAATCGACTTCAGACAATATCATTAAAGTTTTAAATCCATTTATTGTGAATTTTGATAAACAATCTGCACCACCAACAATTACTCTATCTAATTTTCCGCTTTTTATCATTCTTGCTCCTAACATAATCGCATTAGTAGCCGAAGAGCAAGCTGTACTAATTGTTGTTACAAAACCATTAATACCAAGTTTTTTGGCAATTTTTGAAGTTCCATTTCCTAAAGAATGTGCATCTATATATTTTCTTTTTTCTTTTGCATCAAAGTAAGAATAATAATACTTTTCAGTCATATCCATACCTCCAACACTTGTTGCTGATATGAATCCGGTTTTATATTGATTGATGTTTTTTATATTGGCATTTTTTATCGCTTCTTTGGCTGCAATTTCTGCCAAGAGTGCGGTTCGTGAATAATTATTATTTTCTGATAAGTTTAAAAGGTGTCCTAATTCTACATTATCCATATCAATCTCACCAACTCTTATTACATCTTTATGAATAGTATCTATTTTTTTAATTTTCGAAATTCCTGGTTTTTTATCTATTAAAGATTGTAAATTCTCTTCAACCGTATTCCCAATTGAAGAAATTATTCCCATACCCGTAATAGCAACACCTTTACTCATTTTAACTTCTATTTTCAGATATGTATTTTGCCATGGTATTGATAGACTGGAATATTGATTTTCCTTGTTTAGGATCTGTTAATTTAATTCCGTAATCTTTATCAAGAATAACTATTAACTCTAATGCATCTATTGAATCTAAACCCAATCCATCTCCAAATAAAATATCATCATCACCAATATCTGAAACTTCAAGATCCTCTAAGTTTAAATTCTCAATAATTTTTTCTTTTAACTCTTTTTTTAAATTCTTCATTTTTATTAACCTTTATATAATTTTAATAGATTTTCTTTTGTGTGTTTCACATTTCCCTTTTTTGAAACCAAATATACAAATGCATCGTAATTATCACCATCAACATTAACCCAACCCCCTAAAACTGATTCTAAATTGGTGTTTTGCAATAATTCATTTTCATAATTTTGATGAAAGTTTGCATTATAATTCTCAAAAATAAAAAATGCACTTTCACTTTTTAAATTATGTCGAATACTAATCTCACCAATTCCTATATTTGGTAATGTATATACAAATACAGCTGGACTAGGATAAAAATTATCTACATTACTTATGGAGTCTTGAAACTTTCTATCTGTCTCTAAACTTGCAGCTTTATTTGAAAACACTATGGCAGTATTTTTATTTTCTAAAATAATATTTTTAAAAATAGTTTCAGCAGCTAAAAATGAAATTTTACTTAAATTATCCATTTTAAAAAATTTAGAATATTTTATTTCCAAGTTTCTATAAGCACTTTTTAAAAAAAAATTAAGATTATCACTTTGCTTGCCATCAAATACAACTTCTCCATCTAACCAAAGTTGGTTATTTCTTATATAGCAATAGCTTTGTATGTAAAAGTTTTTATACAACAATCTTATTTTTTCCTACAAACCAAAATAGTATGATTTTCTCCTACTGGATTAATCTCTTTTTTAATCATAAGTCCTGATTTATTAATCAAATCAATCATTACTTCTGCGCTATACATTTTACTGTTTCCATTCGCTATTGCTGTAAAATATAGTGATGTAGCCTCAAGAATAAATTTAGCATTATCAAATTTCTGTCTATCTGTAAAAGTTTCCATAATAAACAACTCTGTATTTTCATCCATAGATGCAACACAGATTTTTAATATTTTTACGATTTCATCTTCTGAAAAACAATCTAAAAACTGACTTAACCAAATAATATCAGCTCCTTTTGTGATTTTTATATTTTCAGACAACCAATCAATTGGATAACCTGAAATTCTATCTTCAAAACCATTAGTTTTAGCATTGGCCAAAGCTACATTTAATTGACCTGGTAAGTCATGAATTTTTACAGTTACATTTTTATCTTTATTACAACAACTAATTGCAAACTTTCCAGTATTTCCACCAATATCAAAAATAACTTTTGGCTGCTTTTCAAAGACAATTTTTAATGCTTCTTGAAAAGCGTAATCAGAATAGTGGTGATCAAATTGAAACCAAGCATCTTTTATTTTTGGGTCAAGTGTTGATAAGCCTTCATAGATAGTGTTCCAGTTTCCTAACTCTTTTAATCCTTCTGGTTTACTATTTTTAATCGAATCACTTAAATGAAAAAGCCCTTTATAACATATCTCATTTGCGAAATTTATATTCACATTTGCAGTTTCATTATAGTTTAGAAAATATCCGATTTTAGTTAATTCATATTTATCGGTCTTATCTTTAACAACAATATTTGAACTTTCAACTATTTCCAATAAAACTCCTACTCCATAAGATGTCAATGATAACGCTTTAGCTATTTCATTAATAGTAACGCCTCCGATTATTCTTTTTTCAAAGATAAGATCAAAAATACCTAATTTTCTTAGTGAAACTACTGCTTGAAACAAAAAAGGAGCAAAAGCAATTTTTTGAGCTTCTTGCAGTGCATCTACTGCTCGTATTGTTTTATTTTTCATTGGTATTGTCATTTTCAATTCTTAAAACAAATTTATAGAATCTGAATTCAAATTAATTATATCTTATCAATAGTTTTGTACTTTTTTTAAAATCACAGCAGTATTACAACCACCAAATCCTGATGCTGTTTTTAAAAACATATGCAACTCTTTTTGAGTCGTTTTTTTTATAACCTTTACAGGATGTGTAACACCCAATTCATCAAAACCTTTTGAAGCAATTAATGTGTTGCTATTTAAAGCTTCAATACCCATTATGATCTCCAAAAGTCCCGAGGCTCCTAAGGTATGCCCATAATACCCTTTTAAACTATTTAGGGGGATATCTAACATATTTAATCTACTAAAAGCAATCGATTCCATTTCATCATTATAATTAGTCGCTGTACCATGCGCAGAAATATAATCCAATTCGGCAGCTTCAATATTAGCTTCTTCCAAAGCTGATTTTACACTTAAAAATAAACCTTCACCTGTTCGTGATGGACCAGAAATATGGTTTGCATCATTACAAGAAGCTCCTCCAATAATTTGAACCCTATTTTTATAAGTACTTTTTTCATCTGAAGTAACCAATGCACTTGCTACTGCTTCGCCTAATGTAATTCCAGTTCTGTTTTTTGAAAACGGCTTACATGGTTTGTCACTTATTGCTTGAAATGATGTAAAACCTGATAAAATAAATTCAGAAACCAAATCTCCACCAACTACAACAATATCATCATACAAATTAGATTGAATCAATCGCTTTGCAACCACCAAAGCTAAAGCACCCGACACACAAGCATTTGATAAAATTACAGGCTCATTTTTAAAACTAAAAAAAACTTGTATTTGTTTACCCAATTGAGGTAAATATGCTTTATTTTTCAACTTATAAAACTCCGAATCTGGAGATAAAGCTTCTACATTCCCTTTGGTAGACGCTATAATCAAACCTGTTTTATCTGTAATTTTTAAATTAGATTCTTTTAATACATGATTTATGGTTAAAATCATCATTTTTTCAAGTACAGTATACTTTTCTTTATCTTCAATTTTTAAAAAAGCCTCATCAACTTTATTTTTATCAACATGAGAGCTATAATATGAATCACCATTTTTTCTTATATGTTTTTTAATACCTGATTTACCTTCTAATAAGCTTTTATAATTAGAAGCACTATCAAAACCCAAAGCGCTAATAACATGATGATTTGTAATATAAACTTCTCTCATTTATTCTATTATAATAATCCAACCTTTTTTTTCCATGCTGCAAAAAATTCAGGAATATTTAACACCAAATCTCCTTTATCAGTAATAAAAACCTGTGTTGTTTTACCTGTACAAACCACTTCCCCTTTAGGGTTATAAATAATATATGTGAAAATCATTTTATTTGCAGGTGTGTCAACATAAGTCGTTTCAATTGTTGCAATATCACCATATTTTAATGGCAATTTATGTTTGCAAATAGATTCGACTATTGGTGTTGCAAAACCATTTGCTTTTGCATCTATATATGAAATACCGTGTTTGTTACAAAAATCTTCTCTCCCATCTTCAAAATAAGCAATGTAGTTTCCGTGCCAAACAATTCCTAACGGATCTGTTTCATTGAATCTAATTCTAATATTGGTAAGCTTCTTTAACTCCATCTCTACATCGTGTTTTTAGCTTTATCGTAATTTATTGCAATAGCAGTTATCACAATAAAAAATATTCCCATCAATAAAATTTTAGGTAAAATTTCTATAAAACTGTTATCGCGAATTATAACATCATAAAAACAATTCAATCCCCAATTCATTGGCGAAATTTTCGCAATTAACTGCATTACATTAGGCATAGCAAATACAGGAATCCACACCCCGCCAATTGCGGCTAAAATCACTACCAATGTAGCTCCAAATGGTGCAGACTGCTCATGTGTACTTGCAATTGTGCCGATTAATATTCCGATACCAATTGCAGCTAAACCAGAAAATATAGCCACTAAAAATAATAAAAAATAACTACCATTTACATCAAAATTTGGAAGCCCTAAATTAGGGAATAAATAAAGGCCAACCAATAACATTAAGGTAAATTGGATCAAACAAACTATTAAATAAATAATAACTTTACCTCCTAAAATTGTAGCATAAGAAATAGGATTAGTTTTTAATCGCACAAATGTTCCTTGATTTTTTTCATTTACAATATTTATTGAAAGCGGTACGATGATAAAAAATATGGCAAATAAAGCCCATGCAGGAACATTGTGTTGTACTGAATTAGGTTTGATCTCTTTGTTGTTTTTTTGTGGGTTTATTTCTAAAAAAGTAATAAATTTTTCATTCTTAAAAACATCTTTATCTATTTCTAACTCGTCTTTAAATGCCTTGTAAATAGATTGTGTTTCAATTTTAGAAATCATATTATCTATGGCATTTTTTATTCCATTTCTAAACGATAATTGAATTGTAGGGTCAAAATACAATTTAATTTGCTGTGGTTCTATTACTTTATTTTCAATTATCTCATTTTCTGAAATTTCAAATTCTTCTAATATTTTTGAAACATTTTGCGATACTTTGGCACTTAAGTTCTTCGTTAAGTCTTTAGGGATAATTATTGCAAACTTATATTTACTACTCAAAACCAAATCATTTACCTGCTCTTCAGTAATATGTTTCCCGTCAATTTCTGTAACAACTTCAAATGAATTACTATTGGCTAAATTTGAAATAATAGTTTTTGATAACGCATCTACATCATTATCAATTAGCAAAATATTAATCTTTGAATTAAATATATGTTGCGATGTGTTTTCTTGAATTAGTGTTACAGTTATAACGAGAATTAATGGCATCACAAAAAGTATGACTAAGCCCCCTATATCTCTTTTTAAGAGTAAAAATTCTTTATATGTTGATTGCCATAACTTATGCATAATCTCTTAATTCTCCCCCTGTCAAATTTAGATATACCTCTTCTAAATTAGATGCCATTTTAACGGATTTAATCAATTCTGTTGGATGCCCTCTCGCTATAATATTTCCATCATCAATAATTGCTACATCTGTACAAAAATCTTCTGCTTCCAACATGTGATGCGAAGTGTAAACAATTGTCGATCCTTCTTTATTTAATTGTTTTAAATGTTGAATAATTACATTTTTTGATTGTACATCAACACCAACAGTTGGTTCGTCTAAAAATAATATTTCTGGGTTATGTAAAGTTCCTGCAATTAAATTAACACGTCGCTTCATACCTCCTGAAAAAGTTTTTATTTTTTTATTTGTAAAGCGTGTTAATCCTAATCTTTTTAATGATTCTTTAATTTTATTTTTGAAATTCTCTCCTTTCAAACCGTACATCGCTCCAAAATACATCAAGTTTTCAAATGCAGTCAAGGTAGGATACAAAGCGTATTCTTGCGGTACAACTCCAATTATATTTTGAATTTTATTTTTGTTTTTTCTATAATTTAACTCTTTAATTTCTATAGTGCCAGCAGTAGGTTTTACCAAACCGCAAAGCATAGAAATAAGCGTTGTTTTACCAGCTCCGTTTGGCCCTATTAACCCAAATATTTCATTTTTTTGAATAGACAACCTCAACGGATTCACTGCAAAATAATCAGAGTCCTTATACTTTTTCGCCAATTGATTGATATGGATTAATGCTTTACTCATCTAGGCAATAGCTTTTTTTAATTTTTTGTAAAATACTTCTTCCATATTAGCTATATGAAATAATTTATCTGCGACTTTATTATATCCATCAAATTCATTACTTCTATTTTTATACAAACGCGATGCATCTAAAGCAAAATCACGCCACAAATCACCAATATCTGTTATTTCTTTTGAAAGTTTTTTTAATTCATTATTTTTTAAAATTTCTGAAGCTTCTTGTAAAAAAGCACCGTACATAAATCTAAAACCTCCCCCACCAGTACCTATCTCTTCCTGCATTCTTACAATTTGTCCTAAATAATGATTGGTCTTTTTTATGCCAATTTTTTTAGGCCATTTTTTTATTGACTTTGCAACCATCCGCATACCTTTTACTCCAACTATTGGTACAGGAGCTAACATATCTCTGCAAGTTGCCTTAATTGCTTTTTTAATCGCACTTTCAAAATCAATTTCTTTTGGTATTTCAACTGGATAATAAATTTGCCCTTTGGGTGCATAAACCCCTTTTGCAAACCTTACAGTTTCTAATTCTTTTGAAGTAAGTATTGTTGTATTTTCCATTACAGGATCACTTATTAAATAAGTATCACCTTCCTTACCATAAACAACTAAGTTATGTGCATTAAAATGGAAACGGTATTCGTCTGGAAAATAGGTGAGATTAAAAACTCCAACTTGTAATCCTACAGGGATATTATTGGCAAGCATTTTATCCAAAGTGTTTTTTGCAGATTCTGGATTCTTAAACTTTTGCCTTTTAATTTTAATCCCCAAACGTTTCGTCATACGTTTAAAAATTAGCCCTGGTTGCGGTCTAAAACTAAGTGCTGGTGCAAAATTTACTTTTATAAATGGTAAGTACACAAAAAATATTCCTGAACCTAATCCAAATGCTAAGGGTTCACTAATTTTTAATCCATTATGTGTTAACAAATTTGAAATAACACCATTTTCGCAATGAGCGGTTTGTTTATGTTTAAAATCAATTTTCATTTTATTTCGAAATCTCTTTTAATTCATCCATACTAATATTAAAAATATCTGCATATTTTTTTAACGATTTTGAAGTGAGTTTATCAAATTTAGAAGGATTAAAATGTCTTTTTACAATCCATTTCCATTTACCAAAATACGCTGCTAAAACAGAAAGATCCATTCGATTCAATTCCATATAGTATGCTATCGGACTAAGTTCATTATTTATTACCTTTTGCTTTATTTCTTTAACACGTTCATCTATTAACTCTAGTGATTTATCAAGTGCTAGAGTTTTTGGAGCCCATCCTGAACTTTGTTTTGTTGAATAATTACCATTTTTATCTACCACATAACAGAGTTCATTCATTTTTGCAGAAGCAAGGTGACTCTTATCTTGAGGGACTTCATTTTCTTTCATGACTTATGTCTTTAATAAACAAGTTCAATAAACAGTCTAACATCAATTTATCATTACACCATATTTCACCTTGCATAGTACAAGTTAAATAATTTTCAAAATCAAATCTTGAAATCATTTTTCCATTTGAAATAAGAAGGTCATTTATTTTGGGTAAGTTATAAATATTAACAGTTTTTATTGTGGTAATATAACCTATAACTTCTGATTTGTTTTCTTTTCTTTCATCTCCATCATTAAAATAAGAACTACCTGCAATTATTGAGCATGTTTGGGCTATATTCTCTACCAAACCCGATTCAATAAAAGTATCATTTTTTAAAAAAATGTTGTTTTGTTTTATTAAAAATTCTGTTTTAACAAAATCTATTGTCAATGTTTTTAACGCATCAACCATTAACATAGATTTTCTATGTGGTAAGTATTTTCTTATATCAATATTTTTGTTTAGCGTACCCATTTATTTATTTTGCCAATACCGTTTTCATTTGACTTTTAGCGATGATTTCATTTTTACAGAAAACCTCAATATTTACCAAAGTTACTCCCATAAATTCTTGAATAATATCAACTTTAGTTTCTAAAGATTCTCCTGTTTTTGGCAATCTGTTAATTATCACACTTTTAATGGATCCAATGTAACCAATAGGCGCAGGTTTATTCTTCAAAAAAAAGTGGTAACCAGTATGTAAAGCTACCGACTGTGCCATGTGTTCAATAATTCCTGATTCTACAAAGTGATTATCTTCAACAAAAATATTATTGGATGCAACTCTAAATCGAGATTTTAAATGCTCTTCTGTATAAGTTAATAATTCATCAACCATTACAAACGGCTCTTTTTGAGGAATTAATTTTTTTACTTTATCACTATCAACAATCATTCTATAAAAAATTTAACAAACTGTTAAAAGTGCGTAAGCATAAGAAAACCTACCACTCTCTGGAACACATAGAAATATAGAATCTCCTTTTTTTAATTTACTTGAATGAAATAACTCTTCTAACATAATATAAATAGAAGCTGATCCTATATTTCCAACGCTGTCTAAGTTTAAAAACCAACTATCAGCAGGTACATTAATACCTTTTTCATCCATTTGTTCTTTTAAACCATCTTTAAAATAAAAGGAAGAAATATGTGGTAAAAAATGATTAATAGTAGAAGGGTCAACTTTATGCTTTTTTAAGGCTTCAGCCATGCTAAGAACACCTTTTTGTAAAATATTAGCGTCTAGTAATTTAACATCTTGTTTTAATGAGAAAACAGATTTAGTAAGCCATTCTTCAGGCGTATATTCATTCCATGGTTTGATAGAACCGTCTTCCTGTTTGTCACCACCGGCATACATACAAGTATCTAATTCGTGTGCATAAGAAAATGCTTCCATCCATTCAATTTTTAACGACATTTTACCTTTTGGTTTATTTTCCAAAAGCATTGCCGAAGAACCGTCAGACAACATCCATCTTAAAAATTCCTTTTTAAAGGCTATAATTGGTTTTTCTTGTAAGAATTTTAAATTTTCAACTTCATTATCAAACTTTTCAGCAAGCATCCATGTTGAAAACCTTTCAGAAGCAGCACACACTGCATTATTGGTGCTTCCTGATTTTACAGATAAAAAACCAAATTTTAATGCATTCATACCTGATGTACAAATCCCGGAAGCTGAATTTAATTCATAACTTCTCTTATCAAACAGACCATGTACCATTACCGCATGCGAAGGTAATAATTGGTCTGGAGTAGTTGTTCCACATGATAAAACCTCTACATCTTCTTCTGTGAATTCTGCATCAAATAATTCATCAATTGCTTCTTTTGTTAATTGTGCATTTGTATGTGTTATATTTCTGTTTTCATCCAAACAGTAGTATCTCGTTTTGATCTTATTGCTACGAAGAATAAGTGCTCTTGCCTTTGATTTTTTCCCATCTATATATCCTAAGATATCTTCCATTTCATCATTCGAAACTGGATTGTTTGGTAAAGTCTTGGAAATTCTATTGATATAAACGTCCGACATTTTATACAATCTATTTTAATTTGGTATGTGAGTAATAATATTTTTCCTTCTTCCTTTTAGCCATCGTAAAGGGAAAAGTGAACAAATATACAATAAAAACCAAAGGAGCAATAATCCAAATTGCAAACATTAAATAATAACTAAACATCTGTAACCTAAATTGCCTTTTCGGATCTTTTGCCTTACCCTTTTTATACACAAAAGAAGACCATTTATCAAAAATAATCTGTGCTCTTTTATCTGTTACAATTAAAAAAGGCTTGATTACTACAGCACCTTTATTTAATAATTTATCTTGCAGGTCTGTATATTTATTCGACTGTACCGTCTGTAATATATCATTACTAAATCTTTTAGAGTTTTCAATATCTTTATCAGATACTCCCGGTTTAGGAAAAATACCTAAAATTCTTTTTTTAACACCCGAAAAAGCCCAATCAAATATGGTAATAACACTTATATGATTTGGATGTCTGTCAAATAATGAAATGTGCCCAACAAGATTTGCTCCATTATCTACAAGCAATTTCTTCATTTTTTCTTGTGCCATTACCCACATATTTCTACAGCCAATAACTGTTAGCACAGGCGTATTTGCTAACAATTGTTTAGCAACTTTATTTTTTAGGAAAGAGTTTATTGGAACTGCAGGAGATAAATACCAAATCTGGTATGCCACAACAACTAAATCATATTTTTGCTTTAGCAAAGGGTTATTTAAATCGGTTAAGTCTGCAGGAATCTGTATAAAGGATTCTGGAAACGCATCATAAAAAGTAGATTTATCCCATGGAAATGGAAAATTTTCTTTGAGCTTAATTTCGTAAAAGCTAAGATTTACATCTTCTGATGATGCTAACTCGTTGGTAATATTTTTTGCAATATCTAATAACTGTCCCGACTGGGTGTAGTAAACTACTAAAACATTTTTCAAATCTATTCTATTTTATATCATTCCAAAAATCAAAATAATTAAACCATTGATATGGATATTTTTTCAAAATCCACTCTACACTTTTCGTATAACTTTTTAAAAGGTCTTGTGCATCTCTATTTTTAAAATTGGCTTTACGCGTATATAAATGGTAATGTTTGCTTGTTTCTTTCATTACATATACAAACAAAACCGGTACATTTATTCTTGATCCTAACAGAAAAGTTCCTGCCGGAAACTTCGCTTTTTTACCCAGTAAGGTCTCAGTTAAAACCTTATTCCCTTCAAAATATCTGTCACCGGTAAAACATACCAGTTCATTATTACTCAATGCATTATTGATTTCAAAAATATGAGATAAATCTTCATTAACAACAATAAATTTCAAATTGTTTTTCAAAGACATACTTTCCAGATACTCTTTAATGGCACGATGCTCTCTGTCTGTAGCAACAAGGTTGATTTGCGAGCTATTTTCTAACTCATTAAAAAAGTAATCTGCAATTTCAAAATTACCTACATGGGCACTAATTAAAATTCCTCCTTTTTTTTCTTTTAACAATTGAACGATAGCCTCTCCTCCGTCATGCTCATAGGTGAACTTATTTTTAATTCCAGAAGAAATAACAATTTTATCGATAATCGTTTGCCCAAATACAAAATAGCTTTTATAAATCTTTCCTATACTTCTAAGCGTAGAAAAGCCCAAACGATTATGAAAATAATAAAAACTTGCTTTGGTTCCTTGCCAAGAAAATAACAGAAAGTAAAATGCTACAAAGTAAAGCAAAAAGTATGCTGCTCTTAGACCTACATTTTTTATTAAAAAAATAAATATTTTATAGCCAAGAACCGCTCCTCTCGATTTGCCATCCCATTGCGACATTAAAAGTAATTTAATTCAATTTATGATCAATAAAATCATAGAAATCTTTCAATGTAATGATACTAACAAAGTCATCAGCTACCAATTTTACATCAAAATTAGACTCTACCGACACCACTAGATCAACAAAATCTAAACTGTCTAACTCTAATGTTTCTTTTAAATTTGCTTCTGGCTTTAACTCTTCAGCTTCTACCTCAAATTCATCTATTAAAAAATCATTAATTTTATTAATTATAAAATTTTTCTCCATTTCTATATACTATCTTTTTATTTTTTTCACAATAATTACGGAGTTGGTTCCTCCAAATCCAAAAGAATTCGACAAAAATACATAAATATTTTT
>JAKITQ010000011.1 GCA_021647985.1 Flavobacteriaceae bacterium | reverse complement strand
ATATTATAAAATCTCAAAAATAGTTTCTATCTTGTTGATGCCCACTAAAAGCAGATGGAAAATATTAAAAACACCTCCTCTGGATCACAGCGGGCAAATTAATTTATTGTTCAACTAAAAAAACAGGAGATGGCTAAATTATTTAGCAAAATTATTTATATATTTACATTTAACTTTTTTTATAAAATAGCTTAATCTCATGTATAAACCCCTCTTATACTTGGCAATTAGTTTTGTCATCCTATCGTGTACTTCAAAACAAAATGTTGACTTTATAGTTACCAATGCCAATATTTACACCGTTAATGAAAATTTTGATATGGCACAATCTTTTGCCATAAGTAATGGAAAGTTTATTGCGGTAGGTACATCTAAGGAGGTCAATAGCCAATTTAAATCAAAAACGATAATCAATTTAGAAGGAAAAACGATAGTTCCTGGTTTAATTGATGGGCATTGTCATTTTTATGGCTTAGGCTCTTCCATGCAAAAAGTTGATTTATCGGACACAAAGAGTTTTGATGAGGTTATTGAGAGAATTATTGCATTTCAAAAGAAAAAAAACAATGATTTTATTTTAGGTAGAGGATGGGATCAAAATGATTGGCAAGTAAAAGAGTATCCTACGAAAGAAAAATTAGACAAACTTTTTCCTAAAACTCCAGTTGCGGTTAGAAGAATTGATGGACATGCAATGTTAGTGAATCAAGCTGCTCTAGATTTGGCAGGAATAAATGAAAATACAGAAGTTACCGGAGGAGAAATCATAAAAGAAAATAGTAAAATTACTGGTGTTTTGATAGATAACGCAATGGGTTTGGTTGACAATATAATTCCGAAAACCTCAAAAAAAGATGCAATTCAAGCCTTAAAAGATGCAGATTCTTATTGTATAAAACTGGGACTCACAACAGTAGATGATGCTGGTCTAGATATTGAAATTATTGATTTAATGGATAGTTTGCATTTGACAGGTGACTTAAAAATAAGGGTTTATGCCATGGTATCTGCCAGTAAAAAAAACCTAGATCATTATTTACAGAAAGGCATTTTCAAATCAGAGCGCTTGCATGTTCGATCCTTTAAAGTTTATGCTGATGGTGCCCTTGGCTCTAGAGGTGCAACATTAAAAGCACCATATAGTGATAGAGAAGACCATTTTGGAACCATGGTAACGCCAATTGATACCTTGATAAAAATTGCTTATCGCATTGCTAACTCCAATTTTCAAATGAATACGCATGCTATTGGCGATTCGGCAAATGCTTTTGTATTAAAAACCTATGCCAAGGTATTAAAAAGCCAAACCAATAGACGGTGGAGAATAGAACATGCGCAAGTAATTTCTCCAGATGATTTTGATTATTTTACAGAAATCATACCTTCCATCCAACCCACACATGCTACTAGTGATATGTATTGGGCAGAAGATAGGTTGGGCAGCGAACGAATTAAAGGTTCATATGCGTATAAAAAACTTTTAAAAATCAATAAAAAAATAACATTAGGAACCGATTTTCCAGTAGAAAAAGCAAACCCAATGCTAACCTTTTATGCTGCTGTTGCCAGAAAAGACACAAGTGGTTATCCAGAAGGTGGTTTTCAAATGGAAAACGGACTTACCAGAGAGGAAACATTAAAAGGAATGACAATTTGGGCAGCATACGCTAATTTTGAAGAAGAAGAAAAAGGGAGTATCGAAATAGGTAAAATGGCAGATTTTATAGTATTAAATGAAAATATTATGGAAATTGATATAGAAAAAGTCCCAGAAGTAAAAGTTTTAACAACTTATATTGCAGGTGAAAAAGTAAATTAATTTGATATTTTAATAGGTATTGTAACCCTAGTGTGATCCCAACCAAAAATCATATTTACATGTTTTTTCTTTTCCTTAAAGCCAATTGAAAATGACTCAACAGGCTCAGAAAAACTAACTTTGGCCTTAACTCTAGCAACATCATACTTTTCTTGATACTCATAAGTACCCCACACGTCTAAATTTGAATTTAAAATCAATGTCCATTCTTTTTCACGTGGAATTGCGTACAAAACATAAGTTCCTGCTTTTACTTGCTCACCTCCAAAAACAACATCTTTATAAAATTTTATTTCCGTTGCTTCATCAGCTCCAACCCTCCAAATTTTATCATAAGGAATTAATTCACCAAATATTTTTCTGCCTCTTTTTTGAGGCCTACCATATAAAACTTTTATTATTGGTGGTGATATTTTATTGGTTCTGAAGTATACAATATCATGCGGACTTTTATCCAACTCTTTAAAATCCTGAGCTTTACTTTGTACACTAAAAAAATAAAGAATAGCAAATACAAAAATCGATTTTAAATATATTTTTTTCATGAATAAGTGTTTAAAAGAGCAAGGTTGATACCAAACTATTTTGTTATGATATTAAAGTTCAGCTAATATGTCACCTTGCGTTGCAAGAGGAATATCAATTTGTGTGGAGTCCCAAGCCAAAACCATATAAGTGTTATTAAAATTCTTTCTAAATGCAATAGAAAAAACATCCAATTCTTTCGCTTGTTTAATTGGTACTTTAATTCGAACTACATCTTTAGATGCATCGTAAAAAAAAGATCCCCATGTATCTGTATTACTATTTAATATGATGGTCCATTCTTTTTCACCAGGAATAGTATGTAAAATATAAGTACCCGCTTTTACAAGTTTATTGCCAAATTTCATATCCTTATAAAACTTTATTTCTGTGGCTTCATTTGAACCTGTTCTCCATATTTCTCCATATGGTACTTGACTTCCAAATACAGTATCATCAATTTTTATAGGTCGCCCATAAACGACTTTAACCATTGGTTTTGAACTATTGTTTTTGCGTAAATAAGCAATATCGATAGGTGCTTGATCTAAATGATCAAATTTCTGGGCATATAATTGATTTTGAAAGACAAACACAATTAAAATACCAAGAGTCAAAAATAACTTTTTCATAGCAGAAAATTTATTTAATTGATTAGTGGATAATAATAACGTTAGATTATCTAATTTATTTTATTAAAAAACTTATCTGTTTGAATTCAAAATATTTTCTTTATAAATATTTACAGTTTTATTGTTTATAATAGTCCGATTTGTTTTTTATAGGATTAATTTATAGCAAGTTATACAACAATGTGAAATTGTGATAACTTTCTAATATTCATATATTTAATTTATAAATCAAAATTCGTAACTCAAGATTAAACGAAATGCTGTGTTTTACAAAGCTTTTTGATTATAATAAAAAACGTTATTTTTGTTTCTCTAAAATCAATGTTATTATGAAGATTCTAATTGTAGAAGACGAAATTGAATTATTAAATACTACTCTGGAGTATTTACAAAAGGAAGAATTTATATGTGAATCGGCGGCATCATATTTTGAAGCTGAAGATAAATTAATTACCTATAAATATGATATCGTTATTTTAGATATTAATTTACCTGATGGAAATGGTCTAGATCTTTTAAATCTCATTAAAGAAAAGGCACCAGAAATGGGCGTCTTAATTGTTTCCGCAAAAAACTCTTTAGATGATAAATTAAAAGGTTTAGATCTTGGAGCAGATGATTATATTACTAAACCGTTTCATTTGGCCGAATTAAACTCTAGAGTGAACTCACTTATAAGAAGGAAAAAATTTGCCGGAAGTAAAAATATTGTTTTCAACGAAATTGAAATTGATCCAGAGGCAATAACAGTTACTGCCAATAACAAAACCCTTGATCTTACTAAAAAAGAATATTATTTGTTGCTGTATTTTATCACCAATAAAAACAGAGTTCTAACCAAAGAGGCTATTGCAGAACACCTTTGGGGAGATAATATCGATTTGGTAGATAATTTTGATTTTATCTATACCCATATGAGAAATCTAAGAAAAAAGTTAAAGGAAAATGGCGCTACTGATTATTTACAAACCATTTATGGATTAGGTTATAAATTTGGGGAATAATGAGGTTATTTGAAAGGACAAGGCGTACTTATATCATTTATTCATTAATTATTTTTATTATTTCTAGTACCATTATTTATGTTACTTTAAAAAGAATCATCACTAAAAAACAAGATGAGAGATTACTTTTTTATAAAGAATTAATCGCTCAAAAAATAAAATACGATTATCCACTTCCTATTTTTGAAGTAGATGATTATATTAGTACATCTTTGGTTAAAGATACCGTTTATTATAAAGACACTTTGTTTTATAGTGTGGTTAACGGTGTTGAGAAACGTGAATTATATCGCCAATTAACCTCTATAGAATCATTACATAATAAAACCTATAAAATTATTACCAGAGACTCTTTGGTAAAAAATCAAGACTTTATTTTAATTATTACCTTGTCTGTTGGTATTGTAGTCTTGCTATTAATAATTACGGTTTATTATGTAAATACCATCATTATGAAAAATGCATGGTTACCATTTCATAAAAATCTTGAAATTTTAAAAAATTTCTCTGTAGAAAGCAATCAGCCCATTCACTTACAAGCTACCGATATTGATGAATTTCAACAGTTAAATGATTCCTTAAAAAAATTAACGGATAAAATTAACTCCGATTTTAATAATTTAAAAGAGTTTACAGAAAACGCCTCACATGAAATGCAAACTCCATTGGCCATCATGCAGTCTAAATCAGAGCAATTGATGCAAAGTGAAAACCTAGATCAAGATCAAATTCAACAAATTAAGGCCATTTATTTGGCGGTTCAACGACTATCTAAACTAAACAAAACTCTATTATTATTATCAAAAATTGAGAATAGACAATTTAAAGAAAAAGAGCCAATATTAATTAATGACATTGTAAATAAACACCTAGAAATTTACGAAGATTTTATAGAAAATAAAAAGATAACAATAAATAAAAATTTCACACTTAATGCCAAAATTGAAGCCAACCCTTTGTTGCTTGATATGGTTATTTCAAACTTATTGAGTAATGCTATTAAGCACAATTTAAAAAATGGCAACATCGATATTTTAACGACCGACCTATTTATTAGTTTTAGCAATACTGGCAAACCACTGCAATTAAAATCAGATGCTTTGTTTGTACGATTTAAAAAAGAAAGTAGTGCTTCAAATTCATTTGGTCTTGGTTTGGCAATTGTAAAAAAAGTTTGCGATAATTATAATTGGAAAATAAACCATTCTTATACTGAAAATCAACACAATATAACATTGTACTTCTAATGCTATTTTAAATATGCTAATTTTAACATTTTAAATTATAATTCTTCAGATTCTCTTCAGAAATGGTACATACATTTGTCCTGTTATTGTTTTTTAATCAAAATTGATAACTATTTCAGAAAGTTCAAAATTCATTGCTATGAATGCTGAAATATCGATTAAAAAATTAGTATTGAATCTTTATAATATATTTTGAGGGGAATGGTATTATTAAGGGGAAATACTAGAAATAAACGAAACATTAAGCTGTTTTTGTTTATATTAAGGATCTTATAAAAAGATAAGATCCTTTTTAATTTTTTAATTCTGGAGTTAACTTCAGAATTTCTTCAGAATTCATTTGTATGTTTGTTGCGTTATTAAAATGATGTTTTTTTAACAAATTTCAGTACGTGCTATGATTACGAATAAGAAAGCTGAAAAAATTATAGTTTTTACTATTTTATCTAGATCCTTAATATTTATCTGAGGGGAATAATATTAAAAATTTAGATAAAACCTAGCAAATATATTGAAATATTAAGCTATTTTAATTTGCACAAAAAAACCCGTTAAATTTATTTTTAACGGGTTTTTTAACATTCCATTATAATTTTTATACAACCACTTCACATATCTTTGCACAGATTTTATTTCTTTTTCACTTTAATTAGTGTCTGGCCGGAAATAGGTCAAAATTATCTAGACTAAAATTTAGATAACTTAGGTTCGTTTCCGTTAAATACAAGCTGAGGGGATTGTTATTTAAACAAAGAAACTAATGTATTGCAAAATTAAAATATTAAGCTATTTTTATAAATTGCAATCAAAATAAAAGCCTGTTTTATTCATTTAAAACAGGCTTTTTACTTTTTAATACTTTCTATTATTTTCAGCAGATCCTCAGGTATATTATCGATATGATAAACAATTAAAAATGTTGATAACTTCATACTTAAAAGCATCAAAAATTAAGCTTAAAAGTAGGGGTTTTGTTATCTTTGTGCGTTTATGAAGTTTTGATAAAAATTCAACCAAAAAATATGAGTGAAGAAACTAAAAAAAATCAATATACAGCTGATAGTATTCAGGCTTTGGAAGGAATGGAACATGTTCGCATGCGACCATCCATGTACATAGGAGATGTTAGTACAAGAGGATTACACCATTTGGTTTATGAAGTAGTAGACAATTCAATTGATGAAGCAATGGCTGGTCATTGTGATAAAATTGAAGTCTCCATCAATGAAAATAATTCCATTACAGTTAGAGATAATGGTCGTGGAATTCCAGTTGGAATTCATAAAAAAGAAGGCGTTTCTGCACTAGAAGTTGTAATGACCAAAATAGGTGCAGGTGGTAAATTTGATAAAGATTCTTATAAGGTTTCTGGTGGTTTACACGGTGTAGGTGTTTCAGTAGTAAATGCCTTATCTATTCTTCTTACCGCAACTGTTTTTCGTGAAGGTAAAATATGGCAGCAAGAATATACAAAAGGAAAGCCTCTTTACCCGGCTAAAGCCATTGGAGACTCCGATGAAAATGGTACAGAAGTTACTTTTTTAGCCGATGATACAATATTTCAATGTGAAATAAATTTCAGTTACGAAACTTTAGCCGCTCGATTGCGTGAGCTTTCTTATTTGAACCAGGGAATTACTATTACACTTACGGATAAAAGATTTAAGGATGATGAAGGAAATTTTGTGTTTGAAAAATTTTATAGCGAAGAAGGTCTAAAAGAATTTATTCGTTATCTAGATGCAACAAGAGAACAACTTACTTCGGATGTTATTAGCATGGAAGGCGAAAAAAATGGTGTTCCGGTAGAAGTGGCCATGGTTTATAATACCTCTTATACCGAAAATCTACACTCTTATGTAAACAACATAAACACACACGAAGGAGGTACGCATCTTTCAGGGTTTAGAAGAGGTTTAACGCATACTTTAAAAAAATATGCCGAAAACTCAGGTATGCTTAGTAAATTAAAGTTTGATATTGCAGGTGATGACTTCCGTGAAGGATTGACCGCAATTATATCGGTTAAAGTTGCCGAACCACAATTTGAAGGACAAACAAAAACTAAACTTGGTAATCGTGAAGTTTCTGCTGCTGTAAGCCAATCTGTATCAGAAATGTTGACCAATTATTTGGAAGAAAACCCGGATGATGCTAAAATCATCGTGCAAAAAGTAATCCTTGCAGCGCAAGCTCGTCATGCGGCGGCAAAGGCTCGTGAAATGGTTCAGCGCAAAACAGTAATGTCAGGTGGTGGTTTACCTGGAAAATTATCGGATTGTGCATGGAGCGAACCTGAGAAATGTGAAATATTCTTAGTCGAGGGTGATTCGGCAGGTGGAACCGCAAAACAAGGAAGAGATAGAAACTTTCAGGCGATCTTACCATTAAGAGGTAAAATTTTAAACGTAGAAAAAGCCATGCAACACAAGGTTTTTGAAAACGAAGAAATAAAAAGTATGTATACCGCTTTAGGGGTAACCATTGGAACCGAAGAAGATCCTAGAGCCTTAAATCTTAGTAAATTAAGGTATCACAAAGTTGTGATTATGTGTGATGCCGATGTTGATGGTAGCCATATTTCGACTTTAATTTTAACCTTCTTTTTTAGATATATGAAAGAATTGGTTGAAAATGGAAACATATATATCGCTGCTCCTCCTCTTTATTTGGTAAAAAAAGGAGCTAAAAAAGAATATGCATGGTCTGATGCTGAACGAGACGTGATTGTCGAAAAGTTTGGTGGTGGAACCATTCAAAGATATAAAGGTCTTGGAGAAATGAATGCGGAGCAACTTTGGGATACTACTATGAATCCTGAATTTAGAACCATGCGACAAGTTGCAATTGAAAGCGGAACTGAAGCTGATAGAGTATTTTCTATGTTAATGGGTGATGATGTCCCGCCTCGAAGAGAATTTATAGAAAAACATGCCGTTTATGCTAATATTGATATTTAATTAAAAATAACGAAACAAATTCCTAAAAAACAATCATTAAATAATGGTTGTTTTTTTTACAATATTAAATAGAACTATAATCTAAAACATTAAATATATTATGAAAATAACCGTAGTAGGTGCAGGAGCTGTAGGTGCAAGTTGTGCAGAGTATATAGCTATAAAAAATTTCGCTTCAGAAGTTGTAATTATCGATATCAAAGAAAATTATGCTGAAGGGAAAGCAATGGATTTGATGCAAACCGCATCATTAATGGGTTTTGACACTAAAATTACAGGTAGTACTAATGATTATTCAAAAACAGCAGGTAGTGACATTGCAGTAATTACAAGTGGTATTCCACGTAAGCCAGGCATGACTCGTGAAGAATTAATTGGCATTAATGCCGGTATAGTAAAATCTGTGACCCAAAGCGTAATAGAGCACTCACCAAACGTAATTTTTATTGTTGTTAGTAATCCAATGGATACCATGGCTTATTTAACACACAAAGCTTTAGGCATTGAAAAAAATAGAATTATTGGTATGGGTGGTGCATTAGATAGCGCTCGTTTTAAATATCGTTTGGCCGAAGCTTTAGGCTGTCCATCTTCTGATGTGAATGGCATGGTAATTGGCGGTCATAGTGATACAGGTATGATTCCATTAACGAGATTGGCTGTAAGAAACAGTATTCCCGTAAGTAAATTTTTATCTGAGGAGAGGTTAAATAAAGTTGCCCAAGACACTAAAGTTGGAGGTGCTACTTTAACAAAAATGTTAGGCACCAGTGCCTGGTATGCTCCAGGAGCAGCTGTATCTTCTATGGTTCAAGCAATAGCTTGTGATCAGAAAAAAATGTTTGCTTGTTCTGCTTTACTAGAAGGTGAATATGGATTGCGTGATATTTCATTTGGTGTTCCTTGTATTATTGGTAAAGGCGGTATAGAAAAAATAGTTGCTTTAGATTTAAACGATGCAGAAAAAGCTAAAATTCAAGAAAGTGCAGCAGCGGTTAAAAAAACCAATGGTTTACTAGATGTATAGAATATAGTAGTGAGATATTAGTATTGAGTATAGAGATATTAGTATTGAGTATAGAGATTTAAAAAAACCTCCGAAAGGCGGTTTTTTTGTTCTAAACTTTCTTCTTTCAACTTTCTTCTTTTAACTTCGAACGGATCACCCACGCCACTCATATCTTCGCGACTCGTGAAGACGGATTTGGATTTTGGCTTCAAGTATTTAGCTTTTCGCTTTTGCTAATTGAAATTCACTTTGAACTTTCTCCTTTCTACTCTCTCCTCAATACTCAATACTAATATCTCACTACTATATTCACGACAATCCAGATATTTTACCATTTGCGTCAATGCTCATATTTTCTGATGCCGGTATCGCTGGTAATCCAGGCATACGCATCATTTTTCCTAAAATAGGAATTAAAAATTTTGCTCCTGCTGCTATTTCAATTTCTCTTACTGTTACTCTAAATCCGGTTGGTCGACCAATTAGTTTATCATTATCAGAAAATGATTTTTGCGTTTTAGCCATACAAATCGCAAAATCATTAAAACCTAACCTATCTACCCTGCGTAAATTAAGTTCTGCTTTTTTATCAAAATCAACACCTTCAGCGCCATAAATTTCTTTGGCAATCTTTTCAATTTTTTCTTTTACAGAAGATTTCCAATCATATAATGGTATAAATTGTGTAGCTTTATTTTCAACGATATCCACAACAGCTTTTGCCAAATCCGTGGTGCCTTCACCTCCTTTTGCCCATCCTTCAGAAACCACTGCCTGCACATCTAATTTTTTACACTTTTCTATAACCAATTGTACTTCTTCTAAAGTATCGCTAACAAATGAATTGATTGCAACTACTGGCTCAATATTAAATTTTCTAATATTTTCAATATGTTTTTCTAAATTTACAAAGCCTTTTTCAACACTTTCAACACTAGGGTTATTAAACTCCTTACTTGGTGAGCCTCCATGATGACGTAGGGCTCTAATTGTTGCAACCAAAACAACACATTTTGGATTTAAATCTGCGGCAACGCATTTGATATCTAAAAATTTCTCAGCCCCTAAATCTGCTCCAAATCCAGCTTCCGTAACAACATAATTAGAAAGTGAAAGACCCATTTTTGTTGCTAATATTGTATTGGTTCCTTGCGCAATATTGGCAAAAGGTCCTCCGTGAATTATTGCCGGATTCTTTTCTAAAGTTTGCACCAAATTTGGTTTAATAGCATCTTTTAATAAAATTGCCATCGCATCTTCGGCTTTCAGGTCACGAGCAAAAATTGGTTTTTTATCAAAAGTAAATCCAATAAAAATATTACCCAACCTATCTTTTAAATCTTCAAAACCATTGGCCATACATAAAATTGCCATAACCTCTGAAGCAGGTGTAATATTAAACCCATCTTGACGAGGAATTCCATTTGCCGTTCCACCTAATCCAATTGTAATGTCTCTAAGTGCTCTATCATTCATATCAATTACTCTTTTCCAAGTAATTGTTCTTCCATCAAGACCTAAATTATTCGTCTTACTTTGTAAATTATTATCAATCAAAGCGGCAAGTAAATTATTCGCCTTTTCAACGGCATTAAAATCACCTGTAAAATGCAAATTGATATCCTCCATTGGCACAACTTGAGAATATCCACCACCGGCAGCACCTCCTTTAATACCAAAAACAGGACCCAATGAGGGTTCTCGTAATACAACTGTAGCTTGTTTTCCTATTTTATTTAGTCCTTCTGTCAAACCAATAGAAACCGTAGTTTTACCCTCACCAGCTGGAGTTGGTGTTAAGGCCGTAACTAATACTAAGTTATTATTTTTTATCTTGGTCTCGTCAATTAAATCAAGTGGTAATTTTGCTTTATACTTACCATAATATTCTAAATCATCTTCATCTATCTTAATTTTTTCAGCAATTTCTTTAATATGAATTAACTTTGTGTTTTGAGCAATTTCAATATCGGTCAAGTATTTCATTTTATTATTTTTTAAGATTCATCAAAATTACTAAAATTTAAGGTAAATTTTATATGTCAAATTGACTTAAATTACCTTATTTATTTCTTTTAAAACTAAATCTTTTGAGTATATTTGCGCGTTTATATTCAAATACATAGATTAAAAGAAAAGAAAGAATGCAAAACAAAGGACTTATTAAATTATTTGCAATCGTATTTAGCATAGTTTGTTTATACCAACTATCATTTACATGGTTTGCAAAAAATGTAGAGAAAGATGCAGCTATTTATGCAAATTCAAATGTAGAAAGTACAGATTCAAATGCAATTAAAAAATTAGAAAAGAAGTATTTAGACTCTGTAGCAAATATGCCAGTTGTAAATTTAGGATTTACTGAATTTACTTACAACGAAGTAAAAGAAAAAGAAATCAATTTAGGTTTAGACTTAAAAGGAGGTATCAATGCTACTTTGGAAGTATCTGTAAGAGATATCTTAAAAGGTCTTTCCAACCAATCTAAAAATTCTGTTTTTAACGAAGCACTATCTGCGGCAAGCAAAGCAGAAAAAAATAGCGACAAAGATTATTTAGATCTATTTTATATTGCTTTTGATGAAGCGAGTAAAGGTTCTGTAAAATTAAGCGACCCTAGTATTTTTGGTAACAAATCTTTAAAAGATAAAATTAACTTCAAAATGAGTAATGATGAAGTTAAACCAATTTTAAAGGAAGAGGTTAAAGGATCTATTAGTACTGCATTTGAAGTATTAAGAAGTAGAATTGATCGCTTTGGTGTAACACAACCAAATATCCAACGTATTGGTGAATCTGGAAGAATATTAATTGAATTACCAGGTGCAAGAGATATAGATCGTGTTAAAAAACTATTGCAAAGTACTGCCGAATTACAATTTTGGGAAGTGTATACCAATCAAGATATGGCACAATTCTTTATTTCTGCCAATTCTAAATTAGCCGAAATAAAAAAATCGGAAGAAGTTGTTGTAGAAAAAACTCAAGATTCTACATCTATAGCAGATGCCGAAATTGATGATTTATTAGGTGCTGTAAATGACTCTATAAACTCAGAGACTTTAAACCCTTTATTCTCTGTTTTTTTACCAAATATTCCTCAATCACAAAATCAACTAAGCTCTATAGTTGGTTATGCAAAAGTAGCCGATACCGCTATGGTTAATAAATATCTCGCTATGAAAGAGCTGAGAAATTTATTACCTGCAGATATGAAATATGCCAAATTTGCTTGGGATGTTAAACCTATAAAAGATTCCGAACAAATCAACCTTTATGTTTTAAAATCTAACAGAGAAGACAAAGCACCTATTCAAGGAGATGTAATTTCTGATGCATCACAAGTATTTGATCAATTAGGCGCAAGTCCTGAGGTTAGTATGACCATGAATAGTAGAGGTACCAAACAATGGAGTAAATTAACCACTGCTAATGTTGGTAAATTTGTAGCAGTTGTTTTAGATAATTATGTATACTCTGCACCTCATGTAAATGATGCTATTACAACTGGAAGGACATCTATTTCTGGAAACTTTACTATTGATGAAGCACAAGATTTAGCCAATGCCTTAAAATCGGGTAAATTACCTGCTGCTGCTCGTATAATACAATCTGATGTTGTTGGACCTTCTCTAGGTCAGGAAGCAATAGATAGTGGTTCCATATCATTTGCATTAGCATTAGTAATCGTTTTAACATGGATGCTTTTTTATTATGGTAAAGCTGGAATTTTCTCAGATATTGCTCTGGCATTAAACATTCTATTTATTTTTGGAGTGTTGGCTGCTTTTGGCGCTGTATTAACCTTACCTGGTATTGCAGGTATCGTATTAACCATAGGTATGTCTGTAGATGCGAATGTACTTATCTACGAAAGGATTAAAGAAGAATTATCTAAAGGTAAAGGGTTAAAAGAAAGTGTTAATGACGGTTTCGGTGGTGCCTTATCTTCTATTTTAGATGCAAATGTTACTACCCTATTAACCGGTATTATTCTTTATATTTTCGGTACCGGTCCGGTTAAAGGATTCGCAACTACCTTAATGATAGGTATTATCACATCATTATTCTCCGCTATTTTTATTACCCGTTTGTTAATTGAATGGTATTTGAATAAAAAAGGAAATAAATTAACTTTCAATACTGCTATTACTAAAAAATGGTTCCAAAATATTAGAATTGATTTCTTGAAAAAAAGAAAAATGGCCTATATTATTTCAGGAACTATTGTTGTTTTAGGTTTGGGTTCATTATTTACTAGCGGATTAAATTATGGAGTTGACTTTAAAGGAGGGAGAACTTATACCGTTCGTTTTACTGAAAATGTAAATGCCCCAAAAATTGCAAGTAGTTTAAAAGAAGTTTTTGGAAGCTCACCAGAAGTAAAAACATTTGGTTCTGCAAATCAATTGAAAATCACTACGGTTTATAAAATTGACAATGATGGCATTACCATTGATGACGAAGTACAACACTTATTATTTAAAGGTTTACAAGCCTATTTACCTAGCGATATTACTTACGATAATTTTGTAGTTAAAGGAAGTGATACCGTACATAAGGTTGGTATAATGGGTTATGCTAAAGTTGGGCCTACTATTGCTGATGATATCAAACAAGCTGCATTATGGGCTATATTAGGTTCGTTAATTGTAGTATTTATTTATATTTTGATTAGGTTTAGAAAATGGCAATATAGTTTAGGAGCTGTGATGGCAGTTTTTCATGATGTGATTATCGTATTGTCTATATTTTCTATCTTTCAAAATTTATTACCGTTCGACATGGAAATTGGTCAATCGTTTATTGCAGCTATATTAACAGTAGTAGGTTATTCACTAAATGATACGGTTGTAATTTTTGATAGAATTAGAGAGTTTACCAACAAGCATACAACATGGCAATTTAATCGTGTTGTTGATGCTGCATTAAGTAGCACCTTGGGAAGAACTATCAATACTTCTGCAACTACCTTAATCGTATTATTAGCCATATTCTTATTTGGTGGAGATTCTATCAAAGGATTTATGTTCGCATTAATTATTGGTGTACTGGTAGGTACTTATTCATCATTATTTATTGCTTCACCAATAATGTATGATACTACAGTTAAGTTAGACCATAAAAAGGAGTAATTTTTTTCGCTATTGCGGATAAATTAATAAAACAACAAACCTTTTAAGATGAATTTCTTAAAAGGTTTTTACTTTTTGTGTATTTTTGCATTTTCTTTTCAGAAAAACTAAAATAATAATGTATATGAAACTTATTAAATTACATAATAAAAATTTCAAACCCTATATTGTTAAAGAAGATATTGCCAAATATGTTAAATACTTAGCAGATGAAGTAGCCAATGATTTGGGAGATAAAGAAGTTCCTATTTTTATTGGTATACTAAATGGTTCTTTTATGTTTGCTGCTGATTTTGTTAGAGAATATCCTTATGATTGTCATGTGTCTTTTGTAAAATTGGCCTCATATACAGGTTCTAAAACAACAGGTAAAATTAAACAACTTGTTGGCATCAATGAAAATCTCGAAGGAAAAACAATAATTATTTTAGAAGATATTATTGATACTGGTAATACACTTGCCGAAATTTATGAGATCTTTAAAGATAAAAATGTAAAATCACTTAAAATTGCTACCCTGTTTTTTAAACCAGATGTTTTTCGTAAAGAACTACACATAGATTATATAGGTAAATCTATCGAAGATAAATTTATTGTAGGATACGGTCTCGATTATGATGGTTTGGGTAGAAACTTTGCAGATATTTATCAATTGAGTGAATAATAAAAAATGAAATTTAAACACATGAAAAACATAGTTTTATTTGGACCTCCAGGAGCAGGTAAAGGAACACAAGCTGAGTTATTAAAAAATAAATACAATCTTGTGCATATTTCTACGGGTGATGTATTTAGATATAATATTAAAAATAAAACGGCATTGGGTACGCTTGCAAAAACTTACATGGATAATGGCGATTTGGTACCTGATCAAGTAACCATTGATATGTTAAAACAAGAAGTTGAAAAAAATAACCAAGCCAACGGTTTTCTTTTTGATGGTTTTCCTAGAACAGAATCTCAGGCAAATGCCCTTGATGTTTTTTTAACGAAAAAAAATACATCAATAAGTGGTATGGTATCTTTAGAAGTCCCTGAAAATTTACTTGTAGAACGTCTTCTAAAAAGAGGTGAAACCAGTGGCAGAGCTGACGATCAAGATGAGGTTAAGATTAGAAACAGATTCAATGAATACAAAGAAAAAACATCCATCTTACAAAGTTACTACGAAAAGCAAAATAAATTTTATGCTGTTGATGGCGTTGGCTCTATTGAAGACATTAACGAACGTTTACAAAAAGTGTTTAACAATTTGAGTTAAATACATTATTTTTGCATCTAAATAATGGGTCTAATCTTTTTATGCCTTTTTTTATCTAATATTATGACTGAAGGAAATTTTGTTGACTATATTAAAATTTGGGCCGCTTCTGGTAGTGGTGGTAAAGGCTCTGTGCATTTACATCGCGAAAAATATATCACAAAAGGAGGACCCGATGGAGGTGATGGTGGTCGTGGTGGACATGTGATTTTAAGAGGTACTAAAAATATGTGGACTTTATTTCACTTAAAATTTAAAAAACACTTTAAAGCAGAACATGGTGGTGCAGGAAGTAAAAACCGAAGTACAGGTAAAGATGGCCAAGATAAGTATATTGAAGTTCCGTTAGGTACTATTATTCGCGACGGAGAAACACAAGAATTGCTTTATGAAATAACCACAAATAAACAAGAGATAATTCTTGCAGAAGGTGGTCAAGGCGGCCGTGGTAACTGGCACTTTAAATCATCTACCAACCAAACACCCCGATATGCACAACCGGGAATTGAAGGCATAGAAGGATGGTACCAACTTGAATTAAAATTACTGGCAGATGTAGGTCTTGTAGGTTTTCCAAATGCAGGTAAATCAACTCTATTATCTGTAATTACCTCGGCAAAACCTAAAATTGCCGATTATGAATTTACTACCCTAAAACCCAATTTAGGTATAGTAGAATATCGTGATTATAAAACTTTTGTTATGGCAGATATCCCCGGTATAATAGAAGGAGCTGCAGAAGGTAAAGGGCTTGGTCATAGATTTTTACGTCATATTGAACGCAATTCTACTTTATTATTTTTAATTCCGGCAGATAGTGATGACATTCAAAATGAATACAATATTTTATTGAATGAGCTTAAAAAACACAACCCTGAATTACTAGATAAAGACCGTTTATTGGCTATTTCAAAATCTGATATGCTAGATGATGAATTAAAAGTTGAAATTACAAAAGAATTACCCACGGATTTAAAACATTTATTTATTTCATCTGTTGCACAAACCGGTCTTATTGAATTAAAAGATGAACTCTGGAAGATGTTAAATATATAATTTTTAAATCAAGCCTATTGTATTTTAAAAAATTAATTCCATCAATTCATCTAAATATTTCCATAATACCAATATAATTCCCAACAATATGAATAGAATTAATGCCTTTTTAGTATTTGGCTTTTTTCGTTTTACAAATTTTGTATTGGTCATATAATACTAGTTTAATTTTTTATTTTACTTCCTCTAAGCATTTCTCTTTTACCTGGTGGTCCAGGTAATTTTTCTACCAAAAATCCAACTTGTTGCATCACTCTACGAACACTTCCTTTAGCCGAATATGTTACTAAAATACCCTTATCTTTAAGAGATTTGTACATAATTCTAAAAATATCTTCTGTCCATAATTCTGGTTGAACCCTTGCCCCAAAGGCATCAAAATAAATCAAATCAAATTTATTTTGATCTTTGATATCTTTAAAGAGTATTTTTCTTTTTAATAGTTTGAAGTTGGCATAAATCTCTTGAATTTCTTCCCATTCCACAGCATGCAACATGGCAAATATTTTTGAGTAATTTGTTGCTTTTAACTTCTCCACATAATTTAATGCTAATATTTCTTCCGCTTTAAGCGGATAAGCTTCTATACCATCATATTTTATTTTTAAATTTCTTTTTAGAGCTTCTAAAAAAGTAATAAAACAATTCAGTCCTGTACCAAATCCAATTTCCAAAATGTTTACTTTTTCATTCGCCTTAAACAAATCTAAACCATGCTTAATAAACACATGATAAGCTTCTTGAATGGCGCCATGTTTTGAGTGATAAGACTCATCCCAGTCGGGTAAATAAATGCTTGAAGAACCATCAGCTGTTTTTATAATTTTTTTTTTCAAAATTAATGAATCATTAATTTTTTAATTTTAGGTAATGGACCTGTACATCTGGTTTTATGACATTCAATACAGGCCTTTATTGACTTGTTATAATTAATCACTAATGAATCTGTATTAGGTGAGAATGATGCTCTTTGATTTTCTAAAAAAATAGTTGCCAAACTATCAAATTCAGCATTTCTGTAGTCTGGATTAGTAAGCTTTGCCGTATTTATTTTAAAAAATTCATTTGGATACTCTAACAATTCTTTTTTTTCTTCTATTCTAACTTTTAATGCCTTATTAAATTCGTAAATATCTCGCATTAATACAGTCATTTCTGATGCTTCATACATAATTAATTCTTCTTTTACTTCTGGCTTGGTTGATTCTTTCTTACAAGAAAACAACACAATAAAAATACTTAAGAATAAATATACAGGCTTCATTATTTTATCATTAAAACACCATCAGCTTCAATGGAAAGAGTGATTTTAGGCTCAGTAATCATTGCTATTTCATCTTTAGTTTTTCCAGCGTCTTCAGCATAATGGCGTAACTCATCAACAGAAATCTCAGAAATAAATGCCCTACCTTCAACAATTACTTCTCTATTATCTGAATTTAAAGGCATCAAAAAACTATAATCTGTAAATCTAACCATAGATTCTTTTTCATCACCTAAATCTAACTTCATCCAACAGCCTTTTTTCTTACACACTTCATTTATTATGGAAGTAAACTTAACATTAATAGTATCACCCATATTAAGAAGATTAAATTTTTTAGCCATTTCTTCTCTTGATATTGAGTTTTTATTTGTTATTTTTTTTCCAAAAGAAGCATACGATATTTCAGAAATACTCCGAGGCTCTTGAGTTTCTTTATTAGTTTCTTTACAAGCAACTACCGATAGTAGTAAAACAAATGCAATAATTTTATTTTTCATATCCTAATTTATTTATCTACCAAATTTAATACTTTTAAACTAAAAAAACAATGATTTAAGTTCGAAAAAAAGATTTCTCAATCTTATTAATTTTATTAAATTATCAATAAATACTCTCAAAAATTAGGGATTATTAAGTATTTTTGTATCAAATTATTTTACTATGAATATAGAGGCAAACCCAACAATAAAGATTGAAAAAATAAAAAATTCTAAAATTAACAATATTGATTTTGATAATTTGTCTTTTGGTCAAGATATGACCGATCATATGCTTGTTTGTACCTATAAAAATGGTGCATGGCAACAACCACAAATTGTACCATATCAAAATATTAGTTTAGATCCTTCATCTAAAATTTTTCACTATGGCCAATCTGTTTTTGAAGGTATGAAAGCCTATAAAGATACTAATGGTCAAATTTTATTATTTCGCCCAATAGAAAATCAAAAACGAATAAATATTTCAGCAAAAAGACTCGCAATGCCCGAATTACCAGAATCTTATTTTATGGAAGGTTTAAAAGCTTTGTTAAAACTAGATAGTGACTGGATTCCTACCCAAGATAACACATCTTTATATATTCGTCCTTTTATTTTTGCATCAGGTAATGGTTTTCACGCATCTCCGGCAGATGAGTACAAATTTATTATTGCATGTTCTCCTTCTGGGGCTTATTTTTCAGGAAAAGTTAAAGTATTAATAGAACAAAAATACTCTCGATCTGCTAATGGTGGCGTTGGTTTTGCCAAAGCTGGTGGGAATTATGCTGGCCAATTTTATCCTACCCAACTTGCAGTTGAAAAAGGGTACCAGCAAGTTATTTGGACAGATGATCATAAACATGAATATATTGAAGAGGCCGGTGCAATGAATATTTTTATTAGAATTGGTGACACATTAATTACTGGTCCCACCAGTGATAGAATTTTAGATGGGATTACTCGTAAAAGTATAATCGATATTGCTAAAGATGAAAATATAGCTGTTGAAGTTAGAAAAATTACGGTAAGTGAATTGGTTGAAGCTGCTAAAAATGGCTCCTTAAAAGAAATGTTTGGTGCAGGTACTGCGGCAGTTATTTCGCCAATTGCAGGTTTTGGATATCAAGATAAGGACTATGATTTACCCGAATTAGAAAACACCTATGCTACAAGATTAAAAAAACGAATTACCGATATTCAGTACAATCGTGCGGAAGACAAATTTGGTTGGAGAGTTGTAGTTAAATAAATAAACTCGAAGACGGAAGTCTGAATAATGAAGTATAAAAATCTTTTTATCGGTTTTTTTACTATGATTTCCTTTAGGTTTGTAATGTTTAAGTTAATAAAAAAAGACTAACCTATTGTTCATCCGCGATGATTTTCCGATAGGAAAATCAGGACTAATATCTGATGAAACTTATAGAAGTACTTTAGTTAAAAATTAATGAAAATTTATTTTTTTACCACAGTTCATTGTTGTGCACTGAACTTATTTGTGTTTTTCTTTATATTCTTTACTTAACCAATATGTTTTTGTATAAATAACACCTCTTAAATAATCTATTTCATTCAACATTTTTTCAAAATCTGAATTACAACCAACTTCGTCTTTTAATAAGTCAACACAAAAAGAAATTCCATCTGTTATATGAAAAACAGACCAAAGCATATTATCACAAACCTCATTAATATCCATTTGTTCTAAAAGCATTGACATTACTCCAAAATGGTCATATTTAGAATAAATGTCATACAATGAGAAAACCTTTAAGTAGTCAATGCTCTTTAAATTCTTTGAGAAATTGTCAAGCCTTTCTCTTATTTTGATAGGCGAAATATCATCTCGTCTTTTGTATTTCAATGAATTTGCTGGTTTCTCATAATCTAGGGGCTTTGATTTGTCAAATAGGGTTCTAAAATTATTATACATTGTATCAACAGACTTGCAAAATCTTTCGTGATTGTAAGCGGAAGTGTTTTTGTCTTTATTTGAAACTGTAAGAATGCGTCTTATTTGTTCAGATAATAATTTGTCAAATTCCTCATCATAGCTTGACTTTAAACTTTTTATTCCAGCTTTTTTTTCGGCGAGAAATGTTCTCAAATATAATGTTGTTAAATAATCTAAAAGACTTGCACGTAATACAATTGCAATTGATTGTTCTCTATATTTTTTATCAACATCAAAGTCTGTTATAAGTAAGTTTATAGATTCTAAACAATATATGTATCTTCTAAAAAGACTATGATAAACGTTAAGTTCTTTATTGTTCTCTTTTATAATACGTAATCCTTCTTCTAGTATTGTTTTGAAGTGAATTCTAGTTTGAAATAATTTGTCTTCGTATAATTCAGATAGCATTTTAAAAAGCTGTTTTCTAATTACGTGAGTTTTTTCGGTTTTGTGCCCAACACGGATAAAGATAGTTTTATTTCTATTACTGCTCCAAAACCTTTAAAATATTCGGTTTAAAGTAATTTGGACCTTTCATAACTTTACCATCTTCACGGTAAATTGGTTTGCCATTCGCACCCAGTTTACTCATATTACTTCTTTGAATTTCATTAAAAACTTCCTCAATTTTATATTGCATACCATGCTCTAAAATAGTACCACATAAAATATAGAGCATATCTCCTAAAGCATCTGCAACTTCAACCAAATCATTATTTTGCGCAGCTTCTAAATACTCTTCATTTTCTTCGGCCATTAAATCAAAACGTAGTTTTAATTTTTTTTCAGGTAAACTAGCCGTTGGCATTTCTTTAACTCCTAATCCAAATGCTTTATGGAATTCTTTTACAGCTTCTAATTTATTATTCATACTTTATGATAATTTTATGATTAAATTCGCGGGTATTCTTTTTAATATGAATGCAATGATACGCCATCTTTTAGTGATATAAACTTTTTTCTTTTTTAGTTTTATTGCAGTGTATATTTGGACTTGAAATTTGGATTTCTTTTAACTTTTCATCCCTTCTTCCAGTAATTGCAACAACAAACCCATCATTAACTAGAAGTTTTGCCAATTCTTTTCCAATACCAGATGTTGCTCCAAAAACTATAGCTTTTTTACGCATTGTATTAAATTTAATCTAAATTTGCAACAATAAATATAAAGTAAAATGTCTAGTTTATTTAGTGAAGGTCAACTAATATTTGCAGCTTTTTTTGCAATAGTTTTTATTGGGTTAATGATATGGAGTTACAGAAAAGATATAAAACTACATAAATATTATTACAAAAATGTTTGGATCGTAGCCCTTGGTATTTTTATTGTAGTAACATTATTTGCTGTTTTAACTTTTTGGCTACATAAATAGTGTCTGGTCGGAAATAGAATGGATCTAAATACTTTCCACTTCTTTTTCAACCATCACAATTTTATATAATTTATCACTTGGTCTTATTCTAAAATCTAAAGGAATCGTCATCGAATCGCCACGTTTTGCCTTTTCACCCTGCTTATCATTTACATACATCTCTTTGATTTTTAATTCTTTCGCACCAGTTGTTGGACCAGTAATTAGAATTGTGTCACCAATTTTAAGGTCAAAGGCTTCTAATTTGAATTCACCAATATTTGCCTTAGGAAAAAAGTGAACACCTTTACCAACATAAACTTTTTTTTGTGTAGCATGAGATCCTGAACCTTTACTCCATTCACCTAATTTTTGTCCGAGATAATATCCATTCCAAAATCCACGATTGTACACTTTTTCTAATTCGAGCATCCAACCAATTACTTTCTCTTTATCGTAGGTCCCCTCAGCCAAACTATCAATGGCGTCACGATAAGATTTAATAACTTTTGCCACATATTCTGGAGCTCTACCTCTACCTTCAATTTTTAAAACTTTAATTCCGGCATCAGCCACCTGATCTAAAAAATCTATGGTGCACAAATCTTTTGGTGACATAATATACTCATTATCCAATTCCATTTCAAAACCAGTTTCTTGATCTATAACCGTATACTTTTTACGGCAATTTTGTTTGCAGGCTCCGCGATTGGCGGAAGAGTTGTACGAATGTAAACTCATATAACATTTACCTGAAACAGCCATACACAAAGCACCATGACCAAAAATTTCTATTTCAATCAAACGGCCTGCCGGGCCTTTAATTTCTTCTTTTTCTATTTGATCCGTTATACTTTTAACCTGTCGCAAACTCAGCTCTCTACTCAAAACAATGGTGTCTGCAAACATGGCATAAAACTTTAAAGTTTCAATGTTGGTTACATTTATTTGGGTTGAAATGTGCACTTCCAATTCCGCTTGACGGGCAATGGTAATAACCGCCTGATCCATCGCAATAACTGCTGTTATTTCAGCCTCCTTGGCCTTATTTATCAATGTTTTTACAATCGTAAGATCATGATCGTAGATGATTGTATTTAAAGTTAGGTAAGTTCTAACTCCTTTTTCTGCACATCTTTTTGAAATTTCTTGTAAATCATCTAAAGTGAAATTAATTGATGCTCTAGCACGCATGTTCAATTGTTCCACTCCAAAATAAACAGAATCTGCTCCATTATCCAATGCTGCCTGAAGTGATTCAAAATTACCTGCAGGAGCCATTAGTTCAATCTTATATTTACTTTTTAATGCCATTATCTTATATTAAAATAGTCCATTTTAAGGAGCTGCAAAAATACAATATATTATTAGAACCAACTTTAATGATTTATTCACTGTTAAATATTAACTATCTGAGTAAAATATTGGAATAATTTAAACAATTTGCAACAAAACATAACATATTATCTGTTTATCTAAAAAATATTTTATAATCTTTGCAGCTTCAAAAATTACATAAAAAATATCACAAAATGAAAATTGCTGTTGTAGGTGCCACCGGTATGGTAGGAACCGTAATGTTACAAATTTTAGAGGAAAGAAATTTTCCGTTTACGGAATTACTTTTAGTTGCTTCAGAAAGATCTGTTGGTAAAAAAATGACATTTAAAGGAACAGAATATACAGTAGTTGGGTTACAAGATGCTGTAGATCAAAAGTCAAATATCGCATTATTTTCTGCTGGTGGAAATACTTCATTGGAATGGGCTCCAAAATTTGCCGAAGTTGGAACTACTGTAGTTGATAATTCTTCTGCATGGAGAATGGATGCTACAAAAAAATTAATTGTTCCAGAGATCAATGCCAATACATTAACCAAAGAAGATAAAATTATTGCAAACCCCAATTGTTCAACAATTCAATTGGTAATGGCATTAGCTCCGTTACATAAAAAATACCAGATCAAGCGATTGGTTATTTCTACCTATCAATCGATAACAGGTACTGGTGTAAAAGCAGTACAACAGTTAGAAAATGAATTTAATGGTGTACAAGGTGAAATGGCTTATCCGTATCCTATTCACAAGAATGCTATTCCGCATTGTGATGTTTTTGAGGCCAATGGCTATACCAAAGAAGAAATGAAATTGGTACGTGAAACACAAAAAATATTGAATGACAATACCATTGCAGTAACTGCAACGGCTGTAAGGATTCCAGTTGTTGGTGGGCATTCTGAAAGTGTAAATATTGCATTTGAAAAGGAGATTAACGTTGCTGATATTCGTAAAATATTACACGAAACTTCTGGGGTAACAGTAAAAGATAATTTAGATACTAATATTTATCCTATGCCTATTTATGCAGAAGGAAAAGACGATGTTTTTGTTGGAAGAATTCGATTGGACGAATCTCAACGTAATACATTAAATATGTGGGTGGTAAGTGATAATTTACGAAAAGGAGCTGCCACAAATACCATTCAAATTGCAGAATATTTAACTGCTAATAATTTGGTGTAATTTTTAATGGATTATCGTTAATTATAATCGGAATGCACTGATAGATTATAAAAAAAGCTCGTTTAACAACGAGCTTTTTTCTTTCTTTTTTTCAATTTTTCTGCAATCTCCCCTTCTTATTTTTCTGCTTTTAAAACATTTTTAATCACTTCTTCAAGATTGTTTTTTGGCAAAGCACCTTGTGCCATTTGAGGTTGACCTTCAGCCGGACAAAATAACATAGATGGAATACTTTTAATACCAAACGCAGCTGATAATTCTTGCTCAGCCTCCGTATCAACTTTATAAATATCAATTTTCCCTTTATATTCTTCTGATAGTTCTTCTAAAATAGGAGCTACCATTTTACAAGGCCCACACCAATCAGCATAAAAATCTATAATACATGGTTTATCTCCTTCAAATTTCCAATCTTTATTTTCTTCGTAATTAAAAACCTTTTTTAAAAAAGTTTCTTTCGTTAATAACTCGGTCATATCTAATTAATTTTATTCGTGAGACTCTAAAAAATTAATTTCGGTTTTTTAGTTAGTCGAACTAATCCCGCTACCCGTGCTGAACTTGTTTCAGCATCTAGCGGGATCTTGGTTAATACCTTTTATTTATACTTTTCAAACCAATGCAATATATGTGCCAGTTTGTTTCTGGGTACAAAGTGACACATTATTTAACAAGTCAATAGCTACTTAAGTTACATTCATTAATTTTATACGAGTTTTAAAAAATTAACCCGACGGATTAAAACAAAAAAAATCCTGTAAAACATTACAGGATCTTTATCATGAAAATGATTAATTTACATTTTAATATTTGCCTTTTTCATACTTAAATGAAAATCTTGATATAATTCCAATAAATTCATAATAGCAGATATCAAATCTTTTGTCTCCAACAAGTTACCAAAATACAAGGTGGTATTCTTAGCACTTGTCTCTTCGTTACGTATTCTATTGATCTGTTTTTCTATAGATTCAGAAACATGATTGAATAAATGTTGTTTTTTAGAAAGAATTTCGTTCAAGTTATCAAAACTTCTTGTTTCAAATATTTGTTCAATTTCGGTTAAAATATCACCCAATTCATTATCAATAGTTTTAAGATCTTTAACTTGACCTTTTTTCAAGTTTTTATGATTGTTATTTACGTGTTTATAACTTGCCTTAGATATATAACTTATAGATTGAGAAATATCTTGTAAATATCCTAAAACCAAAATATAAAATCTACTTGCTTCAACAGAGGTATCATCTAAAGATTTTATAAAATAAAATGCTTCATCTTTTAAATTATCTACCTCTTCATTTAATTTATTAACGTGTTTGTCATTCTTCTTTAATTTATTCAAATCGTGTTTAGATAAATCTGTCACCACACTTGAATACAATTTATGCACGCGACGAACAACTTCAGAAATATGATCAGAAGTCTCTTCAATTACACCATTTATTGTTATCAATTCGGCTCTTTCAATAAATCGTTGTTTTTTAACTTCTTTCGTTTTTTTAGAAAATATTATAGAATTTCTTGTCATTAAACCAACAACCAACAACAGCAATACTGCAACCATTACAATTCCGCCAAGGCTAATCAAATAAGCAGCAGTAGCAGCAGCAGTAAATGCAACAAAAGCAGTTATAAACCAACCACCAATAACATTAATTACTCCTGCAACTCTATAAACAGCACTTTCTCTACCCCAGGCCCTATCTGCCAATGATGTACCCATGGCAACCATAAAAGTAACATAAGTTGTTGATAATGGTAATTTTAATGAGGTACCAATAGATATTAAAACCCCAGCAACGATAAGGTTTACTGAAGCCCTTATCATGTCAAATGCTGGCATTTCATAAGCTTTGTTCTTTGGTAATTTAATTACTGGCTTTTGAAATTTTGAATCAATAAAATCAACGGTTTTCTTAGGCAAAATATAGACAATCCCCATATTGATTCCCATTGCAGCTCTAACTACAACTCTAGACAATGGATTTGGTTGAAATTTCTCATGCCCTTCACCTTGTCTAGATAAGTTGATTCCAGTTTCAATAACTGCTTTTGCTTTTTTTGAAAACCATAAGGTAATCACCATGATACCACCTGCAACTAATAATAAAATAGTATTTGCTGGAACTTTACCCTCTAAAATTCCCATAGAAAATTCGTTTGCCGGAATACCCGATCCATGCCAAGCTTCATAGGAATTTAATGCAGCTATTGGTACACCAATAAAATTTACCAAATCATTCCCTGAAAATGCCATGGCCAATGAAAAAGTACCAATAGCAATGATGAATTTTAAAATATTTACATTAAAAATTTTTATTAATAATTGAGAAATTATTGTCCATAAAACAAAACTTATAGCCATTATCTGACCTGTTTGTCCTTCAATTAAATGTTGAACATCTTTATAAAATGGAGTGCCTTTTAACCCTTTAATAAATATAAAATAAGTAATTGCTGTAATTGCAAAACCACCAAAAAGTGCACTAATATATGCTGGTCTTTTATCAAGATCAAAAGAATAAATCAGTCTTGATACATATTGTACCAAAGCACCTATTGAAAATGCGACGACGACCGAAAGAAGAATTCCAAATATAATTTGTAAAGCTTTTTCAGAATTGATATATTTCCAAATATCAGATATTGTTTCATCATCTGTTGCCGATATTTTTATTAATGAAATTGCTACTGCTGCTCCAAGTAATTCAAAAACAATGGAAACCGTAGTGGAAGTTGGCATACCAAGTGAGTTAAATACATCTAACAAAAGTATATCGGTAATCATCACAGCCATAAAAATGTACATGATTTCATTGAAATAGAATTCCTTAGGTACAAAAATACCTTTTCTAGCTACTTCCATCATACCACTAGAAGTTATTGCACCAACTGCAACACCAATACTAGCAATAATCATAATTTTTTTAATAGAAATAGCCTTTGAACCAATGGCTGAATTTAAAAAGTTAACTGCATCATTACTTACACCAACTACCAAATCTATTACCGCTAAAACTGTTAATGCTACGAGCATTAAAATGTATGGATCACCCATAAAACAATATTTAAAATTTTTATGCAAAGCTATACTACATAAAAGATTCTAATGTTAACTAAATGTTACCATTTTAAAAAAACATATAAAATTAATTTAACAATGATAAGATTGCTTTTAGTTTACATTATGATTGGATTTTAATGTTTAAATATCCTCGCGCAGGAAAGTGACCCAAACCCCTTTACCATTGAATGGGGTTATAGGTTTAAAGTGGGTAGTTCTAAAAAAGTAGACTCAAATTTGGCGGAGAACAACATGATATTTCATTCGGAACGAATTGGTATTTATACTCCTATACCAGAATAATATTTAATTCTGTTGAACAGATATAAATAAAAAAGAAATAGGTGATGGAAATCTAAATATTTTTGAAATGAGATTTCAAACAGATTTTTAAACCCTATCATTTAATACAATTTCAATTTAATTCTCATTAATATTTCGTATTTTTAATGTTCAAATATTATTATAATCTATAACCTTAAATTATGTCTGTATTAAAAGTAATTGAAATTATGGCAAACTCAACTAAAAGTTGGGAAGATGCTACCAGAAATGCTGTAAACCATGCAAGCAAAAGTATCAAAGGAATCAAATCTGCCTTTGTACAATCACAAAGTGTTGTTGTTGACAACAACGAAGTCACCCAATTTCGGGTTAATGTAAAAATTACTTTCGAAGTTAAAGATTAATCAAATGGCCTAGTTTAAAACTAGGCTTTTTTAATCTATACACAATTGTATTATCTTTGAAAAAAAAAATATGAATCGTTTTTTATTTCTAGCAACTATACTTATCATTTTTATCAGTTGTAAAAGTCAAACCAATAAAAATATGGACAAAACACATCAATATACAAATGATTTGATTCATGAAACAAGTCCGTATTTATTACAACATGCACATAATCCAGTTAACTGGCATGCTTGGAACAAAGAAACCTTAGAATTGGCAAAAAAAGAAAATAAACTTTTACTAATCTCTATTGGTTATTCGGCTTGCCATTGGTGTCATGTAATGGAACATGAAAGCTTTGAAGATACGGCAGTAGCAGCAATTATGAATAAGCATTTTATTAATGTAAAAGTTGACCGTGAAGAAAGACCCGATATCGATCAAATTTATATGAATGCTGTTCAACTTTTAACCGGTAAAGGTGGGTGGCCATTAAATGCCATTGCCTTACCTGATGGAAGACCAATTTGGGGAGGTACATATTTTCCAAAAGATAATTGGATGAATGCTATAACACAATTAGCTGAATTATATGAAAAAAATCCTGAAAAAGCAGAAGAATTTGCTACAAAACTTACGGCTGGCATAAAAGAATCAGACCTTATTGCATTAAACAAAGAAGAAGCCAATTTTACCAAAAACGAATTAGACACCATTGTTTCGAATTGGCAAGCCTATATGGATTTTAAAAATGGTGGGCGAAAAGGGGCGCCAAAATTTCCGATGCCAAATAACATTCAATTCCTATTGCGTTATGCCGTTCAGTCAAACAATTCAACAATTCTAGAATATGTAAATACCTCCTTAACTCAAATGGCCTACGGAGGAATTTTTGACCATATTGAAGGTGGTTTTGCTCGTTATTCAGTGGATGATCACTGGCATATACCTCATTTTGAAAAAATGTTATATGATAATGCCCAATTGGTCTCCTTATATGCCAAAGCTTATACGGCCACAAAAAATCCGTTGTACAAACAGGTTGTATATAATACCACCCAATTTGTTGAAAATGAACTTTATAGTGATGTTGGTGCTTTTTATTCTTCGCTTGACGCGGATAGTGAAACTGCAACAGGAGAATTAGAAGAAGGCGTATATTATGTTTGGACCAAAGAAGAACTAGAAAAAAATATAGGTGCAGATTTTGAATTATTTTCCAATTATTATAATGTTAACAGCTATGGAAAATGGGAAAAAGAATATTATCATTTGATACGTAATATTTCTGATAAAGAATTTTCAAGAAAGTTTAACATTACAGAAAATGAACTAAGTGCAAAAGTTGATAAATGGAAAGAGATATTAAATTCCAAAAGAGATTTAAAAAATAAACCTCGTTTAGATGATAAAACTTTAACCTCATGGAATGCTTTAATGCTTAAAGCTTATGTAGATGCATATACATCATTTGAAGATGAAAAATTTTTAAAAATAGCGCTTAAAAATGCTCATTTTATTGTCAATCAACAAATAAAAGAAGATGGAGGTCTTTACAGAAATTATAAAAATAACAAAAGTAATATCGAAGCATACTTAGAAGATTATGCCACAGTAATTGATGCTTTTATCAGCCTATATGAAGCTACTTTAGATGAGACTTGGTTGCAAACAGCAAAACAATTAACGGATTATAGCTATGATCATTTTTTTGATGATCAAAGTAAAATGTTCTTTTTCACCTCCGATAAAGACCTCGAGTTAATTACCAGAAAAATTGAAGTTGATGATAATGTAATCTCATCATCAAACTCAATCATGGCAAATAATCTTTTCAAACTTGGCCATTATTACAGTAATAAAAATTATAGTACCAGTGCAAAAACCATGTTAAACAACATCAAAGAAAAAGCAATTAAATATGGTGCTGGTGCCTCAAACTGGTTAAATTTATACGCCAATTATATTGGTGATTTTTATGAAATTGCAATTTCGGGAGAAGATGCTCTTGAAAAATTAAAAGAATTAAATCAAAATTATATCCCTAATAAATTAATAGTTGGTAGTACCAAAGAAAGTAACTTGGTTTTGTTAGAATATAAATATTCAGCAAATAAAACTACTATTTATGTTTGTGTAGATGGTGCTTGTCAATTGCCTGTTAACAAAGTAAGTGATGCTTTAAAGCAAATTAAAATTCAATACTAAATACAATTTTATGTCGTAATTCATATCAATTCTTAAAATTAAACCCTATGAAATATTTACAAATATTTTTAATCGCATTGGTTGCACTAGAACATGTTTATTTTATGATTTTGGAGATGTTTTATTGGACCAAACCAAAAGGTTTGAAAACATTTGGCCTCACCAAAGAAAGTGCTGAAAACAGCAAAGTATTGGCAGCAAATCAAGGGTTATACAACGGTTTTCTTGCCGCCGGATTAATTTGGTCGATATTAGAGATAGATCAAACTTATTCTTTGGCAATATTCTTTTTATCGTGCGTAATTATTGCTGGAATTTATGGTGCATATTCAACAAGAAAAGTGTCTTTAATTTATGTTCAAACCTTACCCGCTTTATTGGCTTTATTCGCGATACACCTTTAACAAGTCTTAGGTTTTTGATACTACGGCATCTAAAAAAAATCAATCAAAAATAAAATTGGTTTATTTCGGACCAGACACTGACTAAAATAACTTTTTGGGTTTTCCTGCTACAAAATCTTTTAAATAATACGGTTCAAAGTAGGCCACATCCTCGAAGTCATTTTCTTGAAATTTTTTATAGGAAATACTTGCCATTTCTTTTGCAGATGGAAAATAATCCTCTAAAAAAATTGCATTATCATTCGTAATGATTCCTTTACATTTTTCTGCGCCATCTCCTATAAAAAATACTTTTCCTTTATTTAATATATCTAAAAAAGAATGCTCATCAATTATTTTTGCACTTGTTTTCTCAATTTCATTATAACTACCGTCTAAAACAGTACAATAAACTTCCATCCGTTTGGCATCTAATACGGGGATTATAAAATCTCTCTTATCCATAGTAAAAGCCTTTGCTAAAGCACTTAAAGTTGGTACTGAAATCAAAGGTTTATCCAATGCAAAACACAGCCCTTTTGCTGCAGAAACTCCAATTCTAAGTCCGGTATAAGATCCTGGACCTTTACTAACGGCTATTGCATCAATATCTTGCATGGTTTTATGAGATGTTTTTAATACCTTTAAAATAAATGTGTGTAATTTTTCGGCGTGAGAAAACTGACCTTCATTCAATTCAACCAATGCTAAAATTGATTGTTTATCAGACAGACTAACCGAACAATTTTTCGTTGCGGTTTCAATATTTAAAATAATCGCCAAATTACAATAGCTTTAATTGTTAAAATCTACCTTGCAAAGGTAAGTATTATTACATATTTACAGGAACTCCGTAATAAAATTCTAACAATTTAATTTTAAAAATAAAATCGTATTTAGCTCTTAAGAAATTAGACTCTGCGTTAACTAGCCTGTTTTTAACCTGGCTAAAATCAAACGAATTCATTACACCAACATTAAATCTTTCTTGGGCATATCTAAAAGATTCTTGTTGCGCATCTAATGATTTTTGAGTTGCTTCATATAGTTTTAAAGCTCCCATTGCATCTGCATAAATCTGATGTATAATTCTTTCTAGTATTAATTCTTCTTCGCCTAAACGAATTTTTTGCTTATCAAACTGGACCTTAGCTCTTTTAACATTGTTTGAGGCTCTAAAACCATTTAAAACCGGAATTCTTAAGCTTAAACCAAAAGAGCTACCTCTATTTCTATTAATTTGATCAAAAAATGGATCGGGACCACCTACTATTGGTATAGAATTTGGTGCAATTACGTTTTGTCCTGTTCCTTCTACTACACCAATAACTCGTGTAGGATTATTTGGATCAGGATCAAAACCAATAATTTGATCCCTATTTGAATACCTAGAGTTAAAATTATAAAATCCGGATAGGCTTGGTTGTAATGCTCCTTTGGCTAATTTTATATCTTTTTCGGCAATTTCAATATTCGTTTTAGCTACTAATATTTGATTTCTATTTTCTAATGCTTTATCAAAAATGGCATCAACTGAATAATTTGACAAATTAATAAGTGGTAAAGATTCAATTTCTTCATCGGCTATATTAAAATTATTATAATCATTCAATTGTAATAATTGCGCCAAACTTATTAATGAGATTTGTGTGTTATTTTGGGTAATTATTAAATTTTGTTCATCATTGGCCAGTGTCGCTACAATATCTAGGAGATCTCCTCTTGGTAAAGTGCCTGCTTCTACAAGCTTATTGGTTCTTTGTAATTGTTCACGAGATATTTCTAATTGAGGTAAAGCAACATTTACTGCTTCTTTATTAAAAAGAACTTGTAAATAAGCATTGATCACATTGATAGAGATATCATCTTTAATTTTATCCAATTGATAACGACTAGCTAATATACTTAAATCTGCTCTTCGTATTTGATTTAGGTTTTGCAATCCACTATAGATTGTAACTCCGGAAGAAGCACCAATACCAGATGTTTGTGTAGTTTCGTTGACCAAGACACCAGTTGCTGCATCAACTGATAAACCTCTGTTCCAGGATTGGTTACCATTAAAATTTAAGCTAGGCAAAAAATTACCTACGGCATCCTTTCTATCAATTTCAGCTAAAGCTATATCATATTCACTTTGTTTAACTGTTAGATTATTTTCAATAGCGTATTCTACACATTCTTTTAAGGTCCATTTTTTTTTATCAATATTCGAATCTTGTGCATAAATCGAAAATATAAAACTGAAAAATAAGATCAGGGTATGTTTTGCTTTCATAAAAGTAAAATTTCAATATTTGAATTTGTTGTATATGACGAGTGGTAGAAAAATTTGTTACACTTTATTGGAAAAAATAATCAAGAGTTTCCTTTCTTCCAATTTCTGTAAAAGAGATAAGCTACAACACCTACAATAATATATGGAAAAGCCATTAAATATATTATGCCTAAGTTAATGCCTTCTGCCATTTCTTTACCACCTTGCTCAACTACAGCTCTACACATGGCGCATTGCGCCTCCATTACTTGAGTGAATAGGAATAAAATTAAAGTGTAGCAAAGTTTTTTTTTCAAAGTAAAGTAGTTTAGTATTTATTTTTTTTCTCTTTCGGCACAAAAATAGACGATAAAAGTAAATAAAGCAAATATGAAACGAGCATGCAAATTTTGACACACAAGGGAATGACTAATAGCGAACAGCATGTGTCACCTATAAAAATTAAAGTTTAGACACATGAAAATTTAAATAGTTTACTATTTAAAAAGGGTTTATAAAATTAGAATTTTAATAAAAAAAAGAATTTAAGGTTTTTTGATTAAATCAATCCCATCTAAAATTAAGTTAGCAATTGATTTTTGTTGTGACAAGCCTTTTAAATGAGATAATACCTTGTTTGTAAACTCTTTATCTTTTTCATTGTAAATAAGCTCATAAATTTCAAGAACCAACAACCAGTCACTTTTAAAGTCCGTTTCTAAGTTTTTAAAAATATCTTTTAATGCATTAAGTTCAGCCTGCTTACTGTTTCTAATAAGGCTTACTCTGGTATACAATTCATGTAGTTTAATTTCGTCAGTACTGTATTTAATTTTATGCGTTTTTTCTTTAGGTGGCTCAAAATGCAATCCAAAACTATTTGGATCAGCTATTCCAGAAAAGGCGGAAACAATTGATGCTCCAACTGCCATATCATAAACACCCCAGGAAGGATCAAATAAAATTTCATCACCTTTTTTAACCGTACAATTTTTAAATGATATTAAAATAATCTTTCCTTGTAAATTTCTTTTTCCAGTAATTATTTCACCACTTACAATTATATCTCCTTCAAATATTAAATTACACCTTTTACCTTCGTAAATTCCATAAACCTCTAAATCGGTTGGTGACATATCTTCAATGGCTATATTTATTCCTTTTAATTTTCCAATTGGCGAACCAAAACCATCACAGTGATAATCTTTATCATGTCCAATTATTTCTTTATTCTTATATGCAAGAGCTGTAGAACCTGTAGTATTAATATAAACAACCCTTTTATTTTCATCGGTAATAACCTTGGTAAACTTACCTGAAATTTGAATTCCAGTACTTAATTCGATCGTGCCCAAATCTTTTGAGTCTATCAGCTTTTCAACTCCAGTTAAGCCACCATTTCTCAATGCCATTTTATTTGCAAATTCTTCCAAAACAAAACTCAAGTAAGCAAAATTTGGGGTAACAAAAAGTTTTGGTTGTGGTTTTGTAATATCAAAACCAACATGACAAGCAGCTATACTATACAGTTCTTTTTTTACATTATTGCTCATGCACCATTTACTTTCTCCTATAGATGACAACAAACCCGCACCGTAAATTTTAGGGTTTTCTAAGTTTCCTATCAAACCGTATTCAACTGTCCACCAGTGCATATTTCTAATTTTTGACATTTCACTTGGTTCTCCCATATTACTGGTGATTTTATCGATAGCATTTTCGGCCTCTAAAATATCTTTCTGTAACGTATTAGGGTCTTCCTTTATGATAGATAAATGCCTAATTGCTTCATACAAATCATAATCTTTTGCAGATGAAATTGCTTTAGAACCTATTTCTCCAAACCTACGTAAATATTCGGCATATTCTGGATTTGCTATAATGGGAGCATGACCTGCTGCCTCATGAATAATATCTGGTGCTGGAGTATATTCTATATGTTTAGCCGTTCTAATGTCGGCTGCAATAACCAATGTATTATAGGCTTGGAATTCCATAAATGCATTGGGTGGTATAAAACCATCTACAGAAACTGCTGCCCATCCAATATCCTTTAAAATTCGATTCATTCCTTCCATTTTAGGAATTTTATCTACAGATATCCCTGTTATTTTCAAACCTTTAATATATGACTCATGTGCAACTGCACTTAAATAATCGATGTTTTTACGCATAACATAACGCCAAACCGATTGGTTTTGAGAAGTATACCCATCATAAGGTTGTTTTAAAATAAAGCTCCTTAAATGATAAGGCAACTTCTCTAATACATTATTTAAAATTATCTCTTTACCCATAATTTAACTATTGATGTAAAGTTAATACTTTTAAATATTTTTGCTTTTTTAGTATATTCTTAATGTTCTAGATTGTAAATTGAATATATAATACATTTAGCTTAAACCCATTCTCATTTTCAATAAAAAAATAGATAAGTCTGTGAAATATGAAAATAAAAAATGATTTGTGTTGATTAAAATAAATATTAAATTAGGATATTTGTTTATTAATAATAAACAATGAAAAAATTATTCTTTCTTTTTTTAATAATCCCATTTTTAGGATTTTCTCAAAATACTATAAGTCAAAATTTATTTACCAATTATGATAATTATAAAGAGACAAGCCTAAAAAACAGACGATTTAAACATAATGATATTCAACCTTTAATTGCAAAACTAAAAGAGACAAAAGGTTTTGAGGTAAATGAGTTGGGTAAATCTATTGAAGGTCGGTCGATTTCTATGATAAGTATAGGGTCTGGAAAAACCAATATTTTATTGTGGTCACAAATGCACGGCGATGAATCAACAGCAACGATGGCCTTGTTTGATATTTTTAATTATTTAAAACAAAATAAAGAAATTCTTAAAAATATAAAAATTCATTTTATACCCATGTTAAATCCAGATGGTGCAGAAAAATTTACACGAAGAAATGCTATTGGTATCGATATCAACCGTGATGCAGTGCAATTACAGAGTCCGGAATCTAAAATTTTAAAAGCCGCACGAGATAGTTTAAATGCCGATTTCGGTTTTAATTTACACGACCAAAGTAAATATTACAATGCCAACCGTACAGACAAACCTGCTACAATTTCTTATTTGGCACCAACATATAATTACGAAAAAAGCATCAATAAAACCAGAGCCAATGCGATGAAAATTATTGTTGTAATGCATACAATTATTCAACAATATGCACCTGGGCAAGTAGGAAGGTATTCAGATGATTTTGAACCTAGAGCCTTTGGCGATAATATCCAAAAATGGGGTACAAGCACAATTTTAATAGAATCAGGCGGCTATCAAAATGATGTTGAGAAACAATATATTCGCAAATTAAACTATGTTTCTATTCTCGCCGCCATTCATTCAATTGGAACAGGTAGTTTTGAAAATGCCGCGATTAATAAATATGAAGAAATTCCTAAGAATGACAGGAAATTATTCGACCTAAAAATTACCAACTTAACATTCCCATATTTAGGAAAATCTTATACAATTGATTTGGGTATTAAGCATTTTGAGAAAGAGAATAAAAAACACACCGTATTTTATAATATGGGTAGCATTGTTGATATAGGCGATCTATCCACCTATTATGGATATAAAAATATAGATGCCAACAATTTAAAATTTAAAATTGGAGAAACTTACCCTAAAATAATTTCTGATTTTGAGACCTTTAAACAACTCGATTTTAAAAAGTTATTAGAACAAGGATACACCTCCGTTAGTATTGATTCTTTGCCAAAGGAGATTAAATTTATAGAATATCCGATCAATATTATTGATGTTAGAAATATTTCTATTCCTAAAAATAATACAATTCCTAAACCTCCTGTTTCTCTAGGTAACAACCCTAATTTTTTATTGACTAAAAATGACAAAGTTGTTTATGCTATTATCAATGGTTTTGTATATGATTTGAGTAAAAACGAAAACGGAGTAATTAACGGAATAGTAAAATAAATTTCACGTGTTTAATAATTTCATACATAAAACGCATTTTTTATTTTTCATGAAAATGATGTGCTTTTTATTCATCTCATTTTCATTAAAAGCTCAAAAAACGCAAATAAAAATTATTGATTCTGAAAATTCTTTGGCTATTCCTTATGTTCAAATTGTAAATGCTAAAAACACTTTTTCAGATATTTCGAACATAAATGGTGAATATCTATTCCAATCAAAAGATACCCTTACTTTTTCAAAAGAAGGGTACAAATCGAAAACTATTTTAATTTTAGGAGAAAACCTAATTGTTGTTGCTTTAGAGTTGTCATCCGAAATACTAAAAGAAGTTGTAATTAGCAGTAGTAATTTATCAACAACTTTAAAAACATTTGATGGCGCAATTACTTTGATTCCAACCCAAGAAATTCAACAAAATAATTCCATCAATATTGCACCCATTTTAAATACTGTTGCAGGAGTTTATATGCATAATGGAACCTTAAACACAAACCGAATCACGATTAGAGGTATTGGCTCAAGAAACCTTTATGGAACTAGTAAAATAAGAGCATATTATCAAGATATTCCTCTTACAAATGGGTCTGGTGAATCTACTATAGAAGATATAGAATTGAGTGCATTGGGTAGTATGGAAGTTTTAAAAGGTCCTTCATCAAGTATTTATGGCGCAGGCTTAGGCGGAACGATTCAATTGATACCAAATAAAGGAAGCTTTGACGAAACATCTGTAAACAGTTCCTATCTTTTTGGTTCTTTTGGTTTACAAAAATTTATGACTCAGGTAAATTTTGGTAATTTGACAAATTCTGCAAGTGTGGTTTATTCAAATACACAAAGTGAAGGTTATCGTGAAAATAATTCGCTGAACCGACAAGTCATTTCTTTGGCTTCTAATCATTTTTTAAATGAAGCTAATAAAATTACGCTTATCGGGAATTTCATTGATTTAAAAGCCTTTATACCTAGCTCTTTAAACGAAGATGATTATTTAAATAACCCTGAATCTGCAGCTTTTACCTGGGGAAAAGCAAAAGGTCATGAAGATTATAAAAAAGGATTATTCGGAATTTCATGGGAACACAAATACAATGTTAAGGTCAAACAAATTACAAGTGTATTTACTTCTTTTTTAGATTCTTATGAGCCCAGACCTTTTAATATTTTAAAAGAAAAAACCAATGCAATTGGTTTAAGAACACGAATTTTAAGCGAATCTACAATTTTTAAAAAAACATTACAATGGACCATTGGTGGTGAATTTTTTAATGATAAAAACAAACTGCAAACCTTTGAAAATCTTTACAACGATTTCCCACCAGGAACAGGAAGTGTACAAGGAAATCAACTTAGCGATTTTGAAGAAAATCGTTTGTATTTTAATGTATTTATAGATTCAAAATATTTGTTATCTGAAAAGTTGAGCCTTAATTTTGGATTGAATTTTAATCAGACTTCCTACAAACTCGAAGATAAATTTGATGGTAATAATATCGATTTTTCCGGTAATTATAGTTTTGATGCTATCCTCTCACCTAAATTGGGCTTGACATACCAAATTAATGATCATTCCATGTTTTATGGCACAATAAGTCATGGGTTTTCACCACCTACTTTAGAAGAAACCCTTCTACCTGATGGATTAATAAACACCAATATAAAACCTGAAACAGGGTGGAACTTTGAAATTGGTAGTAGAGGTAGTTTTATAAATAATATCTTTAATTACGATATTGCTATTTATCAAATGAATGTCAAAGATTTATTGGTGGCAAGGCGAACATCAGACGATGAATTTATTGGAGTTAATGCAGGGGAGACCAGTTATAATGGTATTGAATTTACATTAAACTACCACTTAATTAAAACAAAGGCTATAAAATTATCGCATTTAAATGCTATGGCTTACAACGATTTTAAATTTATAGAATTTGAAGACCTCGATAATAATTATGCCGGAAACCAATTGACTGGTGTACCTGATTTTACTTTTTATTCAAGACTTCATATGGAATCGTCTATAGGTTTTTACGCATTCTTAACATATAATTATGTAGGTGAAATACCAATGAGAGATGACAATTCTATATTTTCAGAAAATCATCAATTGGTAAATACTAAAATTGGATTTAGAACAAATAAAAATAAGAAGTTTCAATTAGATTTATTTGTTGGAATCAATAATTTATTCAACGAAAAATATGCATCCATGTTACTTATTAATGCAGGTAGCTTTGGAGGTAGAGCTCCAAGATATTATTACCCTGGAGAACCTGTAAATTATTATTCTGGACTAAATTTAAAATATACATTTTAAAATGTTGTATTTTTATATCATAAACCTTCTTAAAATTTTATAACAATGAGAAAACTAAACTTTCTTTTAATTGTATTCTCTTACTTTTTAGCTTCTTGCCAAGAGAAAGAAATCAGTTTCCAATCCGAATCTTTTAATTTTAGAACTGAAATTGTTGTTGACGGTTTAGATATTCCTTGGGGAATGGCCTTCTTACCTGATGGATCCATTTTAATAAGTGAATTGGAAGGGAAGTTGATTCTTTTTAAAAATGGTGAAAAAACCTTGATCAGTAATGTACCAAAGGTTATTTACAAAAACCAAGGTGGTTTATTAGATATTGCCTTGCATCCTGATTATAAGAATAATGGATGGATTTACTTTTCGTATTCCGGCAATGTTGAAAATGATGATAAAGGTGGAAATACTACTATTATGAGAGCCAAAATTATCAACCATGAACTTGTAAATCAAGAAATACTTTACAAAGCAACACCGAATACAAAAAAAACACAACACTATGGTTCTAGGTTGCAATTTGACCGTGAAGGTTATTTGTATTTTTCGATTGGTGATCGAGGAAATCGAGATGTTAATCCGCAAGATATAACTAAAGATGGAGGTAAAATATATAGAATCTATGATGATGGAAGAATCCCTGATGACAATCCATTTGTTCATGTAAAAAATGCCAAAACAGCGATTTACTCTTACGGGCACAGAAATCCTCAAGGAATGACTATCCATCCGGAAACGGGAAAAATTTGGATCCATGAACACGGGCCACAAGGAGGTGATGAGATTAATATTGTAACAAAAGGGAAAAATTATGGTTGGCCTAAAATTACTTACGGAATTAATTATGATGATAGTGTAATAACTGATGACACAGCATTACCGGGTATGGAACAGCCCTTACATTTTTGGACGCCTTCTATAGCACCAAGCGGTATGGATTTCGTAACAAGTGATAAATACCCCAGTTGGAAAGGAAATATCATGACCGGTTCTTTAAAATTTAAATATTTAGACCGGATTGTTCTTAAAAATAACAAGGTGACTAAAGAAGAAAAATTATTAGAAAATATGGGCCGTATTCGAACCGTAAAACAAGCACCTGATGGTTATATTTATGTTGCTATTGAACAATTTGGTATCATAAGAATAGTACCTAATTAATATTGTTTTTGCTGTTTTTAACATAAAACGCAATCTCGTTAAATAAGCGGTAAATATTAAAACAAAAACTAATTCTTCACTACCTTTGCAAATCATTTTTTAACTGATCTTGCAATGCAAAAAAAAGTAATTTTAATCATTCTCGATGGCTGGGGAGAAACCCAAAACCCTAAAGTTTCGGCTATTGATCAAGCAAAAACTCCATATTTTGATTCTCTAATTAATAATTATCCCAATGCGAGTTTGCGTACCGATGGTTTACACGTAGGTTTACCAAAAGGGCAAATGGGAAATTCGGAGGTTGGTCACATGAATCTTGGTGCAGGTCGAATAGTATACCAAGATTTTGTTAAGATTAATAACGCTGTTGCGGATGGCTCCATTGCCAATGAAAAACCATTGGTTGAAGCCTTTAATTATGCAAAAGTAAATAATAAAAAAGTACACTTACTAGGATTACTCTCAGATGGCGGGGTGCATTCACATATCAACCATGTAAAAGGCTTGTTAAAAGCAGCTAATGAGGTTGATTTAACCGATATTTATTTACATGCCTTTACGGATGGTAGAGATGTAGACCCAAAATCGGGTAAAGGATTTATTGCTGAAATTGAAAATTACATGCATCAAACCACTGGTAAACTTGCGAGTATTTGTGGTAGATATTACGCCATGGATAGAGATCAACGCTGGGAAAGAATAAAATTATCTTATGATGCCATGGTAAACGGTATTGGCGAAAAATCATATAATGCAGTGGACTCTTTGCAAAAAAGTTACGATGAAATTATTACCGATGAATTTGTCAAGCCAATTGTTATGGTTGATGATAATGAAAACCCCGTTGCCACAATTCAAGAGAACGATGTCATTATTTTCTTTAATTTTAGAACAGATCGTGGTCGTCAGTTAACGCGAGTATTAAATCAAGAAGATTTTCATGAATTTAATATGCATAAGCTAAACTTGCACTATGTAACCATGACCAATTATAATAAATCATTTAAAAATATTGATGTTATTTATCCTAAAGATAATTTAACCGAAACTTTAGGTGAGGTGTTAGAAAAAAATAACAAAAAACAAATCCGAATTGCTGAAACTGAAAAATATCCACACGTTACATTTTTCTTTTCAGGTGGTAGAGAAGAAGAATTTGAAGGTGAAAGTCGATTGCTTTGCCCCTCACCAAAAGTTGCAACTTATGATCTAAAACCTGAAATGAGTGCAAAAGATATTCAAGATGCCATTATACCTGAGTTAAAAAAACAAGAAGCTGACTTTATTTGTTTAAATTTTGCCAATACCGATATGGTTGGTCATACAGGCATCATGGAAGCAGCAAAAAAAGCGGCAGAAGCTGTTGATGCTTGCTTAAAAAATGTGGTGGATACTGCCCTTGAAAATAATTATACGAGTATTATTATTGCCGATCACGGAAATAGTGAAGTGATGATCAATCCTGATGGTAGTCCAAACACAGCCCATACAACAAACCCTGTTCCAATTATATTGGTAGAGAAAAATAAAGCAATTCATATTGATAATGGAGTACTTGGTGATATTGCCCCAACAATTTTAGATTTATTGAAAATTGAACAACCTAAGGCAATGACACAAAAAACCTTGTTAAAATATTAGTTAGATTTATAAATTGTATTAGTTTTGTTAACTATGATAAATAAAATGCTACCAAAAAACTCTTTACTTATTGCAGTCGATTTTGATGGGACTATCGTTGATGATGAGTATCCATATGTTGGCCCTGCAAAAATATTTGCATTTGATACATTACTCGAATTACAAAAAAAAGGACATCGATTGATTTTATGGACATACAGGTATGGTGATCGCTTACAAGACGCTGTTGAATTTTGTAGAAAAAATGGCTTAGAATTTTATGCCGTTAACAAAAGTTACCCAGAAGAAAAATTCGATAACTCCATAAGCCGTAAAGTAAATGCTGACGTTTTTATTGACGATAGAAATGTTGGTGGCCTATTGGGTTGGGGAGAAATTTATCAACAGCTTTTAAAAACCGAAAAACCAAAAGAGCACAAAAATAAAAAAAGTATTTTTAATTTTTTTAAAAGCTCAAAATAAAAAAAGCTACCAAATTGGTAGCTTTTTTTATTCTTTTAATCTAAAAACTTATTTTAGTTTCTTTTTGACCTCAACTTCTTGATAAGCTTCGATAATATCGTTAACCATTATATCGTTGTAGTTTTTTACCTGCATACCACAATCATAACCTTTAGCAACTTCTTTAGCATCATCTTTAAATCGTTTCAACGAATCCAATAAACCTGTAAAGATTACTACATTATCTCTAATTAATCTAATTTTCGAATTTCTAAAAATCTTACCATCAAGTACCATACAACCTGCAATAGTACCAACCTTTGAAATTTTATAAGTTTCTCTAATTTCTGCATTACCGGTAATTTCTTCTACAATATCTGGTGATAACATACCTTCCATTGCATCTTTAATCTCATCAATTACTTTATAAATAATTGAATAGTTACGGATATCTATTTCTTCCTTATCAGCTATTTGGCGGGCACTACCTGTTGGCCTTACATTAAATCCAATAATAATGGCCTCAGAAGCAGATGCAAGTAACACATCCGATTCCGTAATAGCTCCTACTCCTTTATAAATAATATTCACTTGAATTTCTTCGGTAGATAATTTTTGTAACGAATCTGTCAAAGCTTCCACAGAACCATCCACATCACCTTTCAAAATAATATTCAACTCTTTAAATCCTCCAAGGGCAATACGTCTACCTATTTCATCTAAAGTAATATGACGTTGTGTTCTAACCGATTGCTCACGACTTAATTGAGATCGTTTTGCTGCAATTTGCTTGGCCTCACGTTCATCATCATAAACTTTAAATTTATCTCCTGCCTGAGGTGCTCCATCTAAACCTAATACAGAAACTGGAGTAGAAGGACCCGCTTCATTAATATTATTTCCTCGTTCATCATGAAGGGCTTTTATTTTTCCAGAATGTTGACCTGCCAAAATAAAATCACCTACTTTCAATGTACCTCCATCAACCAATATGGTTGACACATAACCTTTTCCTTTATCTAAAAATGCTTCAACAACCGAACCATTTGCAGTTTTATTTGGATTTGCCTTAAGCTCTAATAATTCAGCTTCTAACAATATTTTTTCTAATAATTCTTGAACACCTGTTCCTTTTAAGGCCGAAACATCATGTGATTGTATTTTACCTCCCCAATCTTCAACCAAAAGATTCATTTGAGCAAGTTCTTCTTTTACTTTATCAGGATTTGCATCCGGTTTATCAATTTTATTTATTGCAAAAACAATTGGCACTCCAGCTGCTTGCGCATGACTAATAGCTTCTTTTGTTTGTGGCATAATAGAGTCATCGGCAGAAATTACAATTACTGCAATATCTGTTACTTGCGTACCACGAGCACGCATCGCTGTAAAGGCTTCGTGACCAGGTGTGTCAAGAAAGGTAATCTTTTGACCATCCTCTAATTTTACGGCATATGCTCCAATATGTTGTGTAATTCCACCTGATTCTCCAGCAATTACATTTTCTTTTCTTATATAATCTAATAAGGAAGTTTTACCGTGATCTACATGCCCCATTACAGTAACAATAGGTGCTCTAGGCAATAAATCTTCTGGATTATCTACCTCTTCCTCAACCGTTTCTTCAACTTCTGCACTTATAAATTCAACTTGATACCCAAATTCTTCAGCAACTATTGTAAGTGTTTCAGCATCTAGTCTTTGGTTCATTGAAATCATCATTCCCAACGACATACAAGCCGATATTACGTCGGTAACTGAAACATTCATCATCGTTGCAACCTCATTGGCCGTAACAAATTCTGTTAGTTTTACTACCTTACTATCAGCCTCTTGCTGCTCAATATCTTTTTCTACTTGCTGACGGTGAAGATCTCTTTTTTCTTTACGATATTTCGCTCCTTTTCCTTTTTTAGATTTTCCTTGTAATCTTTCAAGAGTCTCTCTAACTTGTTTTTGAACTTCTTCTGGAGATGGTTCTTCTTTAACAATTGACCTTCTTCTTCCGCCTCCTGCATTTGGTCCTTTTGCAAATCGACTTTTGCCAGCACCTTGTTGCCCTTGACCTGGTTTAAAATCTACTCTAGGTTTGTGAATTCTTTTTCGTTTCTTTTTGGCCGCTCCGGCATCAACTTTAGTTTTATTTTGATCTTTCTTATCAACGGGTTTTTTCTTGGGTTTTATAAATTTTGTTAAATCTATTTTCTCTCCTGTTAATTTAGGCCCAGATAATTTGGTGTATTCCGTTTTTCTAGTTTCAGCATTTTCGGCTTTTAACTCTTCATTCTCTTTTTCTTGCTTCTTACTAATAGTCGGATTTTGAGCCACTTCTTTTTCTGGCTTTACCTTAGGTTCTGACTTTGGTTCTTCAACTTTTTTAATAGATTCTTTCTTCTTAGGTTGCTCTTTCTCTATATCTATTTTACCAACTTGCTTTAACCCTGGTAGTTTTTTTGCCCCTTTAATAATCTCTTCTTCTTTTATTGGCTCTTCTTTAACAGCTTCTTTTTTTGATACTATTTCAGGTTTAGTTTCTTCTTTAACTTCTACTTTAGGTGCAATATCAATTTTACCAACAGTTTTTACTCCTGTAATTTTTTTAGATTCTGTTTTAAAGATCTCTTTTCTTTTCTCTTCTTCCACCAAACGTTTTTCTTCAGCTTCTTTTTCTTGTGTTAATCGAATTTCTTCTTTTTCTTTTCGCTTTTCTTCACCTATTTCTTTAGAAGCAACTTTTTTACTTTTATCTGTTTGAAATTCATCAGAAAGAATAGTATAAATTTCTTGAGAAACCTTCGTTGTTGGACGAGCATCTATGTCTATTCCTTTACCGGAAAGAAACTCAACAGCTCTATCCAAAGAAATATTCAATTCCCTTAAAACTTTATTAAATCGTTGTGGTTTATATGCAGTCATAAAATAATTTAATGTGAACCTCGTAATTAATTATTAAAAATACTAATATATTTATGATTCGAATTCTTCTTTTAATATTCTTTGAACTTCAATTACAGTCTCTTCCTCTAAATCCGTTCTTTTGGTTAATTCGGATATATCTAAATCTAAAACACTTTTAGCTGTATCTAAACCAATGTTTTTAAATTCCTTAATTACCCATTCTTCAATTTCATCAGAGAATTCTGTTAATTCAACATCATCTTCGACACCTTCTCTTTGTACATCAATCTCATAGCCAGTTAATTGACTAGCCAACCTAATATTAACTCCGCCTTTACCTATCGCTTTTGAAACTTCTTCAGGCTTTAAAAAAACATCCACTCTTGGTCTGGCATCACCTATAGCTTCATGTAATTTAATTGAAACTACTTTTGCTGGACTCAATGCTCTTTTTATAAATTGTTCGTCAATCTTTGTGTAATTAATTACATCGATGTTTTCGTTACCTAATTCACGAACAATACTGTGAATTCTCGATCCTTTCATTCCAACACAAGCTCCAACTGGGTCAATTCTATCATCATAAGAATCTACTGCTATTTTCGCTTTTTCACCAGGTATTCTAGCAACACGTTCAATAGTAATTAAACCATCAAATACTTCCGGAATTTCCTGCTCAAAAAGTTTTACCAAAAATTCAGGAGCCGTTCTTGATAAAATAATTGAAGGTTTGTTTCCTCTTAATTCAACGGTTTTAATGATCCCTCTTACCGATTCTCCTTTACGGAAAAAATCAGATCGAATTTGTTCACTTTTTGGTAAAATTAATTCGTTGCCATTATCATCCAATAAAATAATTGCATTATGTCGAATATGATGTACCTCAGCACTGTACAATTCACCTTCAAGTTCTTTATATTGCTTAAAGATATTGGTATTGTCGTGTTCGTGAATTTTTGAAATTAAGTTTTGACGCAAAGCTAAAATAGCTCTTCTACCTAAATCAACTAACTTCACTTCTTCTGAAGCTTCTTCACCAACCTCAAAATCAGGTTCAATTTTTATAGCTTCAGATAACGAAATTTCTTCATTATCATCTTCTACCATACCATCTTCAACTATTACTCTATTCCTCCAAATTTCTAAATCTCCCTTGTCAGGATTAATAATAATATCAAAATTATCATCCGATCCGTATTTTCTTTTTAACGCCGATCTAAATACTTCTTCAAGTATGGCCATTAGAGTTACTCTATCAATACTTTTTTCGTCTTTAAACTCCGAAAATGACTCAATTAATGCAATATTTTCCATGATCAATAATTATTAAAAAATAATTTTCACTTTTGCTTGTTTTACTTCACTAAGTGGAATTGTTTGTTGTTTTTCCACCGTAACCTTTCCTTTACCTATTGGCTTTGGCTCACGAGCTTTCCAATGTAAAGTTATATTATTCTCATTTACTTCAATTAATTTTCCTTCAAATTTTTCAGTTTCCGTTCTAACTTTTAAAGTTCTATTAATATTCTTATTATACTGTCTAAAATTCACTATCGGATCCGTAATATTTGGAGTAGTTACCTCCAAAGAAAAATCTTCTTCCTCTCTGTCTAAATTGTGTTCAACGTGTCTGCTAATTCTAATGCATTCACTTAGCGGAACACCTTGATCTCCATCTACTACAACCAAGATACTATTGTCATTTGAAAATATTAAATCTATTAAAAATAAAGCACTATTTTCTTCAATAGCTTCATTTACCAAAGTTGTAACTTTATTTTTCATTCAATTTTTTGTATAAAAAGAGGGGACTTTTTGTCCCCTCCAACTATATTCCGTCGTAAATTTCGCTGCAAATATAGTAATTCATTTGATAATGACAAAAATCATCTCTTTTTTAAGTTAAAATAATTAACTTTATCTTGCAATTTAAATCATTATGTTATGAAACGAATATTAGTCCCAATTGATTTTTCAAAAGAGGCAGAAAGTGCTGCTAAGGTTGCCGCCAGTATTGCCAAAAAAACAAATAGTGAAATTTACTTATTACATATGCTTGAATTACCTGTTAATACCATTGACCCAGCAGATATGTCAGGCTTAAGAAGTGAACCACAAATCATATATTTTATGAAACTGGCACATCAAAAATTTAACAAATTTAAACAACTTCCTTTTTTTAAAGGTATAAAAGTTATTGAATCTGTTCAATTTCATCATGCGTTTGCGGGTATTATAAGTGAAAGTGAAAAAAATAATATTGATCTTATCGTAATGGGATCTCAAGGAGCCTCCGGTTTACAAGAAATGTTTATCGGTTCAAATACTGAAAAAGTTGTTCGTCGTTCAAGTATTCCTGTTCTTGTAATTAAAAAAGGGAAAGACAACTTTGCTATCAAAAACATTGTATTTGCATCAGATTTTAGTAATGAATGTAAAAAAACATTTCAAAAAGTAATTGATTTTGCCAATCTATTTAACGCAAAAATTAATTTATTATATGTAAATACCATTCATAATTTTAATACTACACCAGCTATAGAAAGTAAAATTGAAACTTTTATTAAAGATTTTGAATTGGGTGATTATACTAGAAGAATTTACAATGACATTTCCATTGAAAAAGGAATATTGAGTTATAGTAGAGATATTGATGCCGATCTTATTGCCTTAAACACACATGGACGTAGTGGTCTTTCGCAATTGTTTAATGGCAGTATTGGTCAAGAATTAACAAACCATGCTTTGCGACCAGTAATTACTTTTAAAATTTAAATTTCGATTCACCTTTCGATCTGCCTTGTTGGCGGACAGAGATTATATTTCAAAAGAACCCCCGATGCAAGCATTGGGGGTTCTTTTCGATTATCAAAATGTTATTTAATTAATAAGGTGCTTTTAAAAAAAAACAAAACCTGAATGCTGAACATTCAGGTTAATTTCATAGCTTTAAAATTTCCCCCTCAGAAATTTTAAGTGACTGTAAATATAGAATAATGTCATTGATAAAATCATGATAATTATCATGTTGGATTATAAATCCTCTTTATTACAAGTTTTTATATTTGTAGTATTATTTGATAATTATAATTAAGTCTTTTTTCTTTAAACGAAGTTGTCTTTGATCTTTTATCCTAAATTAATGCTACAAATATTAACCGGTTACAAACTCATTCTTTTCACATATAAAAAAAAGATTTATTGCAATAAAAAAACCTGAATGTAAAATATTTAGGTTTGGTTTTAAACTTTAAAATTATCCCCTCAGAAATTTAAAGCGAAGCGAATATACATTTTATTTATTGAATATAATTTAAATTTGGTGTTGTTTTTTTATATATCAGTCTGTTATTTTGTAAATATCTTGTTGATTTCTTATAAAATTAAAATGACCTTAAATAAAGCCATACTATTTTATTGATTAAATATCTGTCTGGTTAATTCAAATAAGTACTTAAAAAAAGAATGTAAAAGATCAGAATAATTTATGACCCCTCTGAAATATAATAAATCATGCCTTGTCCATCAACTAAGAAAAAACCTACTTTACCTTTAAATTTAGCACTTGGGCAATTATATACAGCTGCACTCTTACCATTTATTACTTGATTAACTTCATCAAACGTGCACTTTCCTTTTACCTCTGTAAAAATTCTATTATAAAAACTATCTGAATATTCAGCAAGGTTGTCTTGAAATATAAAAAAGAAAATATCACTAGAAAACATACCTGCAGATGTGATTTCTGATACATAATCATCTTTTATTTTTAGGCGTCCAAAGTCATATTTAACTAAACCTAAACCATCCTTATTCATCTTTTCCATCAATTTATCCAGTTCTTCTTCTGTAAGGTTGTCTAAATTACCTCCTTCTTTCCCCAAGACCTTCTTCAAGATTACATTCAATCCTTCTATATTTCTTTCAAAATTATTCTCTATTAATACTCTTTCAAAACTTTCTTGTGAGTCAATAGTAAGAATGTCATTAAGAGTAATGTTACACGTTTGAGCAACTGTAAATGAGAAAAAAAATATAAATGTAATATTGAGGAACTTTTTCATAACGATTTACTTTTAAATATTTTGCAAATATACCATTCTACAAACAATTTCGACACGAAATACAATGCCCTAAATCAATTATTTAAGTTAAATAATTGTTAATGTTATACTCCAAAAACAATTCAAAAAAAAGCTCTCTATAAAATAGAAAGCTCTTTGTTGACCCACAAAAAACCCCAACCTTTTTTTCTTTATCAAAATTTATACAAACACCTGATTTACTACCTGATACACATCTTCTTATACAGTTTTTAAAATTTACTAAGACAAAAATACATTAAAAAACAAAATAGTTATAAAACACGCCATATGAATGATGATTAATGATATTGAAGGTAATTTCAATTAAATATATTCAATAATCTAAAATTGATTTTTTATATAAATATCAATAATGCAATATTGTTTTGTATATTTGAAAAAATAAAAAAATAGATGAACAGATTAATAGATATTTCTAATGCAGCTGTAAAAAATGTACCAATAAATTTTGAAAGGTATTTAACCAATGAAATAAGTTGGAATACAAAACTCATTGGAATTTCAGGAGCAAGAGGTAGTGGTAAAACTATTCTTTTACTTCAGCAAATGAAAAAAATTTTAGATCAGGGGAAAAAGGCATTATATGTTAGTTTGGATGATTTGTACTTCTCTGAAAATCATCTGGTCTATTTTGCACAAGATTTTGCAAGAAATGGTGGAGAGTATCTTTTTTTAGATGAAGTTCATAAATATTCTAATTGGTCACAGGAACTAAAGAATATTTACGATACAGTATTTGAACTTAAGATTGTTTTTACCAGTTCATCTGCTTTAGAGATTCATAAAGGATCTCATGACTTAAGTCGCAGGGCATTGGTTTATCATTTGGCCGGATTATCGGTCAGAGAATTCATCGATTTTAAATACGACATTAAATTCCCAGTTCTTACACTAAACCAGATCCTTGAAAATAAAGCCGCTACATCTAACCAAATACTCTCTAATATAAAGATTTTTCCTGTTTTTAGAGAATATTTAAAAGAGGGCTATTATCCATTCTTCAAAGAATTTGAGTCAAATTATCTGCGCCAGCTTTCTTCAACAATAAATCTGGTTATAGAAAATGATCTGCCGGCCATTCATAATATGGATTTTAATTCTGTGCTAAAATTAAAAAAATTAGTATCTGTTATTTCAAGAATAGTTCCTTATACTCCAAACATTGAGAAATTAGCTCAGCAAATTGAAACAACAAGACCCACCTTATTAAAATATTTGTATTATTTGGATAAAGCTCAAATAATCAAAATTTTAGGAAGAGATAGTTTTGGAATAAATTATTTAAACAAACCTGATAAAGTATATCTATCTAATACAAATTTGGCATATACATTTGGTTCAGAAATTGTTGACGTAGGAAATTTAAGAGAAACTTTCTTTCTCAATCAGTTATCTGTAAACCATAAAGTAACCTATCCTAAAAACGGTGATTTTATGGTAGATGAGAAATATATCTTTGAAGTTGGAGGGAAAAGCAAAACTCAAAAACAGATTGCCGGAATTAAAAACTCATACATCGCTGCAGATGATATAGAATATGGTTTCAAAAATAAGATTCCAATCTGGCTTTTTGGATTTATGTATTAATCGCACCAAAAAAATGGTGTGTTGTAAAATATTGAAAGAGTTTAAACAGGCTGACCGAAACCTAATAATTAAGCAAATTATCCATAGTTATCAACCTTTAATATTAACACAAATGTTGCATATTAAAAAATAAAAAACGCAATACACTAATAATAAGTTGATTGCGTTTTAGAGTTGTTGACCCACAAGGATTCGAACCTTGACTGACGATACCAAAAACCGGAGTGCTACCGTTACACCATGGGTCAATTGCGGCTGCAAATTTAATACAAAGTTTTTGATTGACAAAACAGTTTTTTTATTTTTTTTAAGAGGCCTATATCCTTAAAACACTTCGTATAATTATGAATATTGAATTATGAATTATGAATTAAATTTTTGAATACCAACGAGTTATCGTATTTAAGAGTTATAGTGCAACTAACTATAAATCAACAATATGCGAAAACATAACGAACTATTGCCCTAAAACATCCTATTTAAATATATACAAAAGTCAAAGTAAATTGGTCTTAATGATTTCTAATTAGAAGCAAAGTTCATACCCCTAATTCTCTTTAAAAATATTTTAGCAAGCAACTATAAAGTCAACATAGAACTATCCTTTTAATTTGTACCATAAACTATATCATGGTTTTAATGAATTCCCGTTATATTCCATTAATTTTAGTAAATTCGCCTCAGAATTAAATTATGTCTATGCTGTCTTTTAATTATAAAAAATACAACACCATATTAGGTTGGTTGGCTTTTGCAATTGCATTATTAACCTACACGTTAACCCTTGAACCAACAGTAAGTTATTGGGATGCCGGTGAATATATTGCAACTTCAGTTAAATTAGAAGTAGGTCATCCGCCAGGAGCGCCACTTTTTCAAATGTTAGGCGCATTTTTTGCCATGTTCACTTCCGATACATCACAAATAGCCATGATGGTAAATTTTATGTCGGCCTTGGCTAGTGCATTTACCATATTATTTTTATTTTGGACCATCACAGCACTTGCTAAAAAAGTAGTATTAAAAGAAGATAAAGAGCTGTCAACATCTAGTTCTATTGCCATTTTAGGCAGTGGTTTGGTGGGAGCTTTGGCATATACATTTTCAGATAGTTTTTGGTTTAGCGCTGTTGAGGCAGAAGTGTACGCCATGTCATCATTTTTGATGGCCTTGTTATTTTGGCTGGCACTTCACTGGGAAGCTGAAATGGACAAACCACGAGGCAACAAATGGTTGCTTTTAATTTGTTTTATCGTAGGTTTATCATTTGGGGTACATATACTTTCATTATTGGTTATCCCTCCAATAGTTTTTATTTATATTTATAAAAAGCACCCAAAGTTAAATACCAAACAATTTATATTGGCCAATCTAGTTTCTATCTTGGTTTTGGCTTTTGTATTTAAATTTTTATTTCCATACACCTTAACATTTTTTAGCGCTACTGAGCTTTTCTTTGTCAACACCATTGGTTTGCCATTTGATTCGGGAAGTATTATTGCAGGACTTATTTTGGTAGCATTATTTTATTTTGGCTTAAAATACACACGTAAAAACAAAAAGTATACGGCAAACCTTTTGTTACTTTCTGTTGTATTTATCATGATAGGATTTTCGTCATGGTTAATGTTGCCTATTAGAGCAAATGCAAACACAACAATCAATGAAAATAACCCTTCCAGTGCTCGTGAATTATTGGCTTATTACAATCGTGAGCAATATGGTGATGCAAATGTATTTTATGGGTCTTACTATACAGAAACAGGTGAAAAAGATGAAAAAACCCCTTTTCGAGATGGTAAACCAAAATACGAAAAAGATGAAAAAGCAGGAAAATACATCATCGTAAATAATTATAAAAATGCTTTAAATAATTTTAGTGATAAACACAAGGGGTTTATCCCTCGAATGGTCGATCCAACGGTTAGTGTAGTAAATAATTATAAGGCTATTGCTGGAATACCACAACGTAGTAAACGCAGGCCAACTTTTGCAGAAAATATCACCTTTATGGTGAAATATCAATTTGGATATATGTATGGTAGGTATTTTATGTGGAATTTTGTTGGAAAACAAGATGATATCCAAGGAAATTTAGACAATCATGGAAACTGGATTAGTGGTATCACTTTTATTGATGAAATATTTAGGGGCTCTCAAAAAAATCTACCCAGTGAAGTTTTAGAGAACAAAGGAAGAAATAAATACTATTTTTTACCCTTGATTTTAGGGCTGATTGGTTTGTTTTTTCATCTTAAAAAAGATAAAAATAATTTTTATGTTTTGCTCTTGTTTTTTGCCTTTACCGGATTGGCAATTATCTTTTATACCAACCCAAAACCCTTTGAACCAAGGGAAAGAGATTATGCAGTTGTAGGTTCGTTTTATGTTTTTGCCATTTGGATTGGCTTTGGTGTCTTGGCTTTATTTGAGCAATTTAAAAATAAGTTCAAACCAAAACCTTTAGCCATTGCCGTTTCTGTTATTGGTTTATTGGCAGTACCAACTATCATGGCAAAAGAAAACTGGGATGACCATGACCGATCGGGAAAATATGCAACTTATAATAATGCCAAAGCTTATTTAGATTCTTGTCAGGAAAATGCTATCATGTTTACCATTGGTGATAATGATACTTTCCCTCTTTGGTATATGCAAGAAGTTGAAAATTATCGTACAGATATTAAATTAATCAATACTAGCTTATTTGCAAAAGATTGGTATATCGATCAGCAAAAAAGAAAAACATATTTGGCAGATCCTATTCCTGGTCAATTAACACACAATGATTATAAAGAAGGCTCATTAGATGTAGCTTATCATTACCCATACCCTTATCCACAATTTAAAGATTCTATTGTAGATATTAAATTTTTTATGAGATGGATGGCAAGTGATGACACCAGAACAACTATTGATTTTGAAGAAAATGGCCATCCTGAAAAGGTATACCCAACCAATAAAATTAGGTTGATGGTTGATAAAGAGGCCGTCCTTAAAAACGGAATCGTTGCCGCCAAAGATTCTGCGCTAATTGTACCTTATATTGATATAGTAATATCAGAAGCTGCATTGATCAAAAACAGAATTTTAATGCTAGATGTTTTAGCTAATAACAACTGGGAGAGACCTATTTACTTTACAGGAGGAGCCCAAGCCGCTGAAGAATATATTTGGTTAAAAGATTATTTACAACTTGACGGATTGGCTTATAAGTTTGTACCTATTAAAACGCCTCTTAATAACAAAAGCTTTATGGATATGGGGCGAATAGATACTGATACTATGTATGCTAATGTTAAAAAGTGGACTTGGAAAAACTCTAACAGCGATATTTATGTTGACCCAGAAACTAGAAAAAACGGAATTTCATTTAGAAATAGTTTAGGAAGGCTTGCAGATGAATTTATTAAAGAAGGTGATTTTGAAAAAGCAGAAGAAATTTTAGATCTGTCTATGAACAAAATGCCCATTGAAAAATATGGTTATTATCGTTTGGTTATTGGGCATATTGATTCTTACTACAAGGTTAATAAACCTGAAAAAGCTAGAGAAATAATTGCCTTTTTAATCAATAATTTTCAAGAAAAAATTACATATTATAGCGGTTTAAACGCTTATGAATTAACTCAAAATTTTAGTGATCTTGAAGGAACATTAGATCTATACAGATATATTATTGCAACATCACAAGAATTTGATACTAAAGAATATACAGAGCAAATGAAAAATGAATTTATGGTGTCGGTTAATTTGTTAGAAGATGTTTTAGGAGAAGAATAATAATCTTTGGCTATTAGCTATTAGCTATTAGTCTTTTGCCTTTAGCTTTGAGTCATAAATCTTTTGTCATTTGTCATAAGTCTTATATCTTTTATTAAAACAATGAAAGCTTATTTCACAAAAACGCCCAAATTAATTCAGAAAATTTTTTCGGAGTATATCTGGAGTATGGGCTCTAATAAAAAAGAAATCTATCTTACTTTTGACGATGGTCCACATCCTGAAATCACACCTTGGGTTTTAAAAATTTTAGCGAATTACAATGCCAAAGCAACTTTTTTTTGTATTGGAGAAAACATGCTTAAATATCCTAAGGTTTTTAGTCAAATCCTCAAACAAAAACACTGTACTGGCAATCATACTTTCAATCATTTAAATGGTTGGAAAACAGATAACATTAGTTATTTTAACAACATTGAGCAAGCAGAAGAAATTTTTAGAGAGAAGAAAAGAGAAAAGAGAGAAGAGAGAAGAGAGAAAGGGGAAATAATTCGAAAATTCAAATCCCAAATAATAAAAGCCAAATTTCAAAATTCAAAACTCTTCCGCCCACCTTACGGGAAAATAAAACCTAGTCAAGCAAAAACCCTACTTAGAACGGGATATCAAATTATTATGTGGGATGTGCTGAGCGCCGATTTTGATAAAAATATAAGCAAAGAAAAATGCTTACAAAATGTATTGAAAAACACTCAAAATGGTAGTGTAATTGTTTTCCACGACAGTGAAAAAGCCTTTAAAAATTTAGAATATGTCTTGCCTAAAGTTTTGAGGTACTTTTCTGAAAAAGGGTTTGTTTTTAGGGGTTTGGAAGGTTTTTGAAAAGGGTATTTATCAGGTTTTTAGCTTTTGTCTTTTCTTTTGTCTTTTGTTATTAAGAAACTTCTCACTCACTTCTCTCTCTTTTCTCACTTCTCTCTTCTCACCTCTCTCAAACATACTGTTGTACCAAACTTATCAAGGTATTGGCATCTTGATGACCCGTTTGTCGCCATTTCATTTCACCATCTTTATAAATAATAAAAGTTGGATTTCCCTTAATTCGCAAAGCTGAAGCTAAAGTTTCATTTTTTGAAACGTCAATTTTCACCACCTTGGCCTTATCACCTAAAGCCGCCGCTACATCACGTAATACTGGGCGCAAACTGCTTTTGTCTCCTTCCCATTCTGAATAAAAATCAATTAAAGTAGGAATTTTTGAACCTATTAATTCGCCAAACTTTGTCATGCCATTTTTTTTCTTATATACAAATATAACATTTTATCTTTACAGAACTTATAAACAACCAAATATTAGCTCTTTAAGTAGGGGGTTTGCTGAATAAGTCAGCAGTGCGTCAGATTTTGTGTTTGCAAAGTAAAGATGTATATATACCTCGAACTGAAGCAAATGCAAAATATGATGTGCTGCTGGCTAACTTATTTTTTATCTAAAACGAGATAAAAAATGCAAAAGTATTAGCGTTTTATGTTATAAATCTTTGCATTTACAATGCTATTATAGAATATAATAATCTAAAAATCAATATTTTAAATGTTTTTCAGCAAACCCTAAGTAAACTTTAAACAATATTATAATCTAGGTGTACAAATTTGTACTTTTACAAAGAATAAAACCGATTCTATGTCCAAACAAAAACGACTTTTTTTACTAGATGCTTTTGCATTGATATTTAGGGGCTATTATGCCTTAATTAAAAACCCACAAATAAACTCAAAAGGAATGGATACCTCAGCCATTTTGGGTTTTACCAATTCGCTTTTAGATGTTATAAGAAGGGAAAAACCCGATCATTTAGCTGTTGCTTTTGACAAAGGAGGTTCTGTGGCAAGAACCGAAGCATTTCCTGAATATAAATCGCATCGGCAAGAAACTCCTGAAGCGATCAAAATAGCGGTTCCATATATTCATAAAATTCTTGAAGCAATGCATATACCCATTGTTGAAGTAGCTGGTTTTGAAGCGGATGATTTGATTGGCACACTTTCTGTACAGGCAGAAAAAGCTGGTTTTCAAACATTTATGGTTACACCCGACAAAGATTTTGCACAATTGGTAACCGACAATGTTTTTATGTACAAACCAGCCCGAATGGGAAATGGTATTGAAATTTGGGGAGTAGACCAAGTAAAAGAAAAGTTTGAAATTGATGATCCCAAGCAGGTTATAGATTATTTAGGTATGATGGGCGATGCTGCCGATAATATTCCAGGACTTCCAGGTGTTGGAGATAAAACAGCTAAAAAATTTCTAAAACAATACGGTAGCATGGAAAATCTTTTGGCCAATACCCACGAGCTAAAAGGTAAAATGAAAGAGAAGGTTGAAGCCAATGCTGATCTTGGTGTTTTATCCAAACAATTGGCAACCATAATTTTAGACTGCCCTGTTGAATTTCATGAAGAAAATTTCGAACTAAACACACCTGATTTTCAAAAGGTAACCACTATTTTTCAAGAATTAGAATTTCGAAGAACACTTGATAATATGAATAGGATTTTTAACCAAAATTCTAATGTCATTCCTGTAAAAAATCAAGAGAACACACCAACAAAAGACAGTCCAAAAATTAATAATCAGGTAAGTCAGCAATTGAATATTTTTGCTGTGAATACTGAAAGTGAAAGCCAAGAGGTTATCACCGGTTATAAAGAAGCTAAAAATACCAATCATTTTTACCAATACGTCAATACACCTTTTGCTCAAATGCTATTAATTAAAAAACTTTTAAACCAAAAATCTGTTAGTTTTCATATAGAAACAACTGGTTTAAATACTTTCGAAGCCAAGATCACAGGCATTTCATTTTCATTTGAAAAAGGTAAAGGTTACTATGTACCAATAGCTGAAAATCAAGTAGAAGCAATGATGGTTTTAGAAATTTTTAAACCATTCTTTGAAAATGAAAATATCGAAAAAATTGCTCACAATTTAAAGTCGAATTTAAAAGTACTTAAAAATTACCATATCGATGTAAATGGTTTTCATTTTGATACAATGATTGCCCATTATTTAATCAACCCTGATATGCGACATGGCATGAATGTACTTTCGGAAACTTATTTGAACTACACTCCTATAACTATTGAAACATTGATTGGAAAAAAAGGGAAAAATCAAGGCGCATTTCGTGATGTTAAAGTAAAAGAACAAACTGAATATGTAGTTGAAGTAGCGGATATAACGTGGAAATTGAAGCAAATTTTTGAAAAAGAATTGGCAAAGAATAACTTGACTAAACTATTCCGAGAAATCGAAATTCCACTTCTAAATGTTTTAGCCAATATGGAAATGGAAGGTATTCATATTGATCAAAAGTTTTTAAATTCCTTATCGGAATCATTAACCAAAGACATTGACCTATTAGAAAAAGAAATTTATGCAGAAGCAGATACCGATTTTAATTTGGCTTCTCCTAAACAATTGGGTGTTGTATTATTTGAAGAATTGAAATTGGTTGAAAAGCCAAAAAAAACCAAAACTGGGCAATATGCAACCGGAGAAGAAATACTTTCTAAATTAGCTCCAAAACATAAAATTGTTGCCAATATACTTGCGTGGCGCGGCCTAGTTAAATTAAAAAACACCTATGTAGACGCCTTACCTAATGAGGTAAATATCAATACAGGAAGAATCCATACAACTTATAGTCAAGCTGTTGCTGCCACAGGTCGTTTGAGTTCGAATAATCCCAACTTGCAAAACATTCCTATAAGAACAGAGAGAGGCAAACAAGTTAGAAAGGCATTTATTCCACGTAGTAATGATTATATATTGCTTGCGGCGGATTATTCACAAATAGAGCTTAGATTAATTGCCGAAATGAGTGGCGATGAAGAAATGAAAGCCTCATTTTTACGTGGTGAAGACATTCACCGTTCTACTGCAGCCAAAGTATTTGGCCTTGATTTAAAAGATGTTACCAGAGCACATAGAAGTTATGCCAAAACGGTTAATTTCGGAATTATTTATGGTGTATCGGCATTTGGATTAAGTCAGCAAACCGATCTGAGCAGATCAGAAGCAAAAGAATTAATTGAAACCTATTATCAAACCTACCCAACACTAAAAGCATATATCGCAAAACAAATCGATTTTGCAAAAGACCATGGTTATGTAGAAACTATTTTAGGTAGAAGGCGATATTTGAAAAATATAAACTCTCGAAATGCCATTGTTAGATCTGCTGATGAACGGAATGCGGTAAATGCACCTATTCAAGGAAGTGCAGCTGATATTATAAAAATTGCCATGATTAATATTCATAAATTGTTCAAAAAAGAAAACTATAAGTCGAAAATGTTATTGCAGGTACATGATGAATTGGTTTTCGACATTCATAAGGACGAATTAGAAGTATTAAAACCCATTATAAAATTTGAAATGGAAAATGCTTATAAATTATCTATTCCTTTAACGGTTGATTTGGGAGAAGGAGATAATTGGTTAGAAGCGCATTAGTTTTAAGGTTTTGGACTCTTGGTTAAAAGTTTTGATTTCAAAAAGTCAGGGTTTCGCTTTTTTTGGGATTGGATATTAGTGAAGCCCTGACTAACTTAAAAATTGAACCCTATGATTTTAAGTTTACACACTTTACGGGATAGTGTCTAAAAAACCTTGATCGTTATTAATGTTAACCATACAAATTCAATACTTTAAGACAGTAATGCCAAAACTATGCATTATTCGTGGACTGTTTATTATTGTTTGAAAATTCTCATAGAACCACTACAATTAGTATTATCAGCACATGGATAATTAGGAACTTCAAGACTTGAAAAAGTGTAATTACCTTTGAATTTATTTTCACTTTGGTAACTACCACTAAAGTTAATTGTATCATCTATAGAAAAATCATAATAAACACCATTACATTCATCTGAATTATATCCATTTTCGTTAGTACGCCAATTGATTGACAAACTATCATCATTTAATTTGTAATTGTTAACAAGTGTTATTCCATCATTTAAACTTGAATAGGTTCCAACAAATGTAATCGTATTATTTAAATTAAAAATAAACTCAATTAAACTACCAGAAGGAATATTGCCTTGACTACAAGTTGCTGTATTAAATTTCATAACCCAAGTACCTGATAAGTCAATTAGCACTATCTTGTTATTCAAATATTCTGAGAGTTCATTTAGTGCAATAGTACCTATCCCGAGTCCAACAGAGATACAACTAAAAATATCTTTCTGCAAAAAACACCGAACTGCATCAACAGCAGTACCTGCCGTATTAATAGTAGTAATTTCAGTCGGTACTAACTGCGTATTTGGATTTTGTGCAGTGAAAAATCCAGCAAAACCAGCAACAGCAGATGAACAGCTTAAAAGTGCTGTTGTTGATGTCAAGGCAGTCGCTAATCCTCCCGTCAAAGGAATCCCAGCAACAGCGACAGCAGAAGAAACAATACAAGTTACAAAACTCGTTGCAAACGTTGCAGCATTCAAAAATACCTTTGCCCCTGCAATAGTACCACCATTTTTCTTAGATGAAATACCTCTTCTTTTGAAAGCATCAAAAGTCAAATCATCTGGATTAGTTTCAATTATTACAGATGCATCATCTTGATTTTCATATTGAAATTTCACTGTAACAGAAGTTAATTCTTCGTTATAATAAAATGAAATCAAATCTCCGTCACTAGAAGTTATCGATGTAGGAAGATAACTATCAGGATCAAAATATATTAAAGCCTGAGAATCACCACTTTTTAAAAAAACACCATCTACCGTTGAATCTAAATTCTGGTCGTATGCCATTATTGTATAAAGATTTTCATCAAAAAAGACATATGGAGTTTCTGAGTCAGGAAAATAACCAATTGCCATTTCATTGTCTAAAATTGTCAAGATATCATCATCACTGCGGTTTTCTTCATCAATATCATTGATTGTGCAACCCAAAAAAAAACAAATAAAACTAAAATTCCAGGTATTAGATTTTTCATAAAAAATAAAGTGTTAGTTAATAGCTTAAAAATATGATTAATATAAAATACCTGATACTAGGTAGTTTTGACTGAACACAAATTTTGAACTATGCACTTGGTTCCAATTCAATATCAAATCTTATATTTTGATCTTTTATAAATCTACTCTTGTTAATTCAACTTCAAAGGTTGTGGTGCCATTTTCAAACACGGTTAGTTTGTTTTCAACTTTTATTAGCGTAAAAATTGGGCTCCCATCTGTAAAAAAAAAGCTAATACTACTATTATCCTCTGAAAAGGTTCCATTCACCTTGGTTATTTTCCCTTGATCACTCTCATGGTTAGGGTCATCAGGATTTACATCAACATCCACTCTTTCAATACCAGTCCATCTTTTTCCTTGATGTAGTGTCAAATTAACTGTTGTTCTATATACTTTTACACCATTTCTAAAGTTTTCAGTCCAACCTATATAATCTCGATTTGGTTCAGAGGATTCTGACAATACTATTGTTGATTCAATATGATGATTTGGAATATTAAATGAAATGTTTATATCAACACCATCGTCAACTAATAGTATGGTAATCTTACCATCTGTCAAGGTAATGCTCTCTCCCTCATAAAGTGATTCATTAATTGACAAATTATATATTATATTATCAAATAGAACTTTGGCAGTCACCTTACCCTCTTCTAAATTCAATGTATAGGATCCAGTTGAACCAATCAATACACCTGTGTATTCTCCCTCAATATAATATCTTCCATCCGTCTCATCTTCAGTATCACATGCTGTCATGAATAATAAGATGGCTAGCATACTCATAGACAATAATTTAATTTTTTTCATAATAATGGTTTTGTTGCTTAATTTTAATATTTTTTCAAGAAATTTTATTTACAATTAAAGAGTCTATTTTACTCTAGCTTGAATTTCAGATTCTATGTTGGAATATTTTCGCAAAACACGGCCCCATTCTTTAAAATGCTCACCTTGATTAGCTCCGGCCATTGCATTTTGCGAATGTTCACTTGCAAGTTTCACTTTATAAACTAAGGGGTTGCTTGAAAACTCTTTTACAATAAAACGAGTTCTTACTGCAGAGTATTTAAAACGTTTTACTACCCATGAGGTACGTAAATACCCTGTTTCTTTATCGGCAATTTCAATAGCGTCAAATTGATTCAATATAATTTGATTGATCTTTTTCCAGGATTCATCTTTACCCTTTAAAGCAGTAATTTTAAAATCAACATTTACAATATCCGAATGTACAGTCGCATCAAATGCATCATCTTTCTTCAAACTAAAGTGATATTTGCTGGGTAATTTTGAAAGACCTTTTTTATTGCAAAACTCTTCTTTTGCTGTAATGTATCCTTCTTTTATTACTTCAACTGTGGTACACCCTTCATCAGGAACCTTTATTTCAAAACTTCCCTTACCCATAAGTTTATCATTTACATAAATTTCGGCATCGGACTGAGAACAGGTCAACTTTATTTTCTTTTTGCCAACTAAATAGGTGTTGTTTGTATTTTTTAACACATTAAGTTCGGTTGCATATGTAATTGAAGTGTTACTAATTATTGCAATAATGAATAGGTGTAATATTTTTTTCATAATTTGATTTTTATTGATTTATAATTTTAAAATGAATATCCAATTCCTATGTTGAATAAAATATAGCCATTACCTGAAAGGCTGAATCCATATTCATCTAGTATTTCATTAATATCGAATATGATAGTTTCTTGATTCCCATCTACATCACCAGTAACTGGAATTTCAGTTGGGAAACTGCCAATAGCATAACCACCTTCCATCCTGAAATAAAGCTTTTTTCCAAATTTAACTCCTAATTTAACATTGTAAGAAGGTATTTTTTCATGAGCAACACCATTGGTTAGAATGTTGCCATCGTCTGTGTCCAATTCTAATTCAGACATTTTAGCATCCAAATTTCCATATGAAAGAGAAATATAACCGCCTTTACCTTTATTATTAAAATAAATATTTGAGCCGAGTTCAAAATAAGTTGATTCAAATGTGGAAATGGGCATGATACCAAAATCAGCAAAGAGAGCAATGCGATTGCCTAAGAGAGGGGTCACATATTCGATACCACCACCAATACCATTTAAGATGCCTGCCTTTAACCCAATTCTAAATGGATTGATATCATCTACTTTGATTTCTTCTTGTTTGAATTCTTGTGAAAATATGAGGCATGTAGAAAATAACATGCAAAAAATAAGGGTCTTTTTCATAGTGAGGGCAATTTAGTTAACAGTATTTCAAATTTAAATATTATTGTAATACAGCACAATACCTACTTGTAGGTATTTTTTTACATGTGTAATGTTTTTTGTATATATTTGAGTATAATGTAAAATACTAACTAAATCCCCTCAAAAATGAATATTATTAACCAATATGATGAATTAATTAAAACAGATTACAAGCTTACAGACGAATTGATGACAGTTCACTTAGAACGATTTCAATTGCTTAATGATGTTTTACCTCCAAGCTCTTCTTTTTTTATGATAACCAATACTAATAAAGATAATTATGAATTAATTAGTAACAATTTAGAGTATGCGACGGGCTTGTCAAAAGCTGCTTTGATGGAAAATGGTATTTCGTATTTTCTTTCGTTAATTCACCCAAAAGAAATAGAAAACTACATGCAAATCATAAAAGAGTTCATGGAGTTTTATTTGTTGAACTATAAAGTAGAAGATTTAAAAAAATTAGAATTTCAATACAATTACAGAATAAAAGGAAGTAACGGAAAATATCTTAATATTTTAGAAAATCAAGTCAATTTACTTACAGATGACAAAGGCAAACCAAATATTGACTTAAGACATTTTACGGTTTTTGGGGAAGGAAAACCCAAACCTATGGAAGCTGTGGTACGTTATTTAAATGACCAAAACGAATATAAAACTGTTTTTAGGAAAATTTATGGTTGTGAATTATTAGAAAATGGAATTTCAATACGTGAATTGGAAATTTTAAAACTACTTATTTTGGGTTTAACGAGCAAACAAATTGCCAATAAATTATCTATTAGTGAACATACAGTAAAAACTCATAGAAAGAATATGATTGCAAAATGCAAAGTGAAAAATATCATAGAGTTATGTGTGCAATATATTAAAGAAGGGATTATTTAGTGTGAAGGTAATAATTGGCTGGAAGCGCATTAGAGTTTTGAATTATGAGTTTTGAGTTTAATAATAATTGTACTCCTTAACCTTTACGAATTAAATTAAAAAAATAACTTGAATTCGAAATTCATCTGATGACTCTTATCACTGTATTTGTTAGTCATCTGATGATGACTAAAAGTACGTCGAATATTAAGTTTGAAGACAGAAGTTTTTTCTTATGATTCCATCTCAACTTTTTAACATTCAACTTTTATACTTTCAAACTTACTAAAACACACACCTAAAAGTAGCTTTGATCAAATAACAGCTATTACACAGAGCTTCACAAAGAAAACACGGAGTTTCACAGAGAATCTTTAGGCCTGTTTATCTATATTTTTTAATACATTGAGCCTTTTAAATAGCCTTCACATTGCATTGCTCTAATGATACTTAGAGTAATGTTGTCGTAATCTCATTATGGATACATATTTGTTAATTTGAATTATTACTTAATGATTTTATCAGTATTTTGAATTTTATATTACTGATTTTCAATTAGTCAAAAGGTCGTTTTAGCCGTTATAAAAAAATAATCAATTGATTTTTTTTATTTTTATCTATGCAAATTCAATATATTATATTAAATTTGCATAGATGTTAAAAAGATTATTAGAAAATAAAATAAAGAAAACACTAGAAATAAGTTCCTCTATAGCTTTGTTAGGCTCAAGACAAGTGGGAAAAACCACCTTAGCCAAGCAATTATCAAAAACAATAGATTCTGTTTATTTTGATTTGGAAGACAATCTTGATTTAATTAAAGTTCAAGATATGAAATTGCTATATGAAGAAAATAAAAATAAATTGATTGTTTTAGATGAAATTCAAAAGATTCCAGAATCATTTCCTCAATTCAGGGGCTTGATTGATAAAGAACGTCAGAATGGTAATAAATCTGCTTTATTTCTCTTTTTAGGTTCTGCCTCTATGGATCTTTTAAAACAATCAAGTGAATCACTTGCAGGTAGAATATCCTATTTTGAACTTTTTCCACTAAATATTAAAGAAATTAAGAATACTGAAATTACCAATATTCATAAATTATGGATTCGAGGAGGGTTTCCGGATAGTTATCTTTCCAAAAACAATCAGAATAGCCTTGAATGGAGAATTAATTTTATTAAAACATATTTAGAAAGAGACATTCCTCAATTTGGGCCTAGAATTCCAGTTGAAACTTTAAGGAGGTTTTGGACAATGCTTGCTCATAAACAAGGATCAACAATTAATGTTTCAAATTTAGCAAGGAATTTAGATGTTAGTGGTACAACAGTCATAAGATATCTAGATTTGATGGTAGATTTATTACTTGTAAGGCAATTAAAACCATACACTTTTAATATTGGAAAAAGGCTAGTAAAAGCTCCAAAGATATTTGTTAGAGATAGCGGAATAACCCACGCTCTACTCAATATTAAAGATTTTGAAGATTTAATTAGTCATCCTGTGGTTGGTGGTAGTTGGGAAGGCTTTGTAATTGAAAACATCGCATCTATATTGCAATTAAATATTAATGCTTTTTATTACAGAACTACAGGTGGAGCCGAAATTGATCTTATCTTAGAATTTAGTATTACTGAATTATGGGCAATTGAAATTAAAAGAAGTTCTGCCCCAAAAATATCTAAAGGATTTCATATTGCTTGCGAAGATATTAAAGCAACCCGTAAATTTTTGGTGTATTCTGGTAATGATACTTTTTCTATTAAAAATGATATTACTGTAATTTCCTTGTTTGATATGATGAACAAGATCATTGAATTCCAATAAATTGTTTTAAATGCGAATCAAGAGTTGAATATTAGTGTTATAAATGCCGCAGCTAGTCGTCCATAAACATGTAGGGTAAGTCCTTTTGCAGATCTTACTTTGCTTGCTTTTTGTATATCTGATTTTTCAATAAGCCAGCTAAACAAAGCTTCAATTGGTTGCCTAATTTTTGATACAGCTCTTGAATACAAATCATTTGCTGCTCTATCAAATTTTCTTAAGACATCAGGCA
>JAKITQ010000063.1 GCA_021647985.1 Flavobacteriaceae bacterium | reverse complement strand
CAAAAATAGTTTCTATCTTGTTGATGCCCACTAAAAGCAGATGGAAAATATTAAAAACACCTCCTCTGGATCACAGCGGGCAAATTAATTTATTGTTCAACTAAAAAAACAGGGGATGGCTAATTACATTTTAGCTGGAATTTGACCCAATCATTTTTGGGTTTTAATGTAAGTGGTCTAGATACTTACTCAATAATAGAATTTACAATACTAGAGAATAATTTATTAAACGGTGGTGATTTTGGTTTTGAGGGATCCATATTGTCCATTATTGCTCAGGTTGTTTTTATACTTTTAATCGTAAATTATTATAATAAAAGATTAAAGCGTGCTACTTTCTAATACTGCAACCTCTGTTTAAAACCAAAATGTTTAAAACTACTCATTTTAGCTAGGAAGCATAGGGTATAACATGGTATTGATTTTATTCGTGTTCGATAAAAGATATAAGACCGCTCCGATGTGTACGTCCCTGATATAGGTTAACCATAAAAGTCAATTAGTATGAGAACAAATTTAAAGAAAATACGCAAACAATTGAAACATTAAGCTTTTAAGGATTCTTGTAAATTTAAATCGGACAATAATATTGAATTAATTCCCATATTTATAGGGGCCAACTTTTTTATAATTTATATCTTAGCAAGAGTCCGTTTTGTTTTTGTAACCATTGATTTATAGTCAGTTATATGACAATGCTTAAAATGCAGTAATTCGTTGATATTCATGTGCTTAATTCAACTTGCATAACTCAAAATTACACGAAGTTTTGCCCTAGTGTATAAACTTAAATTATTTTAAAACACAAAATTATGTCCAAATTTTATATCTTTTTATTTTTCATCCTTGGAACTTCTGCATTTTTTGATTTTTTTAGTACCATTTTAGGGTATAGCAGTTCTGATAATTATAGTGTATTAAGTTTTGAATCATCAAAATTGGGCTATCTTATTTTCAAATTTGTTGTAGGAGGTATTTTAATTACAGTAGGGTTTCTAGAAATGAAAAAAGCTAAGTCAATAAAGAGACTTTAAATTAATAACATAGAATATAATAATTTTACGATGATGAATAATTTAAAAATAACAAAGGAGAATAAAAATAAAATAATAATTGCAGTATTAGTTTTTATATTCACTTTTTCGATCTTATCCGATTGGGAAAATTTCAAAGCAGGTTTGTCAGGTAAATCTCCAGTTGAAAAGGTAGTCAACAAAAACTAGCCTTTAAGCTGATAGCCCTGCTACCGAGAATCTCAGCTGGTACGCGATTGTATCGCTTTTTTCTACCTACCCTCACGAATTTACTACCGCTGTATATATCCAATTACATTTTAGTTAATTTTAAATATAACATACAAAAAACCCTTAACAAACAATATGTTAAGGGTTTAAATGTGGTACCTCCAAGAATCGAACTAGGGACACATGGATTTTCAGTCCATTGCTCTACCAACTGAGCTAAGGTACCATCGCTTTAAGCGGGTGCAAATATAATTTTATTTTATTTACTAATCAAAACTTTTTCATTAAAAAATCTGTTGTATTTTTGTTTTTTATTTTTCAACATAATGAATCTAGTAATTGACATTGGTAATACACAAATAAAAACAGCTGTATTTAAGGACGATATAATAATTGACATAGAAATATTTTCAAAAAAAGACCTTTATAATAGACTGGTAAATATTTCTGTGAAACACATAATATCGCATGCTATTCTTTCTAGCGTGGGTAAAATAGATGATTCTACGTTTAAAAAAATTCAAAATCTTTTCCATTTGGTTGTTTTAAACGCAAATACTAAACTTCCTTTTAATAATAAATACCAAACACCCCAAACCTTAGGAGTGGATAGAATTGCCCTAATTGCTGCAGCGGTAAATCAGTACCCTAATACAAATGTTTTAGTTATTGATGCTGGTTCATGTATAACTTATGATTTTGTGGATGATAAAAAAAATTATTTTGGCGGTGCAATTTCACCAGGAATTGTAATGCGATATAAAGCTTTAAACTTTTATACGGCAAATTTACCTCAATTATCAATAATTGAAACTATTCCAGATAAGGGAACCTCCACTGAAAAAGCCATACATTTAGGAGTGCTAAAAGGAATAATATTTGAGATAGAAGGAGTAATTCGGCAATATAAGGCAGAAAATCAAAAATTAACAGTCATTTTAACAGGAGGAGACATTATTTTCTTGGCAAGAAACATAAAAAGTACCATATTTGCCAATCCAAATTTTTTACTGGAGGGATTGGACAGTATTTTGACATATAATATATACGAATGATAAAGAAAATAATACTATATACTTTTCTTATAATGGCAAGTGTAGGTATTGCACAACAAACAAGTTCTTCACCATATTCTTTTTTTGGAATTGGTGATCAAGCCCAACTTAAATCTGTTGAAGAAATAGGAATGGGACTTATGGGAGGTGCGGTAAATAGCGAATATCAATTAAGCTTTACAAACCCAGCTTCTTATGGCACATTAACTTGGACAACATATGTGTTTTCTGGGGGAAATAAGTCAATAACAATTGATGGTAATACAGACAAACAAACCAGTTCGGCAGCATCTTTAACTTATTTGGCAATGGGTATTCCAATAAGAGGTAATCAGGGTATTGCTTTTGGATTACAATTAAATACAGCGGTTGGTTATTCCTTATTAGACCAAAAATATGAAGATGAAATCTTGGTTGAAGACAATTTATTAAAAGGTAATGGCGGTACTAACAGAGTCTTTTTTGGATATGGTTATCGTTTCCCTTTTAATTTAAATGTAGGTATTGAAACAGCTTATGTTTTTGGAGGTATTGAAAATAGCATATTAAATAGAAGACTTAATGTATTGTTAGCTACTAAACTTAGTACAGAATCATATGTTAAAGGATTTTCGTATAAATTGGGTGCTCAATATAGCAAGAAAATAACAGATAATTTAAAATTAAAGCTTGGCTTATCCGCTGAAATAGGTCATGAATTAAATGAAAAAGGAACGGAACAGTTAATTTCGTTGGTGAATATTGGTAATGAAACAGAGTTGCCTGTAGATACACTTACGAGTGTTGATTATAATTCAAAAATAAAGTCTCCTTTAAAAACAACTTTAAGCGCAGGTATTGGGCAAGATAATAAATGGTTTATTGGAGCAGATTACACTTTTCAAGATGCACTAGAATTTACAGGAGGTATTTATGATGACATCACAGTATACCGATATGAAAATTCAAGTTTAATCTCTTTCGGGGGTTTTTATACGCCAAAATTTAATTCTATTTCAAGTTATTGGAACAGAATCACTTATAGAGCCGGAGTGAATTATAAAAAACTTGGTTTGGTAATTAATGATACTGGTATTAATGAATATGGCATGTCTTTTGGTGTAAGTTTACCAATGGGGCTCAGAATATCAAATATTAATTTAGGCTTTGAATTGGGTCAAAGAGGAACAACAGAAAATAATTTGATTAAAGAAAAATTTTATACATTTAGATTAAGTTTATCTTTAAATGACAAATGGTTTAGAAAACAAAAAATATATTAACAATCAGAAATCTTAAATATGAAAACAAAAAAGACGATAAGAGTAATTGGAATGTTTCTTTTTTTAGGAGCAACTTTTTCAGTTAATGCACAAGATGATAAATACGGTAGTGATCCTGAGAAATGTAAAATGAACATGTCTCTTTTTCATGAAGCTGTTAAAATGAAAAATTACAGTGCTGCTGTAGACCCTTGGGAGTGGTGTTTTGTAAATACACCAAAAGCCTCCAAAATGATATACAGTGATGGACTTAAAATATTCGAATCTCAATACAATGCCGCTGCTGGGTTAATGAAGGTCAATAAAGGTCAAAAAATAAAAACAACAGAGGATATCAGAAAAGTTGGTAGAAAATATTTTGATGTTACAAAAGTAAATAAGCCTGAATTGATTGTCTTGGCTAAAAAAGTTGAAGAAATTTATGCACAACGTATTAAATATTTTCCAGATAACTTAGGAAAAGTATATAGTGATTGGGCTAATTTCTTATTTAAAAGAGCTGTTGTAGAAGAAATACAACAAAAAGATGCTATTTATGAGAAATTAGAATTGTCTTTTAAAGCTGATCCTACAGGTATGAGTGTGATAAATTTAGGTAAATATTTTCAGGCCTTTACCGAGCACCATAAAGATACAAACCCCCAATTAGTATTTGATACTTTTGATGATATTACCGATGCGGTTGGTAATAAAATGGATAAGTTTTCGAAAGAATTAGATATTATAAAAGCTAAAGAAGCAAGTGGTCAAACATTATCTTCAAAAGATAAAAGCAGAAAACGAGCTCGTGAAGTTAACTTAACGGCCTTGGGGCAAGTTGAAGGTTTGTTAGATAACACATTAAGTGAAATAGCCACTTGTGAAAGATTGGTGCCATTATATAAGGATACTTTTGAGAAAAATAAATCAGATGTAAAGTGGTTAAAACGAGCGGTTTCTAGATTAAATCAAAAAGGATGTACAGAGGCTTTGATTTACCCTACAATGGTTGAAGCTTATGTAAATGCAGCACCTTCATCAGATGCATATGTATTTTATGCGGGTATATTAATGGAGAAAAACCAAACCAATAAAGCCATTGAATATTTCAATAAAGCGATAAATCTTGAATCGGATAAGTATAAAAAAGCAAAATACTATTATAGAGTTGCAAATATCTTTAAAAAGAAAGGTTCAAGAAGTAAAGCTAGAGAATATGCTCGTAAAGCTATAAAAGAAAGACCTAGTTTTGGACATGCCTACTTATTAATTGCAAATTTATATGCGGCAAGTGCCAATACTTGTGGAACAGACGAAATTTCTAAAAGAATGGTTTATGTAGCTGCAGCGGATAAAGCAAGAAGAGCAAAAGCTGTAGATCCAAGTATTACATCGGTTGCAAATAAAACAATTAGAAGTTATATGGGTTCTGCACCATCAAAAAAATTAATTTTTACAGAAGGTTTAACTTCTGGTAGCCCACATAAAGTTGGCTGTTGGATTAATGAAAATGTAAGAATTCCGTAAATTAACTTATGCGTAAAAAAATATCATACAAACTTTTAAACATTGCTACTATATTTATAGTAGCAATGTTTTTTTCATGTGGTAATGAAATTAAAGATGTTGAAGATTTTTTAGCAGAAAAAAACTTGCCCATTGGTATTGTAAAAAATGTAAATTTAATTCATACAGATTCTGGGAGAATTCAAACCAAATTAATAGCACCAGTAATGTATGATTTTTCAAACAGAAAAAATCACCCTTATATAGAATTTCCTGAAGGGATTGAAATTACTACCTTCGATAAGAACAAAGATTCAGTGATATTATTGGCCGATTATTCTATTAGCTTTAACAAGACAAATATTTCTGAAGTAAAACACAATGTCCAGGTAATAAATCCGGCAGACGGAACTAAACTTAGTACCAATCAACTTTTTTGGGATGCAAATGAACATTTTATTTACACAGAGAACGCATTTAGATTAATTACCAAATCTGATACGATCAATGGCGTTGGATTCGAATCGAACGAAGATTTAACAAAAGTAAACATGAAATCAGTTAGTGGTACTGTTTACATCAATGAAAATAATTAATTATGATAAAATATTATAGAATAATTGAAGTAGTTTATTTAATAGTTGCTATAGTATTCATGGTTGAAGCATTTATAAACTGGAGTGTCGACCCTCAAAAAGCATATATATATTTAGCTTTTTCATTGCTTGCCGTTTTTATGTATTTTTTTAGAAAAAAATTTAGAAAAAAATTTGAAAATAAAAAAAACAATAAATGATTTTCGAAATTATTATCATATTAATATCTATTCTTCTTTCAGCTTTTTTTTCGGGTATGGAAATTGCTTTTGTTACCGCAAATAAAATGCATATTGAACTAGAAAAGAAAAAAGAGACGTTTTTAGCAAAAATTTTAACCATTCTTACTCAAAAACCGTCGAAGTTCATCACTACAATGCTTGTTGGAAATAATATTTCTTTAGTAGTATACGGTTTTTTTATGGGAAATCTATTAATGGGTTTTTTTGTTCCTGCTATTACCAATGAATTTTTATTGTTAATAACACACACAATTATTTCAACCCTTATTATATTAGTTACTGCCGAATTTATACCAAAAGCAATATTTAGAATCTATGCAAATGAAGCCTTAAAAATATTTGCTATCCCTGCTTATTTATTCTACATTCTATTTTATTTTATATCACAATTTATCACCTTTATTTCCGACTTTTTTTTAAGAGTTTTATTTAACACCAAAGAAGATCAAATTCAATATGCTTTCAGTAAAGCAGAATTAGGTAATTATATTACGGAACAATTGGAAACTATTGATGATGAAGTTGATTCAGAAATTCAAATTTTTCAAAATGCACTTGAATTTCACAATGTAAAAGCGAGAGAGGCAATGATTCCAAGAACTGAAATTATTGCGGTTGATGTTCATGAAGAGTTAAGTATCCTTAAAGAATTATTTACAGATACTGGCTTGTCAAAAATAATGGTTTATAACAATTCATTGGATGACATTATTGGTTATGTACATACTTTTGAACTGTTTAAAAAACCCAAAAATATTCGCTCTATTCTTTTACCTATTGAAATTGTTCCAGAAACAATGATGATTCATAATATATTGAATGATCTAATTAAAAAGAGTAAAAGTGTAGCAATTGTATTGGATGAGTATGGAGGAACTTCGGGTTTAATTACTGTAGAAGATATAATTGAAGAGCTTTTTGGAGAAATTGAAGACGAACATGACTCCATTTCATTATTGGAAGAAAGGTTAAACGACAATGAATATAATTTTTCAACACGTTTAGAGGTTGATTATTTGAATGAAACGTACGACTTAAACCTTAAAAAAGACACCAATTACGAAACGTTAGGAGGTTTAATTGTTCATCATATCGAAAACATTCCACCAACGGGTGAGGTTATTATTATCGACAATTATCAATTTACTATTTTAAAAGAATCTTCATCAAAAATTGAAGAAATTAATTTAAAAATATTAACGGTAAATAAGTAAGTAATTAGTCTATAAAAAAATACTTTAAAACTATTTCCATTATTAAAAGGTAAATTGTATTTTCGCATCCTAAAATTTAAATTAAAAAAAGAAAATGGCAGTTTTATCGAAAATTAGAGAACGCTCACTATTTTTAATAATAATAATAGCTTTGGCTTTATTTTCATTTGTACTTAGTGGTTTGTTTGAGGGTGATCTTTTTAGTAAAAACACATCCTCCATTGGCGAGGTAAATGGTGAAACCATAAGCAGAGAAGAATTTGCACAGCAAGTAGAGTTTTATCGAAACAGAGCAGGAGGAAAAGGAACAAATGCACAACATGTAAATAATGCTTGGAATAATATTGTTAGTGGAAAAATATACGAAACACAATTAGAAAAATCAGGTGTCGTTGTTGGAGAAAAAGATGTTTGGGATGCTTTGGTTAGTCAAATTTCTCAACAAAACAGCCCACAATTTTTAAATGAAATAGGCCTTTTTGACCCAGAAAAACTAAAAGAGTATATAGCTACACTTAAAGACGATGCTGAGGAAACTGTACAAGGCAAAGCGGCGTGGCGTGGCTGGATAGACTATGAAAATAGCATTAAAAAAGGATTAGAACAAAATACTTACAACGCTTTAATTAAAGCTGGTTTAGGGAGTACATTAACTGAAGGGAAAGAAAATTATTTATTTCAAAACATCAATGTAGATTTAGACTATGTATATGTTCCTTATTCTAGTGTGCCAGATAGTTTAGTAAGCGCTTCTAATGATGAGATCAAAAGTTATATTAAAAGCCACAAAAAAGATTTTAAAGTTAAAGAGTCGAGAAATATTAAGTATGTTGCTTTCAAGATCCAACCAACTGATGAGGATGAAAAAATAATTGAAAATGAGTTAGAGGAAATAATTAATGATCGTGACGAATATAGTAATGCAGCTAAAAGTTCAGTTAAAATAATCGGTTTTAAAAATGCTGAAAACATGCAAGATTTCAATGTCGAAAATGGATCAGACAACCCCTTAGACATGAATTATTATACAAAAAACACCTTGTCAAAAATACTTGCAGACTCTCTTTTTACTAAAAACACCAATGAAGTATATGGCCCATACAAAGAAAAAGGGTATTATAAACTTTCTAAAATTACTGCCGTAAAACAAATGCCTGACTCTGTTAAGGCAAGTCATATTTTAATCTCTTTTGTTGGAACAGCTACTGCTGATGCATCGGTAACTCAAAGTGAGGAAGAAGCAAAAAAAGTTGCAGATAGTATTTTGTCTCTTGTTAAAACAAACAAAAAGAAATTTGAAGAAATTGCTAAAGAATTGTCGGTTGATAAAGTTAGTGGCGCCAAGGGTGGAGATTTGGGTTGGTTTACTTATACAACCATGATTCCAGAATTTAGAGATTTTGTATTTGAAAACAAAATCAATAAAATGGGAATTGTTAAATCTCAGTTTGGTTTTCATATCATTAAAATAGACGGGCAAAAAAATATGCAAAAAAATATTCAAGTAGCTACCTTCTCTAGAAAAGTAGAAGCTTCTGAAAACACCGAAAATAAAATATTTGAAAATGCTGAAACATTTGCTTCGGAATTATCAAATGGTAAAAACATAGATGATTTAGCAAAAGAAAATAATTACAAAGTTAGACCCGTATTAAATTTAAAAGAGTTTGATGATAATATTGCTGAATTAGGATCACAAAGACAAATTATTAGATGGACCTTTGAAGAAAGCGCCAATGTTGATGATATCAAAAGATTTGATATTGATAATGGTTATGTTGTTGCTATCTTGATTAAGAAAAATAAAGCCGGATTGTCTGCTAGAGGGCAAAACGTTCGTAGAATTGTTATGGATGAAAAAAAGGCTGCGTTGATTAAAAAAAGATCTTCGGGAGAAACGCTTGATGAATTAGCCAAGCAAAATGATGCTGAGAAAAGAAGCGCTTTAGCTATTTCTAATTCTAGCCCTGTATTTGCTGGATTAGGTAGGTTTACAGATGTGGCAGGAGTGGTTACTTCATTGAATGAAAATGAGTTAACTAAAAATATATTAGGAAAAAAGGGTGTATTTTTTGCAAAAGTAACGAAGAGAAAATTACCTTCTGAATTAAAAAATTATAATGCATATAAAAAAAACATAGAAAGATTAGTACAAAATAGAAGTTTACAAATTTACGATGCTATCAAAGAAAATTCTGAAATAGTTGACAATAGAGCATTCTTTTATTAAACCTATCTAGCTATTATTAAAAAGTCATTTATTAGAAATCTAAAAAAAATAACGGTTAAAGTGTGTTTTTTATTAAGATTTTATATATTTGTTAATTATTACTTAAAATTTAAGCTTACTTAACATTTAAACAAAATATTATAAATTAAAATTGATTACAATGAAACATTTTAAAAAAGGATTATTAATATTATTAGCTGTTATTAGTTTTAACAGCATTAATGCACAAGACGAAGACAACCCTTGGGCCATTGAAATTGGCGCCAATTTTGTTGACTTTTATCCAACAGGAGCAGATTTTGACCCAATGGGAGACGGAACTCCTTTTATAGGAGGTATGTTTGAAGACTTCTTCAACACTTCAGATCACTGGAATTCAGCAGCTGTTATTTCAAGGTTAAAAGTAAATCGTTATATTGGTAGTGGTTTTACAATTGGTTTGGCTGCTTCTTTCAATTCAATAAGTAAAATTGGTAGTTACGAAGCGGATGGTTTATCTTACTTTGGTACTGATTTTGATATTCGCTACAATTTCATTAAAAAGGGTTGGTTTGATCCTTACGCTATGATAGGTGGAGGTTATACTTGGTTTGATGGTGATGGTAATGGTACTTTAAATGGTGGTATTGGTATGAACTTATGGTTTAATGATTTCATAGGGTTGAATGTGCAAACCATGTACAAACATTCGTTTGATAATGAATCTATGTTACCTCATTTTCAACATGCTTTAGGTGTTATATTTAAATTTGGGGGTAAAGATACTGACGGTGACGGAATTTATGACAAATATGATGATTGTCCTGAAGTTGCTGGTTTAGAAGCTTTCAATGGCTGTCCTGATTCTGATGGAGATGGTATTAAAGATTCTGAAGATGCTTGTCCAAATGAAGCTGGTTTAGCTGAATTAAACGGTTGTCCAGATAGAGATGGTGATGGTATTGCAGATAAAGAAGATGCTTGTCCAGACGTTAAAGGTTTAGCAGAATTAAACGGTTGCCCAGATGCAGATGGTGATGGTGTTGCTGATAAAGATGATGAATGTCCAAATGTTGCTGGTCCTGCCGAAAATAACGGTTGTCCTTGGCCAGATACTGATGGTGACGGTGTATTAGACAAAGATGATAAATGTCCAAATATTGTTGGCCCTGCTTCAAATAATGGTTGCCCAGTAGTAACTGTAGAAGTTCAAAAAGAAATTACTGATTTAGCAAGAGCTATTTATTTCCAAACAGGTAAAATGAGTTTTACTGATGAAACTGCTATCAGAATGGAAAAAGTAAGTGCTATTTTAAATCAATACACAACGCTTCAATTTGATGTTGAAGGTCATACAGATAGTACAGGTAGTGATAAAATAAACGAGAAATTATCACAACAACGTGCTGATGCAGTTAGAGATTATCTAATTGAAAAAGGATTCCCAGCTGACAAAATTACAGCTAAAGGATTTGGTTCTGTGAACCCAATTGGTAATAACAAGACTAGGAAAGGTCGTCAAGAAAATAGAAGAGTTGAAATTTTTTCTGAAAATGCAGTAAGAAATTAAATAATTTTCTTTTTTAAATAAATTTAAAACCACCCTTCATTGAAGGGTGGTTTTTTTATTCGCATTTTTTGTAGTTTTGTTATATGCAATCATTCCTTTCCAAAGTAGCCAAACACATTATATCAAAACATGGAGACCTATCTCATATTCAATGTATTCTTCCCAGTAAAAGAGCAGGTCTTTTTTTAAAGTCCGAAATAAAAAATCAATTATCAAGCAGTTCTATTTTACCAAAAATCTTAAGTATTGAAGATTTTGTAAAAGGAATTGCAAACATAGATCAAATTGATAATATTGCTTTAATATTTCAATTTTATACCGTTTATAAAAAACTTAGTACAGAGGATAATTTAGAATCGTTTGAATCATTTTCTAAATGGGCGTCTATATTGATACAAGATTTTAATGAATTAGACAGTAACCTTATGGATGCTGAGGCTATTTTAAGCTATGTAAATGATAGTAAAAGAATAGAACGATGGAATTTACAAAAGGATGGACATTCAGAGCTGTCTAGAAACTATTTGGCTTTTTACGATAAAGTAAAAATTTATTATTCAAATTTAAATACACATCTTTTAAATCAAAATTTAGGGTATCAAGGTCTAATCTATAAAAAAGCATATCAAAATTTAGAAGTATTTATCAAAAATAATAAAAACACCAAATTTGTATTTGCCGGGTTTAATGCTTTAAATAAAGCAGAAGAAAAGATCTTTCAAGAAATTATCCAAAAAACCAATGCCGATATATTTTGGGACAATGACGAATTTTATAAAAGCACAAGAAATAGTGCAGGAAAATATTTTAGAAAGTATAAAAAATCTTGGGCATATTATAATACACACAAATTTAATTGGCAAGAAAAAAACATCGATACAAGTAAAAATGTTTTTTTAATAGGAATGCCAAAAAACATTACACAAATTAAAAAAACGGGTGAAATACTCGATAAAATAAATAAAGAAAATCAAATTCAAAAAACTGCATTAATTCTTGGCAATGAAAAACTTTTACCTTTGGTTTTAAACGCCATCCCAAAAGGAATAAACCACATTAATATTACTATGGGATACGATTTAAATAATATTCCATTGGCAGATTTTTTTAAAGGTTTATTTCAACTTCATTTAAATCGAAATAATCAAAATAACAGTTTTTATTATAAACACTTCCTTCAAGTAATTAACCAACCACTGTTGCATAAACTTTGGTCTAAAAACAAAGATTTTAATAATAAACTAAACCGATTGATTTATCATAACAAAACTACCTTTATTTCAAAAAATGATATTGATAAATTGTTGGAAACAGCTTTCGATTTAAAAGATATATTTAAAATATTGTTTGGAAATTGGGATGATAAAGTTGATTTAATTCTTCATAATTTTAATTTGATTATTGATTTTTTAAGAAAGGAACCTAGTTTAAAACCTTTAGAAAAAGAATATCTATACCGATTTAATAATATATTTCAACAGTTAATTAATTTAAACAACGATTTTGGATATATAACAAATATTAAAACGCTTTATATTTTTTACCAACAAATCCTGAAAACAGAAAATTTATCATTTCAAGGAGAACCTTTAAAAGGATTACAAATTATGGGAATTTTAGAATCTAGGGTTTTAGATTTTGAAAATGTGATTATTACTTCTGTAAATGAAGGGCATTTACCTAGTGGCGGTACGCAAAACTCTTTTATACCATTAGATATTAAAAGAGAAAAAGGTATGCCAACTTATAAAGAGAGAGACTCTATTTTTGCTTATCATTTTTTTAGACTTTTCCACAGAGCAAAAAACATATATATTCTTTACAATACGGAAACCGATGATTTTGGATCAGGTGAACAAAGCAGATTTATCACACAATTAGAAATTGCCAAAGAAAATAATTTATTAAAGAATGTGAATTTTTATAAATCAATTGTCATTCCAAAATTAAAAAGCTCACCAATATTGTTAAAAGAAATTAGAAAAACTCACGATACTTACCATCGTTTAAAAGAAATAGCGGCCAAAGGGCTTTCCCCTTCTGCCTTAGGCATGTACATACGTAACCCAATTGATTTTTACAAACGAAAAGTTTTAAACCTTAAAGAGTTTAAGGAAGTTGAAGAAACTGTAGCGGCAAACACTTTTGGAACGATAATTCATGATACATTAGATGCTTTTTACAAACCTTTTAAAAATAAATATCTTAACATCGCGAATATCGATGTTATGAAATTGAAATTAAATGATGAAGTATTAGAGCAGTTCAGAAATCATTATTCTGTAAATGCTATATCATCGGGTAAAAATTATTTAACCTTTGAAATAGCAAAACAATTTGTAATTAATTTTTTAAATTTTGAAATTTCTGAATTGAATAAAAATAAGAAAATTAAAATTATCGATTTAGAACTTGATATAGACTGTGAATATCATATAGAAGAATTACCTATTCCAATAAAATTAAAGGGACAGATCGACCGCATTGATGAAGTAGATGGTGTATTGAGAATAATAGATTATAAAACAGGTAAAGTTGAAAAAAGTCAATTAAAAATTGATGATTGGGATTTACTTGTTAGCCATGAAAAATTCAGCAAAAGTTTTCAAATATTAATGTATGCCTATATGTATTCAAAAGCAAATCATATTAATTTAGAAATAGAAAAATTGGAAAGTGGTATTATTTCATTTAAAAATATAAAATCTGGGTATATGAAATTCAATGGTTCAATTATTACAACAGATATCATGGATAATTTTTTAATACAATTAAAAAAGTTGATACTTGAAATTTTTAATGAGGAAATTACTTTTAAAGAAAAAGAACTTAAGCAATTTAATTTTTAAAACAAAATGAAAATAGTCAAAAATATACCGGTTTCTGGAAAACACCACAAACCAATTTTAACCGACTTGTTTTATCTCGAAAATAAGAAAGCAAAAGATATTGTAATTTTTTGTCATGGTTATAAAGGTTATAAAGATTGGGGTGCATGGAATTTAGTTGCAGAAATATTTGCCAAACAAAATTTATTTTTTGTTAAAATGAATTTTTCTCACAATGGTGGAACCATACAACAACCTATTGATTTTCCCGATTTAGAAGCATTTGGCAATAATAATTTCACTTTAGAATTAGATGATATTTCGTCGGTTTTAGATTGGTTAGAGAAGGATAAAAATATCCAAAAAGAAATTAATTTAAACCAAATAACACTCATTGGTCATTCACGAGGAGGTGGAATTGTTCTTATAAAAGCGAGTGAAGATCCCAGAATAAAAAAAGTTATTACATGGTCTTCTGTTTCTGATTTTGGTTCAAGATTTCCTAATGAAACACAATTAAAATCGTGGAAAGAGAACGGGGTTGCTTACATTACAAACGCTAGAACACATCAACAAATGCCACATTATTTTCAATTTTATACTAATTTTAAAGAAAATGAGAGTCGTTTAAATATTAAATCTGCTGTTGAAAAATTAAACATTCCATATTTAATAATTCACGGAACCAAGGATGAAACTGTACCCATACAAGAAGCAAATAAAATAAATTCTTGGAATCCTAAAAGTCAACTTCAACTTATTGAGTTTGCAAATCATTCCTTTGGTAGTAAACAACCATGGAAACCAGATAATTTACCGCAAGACTTGAATAAAGTAGTGCAAAAAACTTTACAATTTTTAGTTTGATTAGCCTCTTATTTATTTCCTTAAAAAATACTTTGTTTTCATTGTTAACTTTCTTTTTATGGTAACATTAATAATTGTAAAGAATAAGTTAAAAGAAAGAGAAAGAGTATTTTGGATTTGTTGTTTCTAGCTTGCTAAGGCATGAAACATTTAAAGGAGTCAAATTTTTTTGACTCTTTTTTTATTTGCAATAAAACATTTACCTTTAATAACCAGTTATTATTTTGTATTCGATTGATTTGCCACTAGTGGTATAACAATGCTTGTGTGCGGTAACTTGTATATATTCAGATACTTAGATTATAATTCAACATGCATAACTAAAAATAATACGAAGTTTTGTACCTTACAAAAAAAAATTAATTATCAAACTTAATTTATTAATGAATAATATAAAAACCATATTACTAAGCATAATTATTAGTATATCAGTTTCGAATAACACCAATGCTCAATTTCTAAAGAAACTTAAAAACCAAGTGCAACAGGCAGCAGAACAGGTGGTTATTGATAAAGTGGCTGAAAAAGGTGCACAAGAAGCAGGTAAGGCTATGGATAGCATTTTAAATATTGATTCAAATTATCAGGCGAAAAATCAAGAGCAGTTACTTAATTCATTTTTTCAATCTGGTGAAAACATTGACGTTGAAGATATTTACAATTTTGACACAAATGTAATCATGGAAATGGTTATTGAAGAAAAAAAGAACCCTACAAAAATAGATTATAGTATGTGGTTTACAAAGAATGATTCCTATATGGCAACTGAAATCAATAATATGGAAACCAAAGAATCAAAAAGTCAAAAAATTCCAGGTGGTATGTTGCCAGTAATCCCCCTACTAAAAAATCAGTTGAGTTTTTAAGCTAACGAATCTTATCTTTGTGATTGCTCCTTGTCGAGGCCGGTTTTCGCATTGGTACTTTTCAAGTCCGACCGTAATCAAGGTTTGAA
>JAKITQ010000062.1 GCA_021647985.1 Flavobacteriaceae bacterium | reverse complement strand
AGATTATTCTCATCATCTATTGTAAACACCTCTACTTTTGTTGCATTACTCCAAGGCAGGTTATTGATTTTTATATTTATAAATTCTTCCTTTGAATTGTAATTACTAAGCATAATAATAGCTTGATTTTTTGACTCAGACAAACCACCAATCACTGCAATGCTCTTGTATGTACTGTCTTTTTTGCTAAAAACACGGTTAGGTGTATCTAACAATAAAGCTGTTGCCCTAAAAGTATAGAAGCTTTTTCTCGGAATCCCATAACTATCGAATAATCCAAACCCAAACACTGACGGACCTCCACTATAAAACGATGATTGATCTACTGGAAGATCCTGTAAATTAATTAATGTAGTTGCGACAAATGCAGCACTTTTAGCGCTATTCATTTCATTGAGAGCAAGATTTTTTCGATAATACATGTTATTTGATAGTTTTGACCAAGTACCTGGCCAATAATTCCATTCATTTATATGGCTTTCCGTTTCTTCAAAACCATAGTCATCGAGGAGCTTCCGGACATATAGCGCTTTTTTGACTATTTGCTCTGGGTGTTGTGTATAATCATGCCAGGAAAAAAAATCAATTGGCAGTCGATTCTTCTTGCAATAATCCAACAATGGCCGCCCATTTTTATTCACGTTTGAAAGTCCAGCCGTGCCTACTAAAAGTTCAGGATCATATTTTTTTATTGCTGTAACAGTTGTTTTATACAAGTCAAAATATTGATCTTGCGTGCCAGTCCACATTTTAGGGTGATCAGCTTCATTCCATACTTCCCAATATTTTATGCCAAGATGAAATCCATTTGCCCACCCTTCATTATAATGCCTGATAATATTTACACATATTTTTGCCCATTTTTCATAATCGGAAGGAGGGTCAATATAATATTTTTCTTTAGTGTGCTCAATGCTTACCCCAAGTCGGTAATATACCTCGGCTCCGCTTTTGAGTAATTCCAAAATATAGTCATCTGTTTTCTTGAAATTGTAGTTTTTCGGATCATCTGCATCCAGATGAAAAAGAGGGAAAATTGCCGGAATATCAACAGAACCAGGATAGGAAAAAGGAACATCATGCAATCGTGCATACGGAACCTTCATGTCTTTATAAGCTTGTGTCATAAAATCTGTATGAGATTCTCTTTTCAAAGATGTTCCCAAATTTAGCCCGTTAAGGTTTTTTATTATACCATTTTCTTTTGCAAAATCAAACGATATCAACGGCTGATCTGATGTTTGAGCATTTGAATTTAAAACAATAACAAAGGTCGTCGCGATGGACAATAATAAAGATTTAAAATTTCTCAAGTATTTACCTTTTATTATTTTCATAATGATGTTCGTTTTTTGTTATTTATTGTTTAAAATTTGAATTATGCTTTATTCAGCCAAAGGGCTCAGCTTAATCAATGCCACCACAGGTGCTGGCAGTTTTTCTCTAATAACAAATGAGCTACTATTAAATCTCTGTACCTTTGGGGAAAGACCCAGATTATTCTCATCATCTATTGTAAACACCTCTACTTTTGTTGCATTACTCCAAGGCAGGTTATTGATTTTTATATTTATAAATTCTTCCTTTGAATTGTAATTACTAAGCATAATAATAGCTTGATCTTTTGACTCAGACAAACCACCAATCACTGCAATGTTATTGTATGTACTGTCTTTTTTGCTAAAAACACGGTTAGGTGCATCTAACAATAAAGCTGTTGCCTTAAAAGTATAGAAGCTTTTTCTCGGAACCCCATAACTATCAAATATTCCAAAAAATCTCCAAGCCCCACTATAAAACATTGACTGCTCAACTGGAAGATCCTGTAAATTGATGAGTGTAGTTGCTATAAATGTCGCACTTTTTGCACTACCCATTTCATTGGTAGCAAGATTTTTTCTGTAATACTTGTTTGATAGTTTTGACCAAGTACCTGGCCAATAATTCCATTCATTTATATGGCTTTCCGTTTCTTCAAAACCATAGTCATCTAAGAGTTCCCGCACATATAGCGCTTTTTTGACTATCTGCTCTGGGTGCTGTGTATAATCATGCCAGGAAAAAAAATCAATTGGCAATTTATTCTTCTGGCAATAATCCAACAATGGTGGTCCCATTTCATTTACGCCTGCGAGTCCGGCAGTGCCTACTAAAATTTTAGGATCATATTTCTTTATTGCTGTAACAGTTGTTTTGTACAACTCAAAGTATTGCTCTTGCGTGCCAGACCACATTTTAGGGTGATCAGCTTCATTCCATACTTCCCAATATTTAATGCCTAGATGAAATCCATTTGCCCACCCTTCATTGTAATGCCTGATAATATTTACACATATTTTCGCCCATTTTTCATAATCGGCAGGAGGGTGAATATAATGTTTTACTTTAGTGTGTTCTATGCTCACCCCAAGGCGGTAGATTATCTCGGTTCCGCTTTTGAGCAATTCCAGAATATAGTCATCTGTTTTCTTGAAATTGTAGTTTTTCGGATCATCGGCATCCAGATGAAAAAGAGGGAAAATTGCCGGAATATCAACAACATCAGGATAAGGATAATGACAATCATGCAGTCGGGTGTATGGGACTTTCAAGTCTTTATAACTCTGTGTCATAAAATCTGTGTTGGCAGATGCAGGCATAACAGTGCCGACATTTATTCCGTTAAGGTTTTTTATTTTGCCATTTTCTTTTGCAAAATCAAACGATATCAACGGCTGATCTGATGTTTGAGCATTTGAATTTAAAACAATAACAAAGGTCATTGCGATGGACAATAATAAAGATTTAAAATTCCTAAAGTAATTTCTACTATTTTTTAATATTTTCATAATAAGGTTTATTATTTGATTCATTTTTTTATTAATGGTTATTCCCACATTGAGTTAATCAGATCAACAGTTTCATTGACAAGCACCTGCCCACCTTTAGGGCCAACTTTGGTAACCATGGCACTATAACCTCTATATCCAATACCTTCAGAAGCTCGTTTTGTAGGAAGATATCCACCATTATCACCTCCACCTAACTGAACAATAAAAGTCTGTTTTGCCTTACTCCTTCCAGTTATTCTTAAACCATAATCCAAATATAGTTCAAAAGGGTTGGAGGCAAAAGCCACTTCGCCAAGCCTAATTGCGTGCAGTTCTACAGGATATAATGTGTTTTTCCCCTGATTCTCATATTGCTTGATCAAAACTTCTTGTCTCTTTACAAAACCGAAATCAGTAATTTTATTATCCCAAGGACCATATTCTTTTAGTCCCTCATTGACCTCGATTTCTTTAAGAAATCTGTTCCAGGCAGTTTCAGGCGAATCTGGATCTTTGGGTTCTTTTGATCTAATATTATTAACAATATCCTGTGCTTCTTTATATTCTTCTTCGCTATACATTCTTGCAGGCAGGTCAATATTTTTTATAGCATGCTTAAAAACAACACTTGTCTGAATGGATTTTTTCGCATCGGGGTAAGCATCTTCAACAGCATTTCCCAGTCTTTTTCCTATCTCTACAATACCTGAAACATCCCACATGTTGGGCTCATCTGATTTATATCCTCGTGGCAGATCTCGGGGAGATATATCTCCGGCGGCACCAATTTGAGTAAGAACATGAACATCTCCTGGAAATCTTTCTTTAAGCTGTTTCCTGACTTCACTCCAATAATCAGCAGAAACATAATATTTAGCTTCTGTTACCTGTGCCGGACAGGAAACATTCATAATAATCCCTGTTAATTTTTTATTTAGATCCCAACAAAAAAGCATATCAACCCCAGAGTCTTCGGAGCCTTCCATTCCGATAAAATCCTCTCTATCTGTAGAACCATACATTTCAGTAGTTCCGTCTGCATATTCCACACGCCTATTATGGCCTACCACTACATTTCGTAATTCACTGCTAATTCCACCTGGTTTTCTGTTCTTCCATGCATTGACGGAAACTTTACTTAATCTTTCCAATAACATTTTCCTATGTTTACTGTCAAGGCTGGTATCAAATGATGAATGAGTATGGGTTACACTCATAATGAGTTTATTAATATCAAAATCAGGAATCTGATCTTTAATCATACTTTTTAACGAGTCTTGCAATGAACCTTTATAATATACTACATCCAATGAAATCATAATTGCCTGTTCCTTGTCCCCATTTTCTTTTATGTGCTCAATAGCGAGTGCTGTGGCTTTTAGAGGGCTTTGTACATAGGTCGACATCCTTTCATAATATTGCCCCTTTAATGATACAGGTCCATCTGGTGTTATATCTTCGATAGCCCAACCTATTCGTAGCCCTCCATCTTTCAGTTTTTCATTTTCAGAACAATTCGAGAAAATGAATATAATTAGAATGGAAATAATAAAATGGGATGGAGTTTTTAATAATGATTTCATATTTTCTAGTTTTAAATTTATATACAAGTTTGTGCTAAGGTACAATACTACTATGTTTCTATGTTTCTATGTTTCTAAGAATACTTTTTTTTCGTTTACTATACATATCCAAACTCCTTTTCTACTTCTGAAATTGAATCTTCAATAATATCCAGACCCATTGCTGCATGTTTTTCGTCCATAATCAGTGGTGGTGACATACGTAAAATATGTCCGGCAGGAATCCAGGCCAAACCTCTTCTGAAAGCTTTTTGATAAACCAATTTCCCGGCTTCTTCAAAAGGTTCTTTAGTTTTTTTATCTTTTACCAACTCAATACCCAATAAGAAACCTTTTCCTTTTACATCACCAATAATTGGATGTTCTGCTTTCATTTTCTCCAGTCGCTTCATGAAAAAGGCTCCAACATTACGTACGTTTTGAAGAATTTCTTCTTCTTCAATTACTTCGATAGAAGCTAATGCCGCTGCACAGGCCATTGGGTTTCCTCCATAGCTTGATGATGCCGATATCTTTTCCAGTGCATCTCCATTTTCTTCGCTAACTATCATTGCGGCAACTGGAAATCCGTTGCCAAATGATTTACCAATTGTTACAATGTCAGGTACAACATTCCAGTGATTTAGAGTAAGCCATTCACCTGTACGGCCCATGCCAGCAAGTACTTCATCATCGTAAAGAAGTATCCCGTATTTCTCACAAAGTTTCTTAAGTTTGGGGAAATAATCATCAGGAGGGAAAATACTTCCCGCCCAGCCTTGTGCAGGTTCAAGGACAAATGCAGCAACATTTCCAACCGTACCTTCCTTAAGAAAGTTTTCGTAGAACGTGATGTAGGCATCGGTATCAATTGATCCATTTACCTTGGTCCAAAGAGGGCGATAAGGATCAGGGCGAGGAACCATATAAAAACCGGCTGCACGTGTGGGTCCATAACTAAAATTTTCTCCACGGTACATTTGTGCGCAACTAACGGCTGCTTGTGTCTTTCCATGGAAATCTCGATAGCCAGATATAAATTCATGTTTTCCCGTAATGGCTCGAGCAGCACGAATAGCTGCTTCTACAGCCGTAGTACCATCAGAATATAATTGTATGCAATTTAATTTTCCAGGTAGAATACCAGCCATTTTTTCCATTAACTTTTCTTTTACCGGAGTGGTAAAGTCATGGGCATTCATTAGTTTTTTAGCCCAATATGAAATAGCTTCTGATATTTTCGGATGGCAATGGCCCAATGAAGTGACATAGATCCCCGATGAAAAATCAAGGTATTTATTGCCATCCACATCCTTCAACATAATTCCCGACCCTTCTTCAAAACAAATCGGAAACAATTTTACCTGACCACTCAACCCTTTCATGTATTTTGTGGTATTGGCGTGCATGACCTTTGATTTTGGACCAGGCAATTCGGTAATAATCTTTGGAATACCTACTGCGCTTTCTTTCCACCAATCTTTAGAAATATTATTGTGTTTATTCATTTTTAAAATTTTTAAATTGTTTATAACTTAAATTTTATAAGTGATTTTTAGTTTAATTTAATTATTTCATTGCTGCCTGGTTTTATTTCTTTTTCCATTTCAGACCACCCTGCGAGATCTTTATATATATCATTGCAATACAAATTATTTCGACCAGCAAGTGCTGCAAATGCTATTGATTTATTAGGACTGTTACCATCGAGTATTGCCGAAATAAAAGCTGCGGCGGCAGTGTCGCCGGCGCCTGTGGCATTTATGAATTTTTCAGGTTCGGGTGGAAAGGCAGGAATCCAAAATTCCCGATGATTCCATTCTTTTTCATTTAGGCGTAATCCTCTTTTTGAATTTAAATCTGAAACATTACTGGTTAAAAGATATATTCCTCGATGACCAGCTTTAATCAAAATAATTTTTGCTCCACATGCAATTAACTTTCTACCAAGTTCTTTGATTGTGCTTAATGGGATTTGATCGAGGATATCAGTATTACCAGAAGCTAAAAGTACCTTTGTATGTTCTTCGGGCATCATAATTTGTAGCGCCTCTTCTAAGCTTGGAACAAAAATATCAGTAAATGGCAAGATACGTTCCAATATTTCAATCCAGTTTATTTGACCCGATTCGCTTTCGGTGTCAGGAAGGCTAAAATCGAGAGAAGTTACGACTCCCATTTTTTGTATTTCTGAAAACATATAAAGCAACTGATCTCCATTGTTCGAATAAAATTGCTTTAGGAGTGGAGGATAACCAAAGTGGAATAAACGGCTCTGTGAAATTGCTTCAAAATCGAGATGATCTGTGCTAAATATGGTGCTGCAACCTGGTGATTCTAAAAAAATGCGATCAACTCCAGGAGGCGCTATAACTATTCCAAAAGCAGTGCCTGCCTGTTTTGTTATCTTTATACCTTCAGAAAGATTGTATTTTTCTAAGCTCTCCAATGCAATATTACCAATAAAGTCATCTCCAACCAATCCGTTCAGAAAAACTTTTTTATTAAACCTTTTTAATGCCATGCCTGTATTGGCAACTGCCCCACCAAGCGTAAAATTAAGCCCTTCAATTTCCGTCAGGCTTCCAGGTTTAAAAAGTTGAGAAATATTATAAGTTTTCTCTCCTTTTTTGAATCCTGGAGTTAAATCTACACAGATATACCCTGCAATTATAACATCGTATTTTTTCATTTTCTATACCACTTTTATATCTGTCAGATAACAGTAATCACGTAACGCTTGTGTATGATTACCATAGGCAATAATGTAATGTTGGCCAGAAATTTTTTGAGTAAAATCTTCCATCGAAACATCAAGAAATATTTCAAGACTGGGCAGTTGGGGGGCAGGATAATCCCAACCGGCTTCTTCCCATGATTTTAATTTTCCCTCACCGGTACAAATATGCATTGTATATTGATCTCCGGTGTTTGACAAACGAGCCATAGTAAGCCTACCAGTTTTCATGGTTGATATGTTTAATAATCCACCACTTATATCACCAAATGCTGCCGGGGTAACTTTCACTTTCCCATCTACCACTTCAGCTGGGACAAAATCAGGGACACCCATAAGCACACTGTTTTCAAAAAACTCATAAAACTCTAGGTATGCAGCGCATTGTCCTGTAATATGCTTTACTATTAATTGAGAAACTGCTCCCATTGCATCATTTTCAGGGATAGTACACAAATTCATCTCATCTGAGAGTAACATAAAAATCATGGCTGGGGGAAAGTTCAATAATTTTTTCATGCCATCAACATCCTTTAATGATATTGCATTGAACTGGTTCTTTTCTGCAATTTTTTTAATCGCCAAATAATAGTTTATCCCTTTTTTAAGAAAATCATCGTCACCCGGTTTTTCAAATTCCCATTCTCGTTTAATTTTGTCCAATAAGACCTGTATTTCGTTTTTGGAATTATCCTTGCACAATTGAACCATTTCCAGCATTTCAAAAAATGCTATTTCTGTTCCTATCTTAGATTTTAGAGAAAGTCCTTCATATAGGGTATTATAGAGATTCATGTCACGAAATCCCATCATGCCCACTTTGGTACTTTCCATGGACTTTACCGTTTTAGCCGCATACACAAAACTCTTTATCTTATCTAATGGAGAAGGTTTTCCTATAATATTATATATGTACTTGAACTTGTAGCCAAGGTCATCAAACACTTTACGAAGAGCAGTTGTACCTGCCTGGGGTGCAGCAGTAACCACACGACCGTCTTCAATATCTCCTGCTAGACCCCACAAAATCATGGGTTTGCTCTTAAATTCATTAGTAATTGAAATTACCGCATGTGAGGGAATCCAACCAGCAAGGCAAATGATGAGGCAATCAAAATTGTCTGTTTTTAAATCTTTTATCGCCCTTTGTACATCAATTCCTTCAGGATCGTCAGTTACATGGTCTGTCGTAACTATTTCAATCCCCAGAGATTTTACTTCTTCGAGAGCAGTTAAACATTTATCTTTTATCAATTTCTGGGGAGAATTAATCTCTCCAAATCCTACAAATGCTGCTTTAGTAATTTCGTTATCCATTTTCTTTTTGTGTTTTTTTATTATTCGTTATTGCGACATACAACAAATAGATTATACATAAAACCGGTACTATAAATGCTGTTTGAATTGAAGTGCTATCGGCAACCATACCCATGATAGGAGGAATAAATGCGCCACCTACAATAGCAGAAACCAATAAACCGGATATCTCATTGGTATGATTGGGCATATGTTCGATTGTTAGGGAAAAAATGAGTGGGAATATATTAGAAAACCCAAGACCCACGAGAAAAATTCCTATCAACACAATGGTAAATGAATTTGTAAAAATCAAAAGAGCACCAATGAGTGCCAATAAAACAGAAAATAACAATAACCGTTTTGGGGCTATTCGCCTCATGATTAGTGACCCCAAAAATCTTCCTGTCAAAATTGGAAGATAGAAAAGTGACCAACTAATTAACAATCCCATCTTCCCAACAGAAATGTCATATTTCTCCTTTAGAAGTAAAGGTATATGAGCGCTCATAGTTATTTCAACACCACAATAAATAAAAATACCTAAGACCATGATTAATACATGCTTGTTTTTAAGCAACTTAAGGCATGATTTAAAAGTTACATGATGATCACCACTGTTTTTTATTTCAGTTATTTTCATAGCGTTTAGACCTATAAAAGCAACTAATATAAGACCAGCGAAAAATGGAAATATTATACTCCAGTCGAGTTCAAATGCATAAAGTGCTATTACTGGTAAAAGGAAGCCCAAAGAGGATCCAACTGTAATGAAAGTTTGTGCTAAAGACAGATTTTTTGAATAATGCCCCTTTTCAGATATATCTCGAATTATTGGATTGCCTGATACCTGTAAGATAGAAGCACCTGCTCCTAATAACAATATCGCAATCAATATTTTATAAAACTGCGTCAATGAGCTGCTATCCAATTCCATTTTCCCATACATTCCCGACATAATGGGGATCACAAGACCTAAAAAAGCAATTAAAAGTCCAAGATTCAGAATATACTTTTTCCCTTTTTTGTCCTGAAGAAGCCCCATTGGAACTGAAAGAAGACCAAACATAAGATATCCCAACATCGGGATGAATGCGGCAACTGTATTTGATATATTGAATGATTCTTTGGCAAGACTAACCATTGGCCCTGTTGCATCAATCATTCCCATTACCATAAAAATTAGATAAATCGGTGTCGTTCTTGTTTTCATGGTTTTTTATCTTATCAATAATCCCTTGATTAAATCACTTTTTTTTAAGTTTATACTTAAGCTCTTATTGATTCCAAGAACATATTCGTTTTTTTTGCTCTTTAGTATTTATAACAAATTAGCATAGGTAAGAATTGAATAGTGACTATTATCTTATTGTATTATTTAGCAAATTTATAATATAATGACCTGTTAATAAACGACTGTTTTTTCAATTAATGTCACTATATTTGCATGTATTCTTTTCCATCAATTGAAATGTATGTAATTTACTTATAATACCATGTTACCGAAACTTGAAAAAATACCTTCAGTCATTTCTTCTTCTATTGCTGTAAAAAGAGAGACTGGACCTTACATGGATTACCCATTGCATTACCACCCTGAATTTGAAATTATTTTCGTTGCAAAAAGTTATGGCATCCGATTAATGGGGGATCATATAGGCAACTTCAATGATGGAGATTTAATGTTTATAAGCTCCAATTTACCTCATGTATGGAGGAATGACAACGATTTTTATCAGGAGGATAAAAATCTTAATGTAGATGTATATGTCATACACTTCCGCGAAGATGCCCTCAAATCAGGTTTTTTTGAACTTCCTGAATTTGATCACATTAGTAGAGAGCTATTTATTCGGGGTCAACAAGGTGTATTGATTAAAGGTAAGGATTGTCAGAAAATTTCAGAGTTAATAATGAGCGTGTATTTTTCCTCAGGAATTGAACGATTAATAAATTTCTTTAAGACGCTTGATTTATTTGCTAATACAAAAGAATATGAATTATTGTCGAGCCCTGGTTATGCAAATACAATCAACACCACTGATACTGACAGAATAAACAAAGTAATGGACTATTTGATGAAAAATTATAAACAGGAGATTAAACTGAGTGAAGTAGCGAAGCTTGTCAATTTAAACAAATCATCATTTTGCCGGTATTTTAAATCAAGGACACGCAAAACCTATTCACAGTTTTTAAATGAGATCAGGGTTCAGCACGCATGTAAATTGTTGGTACGTAATAGAATGACGGTTTCTGAAATTTGTTATGAAATTGGTTATAACAATATTTCACATTTCAACAGACAATTTAAACTTATAACAGGGATGACTGCTACAGAATACAAGAAGAATTACTTAGGAAATGCTAATCAGCAATGAGTAAATCATAATGAAATATGAGTCCACTCTGAAAAGGAACTTTTTTAGTTTTGTGTGTTTTCAAAGTAGACTCAAATATACTTTTTGATAATTCTATTCAGTTGGTGGTATTGAAACTATCAAATGAAATGATTCTCTTGAACATTTAATTCTGAAACTAAACAGCCTTTCCATACACACAACATTCTAATATCTTATTCCAATAATTCGTAATCGATACTTAGGAAACCAAACTATTATGATTATCACATTTATAAATAACATGAGATAATTTCTTATATTTACTTATAATTACAAAGATAGGCAAAGCCTTTAAAACAAGACCCCCTGCTAAGTAATTGGTCTTTCAAGGTGAAATAAATTATGTAGCATAATATCGATATATCTGCCGGGTTAATAATCAGCCTAGAATTTCTATCGCCTTTTCAACACTAACCCCTTCATGTACTATAGCCATAAATGCTTCCGTTATTTCTTTGGGCCTGGCGTGCTGTATAATATTACGCCCATACACTATACCTTTGACACCCTGTCTCATAAGCTCGAAGGTTCTCGAGAAAATCTCCTCTTCGGAGGCTTTACCTCCTCCTCTTACCAAGATAGGCAACCTGGAAGCACTTACAACTTTGTGGTATTCGGTTGGATCATCACAAGGATCTGCCTTTATAATATCTGCTCCCAATTCTACCGACTGGCGTACCAATGAAATTATTTTTTCAATATCTCCATCCACCATATATCCACCACCAGCTTCATTTGGTTGCATGACCAACGGCTCAACCATTAAAGGCATGCCATAACGGTCACAAATTGGTTTTAATTTACAGATATTCTCCACACATTGTTTATGGAGCTCAGGCTCGCCTGGTAGTTGTAAAAGGTTAACCACAACACATGCAGCATCTAACACAAGTGCCTGCTCTACTGCATCTTCAATTAATGAACTAAATAGGAAGTCCAGCTTCTTATTTCCGTAACAATTGGCAATGTCTGTTCTCAGTACCAAAGAAGGTTTATCTTTTCCTGGTATTCGCTGTAGTACTTCAGCCTGCCCTACTGTCAATTGAATGGCATCCGGATTAGCAGCAACAATTGTTTTTACAGCTTCATCTATGTTCTCAATTCCCTGGAGAAAACTGTATTCATTAAAAAACCCGTGATCTATGGCCACATCAAAGCAATTGCCTGATTTGTTGAAAAGTCGGTTTATACGTGCTTGTTTGTTATTCATTTTTAAAAATTAAGTTATAGTTATCTTTTCTCATGTATTATATTTCAAAAATATGATATAAAGATCTGTTAATAAACGACTGTTTTTTCAATTAGTGGCACTATATTTACATGAATTCTTTTCCATCAATTGAAATACATGTAATTTACTTATTATACCATGTTACCGAAACTTGAAAAAATATCTTCAGCCATTTCTTCTTCTATTGCTGTAAAAAGAGAGATTGGTTCATAAATGAATTATCCATGGCATTACTACCCTAAATTTGAAATTATTTTCGTTGCAAAAAATTATGATATCCGATTAATGGGGTCATATAGGCAGCTTCAATGATGAAGATTTAATGTTTATAAGCTCCAATTTACCTCATGCATGGAGGAATGACATCGATTTTTATCAAGAGGGTAAAAATCTTAATTTAATTTATAATTAACCCTTTATTTCCTATATAATTTGATAATCCTTCTTCATCCATTTGTGCCACTCGCCATACATCAAAAACCTTGGCTCCGGTACTTTTATAAAAATCAATTGCCACTTTATTCCAATCTAAAACTTCCCATGCAACTCTTTTAAAATGATTATCATGGGCATATCTTAATACTTTTGTGTACAATGCAGATCCTATACCTTTTCCTCTGTGATTATTTTTTACAATTAAATCTTCCAAGTGTAAAGATTTACCTTTCCAAGTTGAATACCTGTTGTAAAATAATGCCATTCCAACTATTTCGTTTTTCAACTCAGCAACATAAACCTTAAAGGAAGGGTTTTCTCCAAAACCATCCTCCATTAGTATTTTCTCTGATATAGTAACTGCTTCAGGTTCATTTTCAAATGCAGCCAATTCTTTAATTAATTCTAAAACCGAATGCATATCGGTTTTTAGAGCATTTCGCAATTTTAACTCCATATTTTCGTTTATTTTAAACAAAAATAACCATATTTGTAATGTAAAACTCAAACTATACTCAAATATAATTAAAATGAAAAATCACACCACTTTAGGTGAATATATTATTGATAATCAGAAAGATTTTCAATATTCATCAGGAGAACTCTCAAGTTTACTAAGTTCTATTAAATTAGCTTCTAAAGTAGTTAACCATGAAGTGAATAAAGCTGGTTTGGTAGATATTGTAGGAAATGTAGGCAATACAAATATACAGGGAGAAGACCAACAAAAATTAGATGTTTACGCAAATGATGTTTTTATGCGTACACTTACTAATCGCCAAATTGTATGTGGTGTTGCAAGTGAAGAAGAGGATGATTTTGTAATTATTGCAGGTAAAAATCAAACGCACGATAATAAATATATTGTTTTGATTGATCCTTTAGATGGCTCCTCAAATATTGATGTAAATGTTTCTGTTGGTACAATTTTTTCCATTTACAGAAGAGTAACACCTATTGGCACTCCTGTAACAAAAGAAGATTTTTTACAGCCAGGTAATTTACAAGTGGCTGCGGGTTATGTTGTTTATGGAACTTCTACGATGCTGGTTTATACTACGGGGCATGGCGTTCAAGGTTTTACATTGAACCCTGCTTTAGGAACCTATTATTTGTCACACTCAAACATGAAATTCCCAACGGATGGTAATATTTATTCTATCAATGAGGGTTATTATATTCATTTCCCACAAGGCGTAAAAGATTATTTAAAATACTGTCAGGAAGAAGAAGGCAACCGTCCTTATTCAGCTAGATATATTGGTTCTTTAGTTTCTGATTTTCATCGAAATATGATTAAAGGAGGAATCTACATTTACCCTACAAGTTCAAAAGCACCTCAAGGTAAATTACGCTTATTATACGAATGTAATCCTATTGCCTTCTTAGCAGAACAGGCCGGAGGGTGGGCAAGTGATGGTTATAGACGGATTTTAGAAATCAAACCAGATGAACTACACCAACGTGTACCTATTTTTGTAGGAAGTAAGAATATGGTTGCAAAAGCCGAAGAATTTATGGCAAAATATCCTGAAGATGCTAACTACAATATTGAATCTACCTAAATCACTTTGGGTTTAAAACTTACTGGGCATTTTTATTTTAAATAAATGCCCTTTTCTATTACCGGATATATTTCATTATATTTTGCAATACTATGCATACCTACCCTTCTATTCACATGTTTTCGTTCAATTTCATCATGATTTTTTAATCCTGCAGCTGCAATCATTTCTAAAAAACTATGTATGGTTGCCTCGTGATAATTAGCAACTCTTTGGGCCTTTTCTTTAACAACCAACCCTTTACTTAAAGATTTATTTTGGGTAGCGATTCCTGTTGGACAAGTATTTACATTACATTCTCTAGCCTGAATACAACCTAGAGACAACATCATAGCTCTTGCACTATTGCATAAATCCGCTCCCAATGCTTTTGCTCTAACCATATGAAATCCTGAAAATATTTTACCCGACGCGATAATTTTAATCTCATCTTTTAAATTATACCCTACCAAGGTATCATGTACAAAAACTAATCCTTCCCGCAAAGGCATACCAATAGAGTTTGAAAATTCTACCGGTGCGGCTCCTGTACCTCCTTCACCTCCATCTACAGAGATAAAATCGGGTTTAATTCCAGTTGTTATCATGGCCTTACAAACATCAATAAACTCTTCTTTTTTGCCAACACATAATTTAAATCCAATTGGTTTACCACCCGAAAGATCACGAAGTTGTTTGATGAAATTCATCATTTCAATCGGGTTAGTAAAAGCCGAGTGTGAAGGGGGTGAAAGAATATCTGTATGTGGTTTTACATGTCTTATCTCAGCGATTTCCTTTGTGTTTTTTATTGCTGGTAATACACCTCCATGACCTGGTTTTGCGCCTTGCGATAGTTTAATTTCTATCATTTTTACCTGTTGTAGCTGGGCTCCAATTTTAAAAGAATTAGGGCAAAAATTCCCTTCATCGTTTCTGCATCCAAAATAAGCTGTTCCTATTTGCCATATTAAATCACCTCTGTGTTCTTTGTGATATGGACTAAGCCCCCCTTCGCCAGTATTATGCGCAAACCCACCAATTTTAGCCCCTTTATTTAAGGCCAGTATCGCATTTTTACTTAACGAACCAAAACTCATTGCTGATATGTTTAATAAACTTGCATCATATGGCTTAAGACATGTTTTACCGCCAACCCTTACCTTTGGGAATTCATGGTTTTTATATGTGTTGGGCACATACATAGAATGATCCATCCATTCATATCCTGCCCTATAAACATCTGCTTGAGTTCCAAAAGGGGTTGTGTCATTCACTTTTTTTGAACGTTGGTAAACAAGTGTTCTAAAAATTCTATTAATTGGTCTGCCTTGGGTATCTGTTTCAACAAAATACTGCATTATTTCAGGTCGAATAGCTTCCAACAAATAACGCATTCTACCAAGAACAGGAAAATTTCTTCTAATGGCGTGTTTTTTTTGGGTAATATCAATAATACCCATAATGATTAAAGGGCCGAACAAAATAAACAACCATATCATATTTGGCCAAATTAGTGTACTCCCTAATATCAATACTCCGTTATAAACACACTTAAACAATTGAAAATGAGCAAAATAAATTAAAAATAGTTGCGATTTTATTAGGATAAAACCTTGATAATCAGTATATTAATAGATTAACGACAATCTGTTATA
>JAKITQ010000061.1 GCA_021647985.1 Flavobacteriaceae bacterium | reverse complement strand
TAAGCTGGTATGGTCCACCACTTTCTAGAGGGTCAAAGTATAATTTCCACTTTCCATCAAGGCCTGTTTTGGTTTTAGCCTTATGGTCGCCAAGCTGTGCTACTATTTTTTCTCCCGGATCGCCCCACCCCCAGATAGGTATCTTTATATTTCGTTGAAGAACCATATTGTTGCTAAATATAGCTGGTAGCCTGATATCAGCATATAAAACACTACAATAAAAAATGGATGAAATGGTTAAAATGAATAGTTTTTTCATGTGGAATATAAGTCGTTTAAATTATTTTGTGCCTACGGTTTATTGGGAGAAACCTCGATTAAAAGAAAATCTTTGAACGAAGCGTTGATCGATGGGTCGTTCAAAGAAATTTTTCCTAGATCAATATTGTTGAAATAATCCCTTATCCTATAATCCGTATCTTTGTCAAGACCTTTCAATTCAATCTTCCCATTCCATTGGTCAGCATAAAATGCATAATAGATAACATCTTGTTTCTTAATGACATGGGTTTCAGGTTTATCATAACCTATGTCATATAAATTGCCCAAATAGTTTTCTTTAGAGAGCATTCTTTCGTTATAAAGAGAAAACCATTTTTTCCATATCTTCTCTTTTTCAGGAGTAAGTATATATTTTTTCGATGCATTCGGGTTGTACGTTGGCCAGGTAAATTTTGTGCCTAAAACTGCTCCTACTCCAAAAGAACTTGCAAAATCATTTGCATTATCGCTCAATTCCACATGATCTCCATAATAAGCCGTATTGGGTATAAGTGCTTTATAGGTCTTGCCTTTATGGCGAATCTGCCAACTGGAAATCGGGTCTGATGAAACTGCTTGATTCATTGATGCCATGTTAAAATAAGACATACAGGTGCCACAGGGGCAGTTTTCTATAACAGCACGAGGGTTTATTTTTCTGGCTTCATCATAAATCATTTGAAAAAAACTGGGCAATTCTTCAGCTGATATTTCAGGATTTTCCAAATTAAAGTCGGGAGCTACTGCATTCATATGCTGCCCGTCCATTTTTAACCCATCAAAGCCCCATTCTTCCATAAACATACGAATGGTTTCTTTTGTGTGTTCAATTGTTTTTTTATTGGAGGGTGAGAGATAGTATGCATCCCACCAGGTTATAAATTGTGGTGCATTATTTTTTTGGAGAATCTTCATGTCTGGATTTTCCATCAACGTTTTACTGTGAGGATCGGCTGCTAGAGGTGTCCACCAAATCTTTGCCTTTAAACCATAGTCATGAATCTTATCTACCAAATTTTTCATTTCAATATTTCCTTTAGGGAATTTTGTAGGATTGGTATTCCAATCACCTTCTGCTATTTGAAAACCATCGTCTAAAACCGCCCATTTAATACCCAGTTCTTTTACCTTTGGGAGTGTATTCACAATTTCATCTAAGGTGAATTGACGTTCGTATCCCCAGGCACACCAAATGGGTTCGAAAGCGGCATCTTCTGGCTCTACAATAGTTATCCCTTTTGCTTGCATCAATCTGGAGTACCTTGAAAGGTTATTGAAATAATCTCCTTTTGAAACAGCAACAAAAGTTTCTAGAGTAGTAATGCTTTCGTTTGATTTGAATAAAGTTCGCTCATCAAAATCTTTGGAAACGCCAATGATTACTTTGCTATCTGTACCTTTAATTTCTGTTGGTAGGTTTACTCTTTTAGGAACAAGCGCTAAATGACCAATGGCAATATTAATATCCCTCCTCCAAACAGATGTTACAGGAATACCACCGCCATAATCGGTGCTGTTCATACCCATATAGTTTTTTTGATAATATCCGCTTTCTAGAGGTCTTATCCAATCGCTACGGCTTGACGAAGAACTGCCCTGAAAAGCCCAAAAAAGAGGCTTATCTCCTTGTGAGGAAATAGTATATTCATTATTCAACCATTTTTCTATAAAGATATCATTTCCCGAATTATTGGTATAGGTTACTTTTGTTGAAATAAGGTCAGGAAAATCAGTGTAAACGGTTAGCGTAAGTGTCTTGGTAATTGTTAGACCTTCCTCTTTATAAATACCATCTACAATCCATTGCTTACCAGATAAATCTCCGTTCAATCCTTTTTCGGTGACCTTTTCAAATTTAAATTTGTCAATAATGGTGTTTTCAATAACAAGCCTTTCTGATGGTTGAAAACCTTCCATAATCAGTTTTGTATCTGGGAGCGTTGTCATAAATTTTGTGTGTAGTTGACCATCTACCTCAAAAACTAAATTACCATGGTTTATTTCAACAACAGAATTATTATTTCCTCCTGTCTTACATGAAATGATTAAACCAAAAGAAAATACGATTAGTAGAAATGCTTTTATAAGCATTTTTTTACTTGATGATTTTTTCTGCATTTTCATAATATAACTTCTTTAGTATAGTGTCACTTAAACCTAAACCATGTAATGGCCAATGATAGGTAAACAATTCTCTTACGTAAAAATGTTCATCTTTCGTTTCTAAAATCCGAAATGTGGTCTGGTACATAGAAGAATCAAGCCCCATGTCAGTTCCGTAGAGTAATTTGTCTTGGTGTTTTTCGTAAAAAGCATTGGTATATCTTGGCACCGGAGCAGTTTCTCCATATCTCGCAGAGATGTCTGCATATAGGTTCTCATAGGTTGATAAAAGTTTTCCTAGGATACTTAAATCGTGGCTGCAATTTGCAAAATGACAAGCAATAAAGATAGTCTCCCTATTTTCTTTAACCGCATTCTCAAGGGTGTTGATAAGTTCTGCGTGCAATAGAATATTTTTTTGGGATGTATCAATTTTCCATTTTGCAGCATTCATAAGCCCATCATTGTGTTTATCAATCGGTTCGTACATCCAATATGGATCTGCCACATGAATACTTATTGGCATCCCTAGTTCGCCACATCTTTTTAGTAGCGGTTTCATTCGTTCATCGTCAATGTGCATTCCAATAGCAGCGGTGGGTTTGGAGTAAATCATCCCAGTTCCTTTATCTGCCAATTCTCCAACACCTCGGGCGCCTACTTTGTAGCACCTTTCCAATTCTTTTATAGCTTTTTTACTCCAGCCTTTTTCATTATACCCAGTAAAATCAAACCCACACCAAATCTCAAAACGTCCTTCATATTTTGAATAAACATTATAAATACTATCAAATTTAGCTCCTGTTTGCGTGGTAAGTACAATAGATTTTTTAATCCCAAACTTATCCATTGTCTTGATCCACTGGTCAATTTCTGCCTTTGTTTTTGCATAGGTATGTGTATGCATGTCTATTACAGGAAACTTTGCTTTTTCAATTGTAGTTTTTTGTGTTTTATAAATAGATCGTGGCTCATAATCTTTTAGTAGGATATCATTTTGTGCCATAGCTAAATTTATTCCTAAACAAACGACTAAAATACTAATACTCTTTTTTAACATCTCTTTTTTAAATTAAATTATTTAGTTTGATTTTGGAATACGCTTTTCAATTCCATATTAATCTATTTTTTAAAATGTAATCAAACATCTCCTCATACAAAATCAGTTGTATGTCTAAAATATCATCAAAACTAACAATTGAGTTGGGTGAATCTGCGGAAACAAAACCTTGGGGGCATTCAAAAGTAAAAGCCATAGTCCCTGAAATATGATGTAATGCACTAATAAGATTAAAAGTGGTTTTGGGTGGAAATTTTTCATCTTCAATTTTTGGAGTCCACATCCAATCAGATGGCCAACTAGCAAGCCCTGCTTTTCTATATTTTTCGTTTAAGTTTAAAGTAAGATCAAGAGTCCTATTTTTCATAAACATAGCAATAAACGCAGGTGATAAGATGATGGGTTTATTGCTATGTGAATGTAATGAAACGGTAATATCAGGCGCTTCTGTACGTGCAATTTTCAAGATAGCTTCTGTTTCTTTTGCCATTGGCGAAAAATACTCATCTTGCATTAAATTAATCCCATCATCGTTAAAGTAGGCTCCTAAAATACCTACATCTCCATGCATAGGATGAACTGACTTGGCTTTTGGCCAACCCCATAATGTTCCGTCTTTTCTTGTGCCCTGACCATATTTTGTCATTATCTTAGAAGGCAATCCTATAAAACTATCATACGGACACCTTTTTCGCCCATCAGGGTTTGCACAAGGAATAATTATGGTTCTGCATTTTTCCATTTTATTTTTCAGAGAAGACCAATCTTTTCCCCGGTGATCTTTACCTGTTTCTGCAATATGAATTAAGTTTACCAAACCTACAATACCTTCTATCTCCTGTCCGTGAACCGGCCCAATAAAGAATACTACTGGTTTCGTAAGGCTGTCTTTTTTTGCATAAAAAACAGGATTTTTAGCGGCTACAGCTGAGTTGTAGTTTGCCTTCGAATGAAAATTTTCTTTTTCACCATAGTAAACAGCATAAATAGGTAAACCGCCTGGCGAAGTGGCAATGGTTTTAACTTCACCTAACTTAATATTTTCAATTTCCTTATCTATATCTGATAATTTTGATTTGAAAAAAACAGGTAAATTTATGTTATTCAAAGGGTCACCATCATCTATTTCAACTTGTGAGAATGAAGGTTTGATTATAAATATAAGTAGTATAATAAAAAGTAGCTTTTGTTTAATTTTATTCATCTTAAAAATAGTAATCAATAAGTTATACCCCATTTCAAAATGTCGTTGTATTGAATAATACCTGAAAAGCTCCATTATATTATTTTTAGTGTTGAAAACTTTCACAATAATCACTTATTAGGATTCTGAACTGGCAACTTATAAGAAAAAAGAGTCTAACTGATGCTCTCAATTTTCTGTAAAAAAAAGCAACTTATAGTACGCAATATAGGAACTTGCATTATGGAAACCTATTATTTTGTAACAATAATTCAAAATAATACCTTAATGAAGGTTATAAATCTAAAAAATGAAATTAAATGAAAGATGAAAAAAAAATACACAACTATATGAAAGCTTATTATTTAACTAAACTAGTGACTCTTTTATTCATTATTAATGCGAATCAAGGGTTGATAAATTGAAGGCAATGAGATAAAACGATAAATAAGGTAGGAAGATGGATGATAGCTGTTATAACTATCCATTATAATTCGGTATGTTCTTCAAAAGGGTGATTTTCCTGAATCTTTTATATTTAAAGATGTTCAATCATAATTATATTCTAAGTCAGCACATTAACTCCAATATTATAATACAGAAAGAATTAACTTGCTTAAACTTATTTATTTGAAGTAACTTATTTACTTTAGTTATTATTAACTTATTTTATCTTACTTTTATCACATCTTTAAGTTTATTTTAAATATTATGAATAAAAATTACGTCAATTTTTTAGCTGTCATTGCTTCTCTTGGAGGCTTCTTATTTGGATATGATACAGCTGTGATTTCAGGTACGATCGGATTTGTAAAAGATCAATTTGGTCTAAGTACCCTCATGGAAGGGTGGTATGTAAGTTCTGCATTGGTAGGCACTCTGTTAGGAGTTTCGGTTGCTGGAGTGTTAAGTGATCGTTTTGGACGTAAAGAAATTTTAATCTTATCAGGTGTTTTTTTCGGTCTGTCAGCCATAGGATGTGCGTTGGCAGGTAACTTTACATCTTTGATCATTTATAGATTGATTGGAGGGATTGGTGTAGGGATTGCCTCTATGCTTTCGCCGCTGTACATCTCTGAAATTGCTCCCGCTCACAAACGGGGAAGACTGGTTTCACTATACCAGTTTGCAATTACAATCGGCATCCTGTTCGCTTACTTTAGCAATGTCTGGTTTTTAAACCTTTCAACTTCTGGTCAGCTTGAAGGAGTAGGGACACTCACAAACAAACTGTTAGTCGACGAAGTGTGGCGTATCATGCTGGGCAGTGAAGTTCTGCCTGCATTGTTGTTTTTGATATTACTTTTTACTATTCCGAAAAGTCCAAGGTGGCTGGCATCAAAAGGTAGAAAATCTGAAGCTTTAAAAATCTTGACTAAAATCATTGGCGAGACTGAAGCTCAAAAAGAAATCAGCGATATGGAGATTAACCTTAAAAAAGAATCAGGAGGTATCGCTATGATATTCAAAGGCGGTTTCAGAACAGCAATTATCATGGGTATTGCCCTAGCTCTATTGACTCAGGTAAGCGGAATTAATGCTATTATTTACTATGGACCCCGAATTCTAGAAGAGGCTGGTTTTAAGTTGAATGAAGCATTTGGAGGGCAGGTAATTATCGGTATTGTAAACGTATTATTTACCTTGATAGCTATATGGAAAATAGATTCGCTAGGGCGAAAAAAATTATTGCTAATTGGCGTAACAGGTATTATTATTTCTCTGGTTGCCATAGGTCTATTATTTTTCTTTGAAGTCAATAACCCCTACTTACTAATGACCTTTATACTATCATTTATCGCTTGCTTCGCCTTCTCTTACGGACCAGTAATCTGGGTATTATTGTCTGAAATTTATCCAACTAAAATTAGAGGCATAGCTATGTCACTGGCAACTTTATCACTTTGGATTGGCACTACATTCGTTGGACAAATGACTCCCTGGTTTTTAGAAAATTTTAAACCACATGGTACATTCTGGTTCTTTGCAGTATGTACACTACCCGCTATTTACATTATCATTTATATAATGCCAGAAACTAAAGGTAAGACCTTGGAAGAAATAGAGAAATATTGGATAAGCAAATCTAAATAAGATGAAACGTCTAAATAAAAAAATTGCTATAATTACTGGAGCAGCCGATGGTATAGGGTTGGCAATTACCAGAGCTTTTACAGAAGAAGGCGCTATAGTAGTGATGGCAGATATCAATGAAAATAAATGCAAGGAAGAGGCTGATAAACTAGTGGCAAAAGGCAAGACAGCATTAGCAGTTCGCTGTGATGTTGGAAATACTAAATCTGTGCAAGCCTTGATTAAAACCTGTGTTGATCATTATGAGAAAATTGATATCCTTGTCAATAATGCAGCAGTAAGTATTTCAGGTAATATTACAGATATGCCAGAAGAGGATTGGGATATGATTATGAATATCAATCTGAAAAGTGTTTTTCGATGTACCCAAGCATGCATGTCATACATGCTGGCCAATAAAAAAGGAAGTATTATTAATTTGTCTTCAACTCAGGCACACCGGAGCTGGAATGACTGGACTGCCTATGCAGCAGCAAAAGGCGCTATATTGTCTATGACTAACCAGTTAGCAGGTCAATTTGGCAAACAAAATATTCGTTTCAATAGTATTTCACCCGGAGCGATTGCAACACCTATGAATGAAAAAAGAGCTGAGAAAGAAGGTGACGATTTTGTAAAACCCAGTAAAAATCAGGCAGCTATGCTTCGTTATGGGCAACCCTACGAAGTAGCCATGACAGCAGTATATTTGGCTTCAGACGAAGCTGGATTTGTAACTGGAACAGATATACTTGTAGATGGTGGGTTGTGTACCTTACCAAGGTATATGGATAGAAATAATTAACAAATAAAATCGACCATATACCTGTTACAGATAGGGTTATATGCCTCGGATAATAGCAAACTTTAAAATTATAAACAAATGAAACGAGCATACCAAATTTTGACACACAAGGGAATGATTAATGGCGAACAACATGTGTCACCAAAAAAAATTAAAATTTAAACACATGAAACATGCATTGGAAGGGGTAAAAGTATTGGATTTCTCCCAGTTATTACAAGGTCCCTATGCCACACAAATGCTGGGAGATTTAGGAGCTGATGTAATTAAAATAGAAAGAAATAGCACCGGTGATATCTATAGGGGCATGACATTCTTTAACCAATGGATTGCCGGAGATGAATCACCTTGTTTTATGGCATGGAACAGAAACAAAAGGTCGATAGCCATTGATATGAAGTCTGAAAAAGGTAAGGAGATTATCATGAAAATGGCTAAGGAAGCCGACATTATTGTAGAAAATTTCAGACCAGGTGTCATGGCAAGACTAGGCTATGGCTATAAAGATATTAAGAAAATAAATCCGAGCATTATTTATTGCTCTGCTAGTGGTTGGGGCGATGATGGACCGTATCTCACCAGACCGGGGCAAGATTTATTGGTTCAAAGTGTGAGTGGCGCTATTATGACAAGTGGTAAAAAGTCTGACGGTCCTGTAGCCATAGGAACAGCATTGTGTGATCAAGTGAATGCGCTAAATTCGGTTTATGCCATCTTGGCAGCACTCTATTATAGAGAAAAAACAGGAATCGGGCAGGAAATTAAAACTAACTTACTCTCATCGGCTATTGCTTTTCAGATGCAAGACTATTTTACTATTCAAAACTTGGGAACAGCATTTGAACGACCCAATTCAAAAATAGGCCACCCCGGAAATCCTGCACCTTTTGGATCGTACCAGACGAAAGACGGATATCTAACCATCGCTATGAGCCCTTGGGATAAGTTGGTAAAAGCTTTGGGAGATGAATCACTTATGCAATACTCCGATCCCCAGGTTCTGTTTGATGAACGTGATAAAATTCATGGGATAATTGAAAAAATAATAAAAACCAAATCTACTGCTGAATGGTTGGACATCATGTTAGCATTAGACCTTTGGGTAGCAAAGGTAAATGACCAAACCGAAGTAGCAAATGACCCGCAAGTTATTCATAACAAAACTTTTGTAGAAATAGAACACCCCAAAGCCGGAACGATTAAAGTTACCAATATTCCGTTCACCATGAGTGAAACTCCGGGAGAGATTCGCAGGCCTTCACCCATGACCGGTGAACATGGCCCCGAAATTCTTAAAGAAATGGGCTTGAGTGACGAACAAGTTCAGGAACTGATCGACAAAAAAATTATTTCAGTAGAAAAAATAAAGAAGGAAAAATAATGGATTTTCAATACATCAAATACGAGGTAGTAGACAAAGTGGCCTGGATCCGATTTAATCGTCCAGATCAGCTCAATGCCATGAATAGGCAAATGATGGATGAGATTGTAGAAGCACTAAATTTGGTTAATATAGCCAAGCCTGATGAGGTAGGTGTATGTGTGATAACGGGAGAGGGTAAAGCTTTTATGGCTGGTGCCGATATTAAAGAATATGCACAGCAAACGCGAGCACAGTTTAACGCTTTCCAGACTAAAGGAAGGTCACTTTATTCAGCAATTGAAGATAATAGTAAACCCGTAATTGCTGCAATAAATGGCTATGCTTTTGGCGGAGGGTTCGAGATTGCCTTGTCTTGCGATATGATCCTAGCTAGGCAATATGCTAAAATGGGATTGCCCGAAATCAATCTCAACCTAATACCTGGTGGAGGTGGTACTCAACGTTTGTCAAAAAAACTAGGCACAAACATCGCCAATGAGTTGATTATGACTGGTCGTACTGTCACTGCCGAAGAAATGTACGAACGAGGTATTATCAACCATATTTATGCAAAAGGTGAATTTCTAGAACAAGTGTTGGCTTTTGCAAAAGAACTGGCAGAAAAACCTTCAGATCGTTTGCAGGTGATTAAGCAACTCACCCAAATTAGTGTAGGAAAGGTTAGTACATCTGCACTAAATATTGAAAATGAAGCATTAAGTCGTTTTTACCAATCGGATGAAGGGCAGGCTAAAGTGCAGGAATTTTATAAAAAAAGCTTGAATAAAAAATAATGAATAAAGTCGTTTTGAACGGAATCACTTGGGATCATAGTCGTGGTTACGACCCATTGGTGACTGCATCTGAGGTTTACCATGCTCAAACTGGTGTGAGAGTGGTCTGGAAAAAACGTTCATTGAAAGATTTCGGCGATCAGTCATTGACTGACCTTGCTACATCTTTTGATTTATTAATTAATGACCACCCACATTCCGGCATGGCGGCAAAAACGCACTGTGTATTACCGCTTAATAAGTATTTGTCAAGTGCTACACTTGACAAACTGAGAGCCGAGTCCGCAGGCCCAAGCTACAACAGTTACTATTATCACGGACACCAGTGGGCATTACCTATAGATACAGCTTTTCAAAGTGCAAGTTACAGACCTGATCTCATGCAATCTTCCTTACCAAAAAACTGGGAGGGTGTCTTTGATTTGGCGGAAAAACTTAAAATTGAGGGAAATTATGTTGGTATGGCACTTTGCCCAACCGACTCACTATGCACATTTCTCACATTAACTTCCCAATTAGACTCACCAATTAGGGAAGAAAATAAAGTATTGGTCGATGAGTCAATTGGAAAAATAGCACTGGGATATATGTGTCGTATGCGAGATTTATTTCATCCTAATAGTTTGAAATGGAATCCTATAAACCTCTACGACCATATGGCTGAACACGACAATGTATGGTATGCCCCTTTGGCTTTTAACTATACTAACTATTCTAGAATAAATTACAGGAAAAATATATTGAAATATACTGATGCTCCAGAAAGATCGGGGTTATTAGGAGGTGCTGGCATTGCTGTTTCAGCATCATGCAAACATGCAAAAGAAGCTGTTGATTTTGCCAATTGGATATGTAGTGCTGAGGTACAAAAGGGCTTATATGTCACAAATCAGGGACAACCAGGTAATAACTTTGCCTGGCAAGACGCACGGGCTAACCAAATTACTTATAATTTTTTTACTGATACGCAGCAAACATTAAATAATGCTTTTGTACGTCCCCGATTTGATGGATGGCCAAAATTTCAGGAGTACTTAGGAAATGTAGTGCATGAATTTCTGGAGAAAAATGGGAATGCGAAAACGGTATTGGAAACTTTGAACAAGGCATTTATTAAAGCAAAAGGATGATATTCTATACAGGTAGTTATACTAACGAAATGTCTCCTGTGCCAAAAGCACTAGGGCAGGGGATTGCCTGTCTGGATTTTAACTCAAAAAATGGAAGGGTTGAGTTGTTGCATTTTACTGCATTAAGAAATCCGAGTTACTTGAAGACTTCCAATGACCGCAACTATTTATATGCTGTTGAAGAATTGCCTGAATCTCAAAACCCGCAAGTGTTTTGCTTCAGAATTGGGGCAAAAGGTAAACTTTCTCTGGTTAATACACAAGTTTGCAGAGGCGATTATCCCTGCCATTTGACCATTGCTCAAAACCAACTTATTGTTGCAAATTATGGGTCGGGAAATGCCTTGTCTTTCCCTCTTTTAAAAGATGGAGGATTAGGTTCTTGCCATCAATTGATTCAACATCAGGGTAATGGTCCAGACAAAATTCGACAGCAAGGGTCACATATCCACATGGTATATCCCTTTGGAAATGACCATATGTATTTGGTTGATTTAGGTTTAGATACAGCCAAAGCTTATCAGCTTAATAAAAAAAATAAAAAATGGCAACCGGTTTCTGCATTGAATTTAAGAATTGAGTTAGGAGCAGGAGCCAGACACATGGTGATGAGTTCATCTGGAATTTTTGCTTTTGTATTGAGTGAGATGTCTTCAGAAATTTTTGTTTTTGAAAAACAGAAAGAGAGTTTTCGGCAGCTACAAAAAATTTCTTTTCTTCCAAAAAATTATAAAGAAGAATCTGGTGGAGCAGCCATCAGGTTACATCCCAATGGTCGATTTCTTTATACGTCCAACAGGGGAAGCAACACACTTTGTATTTTTAAATGGGACGAAACTATGAAAACACTGTCATTATTGGGGCATCAATCAACAGCGGGTAAAACGCCACGCGACTTCAATATTGACCCTACAGGAAACCGGCTGTTGGTAGCAAATCAGGACTCTAATACATTGGTCGTTTTTAAGATTGATCAAGAAAGTGGGCTTCTAAGTAAAGATTCGCATTGCTCCGTCCAAACACCTGTGTCTATTTATTGGAACTAGGGTCTTGCTTTTTTTAACCATTTTTGACCACATTACCCTTGAAATTTTTGCTTCAAATTTATTTTTCGAAATAATGATGATACACAATAGTGAACACTACCTTCCAACTTGCTTATCTTTTGTTAAGAACTAGTCTTCTGGCTTTAAAAATATCAACAAAAAATCTCGAAAACCTACATTAATAAATGGATGATTCCCGTTCACATTGCCCAACTTTCTTTTATTGGCATAGTCAAAAACTGAATAGTTTACACCTTGTTTCAAACCACGCAATTCTATAGTGTCTGTCTTTGACCATAAATCAGCATAAATACCATAATAAATCTCTTCACCTTTTTTAACTACATGAACTTCAGGGCTATCATAAGCAATATCATACAGGTTGGTATATGCTGCGCTACTCAACTTTAGTTTTGTATAATCTTTGAACCAACGGTTCCAATGTTGATATTGTACTGAATCTAAGTCTGTATAGAAAGTAGTTGCCTGGGCTCCAGTACCAATCGCACTTTCGAATGCCTGAGGAACAGAAAATCCACTCCACTCATCATCAGGCACCTGATAGCAATCGCCAACGGCAAATGTCGGTCCATGAATAGCCTTTTCTACTTTTATTCTACGCCGGGTCTGTAGTAGATTTATAGGGTCAGATGCGCTTGCAAGATCATAGTAGGGCATATTATATGGTGAATGTGCTACTGCGCAGATGCATACTTCGTGAATTGCTTCTTTATTGTGTTTTTTTAGAGTGACATCTATCACTTCAAACACTTTCGGTACTGCCTGAAAAGACTCCAATGGCGTTTTATGATTGTGTTTTGGGTTGTAACAAGGAGGCACAGCAGATAGCCCTCTGGTGTCGGAATACAATCCATCATATCCCCAAACTACTGTGAACTTTTCTACCAGTTTTCGAATATGTTCCATGGCAGGCACATAGGCTGGACACAACTGATAAAGCTTTCTCGATTCTATAGGAGAATTGCCCTCTTTGTCCATTATTAAATAATCCGGATGCTCTTTCGCCAATCTACTTTCGAGACTTACGCCTAAAGGATACCACCATAAATTGGTCTTAAAACCCATTTGATGTACGCTATCTACAAAAGCGATCATATCTGGCTCTCCATTTGGAAATTTACCTGGTGACCTGTCAAACTCCCAATCTCCATAGTAGTCAAACCAACCGTCGTCAAGATTGGCTATATTAATTCCCATAGATTTCAGCTCAGGAAGTATACCGTAAATTTCCTCCAGCGTAAAATCCAACTCAAAACCCCAACTTTTCCAGTAGGGTTCGTAGGCTCCTTCGGGTGAGGTTTTTGGAATATTGATTCCACGTCTTCTAAGCAAATCACCATAGGTATGAAGTGCATCATAAAAGTCAAGTTCATGAAATATGATCGCACTCAATACAGTTTGATATGTTCCTTTTGGCTCAAGCCAACCGTTTATTCCAACACTTTCATCGGGGACTTCTAGAATGCCTGCATCTACTAACATATTGTCCAGTACTTTTACAGGTAAAGAAAGCCACTGTGGGGTGGTTTCGAGATGAGCCAATGCGACACCCATAGATTTACCCCATATATCAATAAATGGCATTCCCCCTCCTACAATTTCTCCTTTATCATCGGCAATGTGCATACCTTGAAAATTATCCTGTTCAAAACCTGGTGTAAGCCAAATCATAGAATAATCTTCTCCCCACTCATTTACTCCTCCCTGAAAAGAGGCCAAAGTATAGGGTTCTTTTGTGCCTTTTTGGTGACCCAACACTATGCGCTGACTATAGACTGAATCGACATGCACTCTTTTCCCACCAAGATTTCGATAGGTGGTCTGAAATAATGCCACGTTGCTAAAGTTTTTGGGAAGAAGCACTTTTGTCTGACGTTCAATATATAAACCGTTTTTACGATAAGATCCAGCGATTACAGTTTCTTTGCAAGCACCAAACTCCGGATGATTTACCTCCTTTTGTTTTTGTGATTTTTTATCAATTATAAAAGGCCTACAGTTTATTCCATCAATTACAATTCCTGATTGAATATTGGCATCATAATGAATTAGTGAATTATCAGATACATCTAACCATTGTATATCTCGATTGAAATTTTTATCATATTTGATTTCAATATGATCAGATTTAATTTGAACGTGTTGCGCATAAATCGAACCGGTAAGCAGGCAAAAAATTATTACCCAAGTGTGTTGTATTTCTAAAATACTTTTAATTTTCAAAATCATATCTCTTTTTTGTTTATAATATATAGTTTTATCGTGTTATACTTTTTTAAAAAAGTATATAAATGTCAGGCTAAAGCCTTCTTAAAAACCTCCTTGTTTGTTTATGTCCTCAGCATTATTTTTTGTTCCTGGCATCTCTCCTCTAATATTCATATTTTCTTTAATTTTTTTACCTGATGTTCTGTCGTACCAATCTTTAGTAAGCTCCTTAGGTATGTTATCCCCTGTTTCTTTCATCCACTTTTTATTTTATTGCCCATATGCCACTTTCCGGCTTGTCCTGTGTAGTAGCCATTTTCTCTTAATTCACTAGCTATTGTAGAAAAATCAAAAGTTGGTTCGGTATGTAACTCTGCAGCACCTGTATTGTGAGGATAGCGACCTGTCATTATGCTAATCAACTTGTTGTTAAATAAACATTGGTGAATTTCAGACCTTCCGATGCCATTCTATCGATATTCGGCGTTTGAACTATTTCGTTGCCATAACACCCAAAGTCATCCCAACTGATATCGTCTGCTATGAAAATTATAAAATTTGGTTTTATACTATCAACAGGTTGTGCACAGCCAATTAAAATGGTTGAAGTTATCAAAATAAGTGTTTGTAAAAATCTATTGAAATACCTATTCATTTGATTGTTTTGTTTAAATTCAGGTGATACTATTTAGCTGCATCATAGCGCCATATTTTATCGTGCATAGTATAAAGTTTGTATTCCTTTCCATCAAAGACCAAAACAGGGCTGGAATGATCACCTTCTACTATTGGATTATTTGGGTATTTTTTCCAGTTTACCAGATCAGAAGACATCGCTACATTGGAAGTCCACAAAGCCACAACACCGGGATCCATCCAATCGGGATTTTCTGAGCCGTGATAGTACATATAATATTTTCCTTTGTACTTGATTATTTGATTTGTCGCTACGGCACCAGCATCATATTTCTCTGGTCCCATTTCAAGTACAGGTTCGTCCTGTACATTAGTCCAGGTTTTAAAATCTTCTGAAGTAGCAAGCCATATTCCAAGGTCATCTCTTTCATAAAAAAGATATTTTTTGTCATTTTCAATCCAAACTGTAGGTGTACCATACGGTCCTTCGCTTATAGGTTCTCCATCGACTTTAAGAATGGTAATATTTCCTTGGGGAGACCAGGAAACCCCATCAGGGGAAGTAAGGAGATGGGCAACATCACCTTTGCCTTCGGCCAGCATATAGTACATGTCATTATAATTCACAACATGCATATCTTCGACCCATGTTTCAGGTAAAAGGGGTTGTTTTGAAAATCGCTTCCAATTGATCCCATCTTGAGAAGTAGCATAGCCTAAATATCTAAGCTCAGAAATGCTATCATTATAACCTGTGTACCACATTTTATATAATCCTTTCTCATATAAAATGTATCCTCGTTCTCGAAAATTTTTATCCCATGTCCCCTCATTTGTACCTTCAAAAACTGGATTAGTGTGAAAAGGGGAAAATTTAACTAGAACTGAAGGGAAACCTTCCTCTGCGTTATCATTTGTAGGTTCATTTTTTTTATTCTTGCAACTAAGCCCTATCAGAAGGAAAATTAGCAGACCTTTAGAAAGTAAAAATACCTTCATTTTAATACTGTTTTTAATGTTTTTTTTCATGTGTCTAATTTTTAATTTTTATATGTGACACATGCTGCCTGTCTGCCGCAGGCAGGTTCGCTAATAGTCATTTCCTTGTGTGTCAAAATTTGGCATGCTCGTTTCATGTGTCTATAAATTTATTAATTTGGTTATATGCTGTCGCCTGCCCGCCACAGGCTGGTTAATCATTTTCCTTTGGTGATAAAAACTTTAGCATGCTCGTTTCATAATTTAATCGTTTAGCCATGCAGCTATTTGTTCAACTTTTTTGAATGATTCTGGTTTATTTAAATTTTTGTAAAGTGCTTCTGTCCAATTATAAGTATCAGGTAGTTCGCCTATCGTTACAATCTCATTTGGATACATCAATCCCGTAACCTGTGCCAAATCAGTTATACGCAAACAGTTGAGCATCTCAATTGCCTCTCCTCTTCCGTCTGGTTGACTTGCCACATTTTGTGTCGCTGGTGGATTTTTAAGAATGAGCGTTTTTAGATTTCCATCAAGCAAGGCTGCATACGGAGCTATTGCGGCCATTTCTTCTTGTGCTACTATGCTTATTTTATCAGGATCTATTCCAGGTATTTTTCGCAAGGCTTCGAGACATCTAAGCACATCGTAAACCCGCATTGAGGCGACTGTTCGCCCAGTCCATGCGGCTGATCTGCGAATGTGCCATTGTAGGGAAGGTGCCCATCCGGTTTCTCCAGTTCCCCGAGATTCAAAATAGGCAACATTCATCTTATCTCTCATTCCGTAAGTTAGCGAAGCTGATGCCCAGCGTTTCTCATTAGGATTCTTTAATACCAGTAAAAGGGGTTGCGGATTATCTGACGATAGATTTTTTCCCTGTAAGGAAATTTTCAACCTCCAACCTTCTTCTGATACAAAACTGTAAGTTTTTATTTTATCTTTTTTATTAACGGCTTGATATTCCAATCTTATATCAAGGGGTGCAGCTTGCTTGGGAAAAGCTCCAAATGTTT
>JAKITQ010000060.1 GCA_021647985.1 Flavobacteriaceae bacterium | reverse complement strand
TTTCAAGCCTATTGGGGTTTCCCTGGAGTATAGTAGCACTCGCCAAACCTTTTTTTAAGGGATCTAAATCAGCTTCTGTAAGCCAATATGAAAGAGAAGTTCCCAAATCCATTAAAGGGTCACCCAAGGTGCACATTTCCCAATCTAGTACAGTTCCAATTTCTAACCAGTTTTCATTCTTAAACATGACATTATCATATTTAAAATCATTGTGAATAAGGCTAGATGTAAATGTTTTTGGTATTTTGATTGTCTTTGCTCTCCCCCAACCCCTAAAGGGGAGGCAAAACTCCCTACTAAGCATTAAAAGTAAAATCAATTATTTATGAAAAAAGATTGGTTAAAAATAAATGGAATGCATGATGGAGCATCGTCAAAAATATTTGACTTTGCTTCAAGACTTAGAGCAAACATGACATTGTCTGAAAAAAAATTACGGGAATATTTAAAAACCAAACCCCATGGTTTTAAATTTAGACGACAGCATCCTATTGGAAAATATATATTAGACTTTTATTGTCATAGAAAAAGGTTGTCCATAGAAATTGATGGAAAAAATCATAATCTATTAGATCAAATTATTAATGATGTAGAAAGAACTGGATATTTGAATCGATTAGGTATTAAGGAAATAAGATTCAAAAATGAAGAGGTTTTAAATGATTTGGATAGATTAAAATTGAATATAAAAAATGAATTAATTTAACAAAAATCCTTCCCCTTTAGGGGTTGGGGAATAAAGAAAGATAACTTTAACAAAAACAAAAATCTCTCCCCTTTAGGGGCGGGGGACTTACAAAACCTATTATACTGAATTTTAGTATATTTAGTGTTTAATTATTAAAGAATAACATAAAGATCTATATGAAACTAACCAAAAAAGTGGAAACCGAAGTAACAAAGACATATGATAACTGGTTACATAGCTATTTAAATGGCGATGTAAAAACTTATGATTTTTATCTGGATAAAGATTATAGGTTTATTGGTTCAACAAATAATGAAGAATTCTTAAACAAAAAAGATACAACCAAATTCTTGGCAAAAACAGCCGATCAACTGGCAGGAAAAACCGATATAAGAAATAATGTAAGAACTATCGATTCTTTAGAAGGCATCGTATTTATTACCGATTTGTTTGATGCTTATTTTCTAATCGGAAAAGATTGGACCTATTACGGTAGATTCAGATTTACATCAGCCTTAAGCAAAAAGAAAGCAGGTTGGCGTTTTATTTACCAGCATTTTTCTATGCCCGATGCAAAAGCCAAAGAAGGAGAAACCCTAGGCGCCGAACAAATTTCTAAAGAAAATCAAGAACTCCGTGATGCCATAAAAAGACGCACTGTTGAGTTGGAACACAAAAACCGGGAATTAGAAATTGAATCTTCACTAGAAAAGGTTCGTGCCAAAACCATGGCCATGCAGCATAGTGATGAATTGGCAAATGTAGCCACCGTTTTATTTGAACAGGTGAAAGAATTAGGTATTCCACAATGGACATGCGGCTTTAATATCTGGGAAACGGGGGATAAGGAATTTACTTTTTATCCAGGTGGACCTGATGGAGAAATACTAACATCTTGCAAGGTACCCCTTAATGAACATCCAATTTTTAGGCAATTCGATGAATCAAGAAAACGAGGTGATGAACTTTTTGTCTATGAAAAAAAAGGAGAAATACAAGCAGACCATTATCGATATATGCTCTCTCTCCCGGATGTAGGAGATATGCTGCAAGGCATGTTAGATCAAGGCTTGGAGTTTCCCAGTTTTCAAATTGATCATATCGCCAATTTTTCGTACGGCAACATGATATTTATTACCTATGAACCTTTTCCTGAAATGCATGATGTTTTTAAACGTTTTGCCAAAGTTTTTGAACAAACCTACACCCGCTTTCTCGACCTACAAAAAGCCGAAGAGCAAGCTAGAGAGGCACAAATCGAAACTGCTTTAGAACGGGTTAGAAGCAAAACCATGGCAATGCACAATAGCCAGGATGTAAAAGATGCTGTTAGAACTTTGTTTGAAGAAATACTCAAACAAAATGATGATACATCTATAAGGTGTGGTATTGGAATCTTGTCTAAATCAGTAGAAATGGAGCTTTGGACGGCCTCATTTGATAAAAATAACAAGGTTGGAATAGATTATGGTTCCTTAAATATGAATTTGCACCCTCTACTTATAGGACTAAAAAAAACCTGGAAAGCTAAAAAAGAAAGATTTTTTTATAAGCTTAAAGGTAAAGAATTAGTAAGCTATTTTGATGCTCTTAATAATGCTAAAGCTTATACTTTTAAAACAGATATAGCATCTTTATCGAACGAAGTTTATCACAATAGTTTTGTTTTTTCAGAAGGTGTTCTTTTTGCTTTTACCTCCAAACCAATACCTGAATATACCATGCAGGTATTGAAAAGATTTACTGCTGTTTTCGAACAAACCTATACCCGCTTTTTAGATTTGCAAAAAGCAGAAGCACAAGCTAAAGAAGCACAGATAGAAGCTTCTTTAGAACGGGTTAGAAGCAAAACCATGGCAATGCACAATAGCAAAGATGTAGGAGAAACAGTTGTTACTTTATTTAATGAAGTGTTAAATCTAGGTATTGACAAGTCCATTCGTTGTGGCATAGGAATCCTTAATGGCAATGAAGGTATGCAAACTTGGTCGGCAAGTTATCTTCCAAATGGTGAATTAGGTCTAAAAACGGGAATGTTGGATATGAAAATCCATCCCTTGCTAATTAATCTAAAAAAATCATGGGAAAAATCATGGGAAAAAGGTAAAACTAGTTTTACATACCAATTAATAGGTAATGATGTTTTCAAATATTACCAAGCACTTAACAATAAACCAGAACACCCATTTAATGCAGATCTAGATACATTATCAGAAAATGAGTTCCACAATAGTTTCTTTTTTTCTGAAGGTATTCTTTTTGCTTTTTCACCAAATCCAATTCCGGAAGAAGCACTTAAAGTCTTAAAAAGATTTACTGCTGTTTTCGAACAAACCTATACCCGCTTTTTAGATTTGCAAAAAGCAGAAGCACAATTGCGAGAAGCACAGATTGAGGCATCATTAGAACGAGTTAGGGCTAAGGCTATGGCAATGCATAAATCTGAAGACCTAGTTATTACTGCCAACCAGCTTTTTCAAGAGTTTCAACAGTTAGAAATTTCATTTATAAGATGTGGTGTTTTAAAAATTAATAAGAATAAAACAGCCGAAGCCTATTCCTATAGTCAAACAAAAGATAATAAAGCGGTGGCGGTTTTTGGAAATTTTAATTTAACAGGTCATGAAGCGATGGAAGGCGTGTTTGAGCATTGGAAACTTCAAAAAGAATATGTTCATGAAATGAAAGGTGAAGCCGTAAAAAGATACTACAAATTACTTAACAAACAAATAAAGATACCTGAACTTCAACTGGAAAAGAGTCACTTTGGTTATGTGTTCTATTTCCCTGAGGGATGTTTGTACTGCTTTACTAATGAAAAATTTTCTGAAGATACTTTGCGAATTTTGAGAAAGTTCAATACCGTAATGGGCTTAACCTATCGAAGATATTTTGAATTACAAGAGGCAGAAGCACGAGAATTAGCAGCTGTAAAAGAATCTTCGTTAGATAGGGTTCGGGCAGAGATTGCCTCTATGCAAACGGCAGATGATTTGAATAGAATTACACCACTAGTTTGGAAAGAACTTAACACATTGGGTGTTCCGTTTTTTAGATGTGGGGTTTTTATCGTAGACCAAAAAATGCAAAAGGTGCATGCCTATTTATCTACCCCTTCCGGGGAATCACTTGCCGCTCTTGAACTGGAATTTGATAGTTTGCCTTTGGTAATAGGTGTGTTGAAAAATTGGAAACAACAAAAGGTATATATTGAAAAATGGAACAAAGAACAGTTTATCGAATTCACCCAACCCTTATTAGAACAAGGGCAAATAAATAGTAGTAAAAAATACCAAGGCGGTTTGGAAGCACCGGAACAATTGGTTCTACAAATGGTACCATTTAAACAGGGTATGTTGTATGTTGGTAGTGAAGATTCTCTAACAAACGACCAAATTGCAACGGTTGAAAGTCTGGCAAAAGCATTTTCTGTTGCTTATACGCGTTATGAAGATTTTAAGGAATTGGAAGCTGCAAAAAGCAAAGCAGAAAATACCTTGTCTGAACTAAAAGCTACACAAACTCAACTCATCCAATCAGAAAAAATGGCAAGTTTGGGAGAACTTACTGCAGGTATAGCCCATGAAATTCAAAATCCCCTCAATTTTGTAAATAATTTTTCGGAGGTAAGTGAAGAAATGCTGGAAGAATTAGAAGAGGAAATTAAAGACAATTCCGACGAGATCGTCATAGAAATCATGAATGATCTCAAACATAACCTCAACAAAATTACCAATCACGGTAAAAGAGCCAGCAATATTGTAAAAGGTATGTTAGACCATTCACGAACGGGTAGCGGTATAAGTGAGTTGACCGATATCAATAAATTGGCCGATGAATATTTACGACTCTCTTATCACGGACTTCGTGCCAAGGATAAAACCTTTAATGCTGATTTTAAATCGGACTTAGATGATACAATACCAAAAATAGAGATTGTAGCGCAAGATATTGGTAGAGTGATTCTTAACTTAATTAATAATGCCTTTTATGCTTGTACTGAGCGAAGCCGAAGTACCTCCGAAAGAGCAAAAGCCCCCCAACCCTCTAAAGGGGGAGCAAAATATAAACCCAAGGTAACAGTAAGCACATCCCTTTTAGGCAAGTCCCCTTTAGGGGATTTAGGGGCAAGGGTAGAGATTCGTGTAAAAGACAACGGTTCTGGTATTCCGGAGGATATCAAAGACAAGATATTTCAACCCTTTTTTACCACCAAACCTACGGGTTCGGGTACCGGATTAGGACTTTCTTTGGCTTATGATATAATTACCAAAGGGCATGGTGGAGAATTGAAAGTGGAATCGAAGGAAGGAGAATTTACAAAATTTACGATTGTATTGCCATATAAAAATTAATCGATGTGGATGTTTTAAAATATTAAAATTATAAAAAATTAATTTCTATACCTTAAAATCATGAAAAGAATCAACTTAACTCTTGCCACCCTCTTGTTATTTATGGTGTTTAATGCAACTTTAAACGCACAAATTTCAACCAAACAAATTGATGCTCTAGTTGACAATGCGCTTCAAAAATTGAATGTCGCAGGTGCTGGTGTTGCAGTTATAAAAGATGGTAAAGTAATCCATTTAAAAGGTTACGGTGTTTCTTCTGTTCAAACCAAAAAAAAGGTAAACGAACATACTCGTTTTGCCATTGCTTCCAATAGCAAAGCCTTTACCTCTATGGCTCTTGGTATTTTGGTAGACCGAAAACAACTCAACTGGACTGATAAAGTGGTAGATTATATTCCAGAGTTTAAAATGTACAATGCCTATGTCACCGCCAATTTTACTATTGTTGATTTACTTACCCATCGCAGTGGATTGGGTTTAGGTGCTGGTGATTTAATGTTTTTTCCGGATGGCGCTGATTTTACAATGGATGATGTTGTAAAAAGCTTTCAATATCAAAAACCTCAATCGGGTTTTAGAACCAAATTTGATTATGACAATTTGCTTTATTTGGTTGCAGGTGAAGTGGTAAAACGAATAAGTGGTAAAAGTTGGAGCGACTTTGTTGAAGAAAATATTATGCAGCCATTGGAAATGAACGAATCTGCCGGAACCTATCAACGATTAGTTGATAAAAATAATGTAGCGAGTCCACATGCAACTATTAACGGAAAACTTAGCCCATTAAAAGCATTTGATATTGGCGTTGGAGCTTCTGCAGGAGGTATCAATGCCTCGATAAGCGATTTAACCAAGTGGGTTACCATGCACCTCAACCATGGTAAATATGCCGATACAACTTTGGTTTCTTATAATAATCATAACTTTATGTGGACCCCACAAACCATAAGAAGCTTTAGTCCTACTGCAAATCCTCCCTATAAAAGCCATTTAAATGCTTACGGATTAGGGTGGGGGATTATGGATTTAAACGGTTATATGGTGTATAGTCATACTGGTGGTTTACCCGGTATGCTTTCGCAGATTCAAATAATCCCGGAAATGGACTTGGGTATTATAGTTTTAACCAATACCGAACCAGGTGGTGGTGCTCTCTTTACAGCTATAACCAACTCTATATTAGATACTTATTTAGGTTTAGAAGATTTTGGGTGGACAGATAAGTACGTTGAGGCTCTTAAAGGTAACGTTCAAAAAGGAGATTCTGCAACAACTAAAGTTTGGCAAACTGTTGAAAAAGTAAAAAATACTACAATAAATCCAGCCGATTTTATTGGTGTTTATAAAGACAATTGGTTTGGTAAGATAAAAATATATTTAAAAGACAATAAGTTGTGGTTTCAGGCATTGCGCTCTCCAAAACTCAATGGACCAATGGCATTTTACAAAGCCAATACTTTCGCTATTAAATGGGAATATCAAGACATGAATGCCGATGCTTTTGCGATGTTTACCTTAGACGAAAATGGTAAAGCTACCGCTATCAAAATGAAAGGTATTTCACCAAATATAGATTTTAGCTTTGACTTTCAAGATTTGGATTTGAAGCGTGTTAAAGAATAAGATAATAATATGTTGTTTGTAACAAGACAAAAAAGCTTTTTCTGTTCCGTTTGGAACAAAATACAGGTAAAAATAACAATAAGCATTAATAACTGGAATGAAACCAGAAAAAATATAATTATAGAAAAATGGAGCTTTATGCCGGCATGGTTGATAATCTTGATTATAATATTGGTAGGATCATGCAATATTTAAAAGATATTGGTGAATTTGAAAATACCTTGATCGTTTTTATGTCGGATAATGGTGCTGCCTCGGGAGACTTTTATCATGACGATGTATATGGTCCGTTTATAAAAGAACATTTTAATGTAGATTATGAAAATATGGGTAAACCTGATTCATTTATTTCTTACGGCCCACAATGGGCTGAGGCAGGGTCTGCCCCATTTAGATATTTTAAAGGTTTTACTACAGAAGGAGGCATGAATACCCCAATGATCATATCGGGACCCGGAGTCGCAAATAAAAACTCCATTGAACATACCTTTCTTACTTTGATGGATTTGGCACCCACTTTCTATGAAATTGCAGGCGCTTCATATCCCAAATCTTTTAACGGAAACAAAATATATTCCTTAAAAGGAAATTCATTAATTACAGTTATTTCCGCTAAGAAAAAAAAGGTTCATGACGACAATTATGTTTTTGGTTTAGAGCATGGTAATAAAGCTATGCTTAGAAAAGGAGAATGGAAAATTACGAATATTGACAAGCCTTATTCACCTGACAATTTTAAATTAGACAATATAAGCAAAGACCTCGCAGAATTGCATGATTTAAGAGGTGTTGAAAAGGAGAAATATAAAGAAATGAGAGCGGAGTGGGAAAAATTTTCGAAAGAAATAAAGATGCAGGTTCCTGTACCTAAAGCAAAGGAACAAGACTAAAATTATAAGTCTACCTTAAAAGATTAAAAATGAAATCTATAATCCTTTTACAAAGGTCATTAAGTTTATTTATATTTGTTCTAAGTAAATTTAATCTTGTACTAATTTTTTAAAATTGCTTTCATGAAAAAACTCTTGCCCTTTTTTATTCTTTGTTTTTTAATTGTATTTCCTCAACTTATTGTGGCCCAAAACAAAAAGCCAAAAGTAGCTTTGGTTTTAAGTGGTGGTGGTGCAAAAGGTATAGCGCATATACCTACTTTACAACTTCTTGACTCTTTAGGTATTGTACCCGATTTAATTGTTGGCACAAGCATGGGAGGTATTGTAGGTGGTTTGTATGCCATGGGGTATTCTGGCGATAGCCTTGCTACAATAACTCAAAGTACAAATTGGGACGAACTATTTGGTGGAGGTGTTGCCTTACAAGATGTAGGGGTAGAAGAAAAAAGCGAATTTAATAGGTATTTGATTGAAGTTGATTGGAAAAAGGGTAAGCCTAAATTAAAATCTGCTTTATTGAATGATCAAAATCTTCGTGAATTTTTGTCTTTATTAACCTATCCAACCTATAATATCAATGATTTTGATAATCTTTCCATTCCATTTAGAGCTGTTGCTACAGATATTGTGAATGGTAAAGAAATTATTCTTGATGAAGGGTCATTAAGTATGGCTTTACGTGCTACGATGTCAATTCCTAGTATCTTCAGGCCAGTACCTTATAAAAACACTTTACTGGTTGATGGTGGTGTACTCAACAATTTTCCTTCAGATATAGCAAAAAGCATGGGAGCAGATATTATCATTGGTAGTGATGTAGGTGGTGGAATGGCTCCAATAGAAAAATTAGATAATATTGCAACTTTAGTTTTTCAAGCTGGAATGTTAAGCTCCAATCTTAAAAACCCGCCAAATCGCGAACTTTGTGATATTTTAATTGACAATGTTCCGTACATAACTTATTCTACCGGAGATTTTGGTAAAAGTAACGAAATATACGAAGAAGGTAAAATTGCAGCCCAACTAAATAAGGCTGCTTTAATCGCTTTAGCGGAAAAATTAAAAAAATACAATCAAAGAACACATCAATTACCAAAAGTTCCTAAAACAATCAAACTAGACTCCATCTTATTTAATAACGTAAGCGAGGAAAATCTTAGTTTAGTCCGTTCAAGAACTAATATTAAACCATTTATAGCATACAAACCAGAAGAGATCATTGAAGGAATTGATAGAGCAATGGGAACGAATCTTTTTGACCAAATAACTTACAACCCTCTTTTAATTGATGGCAAAAAAGTTTTGGAACTAAACGGTTTTGAAAAAGCGCGCCATCAATCCAAAGCATCATTACATTACGATACTTTTAGAGGCGTTGGTTTATTTTTAAATTATACAAGTAGAAATGTTATTGGTAGAGCTTCAAGATTTTTATTTAGCTTAGATATTGCCGAACAACCAGGGTTGAGAATTCAATATCAGAAAAATTTTGGAAAACATAAAAACTGGTGGTGGCGCTCTGAATTTCTCGGACAAAGACTTTTACAAAATTTTTATGAATCAGGGGAAAAATTAGATGATTTAAAATATCGATATTTAACTTTTGATAATCAGTATAACTTTAACCTAAACCCTTTAAAAAGTTATGTTGGTGTTGGATTAAATTATGAAAGAACAAGTTTAAAGCCAACTGCGGATCCTGAAGTTGTGGAAAATCCATTTTTCTTAAATGATTATCAATTTAGAAATCTTGAAATATATAGTCACTTTCGTTACAATACTATGGATAAGGTGTTTTTCCCAAGCAAAGGAACCATATTAGATGTAAAACTTAGTAGGTCACTTGTTCACAATGTGGATTTGGATTTTTATGACATCGAAATTCCTGATGTTAAAGGCAAAACCAATGGCTTTTCTAAATTAGTATTTAATCTAGAAAAAAGAATTCCTATACATAAAAAAGTTACTGGAATTGTTACTGCAAATACAGGGTTTATTTTTATGGATGACTTAAATTCAGAAGATGTATCATTTGTCGAATTTGGATTTGGAGGGTCTTACACTTTGGGAGGAAATTTAACGAGACCTAGAAAAGACGATTATCTTTTTCCTGGCTTAAACGAAGGTGAATTAATTGTTACACAATTTATGATGTTAAATTTGGGTATGCAGTTTAACCCAACAAAAAGTCTTTATATAACACCCCATTTTGATATTGCTTCTGTTGGTTTCCAAGAATTTGATACATATATAAAAGATGCTTTTTCTCCTAGTGGAAATTGGAAAGACCTGAATGAAACTAGCTTGTTAACCTCTGGCGGACTAACATTAGGCTATTATTCTATCTTGGGACCAATAACTTTTGATGTATCCTATGTAAATAGGATCAATAAAATAAGAGTCTTTTTTGGCGTTGGAATACAGTTTAATCGTTCTAATTAATAATTGTTTTAAGTGATAATGATGGAGGTATAGAACATGTTTTATTTTATATGAGCATAAGCTATAATAATTTTATAACCGCTTTACAAAATGAGGATTTTTAACATTTCCAGAACTTCATGCACTCATTTATTTTTATAATTTCATTTTCTAATATAAATCTCATATTTTCGATAAACCCTCAACCGCTTTATTAGTCAATTTAAATTCCGCCATTCGATAGTTTCTCTGCTTTTAGAGATTCAAGATGTTTTTTTGGCTCAAAGCTGTGTGCAATTCCGCTGTCAATTCCATCCTGAATTGCTTTTTTCAACGCAATAACCCGCATTATTCACGGATGTTCTATTCCAAAGCCAAACTACCTGCAATCTAAGGAAATGCTCAAAATTTTTATAACCCAAAATTGAGTAAACAATTCCTCTTATAAAAACTCCTGCGCTTCCCTTATCTATTGGTATTTTGACTTTTCATAACGAAAACCCGTGAATAATGCGGGTTAACTAATTGACATAGGCCGGCGTGGCAGGCAGCATGTGTCACCTATAAAAAAATAATTATCACAAAACACTGGTTTAATGGGTGTTGGACAATCTGATTAATTCTATTAACATTTTATTAATAATATTAATACCTTGTTAATACATTATTAATTAACCGCTATTACATTGTAAACATATTTAAAAACAATGGTCTTTTTTAATATAAAATTTTCTAGTATAGATCTAAAGACAAAACAATAATTAAAATAAAATTATGATAATCAGAATATTAACTTATATATTTGTATTGGTTCTTGCCTATGGATGTACTTCGCAACAACATACAAATAATACGAATCCAATTACCAATCAACAAGCTGTTGATTATGTCAACCCTTATATGGGTAACATAAGTCATTTGCTTGTTCCAACTTTTCCAACCATACACCTACCAAATAGCATTATGCGGGCTTATCCTGAAAGAGATGATTTTACATCTGTCTTAGTAAAAGGTTTACCAGTATTTGTACCAAGCCATAGAAGAAATTCGGCATTTACCATAAGTCCTTATCAAGGATCTGTAAACAAAATAAAACCCATTATTAATTATAGTTATGATAATGAAAAAATCACGCCATATTCTTATTATTGCTATTTAGATGAACAACAAATAGATGTAAATTTTGGTCTATCACATCAATCAGCAATGTATGAGATTGATTTTGAAAGGAATGAAGATGTGCAAATAATTGTTAATTCTAAAAAAGGGGCATTGGTTTGGGATGGAGCTGCTTTAACGGGATACCAATATATTGAAAATAATACAAAGGTATATCTTTATATGAAAATAGAAGAAGCACCTGAAACCGTTTCAGTTCTAAAAAATGAACAATTAAGTTTGGATACTAATGCAACGGGTGACAATGCGTGTTTGGTTTTAAAATACCCGAAAGGCACCAAAAAATTACATATTAGATACGGAGTTTCTTTTATAGATGAGAAACAAGCAGAAAATAATTTTAATAGAGAGGTTAAAGGAAAAGATATTACGTATTTACATAATGCTGCTCGTGATATTTGGAATAAAGCTCTAGGTAAAATTAAAATTGAAGGAGGTAGTAAAACAGATAAAACTGTTTTTTATACTTCTTTATACCGAACCTATGAACGCCCAATAAATTTATCAGAAGATGGTAGATATTATAGTGGTTTTGATAGAAAAGTACATCGAGATAATGGTCGACCATTTTATACTGACGATTGGATTTGGGATTCCTATAGAGCACATCATCCGCTTCGTATTTTAATCGATTCAAAAACAGAAGATGATATATTAAATTCATTTGTAATTATGGCAGAACAAATGGATAATTTTTGGCTTCCAACCTTTCCTGAAGTTACTGGTGACAGTCGTCGAATGAATTCAAATCATGGGATAGCATCTGTAATTGATGGCTACAGAAAAGGGTTGAGAGGCTTTGATTTAAAGAAGGCTTATAATGCTAGTAAAAATGCATTAACCGAAAAAACTTTAGCGCCATGGTCTGATATGCCTGTTGGTGAATTGGATTTGATATATAAAGAAGATGGGTTTTTCCCGGCATTGGATTATGGTGAAAAAGAAACCATTCCGGAAGTTCATTTTTTTGAAGGTCGCCAACCGGTTGCAGTTACTTTAGGTACTGCCTATGATGAATGGTGTTTGGCTCAAATTGCAAAAGAACTTGGTAAAACAGAAGATTATAATTATTTTATAAAAAAATCTTTTAATTATCAAAATTTATTTAATTCCGAAACTAAATTTTTTCATCCAAAAAATAAAGAAGGTAAATTTATTGAACCATTTGATTATAGATATTCTGGAGGACAAGGTTCGCGGCAATTTTATGGTGAAAATAATGGCTGGGTTTATCGCTGGGATGTACAACATAATATTGCTAACTTGATTGAACTGATGGGAGGAAAGACTAATTTCATTAAAAATTTAAACGACATGTTTGCAGAACCTCTGGGCAAACAGAAATTCGATTTTTATTCCTTTTTGCCAGATCATACGGGTAATGTAGGTCAGTTTAGTATGGCAAATGAACCTTCTTTACATATCCCTTACCTATATAATTATGCGGGTCAACCATGGAAAACTCAGAAAGTGATACGGACTTTGTTAAATCAATGGTTTAGAAATGATTTAATGGGAGTGCCTGGGGATGAAGACGGTGGAGGAATGAGTGCTTTTGTTGTATTTTCTCAATTGGGTTTTTACCCTGTAACACCTGGTTTGGCCATGTATAATATTGGAAGTCCAGTTTTTGAAAAATCTATAATTTATCTTGACAATGGAAAAGAATTTAAAATAACGACTGAAAATTATAGCCCAGAGAATAAATACATTCAATCTGCTAAACTGAACGGAAAGGTATGGAATAAACCTTGGTTTTCACATAGTGAAATAAGCAATGGAGGAGCATTAGAATTGGTAATGGGTAACAAGGCGAATAGAGAATGGGGTAGTAGCGCAGACGCAGCACCACCATCATTTGAATAGAAGGTATAGCCTTGAGAAATTCTTTTTGATTAAAAGAAATAGGAAAGACTAAAATTAATAATTATTATGAAGTTTAAATATTTTTTAGTTGCACTTTTAATTTTGTTTTTTGTGTCTTGTAAAAATAAAAACAGAATAACTGCAACAAAAGATAAATTATCCATATCAAGTCCTAATAAAACATTTTTATTAGAATTGAATACTACAAATTATCTTGTTAAGTATAATCTGTTTTTTAATGGTATTGAAATAATTCATAATTCGAAACTAGGATTAGAAATTTCAGGAAAGAATCATTTAGAAAATGTAAAAATTGAATCGGTTGAAAAAAGCACTGTAGATTCATCTTGGAAACCTCTGTTTGGAGAAAAAAACACGTATCCAGACACATATAATGAAGCTCTTGTAAGTTTTGTTTCAACAGATAATTTAAAAACCAACTTTCAATTGAGAATAAGAGCCTATGATGAAGGCGTCGCTTTTAGATATGAGTTTGAAGGTGCTAAAAATATAGAAATAAATAAAGAATTCACAGAATTCACATTTTTAAAAGATGTTGATTTATGGGTGGCTACGAAAGCTCAAAGTGACATTAAAAAGAAAAAAATCAGTGAAATTCAAAATGAAATTATAGAAAGACCACTTGTAGCTCAATTAAATGATTCTCTATTTATTGCTTTGGGTGAAGCAAATTTAGTAGATTTTACAAGAATGAAATTTGCAAAGAATAAAAGCCAAGCCAATGGCCTTATTGCAAGTTTAGATAGTAAGGTAAACTTTAACCAATCATTTAGAAGTCCGTGGAGGGTTATTATGGCTGGAAAATCTGCAGGTATTTTGTTAGAAAATAATTACCTGTTTTTAAACCTTAGTGAACCCAATAAAATTAAGAATAGAGATTGGATTAAACCTGGTAAAGTTTTACGAGAGGTAACTCTTACTACCCAAGGAGGATTAGCATCTGTTGATTTTGCGGTAAAGAATAATTTGCAATATGTAGAATTTGACGCAGGGTGGTATGGACCAGAGGAAAATCAGATGTCTGATGCATCAAAAGTAAATGTTGATCCAAGAAGGTCGGCTGGGCCATTAAACCTACAAAAAGTTATTGATTATGGCGGTAAAAATGGCATAGGAATTCTTCTTTATGTTAACCAAAAAGCTTTGGGTAATCAAATTGACCAAATATTACCACTCTATAAAAAGTGGGGAATAAAAGGAGTAAAATATGGATTTGTAAATGTTGGCTCTCAAAAAGCAACAAAATGGTTACATAATGCAATAAAGAAAGCTGCGGATAATGAATTAATGGTTGATATTCATGATGAATATCGTCCAACAGGCTTTTCTAGAACTTATCCTAACTTAATGACTCAGGAAGGCGTGCGTGGTGATGAAGAAAGTCCTGAAAATGCAACCGTTTTAAAAACCATTTTTACTAGAATGATAGCCGGTGCTGCAGATCACACCAATTGCTATTTTGCAGAAAGAGTTGATGAAATGGGGTCGCATGTATCTCAAATGGCAAAAACAATTTTAATCTATAGCCCATGGCAATTTTTATATTGGTACGATAGACCAGAGGAGTCACCTCAAAAAAAAGATGGTGTTATACCTTCTTTTAAAATTATTCGAGAAATTCCTGATATCCAATTTTATAACGATTTACCTACAGTTTGGGATGATACCAAAGTATTAGAAGGAGAGATTGCAAAATTTGCCACAATTGCACGAAAAAATGGAGATGATTGGTATATTGGTTCCATTTCAGATAGTGCAAGAAAAGTAACTATTTCATTAGAATTTCTTGATAAAAACGAAAATTACATCGCTACTATTTATCAAGATAATGATAGTTTAGCTACCCAAACTAGAGTTGCTATTCATAAAATAGAAGTGTCTAATGATTCTGTACTCAATTTTGATATTGCACATAAAAATGGCCTTGCAATTATTATAAAAAAGAAGAATTAAAAATTTGTAATTTCACCTTTTAAAACAAGCTATTTACCATGACTATAACTACACAAGCAATACTTGCTTTACTACCTATATTATGCGCCGCTGTGTTACTTGTAAAATTTCGTTGGCCAGCAAGTCGTGCCATGCCAGTAGTATATTTAATGACCCTTTTAATAGCAGTATTAATTTGGGGAATGTCATGGGTTGATGCCCTAGCATCAACCATTCAGGGGCTTTTTATAACTTTTGATATTCTATATATAATTTTTGGATCCATCCTTTTACTCAATGTGCTAAAATATTCAGGAGGAATTGATTCTATACGGAATGGATTTTCAAATATAAGTCAGGATCGACGCGTACAAGTAGTTATCATTGTATGGCTTTTTGGCGCCTTTTTGGAAGGTGCTGCAGGATTTGGAACTCCAGCAGCAATTACGGCTCCCTTATTATTAGCATTAGGGTTTCCTGCTTTGGCAGCAGTTATATTAGGGCTTATGGTGCAGAGCACACCTGTTTCATTTGGTGCTGTGGGAACTCCAATAATTGTTGGAATTAAAGGTGGCCTAGAAAATCAAGAAATTGTTAATAGACTTGCAGAAAACAATATGGTTTTTCAAGATTATTTACAAATTATAACGACCAATGTAGCTATTATTCATGCTATTATTGGTACGCTAATTCCTTTGTTTATGTGTGCCATAATGACTCGATATTTTGGTGAAAATAAATCATGGAAAGAAGGTTTGTCTATATTCCCTTTTGCCTTATTTGGTGGCTTGGCTTTTACAATTCCTTATGTATTAACAGGAATATTTTTAGGCCCTGAATTTCCTTCTTTAATTGGTGCTTTGGTTGGCTTAGCAATCGTTACAAGTGCAGCAAAGAAAGGTTTTTTAATCCCAAAAAAAATATGGAATTTTCCTCCAAGAAAACAATGGCCTTCCATTTGGATGGGCAATATTGATATGAGTCGTAACGCTTCGGATACGAAAAAAAATATATCTATGGTGCGTGCTTGGTTACCTTATTTATTAGTAGCGATCTTCTTAGTTATATCGCGTTTACCCCAACTGCCAGTTAAAGCATTCTTAGCTAGCTTTAAAATATCCTGGAGTGAGATTCTAGGAACTGAAATTAATGCCAGTAGTTCTCCTTTGTATTTGCCAGGAAGTATTTTAATTTTGGTTGTATTGATTACTTATTTTCTCCACAAAATGAAGGCTCCAGAATTTGGAAAAGCAATTGGTGATTCTGCAAAAATGCTTATGGGTGCAGGGTTTGTTCTGATCTTCACAATTCCTATGGTAAGAATTTATATCAATTCAGGAACTAATGCATCGGAGTTATCAAGTATGCCACTTGCTATGGCAGAATGGGTCGCAGGAAGCGTGGGTAATATCTGGCCCTTGTTTGCACCTGTTATAGGAGCCTTAGGCGCATTTATTGCGGGTAGTAATACCGTTAGTAATTTGATGTTTAGTTTGTTTCAATATGGTGTTGCAGAGAAATTATCCATTTCTGGAGCCATGATTGTAAGTTTGCAAGCTGTTGGTGCTGCAGCCGGAAATATGATTTCCATACATAATATTGTTGCTGCTTCGGCTACTGTAGGTCTTTTGGGTAGAGAAGGGTATATTTTAAAAAGAACCATAATACCTACGATTTATTATGTGCTTTTTGCTGGAATTTTAGGCTTGATTGCTATTGGATTTATGGAAATAACCGACCCAATTATGTATCAATTAGAATAAATATTAATGGCTAAGTTCTAAATATATCAGCAATTATTAATATATTTGTTTTATGAAAACAAGTCAAGAAATAAAAGCCTTATTTAATGAACTTCCTTTAGGAGTTCAAAACGAATTATTAGGCGACTTACT
>JAKITQ010000059.1 GCA_021647985.1 Flavobacteriaceae bacterium | reverse complement strand
ACATTTTCTAATGTAGCAACTGCTTCATCAGTTAATTTACCTGATTTTAAGGTTTGCAATGTATCACTGTGTTTGGTTCTTAAGAACTCTAAATAATCTCTTTCAAATTCTTTTACATTTCCAACAGGTACATTTTTTAACAAGTTCTTTGAACCAGCATAAATAATTGCAACTTGCTCTTCAACTGGAAAAGGATCGTTTTGAGCCTGTTTCAATATTTCAACATTGCGTTTACCTTTTTCAATTACATTTAAAGTTGCAGCATCTAAATCAGAACCAAATTTAGCAAATGCTTCTAACTCACGATACTGAGCTTGATCTAATTTTAATGTACCCGAAACTTTTTTCATGGATTTTATTTGTGCATTACCACCAACTCGAGATACTGAAATACCTACATTAATTGCTGGACGAACACCAGAATTAAATAAATCACCATCTAAAAATATTTGGCCGTCCGTAATAGAAATTACATTGGTTGGAATATAGGCAGAAACGTCACCTGCTTGTGTTTCAATAATAGGTAATGCAGTTAAAGAACCGCCACCTTTAATTTTATCTTTTAATGTGTCTGGTACATCATTCATTTTTTGAGCAATAGCATCATTATTAATAACTTTTGCAGCACGCTCTAACAATCTAGAATGTAAATAAAATACATCACCAGGGTATGCTTCACGTCCTGGAGGGCGACGTAACAATAAAGATATCTCACGATATGCAACAGCTTGTTTTGATAAATCATCATAAACAATTAATGCTGGTCTACCTGTGTCTCTAAAAAATTCACCAATAGCAGCTCCAGCAAATGGAGCATAAACTTGCATGGCTGCAACATCTGAAGCATTTGCAGCAACAATTGTTGTATAAGCCATTGCACCTTTTTCTTCCAACATTTTTGCGATGGCCGCAACTGTAGATCCTTTTTGACCAATAGCTACATAGATACAATAAACAGGTTCTCCTGCTTCATAAAATTCTTTTTGATTAAGAATTGTATCTAAAGCAACTGTTGACTTTCCAGTTTGTCTGTCACCAATAATTAATTCACGTTGACCTCTTCCGACAGGAATCATTGCATCAACTGCTTTTAAACCTGTTTGTAAAGGTTCAGTTACTGGTTCACGAAAAATAACACCAGGGGCTTTACGCTCTAATGGCATTTCAAAGGTTTCCCCTTCAATAGGGCCTTTTCCGTCAATTGGAAAACCTAGGGTATTAACAACACGACCTATTATTCCTTCACCAACATGAATAGATGCAATACGGTTAGAACGTTTTACAGTAGCTCCTTCTCTAATTTCATGAGAATCACCAAATAAAACTACCCCAACATTGTCTTCTTCAAGGTTTAGAACTATTCCTTCAAGTCCTCCACCAAATTCTACTAATTCACCGTATTGTACGTTGGCTAAACCATAAACACGTGCAATACCGTCACCAATTTGTAAAACTGTTCCAACTTCATCTAATGAAGCTTTTCCTTCAAAGCTTGTAAGCTGTTCTTTTAAGATTGCTGATACTTCAGCTGGTTTTATTGTTGCCATTTTCTAATTGATTATCTTAAATTATAATTTAGATATATAATGATTATCTTCAAATTTTTCGAGTAAAGTGTTTAGTTGATTTGATACACTTGAATCAAATTGCTTGTCACCAACTCTTAATATAAACCCACCTATTATACTTGGATCTACTATGTTTTTTAAGGCAATTTCTTTACCTATAATTTCTTCTACTTTCTTTAAAAGCCGAGCTTCTAATTCTTTTGTTAAAGGAATTGCAGAAGTCACTTGAGCAATTTCTATTCCTTTTAAAAAGTCATATATTACTTTGTATTCTTTGGCTACCAATTGTAATAATGGAAGACGTTTGTTTTCAATTAATAAATTAATAAGCCCAATAGTAATTGCATTTACTTTCTTGCTAAAAACTTCGTTTAAAACTGATTTTTTGGCCGCCGACTTAATAATCGGGCTTTGTAACATAATAAGTAACTCAGAATTTTCGTCAAGAGTTTTATCTATTAATGACATGTCGTCATTAATATTACTGGCTAAATCTTTTTCTTTAGCTAAATTTAAAGTTGCTTTTGCGTATCGTAATGCAGCTCTTGTTCCTTTCATTTTATTATTTTAAAGTAGCTTCATCTAACATTTTTTCAATCAATGCTACTTGCTTGCCTTTGTTAGAAAGTTCTTCTTTTATTACTTTTTCGGCAATGCCAATAGATAATTCAGCAACTTGATTTTTTAAATGTGTAATTGCTGCTAATTTTTCGTTTTCAATACTAACTTTAGCTTGTTCAACTATTTTATTAGCCTGTTCTTTGGCTTCATCTTTGGCTTCTGAAATCATTTTATCTTTAATTTCACGTGCATCTTTTAACAAACTGTCTCTTTCCGCTCTAGCTTCTTTTAAAATAGCTTCATTACTCGATTTTAAATCAAGCATTTCTTGTCTTGCTTTATCTGCTTCATCTAAGGCGTTTTGAATGCCTTCTTCTCTGTCATTTAAAGCATTTAAAATTGGGTTCCAAGCGTATTTTCTTAATAAAAGTAACAACAATACAAAAAGTATTATTTGCCAAATAAAAAGTCCAAATGAAAAATCATTAATTAATTTTTCCATAATATTTTTTAGTTTAAATTTTTATTAAACAATAGCTATAACCAACCGTCATAGCTATTGTTTGGTTTTTTAGCCTACGAATAATGCCGCAAACCCAATACCTTCAATAAGTGCTGCTGCTATCAGCATTGCTGTTTGAATTTTACCTGTAGCCTCAGGCTGACGAGCAATAGCGTCCATTGCTGAACCACCAATTCTACCAATACCAATTCCGACACCGATTACAATTAAACCTGCTCCTACTATAGTTGGAATTTCCATAATATATATATAATTAAAAAGTTAAACATTCAATTTATTAATGTGCTTCTTCATGTTCATGTTCTTCTACCGCAAAACCAAAATATAAGGCAGATAACATGGTGAAGATATAAGCCTGTAAGGCAGCAACTAAAAGTTCAATCAATGAAAGGAAAAAGGCTAAAAACAAAGTTAATCCTCCGCCCATCCAATTTTTGAACACGAAAATTAAACCTATAATACTATACAATACAATGTGTCCTGCCATAATATTGGCATACAAACGTATCATTAATGCAAAAGGTTTAATAAATACACCTAAGAATTCTATAGGTGCTAAAATTATTTTCATTGGCCATGGTATACCAGGCATCCAAAATATATGTTTCCAGTAATTTTTATTTCCAGATACTTGTGTAATTACAAAAGTTAAAATGGATAGTGCAAAAGTAACGGCAATGTTTCCTGTAACGTTAACTCCTAAAGGTGTTAAGCCGAATAAATTTAGAAACCATACAAAAAAGAAAACGGTTAATAAATAGGGCATATATTTTTTATAATGTTTTTCGCCAATATTTATTTTGGCAATATCATCACGAATATAAATAACAATTGGTTCAAAAAATCTACCAGCTCCAGTTGCTATTGGACCTTTGCCAAATGATTTTGCCAAACCAACAAATAATAACAGCATCATAATGCTAGTTACCATTATCATTAAAACGTTTTTTGTTATAGATAAATCTAGTGGTTTGATATTGGTAGGATGGTGATGGTCATCTAAATTGATAGCGCCTTCTGCATTGGTTTTGTATATTTTATTGTGGTAAAGTTTGTAATAATTACCATTGTTTTCGGCAATAGATTCACCGTGATTAAATTTTGAAGATGAAAAAAGCTGAACGCCATTATCAATCAAAATAATTGGTAAAGAAAAACCGTAATGTTCGTTTGTTTCACTATCACTAAAAAACACAAAATCATGAGAATCTTCAATATGGTGAAGGATATCTTCTTTTATCTCAGTTTTTAAATCCTTTCCTTTTTTATTCTCTTCATGCTCATTATTTTGAGCATTTAAGTTTAAGTTGAAAACCAAAAGCGAAATTGTAAGGAATTTTACGAAAAACTTACTTTGCATAGTAAACAAATTTTATTGTCTTAAAAATCGGTGCAAATGTAATATATTTATTTGGATAGATTATTAATAAGTGTTTATTTTTTTAGAAAATTTATGACCCAAAAAGTTTCTAAAAATAGACTAATACTATAAGGTACAAAAAAAGCAGCAAACTCGAGCGAATCCATTTCTCCATCTAATTTATAGGATGGGTAAAAAACTATAAAGAAGATGACGAATTTAATAAAACTACCTCCTAAATATAAAAATCCTAATAGGTCATTATACTTTTTTTTGAAGTGATATAAACCGAGGTAAATACCTATTGCTACAAAAAGATTGATTAAATAAGCTGGAATAATTAAGTTGTCAAATAGCAGGAAATTTAGATTAAATAATATAATTAAATGTACACCAAATGCAAGAGTCAAACTAATTACAATAGAGATTATAAATTTAAAGGTGGGGGACATGTTTAATTTTAATTATCTAATTTTTTTATTTGAACAAACAAACTGTAAAATGATAAAACTACTCCTGATAAAGTAAGGATTATATTATAGATGTTCTTTTCGTTGGGATACCTTAAATCAAGCCATTTACCAAGATAAGAAGCTAGGTATATTGTTATACCCATTTGTAAACCAATACCAGTTAAACGAATGAATTTGTTAAGCGGTTTTTTTGGTTTCTTGTTGTTCATTTTGAATTGCTTTTACCGAACCTTTCATGGTACAGGTAGCATTAAATGTCGCTCCTGGCTCTACCGAAAGTTTACCTAGTGTAACTTCACCACTAATAATTGCTGTGCTCTTTAAAGATAAAATTTGATCTACAATTAATTTTCCTGAAAAAGAACCCTCAATATCGGCATTTACACAATCAATGGTGCCAGTTACTAAGCCTTCTTGACCAATAACTACCCTACCTGTTGTTTTAATGGTTCCTTCAATTTTTCCATCAACTCTAAAATCTCCATCTGAACTAATATCTCCAACTAATGATGTGTTTTTTGCAATAATATTTCTTTCTCCAATTTGATTAGGCACTCCCTTTTTGTCGTTAAACATAATTTTTTTATTTACTATTCCCCTTGTACTAATACTTTAAATAAACAAACTAATCCATATACTATTTTTTTAATTTGCTTTTCATTTTCTCAATAACAGATTTTGCATGATCACTCTCAACCGTATTTGGATAATTAATAATCACAAAATTTAATTTATCAATAAATGCTTTCTCTCCTTCAGTTTTTAATAATAAAAAAGCTTTTAATAATTCAAATTTAGCTTCAATTTCTAAACCTTTGAATTTTTTAAGAGCATCATTTACAGTGCTTAATGCATAATCATAATCATTTTCTTCAAAACATACATAAGCACCTTTGTATATGTATTCCGGACTCTCTTCATCTTTGCCAAAATTTAAAATACTGTTTGGATTTTTTATGATTTCAGCATAGCGAGATTCAGGATAATCATTAACGATTTCATCTCTATATTTATTGCTTAACGCTGTGTTAAAATTTGCATAGGTCTTATACAAATGGTACTTGGTTGGTAATATTAAATTGGGACTTGGGTTATTTTTTAAAAACAACTCAAAATCAGTGGCAGCCATTTCAAATTCTTTAAATTGTTCTTTGTAAATTAAACCAAGATTATAATAGGCATCATTGCGTTGATAAACAATGCTATCTAGTTTGTTTTTGTTATTAGGAATTTTATCTATATAATAATTTACGTCATATTTTTGTTCATTATTTGTAGTGGAGGTTGTTGTGTTCGATACGTTTAAATTTGCATTTAGAGAATTGCTTAAGGCCGAGACAATCCAATTATCGGTTAAGGGCCTGTTTCCAAATCTATTTTTAAATTGTTGTTTTCCTGAGCCAACCAATGGGGTATTATAAAAATAAAAAGTACTAGCCTTATTATTTTGTAATCCGCCTGTGTTGTTTATATCAAATTGACCAATGCCTGCATTCAAAGTAGCATTTTCCATTTTAATTTTTTCTTCTTCCTCTTTAATTTTCAATTCCTCGATATGTTTTTGGAAATAAGATATTTGATCTTCGGGTGTCATAGCCACAATGGTAAGAATGCTATCATTTCTTTTTACAATATTTTCGTATAGAATAACATCATTAAGACTTTCTCTTTTTCTAATAATTTTTCTTATTCTCTTGGTGTTTTGGTTTATTGGAATTTGCAGGACACTGTCATAATAAGATCCCGCAATGTTAAAATTGGTTTTGTCAAAATATAGATCACCTAGTTTCTCATAGGATAAACTTTTTTGGAATGGTTTGGATTCATTATAGGAAACAGAATTTTCAAAATAAGGTATGGAAATTTCAGCATTGTTGTTTTTTATTGCGATAAGGCCTAATTGATAATATAATTCGTCTAAATATTCACGATTATCTCTATCGTCAATCAAATCAAGTAAAGTATACATAACCACAGTAGCGCTATCTGAAGCAGTGTAGTTTTTTGCTCTTTCTAAGGAAGCATGAATTGTATATTTTCTAGGTATTTTTTTCATTGCGGTTAAAGTTTCAAAAACCATATTCGAAGAATCAATTTTACTTTGTTCTCTGTAAATTTGTCCTAAAATAAAAAGGTTTCTAGCACTTTGCGCTTGGTCTGTAAAATAATAAGTAGATTTTTTTAAATAATCAATTACCAAATGTGTACTATCCATTTTTGTATAAGCCATGGCCATGGCAGTATTGGCTTTTTCGTATTCTTCATTAGATATTTCTATGTTCTTTAAAACCAAATCTAAAGTTTCAATAGCCAATTCTTCATTTTGTAATCTAATATGGGTTTTGGCTTTCCATATTCTTGTTTCGTTATATAAATTGGCATTGGGATAATTTTCTAACCCAAATGTAAAAGCCTCTAATGCAGGAATATATCTTTGTAAATAGTATCTAGATTTGCCTAAAAGTAAATAAGCTTCATCAATTTGCTTATTTTTTTCAAAGTTATCAATTACCATAGAATGTTTTTGAATGGCCTTAACTGCTTTTTCTTCAGCCTTTTCAAAACCTTCAGGTTCTTTATTTCTATTTACACTTTGCCCAGGCATAGGAATAATGTCTTCTTCAATTTTCAAGGGTTCTATTGGCAACCTTTCCCAAAAATTATCTTCGTACGTATCGTCAATTTGTTTTTTAGCAGCATCAAAAGCAATATTACCATTATATAAAACATTATACTTGGTAGCCATTGCATTGGTGTTTCTACTAATAAAAGTATCTTTTTTAGTTGAGCAACCAATTACCACGATTAATAAAATGGTGAGATAGAAAAAATAATTTTTTACGTTTTTCAAAATGCTTATTGACCCTTTAAAACATGAATAAATGTGGGATTGTAAAATTACAAATAATTTAGAAAAGGCTTAAGCTTTTTTGTAAAGATTGTATTCGGGGTAGAGTTTACTCATTTCTTCCTCCAGTTTTGGAGGCATAATTTTAATAACAATATAAACAAATGTGGCAAAAACAGATAGAAAAAAAGAAGCTATTAATAGCCAACTTGTGTTTAAAACAAATAAATCTTTATTTACATATCTTAATAATTGAATGGGAATTTGAATTCCAATAAAAAAAATCAATCCAGATTGTCTGATTATTTCGTCCACCATCCATTTTTTACCGGACTCTTTAAATTTTCTTTTAAGAGCAATATTGTATTTGAAGAAAAAAATAATGGGAACGGTAAAGATAATCCAGAAAGTAATAATTAAAAAAGTAATTTTATTTTCCATCAAATCTACAATTGTAAATATAATCAAGGTGGTTAAAAGTATCAGAAGTAACTTTGGAAGTTTAAAATAATCTTTAAAAATGTTCCAAAAAACTCTCCAATATTGCTTGTGAACAGCATTAGTCTTATCAGCTATAACATCACTAAAACCAAAAACTCCAAACCTTTTAAAAGCTTTGGTTTTAGCTTGATCAAAACTTAGATTAGGTTCTTCTTTCCAGATTTGTTCTATATCATTGGCAAGATGATCTACCAGTTCGGTTTGTAAGTCATGCCATTCTACAAAGTGTATTCGGGTAAACTTATAAAGTTGGTCAATATTTTTGGTGCTGAGTTTCATATTGATTTATGTCATTTGATGAATTTTGGAGTATTCTTTAAAAGTTTTTAGGTAAACCTTATATCCAGAAAATATCCATACTGTGTGTAGAGTTAATAAAATAAATAAGGTTAGTTTTTGATTAAAATGGGCATCGGATTTAATATTTATTAAGAGTGGGTTTATAAGTATAATGCCCAATAGAATAAAATTTAATGAAGATTCTATATGAACAGATTTATTTTTTTTAATAGAGTTATAAGCTGAGATTAAAAGAGAAACTAAAAAAGGTAAATAAAATAGTATAAAACTAATTCGTATAAAAAATTTAGTGTTAAATTTTGAAAAAATTAAATAGTAAAGCACAATAAATGTAAATACTCCTAAAATTTTTATTGGAGATTTAAAAAGTTGAATAGCTTCTTTATAATGTAATTTTCTATATTTTTTAATTAACAAGGTTGTTTTTTTATCAATAACCTTGTTTAAAGATATATTTGTTCCAAACTCTTTGATAAGAAAAGTTTTATTTAAAATAATTTCTGGATTATCTTCTAATTTGGAGGCAACATGGTCTATTAGTTCGATTCTTACATCCCAGTATTTTACCCCATTTTCTTTAAGGTAAACATCAATTGTGGTTATTTTTTCTTTGGTTAAATTCATGACTTTGAAAATGATGAATATTTTGAAACACTCTTCATATGATTCTTATGCAATTGATTTCCACTCCACATACTAAAAGCAAAAACAGAAATAATATAATAGCTCCTAGTATTAATTATTGCATTTCGGTCAAAGTCATATAGTATCGCTAATAATAAAAAGATTAAAACGGTTGGAAGAACCTGTCGAATAAACAAATAACTGTAACTTGTTTGAAGTTTGGTTTTTTTAATTTTAAAAAACCAATAAAAAATAAAAATCAAATTAATTGTAGCCAAGCCATAAAGTGAGTATATAATCTCCTCCTTGTAATTATATTCTCTAAATCCTATATTTTTAAGAATATGATATGAGATAAACAATACTGCAATGATAATAAATTGTATCCTGTAAATAGTTTTTTTTAATATTGAAACACAACGATTTATAAATAATTTAGGCCCACTATAAGCAAGACCTAACAAGAAACTTGAGTGGTTTTGTAAATTAAGGTTCCATTTTAAATAAACTAAACTGGAGGCTTCCACAAAGGATAATTTTTTGGCATTCATTATTTCTTCAACATCTGAACAGATATGATCTAAAACCTCATAACGAACATCAATATATTTTAAACCTTTTTGGTTCAAATAATCTTCAACTTGTTGTATTTGATCTTTATTCAATTTCATCCTAAACTCAATTTAGGATTCACAAGTTTTTGCATGGTTTTGATAAATTCTTCCAGTTCTGCAAGTTTGTTGGCAGTTTCTTTTGTTCCCTGTTCGGTAAGTTTGTAGTATTTACGCATCCGGTTGCCAATATTTATAATTTCAACATCAAGCAAACCTTCGGCTTCCAGCTTATGCAGGGCAGGGTACAGAGCGCCCTCGGTGATCTTTAATTCTCCTTTAGTGAGTTCTTTTACTTTTTGAGTAATTTCGTAACCGTACATTTTGTCTTGCTCTTCCAGCAATTTTAAAATGATAGTTTGTAAAGACCCTTTGTATAGTTTTTGATTTGCCATACAACGAATATACATAATTTATTTATGCATAACAAACTTATGTATATTATTTTTTAATAAGGAGATTTAAATATGCGATTGCCACACTTCACTATCGTTACGTTCGCAAAGACGTTTTCACGAGGAGCGAAGTATGAGCGACGTGGTGATCTCTAAAATAAAACTCTAAACCGAAAAATAGCCTTCCAATTCTTTTAAGGTTTCCGCTGAAGTTGTAATATCTTTTACAATATCTCCTTTTTCTAATACAACAATACGCTCACAAACTTCAGTTACATGGTTTAAGTCATGGCTTGAAATTAAAAAGGTTACTTCTTTATCTTCCGTTAAGGATTTTAATATTTTTTTTAATCTAATTTGTGTAGTTGGGTCTAAATTTGCAAAAGGTTCATCTAAAACAATCACCGAAGGACTTCCAATTAATGCTGCAACAATACCGGCTTTTTTCTGATTTCCTTTGGATAGGTCACGTAAATATTTTTTCTTTCCAATGATTTCATCATTAAAAATATCTTTAAATTGATGTAAGAAATTGTCAATATCGGCTTTATTCAATCCGCGTAATTCTCCAATAAAATAAAAATATTCTTCAGGGGTTAAGTATCCTATTAAAAAACTTTCATCAATAAATGCAGCTGTAAAAGGTTTCCAATCTTCACTTTTATCTACCTGTATTTCGTTATTGATAATTGTACCTGTTGTAGGTTGAATTAAATCGAGTAGTAAATTAAAGAAAGTAGTCTTTCCAGCTCCATTATTGCCAACCAAACCAAAGGTTTGCCCTTTAGGGATTTCTAAATCCTTAATATTTAGTACGGTTTCACTATTGTATATTTTAGTGAGTTCGGTAGTTTTTATCATTGTTGTATTTTTTTCTAGAATAAATTTTAATTGTCTTGTTCAAAAGCACTTATCATTTCGTATTTAGATTTTAAGTATTTATTACTTATGAAATTCATTAGCTTTTGATGAAATAAGATACCCAAACCGCCTAAAATGATCAGTGTTGCAATTCCTGCTTCAAAATTGATGAACTTATAGGGTAGATAAAAAATTAATATTGGAAATGCCAACAGCGGAAACCCTATAATCCATTGTACTGCCCCAGTGCCTTGATAATTAAAAGCTGCACGTTGACTCAAATTTATTTTTTTGCGATTAAATGAACCTCCATATAACAGTACATGTGAGTTTACGCCAATATTATACACCATTGAGGCAAAATGGATTAGTAAAATTTCCCACCCAAAATATACATACGGTATGCTTAATACAAAAAGTATTACAGCACTAATTATCATTAAAAGATATTTTGATTTTAAATAATCTTTGTATTTAATATTTTGACTCATCAATAATTTATAATAACTACTGTCCCATGCAGGAATAAATTGTCCAAAGTTTATCATAAATATTCCTGTTATAAACACACCAACAAAAATAAACATAGGTGTCATTTCTTTATAAGTTGGATTAGGATAAAATATTAAGCCATAGAAAAGAGCTAAAACCATTATAAAAAGTGTTGATCTTGTACGTTTATTTCTCCATATTAATTTTAAGTCTAATTGTAAAAAAGGTGCAACATCGCCAAATTTTCTTGTCCAAGTCATATCTATTGAAGCAGCAACTTGTGTTTTAACTTTTAATGAAAAATCAATATATAAGTTCTTTTTTAAGATGGTATAGTTTAGATAATATAGAACAGCTAAAAAGGCAATGGGTATGGTTATTAAAACTGGGTTAGCAGTTATGGTATTCATCATGTTGGAAACTAAAGATGAAAAGGAAACTAATTCAAAATAATTCAATCCATACAAACCCGAAGTGATAATAATTATTGGCAGAAATGATAGTTCAGTTTCAGCGGATTTGCTTTCAATAATAAAATTTAAAAAATTAATAATTAGTGTAAATACAAACATCAATAACATCCATGTAATCGTTGTTGCAACATTATAATCTTTTGAAAGCAGAATAATTCCAAATGGGATTACGGTAAAAAGAGGCAAAAAATTAAAAAAAGAAACTACCGATTTGCTTAAAATATAATGTAAAATATTACTCTTTTTTATTGGTAAAGTTAGCAATGGTTTAATTTGCATAACTGGAAGTTTTTGAAGAAAAAACCGGAACATCAAATCGGCTAAAAACCAGTAAAATAAAAATCCATTTACCATGATTAATGGGTCGGAGTCTGGAAATTTTTCTTTAAGAATTGGATATAATCCAAAACCTAGCCCTAAGAACATCAATATAAAATACAGTGCTATAAACACCATTAAAATATTGAGTCCAATACTTTTTTGCCAGTAAGATGAACGAAAGAATTGTTTCCATTCTAAATTCAAAAATTGGGTAATCATTTCGGTTGGTTTTGTAACATAAGTTGCGTAAATATAGTATTTGTTACAAACAAATCAAAAAGTTAACTAAGAGTCAATAAATAAATACTCCATATGCACTGTTAATCGTTAATTTTTTCTTGTCGGATGATTCAACGCTTCCTATAATTTTAGCATCTACATGAAACGATTTTGAAATAGTAATGATATCCTGGGCAATTTCCTTAGGTACATACAATTCCATTCTATGGCCACAATTAAAAACCTGATACATTTCGCGCCAATCTGTTTTAGATTGTTCTTGAATCATTTTAAATAATGGAGGAACTTCAAATAAGTTATCTTTAATTATATGTAGGTCTTCTACAAAATGTAGAATTTTAGTTTGTGCACCACCACTACAGTGTATCATACCGTGTATATTTTTGGCATGGCTATCTAATATCTTTTTAATGATGGGAGCATAAGTTCTTGTTGGAGATAAAACCAATTTTCCGGCATCCAAAGATAAATCCGCAACAGCGTCTGTCAATTTTTTTGAACCCGAATAAACCAAATCTTCAGGAACAGCAGGGTCAAAACTTTCAGGATATTTTTTAGCCAAATATTTACCAAAAACGTCATGGCGTGCACTGGTTAGCCCGTTGCTTCCCATACCTCCGTTGTATTCTTTTTCGTATGTTGCTTGACCAAACGACTCTAAACCAACAATAACATCACCCGCTTTTATATTTGCATTATCAATTACTTCACTTCGTTTTAAACGAGCCGTAACTGTCGAATCAACAATAATTGTTCTTACCAAGTCTCCTACATCTGCCGTTTCTCCTCCTGTGGAATGTATGGTTACGCCAAATTTTTTGAGTTCTTTTAATAATTCTTCACTTCCATTAATTATGGCAGAAAGTACTTCTCCTGTAATTAAGTTTTTATTTCTGCCAATAGTAGAAGAGAGCATAATATTATCTGTAGCGCCAACACATAATAAATCGTCTATATTCATGATTAATGCGTCTTGAGCAATACCTTTCCAAACTGAAATATCACCAGTTTCTTTCCAGTACATGTAAGCTAGTGATGATTTTGTACCTGCTCCATCCGCGTGCATTACCAAACAATAATCTTTATCATTGGTCAAATAATCGGGTACAATTTTACAAAAAGCTTTAGGAAAAAGACCTTTGTCAACATTTTTAATCGCATTGTGAACATCTTCTTTTTGTGCGGATACACCTCTTAAATTATATCGATTATCTGACGAACTCATTTTTTTTTATTTAATAAATATAGATATTTTTTATTGTAATCAATTATGGCTTTTCCCTTATGTAAAATATCAGCGCCTATAATTCCATGAACAGGATTTGCATTTTGTTTAACCAATGCGTTATTTATGTGAGATAGATCTAATAAAATTAAAGATGATTTTTTTAAAACAAAGGCTCCAATTTTAAGATGATTCTTTTTTGAAATAAGTGTGTCTATTTCCGTAGCCCCGGCGCCACTGGCTTTATGTTCAGACTCTTCTGTAATTAAATTAAAAATTTTGATTTCATCAAAACCTACACAAGAGTTGGAAGCGCCAGTGTCTAAAATAAAACGACCTTTAACTTTGTTGATTTTTACTTTTATTTCAATATGGTTTGTCGCAGTTTTTTTAAGTTTTACACGATAATACCCTTGTTCAAATAAAAATTCTTTCAGATTTTTCATAGTTAAATTACCGATTTAAATTGTTCTAAAAAACGGATGTCGTTTTCATAAAACATTCTAATATCAGGTATTTGGTATAAAAGCATTGCTATTCGTTCTATGCCCATTCCAAATGCATACCCACTGTATTTTTCTGGGTCTATATTCGCGTTTTTTAATACATTAGGGTCAACCATGCCGCAGCCCATAATTTCTAACCAGCCAGTACCTTTGGTGATTTTATAATCGGTTTCTGTTTCTAAACCCCAGTAAATATCTACTTCAGCACTAGGTTCTGTAAAAGGAAAATAAGATGGTCTTAATCGTATTTTTGATTTACCAAACATCTCTTCGGTAAAATATAATAAGGTTTGTTTTAAATCGGCAAAAGAAACATTCGTATCAATATATAAACCTTCCACTTGATGGAAGATACAATGTGAACGAGCAGAAATATCTTCATTTCTAAAAACTCTACCTGGCGATATGGTTCTTATTGGCGGTTTGTTATTTTCCATGTATCTAACTTGTACAGAAGAAGTATGGGTACGCAATAAAATATCAGGATCTTTTTCAATAAAAAAGGTGTCTTGCATATCTCTTGCCGGGTGATATTCTGGTAAATTTAAAGCGGTAAAATTATGCCAGTCATCTTCAATTTCTGGCCCTTCAGATACGGTAAAACCAATTCTTGAGAAAACGTCAATTATCTGATTTTTAACAATTGAAATTGGATGTCTTGCTCCTAACTCAATAGGCTCTGCAGGTCGTGTAAGGTCGCCATAAACATTTTTATTTTGGCTAACATTTTCTAAAGTACTTTTAAGTGCATTAACTTTTTCAGTAGCCGCATTTCTCAAATTATTTAAAGCCTGACCTATTTCTTTTTTATCAGATGGACTTACATTTTTAAAGTCTGCAAATAATTTTTTTAAAACTCCTTTACTACCTAAAAATTTTATTCTTAATGCTTCAGCCTTATCCAAAGTATCTGCATTAAAATTCTGAATTTCATCCAATAAGTCATTTATTTTATTCTTCATTTCAGGTGTTCAAAATTAGATGGCAAATTTACATTATTTTGTTGAACTGTAAATTTAAATTAAATGCAATTTTTGTTGTTAGTATTTCACTTTTGATTTGGGTATAGATTAATTTAAAATCATAGAAATAAATAATGATAAATATATTTTATTAATTGTAATTTGGTTATTTTTGCGGCATAAAATTTAATATTTAATAAATTTACAGATATATAATTATGGATTTAAAAATTAAAGCCTTTATGGATGAGATTTCAGAGCGCAATGGTCATGAGCCTGAATTCCTACAAGCTGTGCAAGAAGTTGCAGAAACAGTAATACCTTATATCGTTACTAAAGATATCTATCATGGTAAAAATCTATTAATGAGAATGGTTGAGCCAGAAAGGGCTATTACCTTTAGAGTTGCTTGGATTGATGATAATGGTGAGATATGTGTTAATCGTGGTTATCGTATTCAAATGAATTCTGCTATCGGACCTTATAAAGGAGGTTTGCGTTTTCATCCTACAGTAAGTATGAGTATTTTAAAATTTTTAGCATTTGAGCAAGTGTTTAAAAATAGTTTAACAACCCTACCAATGGGTGGTGGTAAAGGAGGGTCTGATTTTAATCCTAAAGGAAAATCTGACAATGAAATTATGCGTTTTTGTCAAAGCTTTATGAGCGAATTATATCGTCATATTGGTGCAAATACGGATGTGCCTGCTGGTGATATTGGTGTTGGAGGTAGAGAAATAGGATACCTTTATGGACAATACAAAAAATTAAAAAATGAATTTACTGGTGTTTTAACTGGTAAAGGAATGTCATGGGGTGGTTCTTTAATTCGCCCTGAAGCAACAGGTTATGGTACAGTATACTTTGCCGATAGCATGTTAAAAACTCAAGGAGATAATTTAAAAGGTAAAACAGTATTAGTTTCTGGTTCTGGTAACGTAGCCCAATATGCAACAGAAAAAGTAACTCAGTTAGGTGGTAAAGTTGTTACTATGTCAGATTCATCTGGGTATATATTTGATGCAGAAGGTATAGATAAAGAAAAACTTGCTTTTATAATGGATCTTAAAAATATTAGAAGAGGAAGAATTAGTGAGTATATTGAAAATTATCCATCGGCTAAATTTGTTAAAGGAGCAACACCATGGAATGAAAAATGTGATGTTGCCTTACCTTGTGCAACGCAAAACGAATTGAATGGTGATGATGCCAAAGTATTGTTGGCAAATGGTTGTATTTGTGTAAGTGAAGGGGCAAATATGCCATCAACACCTGAAGCAATTTTGGCGTTTCATGAAGCAAAAATTTTATTCGCTCCAGGTAAAGCATCTAATGCAGGTGGTGTAGCAACTTCCGGATTAGAGATGAGTCAAAATTCTTTACGAATGAACTGGACACGTGATGAGGTTGATGCCAAATTAAAACAAATTATGAGTGATATTCATAATTCTTGTATTGAGTATGGTAAGAATGATGATGGTTATATTGATTATGTAAAAGGTGCAAATATCGCTGGTTTTGTTAAGGTAGCAGATGCTATGTTAGCCCAAGGAGTAGTTTAATCATTATTGGAAATATAAAAATAAAATAAAGCCATCAATTTCACGATGGCTTTATTAATTTATAGGAATTAACCCGTGAATAATGTGGATTAAATACCAGCAAAAACTTATTTCGCATTAAGTATATAATTTTCAAGTGCTTTTAACTGGTCGACAGATAAATCTTTAACAAAACCATCTAAATTAGCTTTCATTATGGCAACTTGACCAGGATCTGAATCAACAATAGGTTCACTTTTTCCTTCCAAGAAATCCATTAAATTACCATTTTTTTCTTCGTAAATACTCGCGATTTTTTTAATAGATGGACCAACTATTTTAGTGTTTAATTGATGGCAAGAGATACAAGTTTTATCATTGAACAATTTTTCGCCTTGAGCAAAAAGGCTATATCCTGTTGTAGGTTCTTCAATTTTTACTTCTTTGGTTTCTATTACTTCTTTTTTTACCTCTTCTTTCTTACTTTCACCACAACTACTTAAAATAAAGGTTATAATGGTAAGAGTTAAAAACATTTTATTCATGATTTTTATTTTATAAGTTAAGCTACAAACTTATTGAAAATATCATGAATAATGAGCGCCAATCGATATTAATCATATGGAGTCTTTAAAATCGGATTTAAAAATAAAAAATGACTAAATTTGCCAATATTTTATAAGCAATGTTAGATAAGTTACGAATAGTAAAGCAAAGGTTTGATGAGGTTTCTGATTTGATTATTCAGCCAGATATTATCATGGATCAAAAGCGCTATGTAAAGCTGAATAAAGAATACAAAGATTTAAAAAATCTTGTAGATATAGGTGATGAATACAAAGCTGCTTTAGCCAATTTAGAAGAGGCTAAAGAAATTATTGCCGATGGCTCTGATCAAGAAATGGTGGAAATGGCAAAAATGGAAATGGACGAAGCCAATAAGAAAATACCAAAATTAGAAGAAGATATAAAGTTAATGCTCATTCCTAAAGATCCCGAAGATGCAAAAAACGTAATTGTTGAGATTAGAGCAGGAACCGGTGGTGACGAGGCAAGTATTTTTGCAGGAGATTTATATCGTATGTACACAAAGTTTGCTTCTGATAAGAGATGGAAAATAGAGCTAGAAGATCTAAGCGAAGGTACTTCAGGTGGTTTTAAAGAAATAATTTTTAGTATTTCTGGAGATGACGTTTATGGAACTTTAAAATTTGAGTC
>JAKITQ010000058.1 GCA_021647985.1 Flavobacteriaceae bacterium | reverse complement strand
GCTTATTGAAAAATCAGATATACAAAAAGCAAGCAAAGTAAGATCTGCAAAAGGACTTACCCTACATGTTTATGGACGACTAGCTGCGGCATTTATAACACTAATATTCAACTCTTGATTCGCATTATAAACAATTTATAAACCCTAACTAAAATTTATTAAAAATGAAATTATTTAAAAGCATTATTACAGTTTTACTGATTGCGGTTATTGCTGTTTCTTGTAAAGCAGATAAAAAAGAAGCAGAAACTGTTGTAGAAGAACAAATAGAAGAAGTATCTGAAACTACACAAGATGATCATATGGAAGAAGGTCATATGTCAAGTGAAAAGATGGCAGGTGAAGAGGCTGTGAATGAAGAAGGGGCAGAAGAAGAAGTTGTAGAAGAAAAAGTGGTAGATCAAGGTATTTCTGTTGTTTATCCAAAAGATTCAAAACTAGCCAAGGCTGTTGATACAACAATTAAACGATTGATTAAAGACAATCCATCATTACAATCGTATTTTAATACTGCAAAAGGTTTTGTTATTTTCCCAGTAATAACAAAAGCCGGTCTTGGTATTGGTGGTGCAGGAGGAAAAGGATTGGTATTTGAAAACAAAAAAGTAATTGGCAGAGCAAGTTTGGCTCAGGCAACATTTGGTTTACAAGCAGGTGGACAACAATATGAAGAAGTTGTATTTTTTGAGACAAATGAAGCCCTAGATAAATTTAAAGCTGGAAAAATAAAATTTTCAGGACAGGCATCAGCTGTAGCTCTTAAAAAAGGAGCGTCAATTGATATTGCATATCAAAACGGAGTAGCTATTTTTACAAAGGTAAAAGGTGGTATTATGGCAGAAGCTTCAGTTGGAGGTCAAAAATTTAAATATAAAGATGGGATCTAATTTTTAAATAAAATGTTATCCATATCATAAAAATTAACTAAAACCTTATTAAATGAAAAGTATTAAATTATTATTAGTATTTGCAATTATAAGCATAATTGCTGTTTCCTGTAAAGAAACAAAAAAAGAAGAAATGAATGATGCAAGTGAAGCTGTTGAAGTGATTGATGAAAGTGCTGATACGAGCCAAGAAAATAGTGAAGTTGTTAGCGAAAGCGCAGCATCTGATACCGAAGAAGGTGCCGAAGTAGAAAAAAAATCTCCTGAAGAAAGCATTGTTGGAGCCACCCATGATGTGGAAAGTCTAGAAGTAGACGATAACATAATGGTTGAAGCTATGGCAGATACTCCAGTTGTGTATCCAGGTTGCGAAGGTAGTGCTGAAGAAATTAGAGCGTGTTCTATAGGTAAATTTAAGAAATTCTTAAAAGATAATATTGATCCTGATTTGGCGAGAAACCTAAATTTAAGTCCGGGAACTCATCCTATTAGATCCTTAGTGAGAATTGATACGGATGGTGTTGTGTCGGTTTTAAAAGTTCAAGCCAAGCAAGAAGGGCTAGAAAAGGAAATGCTCAGAATATTTAAAAAATTTCCAAAAATGACTCCGGCTAGTAAAGACGGTAAACCTGTGAGTGTATCATTTATTGTTCCTATAGATTATGAAGTAAGAGATTAAATTACTTAAAGATATACATCTATAATTTTGACTGGATGTTAAAAAAAAACCTGAAACTTATTTCAGGTTTTTTTGTTGCGAAAAACGGACGAAGTAAATAAACTATAGATTTACTTCAGATTTTTTGTATTATTTGCGCTTTAACAAAAATTTAACTTTTAATTTAAGACTATGAAATTAATCAAAGGACTATTGGCAATTGCTATTGTTAGTATAATTGCAGTATCATGTAATGATACTAAAAAGGGAGCAGAAAAAGATTTAAATAATGCTATTGAGGTAGTACAAGATGCTGTAGATGCTACAAGTGATGCTGCAGATAAAGCTGTGGAGGCCGCAGGAGAAGCAATTGATTCGGTTAAGACTGGTGCCGAAAAAGTTATCGACTCTGCAAAAACTATAGCAGATAACTAATAAAAAAATGTAATTATGACTGTTCAAAAGAGGGTAAATCTTAAGACTATTTAAAGCATAATTACATTATTTAATTGATAAAAAAGACTACCATTTGGTAGTCTTTTTTTATATTTAAATTGAAATTTTCTTCCGTAAAGTAAAGTACAAAAACAACAAGCTAATAAAGAACAACAAACCTGTGAGTTGGTGAAGAATTCCATAAAACAAAGGAATTCCGGTTTTTATTTTTATTAAAGTTAAAATGCCTAATATAATCTGAAAATAAACTATAATATACGAGGTAGTAAGCCATTTGATTGCAGTAGTATGTAAATAGTTTCTTTTTTTGAAATAGTAATAAATGGTTATGGCTAAAATAATATAAGCCATAAGTCTGTGTAAGAATTGTACCAAAGCAGGAGCAAAGGCATAGCTGTCATAATTGGTTAAATTATGGAGGGTCCAATTACTTGAATCTAACAAAACCCTAGGGATAATCGCGCCGTTCATAGATGGCCAGGTAGGGAAATACAAACCTGCTTTCATGCCTGACATTAGACCTGCTATTATCAATTGAATAAATGTTATTATCAATAAAATTACAACAAATTTACATTGGCTCTTATTGCTTTTATTTTCTAAATTATATACGTCAGCAATGGTTTTAACCATTGCAGCAATCGTTAAAATGGCGAGCATAAAATGCAAAGTCAATTTATAAGCATTTACCCACGGCCTATTTATTAAACCGCTTTGCACCATAATCCAGCCTGCCGATGCTGTTAATGCGGTTAAAAGTACAACGAGTAACAACCTTTTAATCAAATACCAATTTATAATTTTTCTTAAAGTGAAAAACACAAATGGAATTAAGAAGATGAGGCCTAACATTCTAGCCCATAAGCGATGAAAAAACTCCCAAAAGTAAATAAACTTAAAATCTTTTAAAGTAAAGCTAGCATTGATTTTGTGAAATTGTGGAGTTTGTTTGTATAATTCAAAAGCAGCAAGCCATTCTTGTTTACTCATTGGAGGGATAACACCGGTAATAACATCCCAATTTGTTATAGATAAACCAGATCCAGTAAGTCGAGTAATTCCGCCAAGGATCACTTGACCTATAAGCATTAACAAGCCTGTAATTAGCCAGAATCTTATTGTTTTATTGTATTTATATGATTTCAAAGGAGGTAGTTTTATTCTTTCCAGTTTAACGATTCTATTAGGTGAATTATATCTTTATGTAAATGATTTATAGCTGGTTTTATTGAATCGTAATTTGGTTTAATATTAAAATATACTGCACCTGTAATAAAATTCTTAGTACTGTCGGTAACATGAAATTGTATTGGTGAAGCGGCATTTCCAGTAACTTCAAATATTGCTCCATAAATTTTTCGTGCTTCGTTTTTGTATGGAACAGAGCTTATACCATCAGCTTTTATTGCATGATTAAAGGTTAGCTTTTCGGCCTCAAGAAATAATTCTTTTAAATTATTTTCAATTGGTCTGTAGGTTATATTGATACTCGCTTTTAATTTTGGATATTCAATATTCATCCAACATTTTTCATTGGTTTGTATATTAGCTTCTGTTGCAGCCTCAAAATTATATGGGCAATTTGTATTTGTAGCCATGTAATTTGAGGTTTTATATTCTAATCTTAAATGCGCCTTGGGTTTAGGAATTACATCTTCTTTACAGGAGGTAATTACCGAGGTAATCAAAATTAAAATAAATAATATTTTTAAGAGATTCATGCTAATTTACTTTTGGTAAAGTTACTTTTATTTGTTTTATTCTTTTTTTATCAATCCCCTCAATTTTAAAGGTAAAATCTTGAAATTTTATTTTTTCATTTATGAATGGAAATTTTCCTGTAATTTCTAAAATAAAGCCAGCAAGAGTTTCTGCTTCAAATTTATTTTCTTCAAAAAGGGTGTCGTCAATTTGTAAGACCTTATAAAAATCTTTTAAGGTTGTTTTGCCTTCAAAAACATAATTAAAAGCATCTAGTTTTGAGTAAGATAAGTCGTTTTGATCAAATTCATCCGAAATGTCTCCAACAATTTCTTCTATAATATCTTCTAAAGTAATTAAGCCAGAAGTTCCGCCGTATTCATCAACTACAATGGCCAAATGATTTTTTATATCCTGAAATTCTTTTAAAAGGTCATCTAATTTTTTATTTTCGGGTACAAAAAAGGCTTCTCTCATTATTTTTTGCCATTGAAATGTATTTTTATGGATGTGAGGAATTAGATCTTTTGCATATAATACGCCAGTAATATTATCTATATTTTCATTGTATACCGGTATTCGAGAATGTCCATGTTTAATGATTTGTTCAATTACCGATTTAAAAGTTTCATCATCCGATAAGGCAAAAATATCCATCCGAGGACACATTATTTGAGAGGTTTCTGTATTTCCAAAATTTACAATGCCCTGCAGTATTTTTTTTTCTTCTTTTGTAGTTGCCCCTGTTGAGGTTAGTTCTAGAGCTTGAGATAAAGTTTCTACCGAAAGGTCACTTTGTTTTTTGCTTAATTTTTTTTCCATAAAGCTTGTCATTTTTAGTAAAAAATAACTTACAGGACTTAATAATGTATTAAGAAGCTTCATGGGTTTGGCCATTTTTGTGGCAAATTTTATAGCATTTCTGTTGGCATAAATTTTAGGAAGTACCTCACCGAAAAGTAATATTAAAAAAGTAACCAAAACAATTTCGAGTGAAAATTTTAATACGCTGGATGCTATATTCCCAAAGAAGAAATCACCAATATAAGTAAACAAAATAATGAATAGAATATTGATAAAATTATTTGAAATTAATATGGTAGCAAGTAATTTTTTTGGATTTTCTAACAGTTTACTCACTAAATCGTAACTTGTATTATCATTTTTTTTTAAATCTGTTTTAGATATCGAGAAAAAGGCCACTTCAGTACCTGAGATTATGGCTGATAATAACAATAAAATTATTAAGGTTATAACACCATAAATTACAGACCAATTTAAACTGAGTGTTAAAAATATATTCGTGGGTTCTGGATCCAAGGATGCTTTTTTAAGTTAAAATTTAAAAAGGTAAATCATCAGTTTTATCATCTAAACTACTATCTTTTTCTAAAGATTTTTTAACAACAGTATCAGAATTTAATTTTTGTGGATTATTAAATTCTTTTTTTGTTGTTAAAAAAGTCATGTCAATAACGTGAATTTCTGTAGAATATCTTTTTATACCATCTTGTTCCCATTGCCTGGTTTTGATTCGGCCTTCAATAAAAACCCGGTCACCTTTACTTAAATATTTTTCACAAATTTCGGCTAATTTATTACGAACAACAATATTATGCCATTCGGTGGTAGTTATTTTTTCTCCGGTTTGTTTGTTGGTATAACTTTCATTGGTTGCAATTGGGAATCTTCCAAGTGAATTGCCACCCTCAAAATAATGCATTTTCACTTCATCACCCAAATGACCAATTAACATTGCTTTATTTAATGAATTTGCCATAAGTAGTAGTTTTGTTATTCAAATATAGTGCAATTTTTTAAGCACTTTTTTTAAAATTATCAATAAAATTTTGAATTAAGGTTGGTACTGCAAAATTACTTAAGTTTTGCCATAAAACAGCCTCTATTAGGTGGGTTTTTAATTCAACAATCCAAAAAGTTGTGTAAAGATGTTGGTGAGTGAGTTTGTGAACAATGGGTTTTGGATTAAATTTTAATATTTTAAAGGATTGATTCTGCAAAATATTTTGAAAAATAGGTGCTTCCATTATTTCGTTCACCTCTATAGTTTCAAATGATTCGTAAAGAGGAAATTGATAAAGGTTTCTCCAAATATCATTCCCATTTCTTTGTTCAATATATGTTTGTTCATGCTTGTTATTGATTACTATAAAATTAAAAATCCTTTTTTTTATTTTTATTTTATTAGTTTTTACAGGAAACTTATGTATTTCACTATTTTTTAAAGCAATACAGCTAGAGTTTAATGGACAGTTTAGACAATTAGGATTTTTGGGCTTACACATCAATGCGCCAAATTCCATAATTGCTTGATTGTGTGTGCCAGGATTTTTTGAGTTGATTAGTATTTGAGCCAATTTTTTGAATTCTTTAATCCCTTTTGAGGAATTTATTGGTGTATTGATACCAAAGTATCGTGATAATACCCTGTACACATTTCCATCAACTGTAGCTTCAGGTAAATCAAAACAAAAAGATGCAATTGCCGAGGCAGTATAATCACCAATACCTTTTAATTTTTTTAATTCTTTATAGTTGTTCGGAAATTTACCATTTAATTCATTACTTATATAAACTGCTGTTTTGTGTAAATTTCGTGCTCTTGAATAATAGCCTAAACCTTGCCAAAGTTTTAATATTTGTTTTTCATCTGCTTTGGCTAAACCATTAATTGTATCAAATTTTTCAACAAATTTTAAATAATATGACGTGCCTTGAATTATTTTAGTTTGTTGTAAAATAATTTCGGATAACCAAATTAAATAGGGTTCTTTTGTATTTCGCCATGGTAAGTCACGTTTATTTTTTAAATACCACAGTATTAATATATTAGAAAACTCAAGGTTTTTACTCATTTTGCAATACTACAATTAATTTATCTAATTAAATTTTAATGAATTAGCTTTCTGAAATTGATTAAATGTTTTATATTTGCCGACTCTAATAGAGGATTTAAAATAACATATAAATTTATTAAAATGACAAAAGCAGAGATCGTAGCTAATATTTCAGAAAAGTCTGGTATTGAAAAAGCGGATGTTTTAAGAGTAGTTGAAGATTTAATGGTTGAGGTAAAAGATTCATTAAATCAAGGAAATAATGTTTATTTAAGAGGTTTTGGAAGCTTTATTGTTAAAAAAAGAGCAGAAAAAACTGGTAGAAATATTTCTAAAAACACAACTATTAAAATTCCGGCACACAACATTCCAGCGTTTAAACCCGCAAAAGTATTTGTAGAAAGCGTGAAAAATAGTGTACCAGTAAAGTAATAAAAATCAAATAATTCAGTTTAGATTATGCCAAGCGGTAAAAAAAGAAAGCGCAGTAAAATTTCTACGCATAAGCGTAAGAAAAGAAGTAGACAAAATAGACATAAAAAGAAAAAATAATAAAAGATAGGCGAGCAATCACCTATTTATTTGTACTTATAAGTTTATTAAGTTCATTGACATAGAATTTGTTGAAAAACAAATTTGTTGGTTATAAAAAAATAACCTGTATAAATTTTTATTAATCTATCTACCCTAAAAATAATAGATCATAATTTTGATTTGTTTAAATTTTGGGTTAGGTGCAAAAAAATATAACAGAGTGAAAACAGAATTAATAATAAGATCGAATTCCTCAGATATAGACTTTGCCTTATTAATAGATGGGAAACTTGTTGAATTACACAATGAAACTTTGGATAATAATTTCTCCGTTGGAGACGTATTTTTAGCCAAAGTAAAAAAAACATTATCAGGTCTAAATGCAGCATTTGTAAATGTTGGAAGTGAAAAAGATGCATTTCTACATTACCATGATTTAGGCCCTCAATTATCATCTTTAAAAAAATATTCACAACAAGTAAGCACAGGTAAAAGAAAAGAATTCACTTTAAGAAATTTCCGTATTGAAAAAGATATTGATAAGAACGGGAAAATTGATGATGTAATAAAATCGGGTCAAAATTTATTGGTTCAAGTTGTAAAAGAACCAATTTCTACAAAAGGCCCAAGAATAAGTTCCGAGCTTTCAATAGCTGGACGATATTTGGTTTTAGTACCATTTTCAGATCGTGTTTCGGTTTCTCAAAAAATTACGAATAACAAGGAGAAAGAACGGTTGAAAAGGCTGGCACAAAGCATTAAGCCGAAAGGTTTTGGTGTCATATTACGTACGGTTGCGGAAGGCATAAAAGTTGCTGAATTAGACAAAGATTTGCAATATTCAGTACAGCGATGGGTAAACATGTGTAAACAATTACCCCAGGCAGTTGCACCGCAAAAAATTCTTTCAGAATTAAACAGAGCATCATCAATTTTAAGAGATGTATTTGATGGATCATTTACGAGTATAACAACGAATGATGCGACTTTACATCAAGAAATTATTGATTATCTTGAAAGAATTGCTCCAGATAAAAAATCAATTGCAAAATTATATAAATCAAGAGTTCCGATTTTTGATTTTTATGGTATAGAAAAACAAATAAAGACAGCTTTTGGTCGAACTGTTTCGATGAAAAAAGGCGCTTATTTGGTAATTGAACATACTGAGGCATTACACGTAATTGACGTGAACAGCGGAAATCGCTCAAACAGAGCCAATTCACAAGCCGATACAGCATTAGAAGTAAATTTAATTGCAGCAACAGAAATTGCGCGACAATTACAACTTCGTGATATGGGTGGTATAATAGTTATAGATTTTATTGATATGCATATTGCCGATCACAGAAAAAAACTCTTTGATCATTTACGCAATGCAATGAAAGGATCCAGAACGAAGCACAAAATACTACCACCTAGTAAATTTGGTTTAATACAAATAACTCGTCAAAGAGTTAGGCCTGAGAGAGACATCAAAACAAAAGAAGAAAACCCAAACAAAAATGGTGAAGTAGAAGCACCAATTGTTTTAATTGATAAAATTGAATTTGATCTAAATAAGATTATTGAAGGAAATAAAAAAGAAATTGTACTTCATGTACATACATTCATTGCTTCACATCTTACTAAAGGTTTAAAATCAATTCAAATGCAATGGTTTTTGAAATACAAAAAGTGGATTAAAATAATACCTAGAGATGCTTTTCCATATTTAAAATATCAGTTTTATGATGAAAATGATAAGTTAATAAGGTAAAAATATATCATAAAGCCTGCTTAGAAAAGCAGGCTTTTTTTTATGCCTTATTTTAATATATACTCAAAATTTTAAAGGCTTTTATTTAATAAATTTCTTTGTTAAAACTTGCGAATTATCTAACTTGGCATAAATAATAAAAACGCCGTTTTTTAATATATTGTGATAAACAATTAAAATATTTTTATTTTTTTCATTGACCTCCAATAATTTTCTTCCTAGCATATCGTAAATTATTAAAGACCTTATAATACTGTTTTTTGAAGTTTTTACTTGCAATGTTCGATCGTTGGAGTTACTTATTATAAGTGCTTCGGATTCATTATTTATACCTTCTAAACTTAAAATAAAATTGCTAAACTTTAGTAGAAATCTATTTTGAATCAAGCCCTTTTGTTGCACTGTAAATGTATAATCACTTTCACTTAGACTATGTGTTATATTCAATAATTTATCCTCCAAGTATATTTCTTGATTGTTTAAGTTTCCTTCTAAATGATCAATACCAATATTTAATTTTGTGGGTTCTTCTATTTTTGAATCAACTGCAAGAGTTATATTTTCATCTCCTGTAAATAAAGGTAAGCCTTGAATTGCTAGCTGTTGTTTGTTGACAAAACTGGAAAAGGAAAAGAAGTTATTTCCGCTAAAGCGCAAACCGTCAAAACTTGATTCATAGGCTTTAGTTGCACCATTTAAAAAGCCAATTAATATTTGGCTAAATACGCCTTCTTTATTATATAGATTTAACCAAATTTTATCTATCAATTTTTTTTCTAATTTCACATTAGTAGTCGGTTTCTTTGGCTTAATTAATACATTTTTAAAGAAATTGTTATTATCTGTAGCAACCCTCATCTCGTTATTAAAAACAATATTACCGGCTTGCTTGGCTTCTATAAAAAAGCCCTGGCAACTGGCAATAAACTTTGTTGGAAGCGCCCCATTTGAATTCGCTTTTACACCTCCTGTATTCACATTAAACATGGCATAATCGTCGGCACTATATTTGTTTTGATCTATATTGGTATTGTGGGTCCAAAAATAAATATTACTGCCAATCATGTTCTTATTCACGCTATTATTTAAAAAAACCTCGGCATCTATGGCAGATGGATAAGGGTTGCCAATTAAATTCCAGTCGTCTTCTTCATTAGCATTGTCGATACTTAAATAAACAGGTGTTGTTAAGTTGCCGTTGTTTACATCGCCATTAAATACAACTGTTTGGGTGTTTATAAACGGTTCGGTATTTGGTGCCATTGCGGTATAGCCCCTGCCAATTTCCATGGTTTCAGAAGCTTTTTGCCATGCATTTTCATCGTCATCATAAGCATCATTGTTGGCATCTAAAAAATTTTGTGTTTCAAACTTGTAAAATGAATTTTGTGGTGAAGCATAAAAAACTTCTGATAATTGGGCGTTTTGTATTGGAGATGACCAATAGGTATAATCCATGGGTTTAAAAGGAGTGGTAGTTTTGTAAACTTTGATGGATCCGTTGTTTGTAATATTGCCATCATTATTTAACATAAGTAAAGCGGCTTGATTACGTATAATTAATTCACCATCAACTTGTAAGTTGTTTTTTATAGAAAGGTAGTTGTTGGCATTTATCTCTAAAATTTTGTTTGTGCTAATAGTTATATTACATGCCTCCAAATCACCAAAAGTATTGGTGTTGTAATCTTGATTTAAAATAATATTTCTATACATATCGGGTAAGCCGTTGTTCCAGTTGTTATTGGTGTCAAAGCTGGTGCTGCCAATAAAGTGTTCTCCAATTCTTGGGTTATATCCGGCAATAGCCGAGTCGATATCTAATAAGGTATAAACCAGCCAGTCATTGCTGTTAAAACCAGTACTGGCTATCGCGCTTTCGCAGCCATATTTCCGTACAAAACTTTTGTTTGCACCCCAATTACTTGAGTTTCCAATAATATCGATTTTATTTTCCCAACAAGTTTCGTCGTTACTTGTTGAAATGAGTATGATATCGTTACCATCAAATGTGCAAATATTGGTATTTATTTCATTGCCGTCTAAGGCATAAGCTGGTAATTGTACATTTAAAGAAGCTCTATATTTTAGAGAGCTACCAGCGTTGATACTAGGTATCAATTTTTGTGCAGAAGGTTTTACACCAATAGGGTTATTGGCATCAGAATTTCTATAAAGTGCCAAATAATAAAAATTTGTAGCGCTAGGTGAGTTGCTAGCATTGGTTATTTCAATCCATTTATTATTGCCTTCACCTTCATAATATTGGCTAATTATTAAGGGGCTATTGCTCGAACCCGTGCCTTCACCTTGTATTGTAAAATTAAAAGGACTCTCGGAGGTATCATTATTGTTGATTTGTAGTACGGCGGTTTTAATTCCCTTGGCGGATGGTTTGAAGTTGATAACAAAAACAACACTATCATTTGGAGCAATATTTGAAGTTATAATGTTTTCTATATTAAAATTACTAGTATCGGTTCCGGTTAAAAAAACATCAGTTATTTGTAAAGGAGCATTGCCCAAATTTTTAATATAAAAGGATTTAGAAATTGTATTTTCAGAAGTAGGGTCTAAGCTTCCAAAATAGGTATTGTTAATCGTACTTGAAAACAAGCTGCCATCCACAATATCATTCCAATTACCTTGAACCATAATCTCCGGAATAGCGCCGCTACATGAGGATTGGTGTGTGTTTATATTGGTGAGGTCTTCCAATCCATACACATCCCATTCGAATTCATTGTATTGATTATTAGGATTTTGAACATGACTTTTTCTTCTAAGTGTTATGTCTTTTGCAAAATTTGAATTGTCACCAATATGCCCAATCAAGTCGATTATTTGGTTGTCTTTACGTAATGCAATTTTATCATTGCCTGTAAAATCCATTACAGAACTAGATGAAGATAAATTGGCATTTACACCTAGTATTTCATCAATATCTTCAATTAAAAAAGTACCAAAAGGGTCGATAGAACCAATTAGCGGGATGCTACCTGTTGAATTTAAATTATCATTGGTATATTTTGTGAGATCGTAATTGGACAAATCGATAACTTGATTGGACGGGTTGTATATTTCAATATAATTGTTTCGATAACCAGAACCCGAAGTTCCTTCAATATATTCACTAATAAATAATTCAGAACAAGCTATTAAATCAGTACCGGTAAGTTTTATATTGTCAATACCAGCGTAATCTGCTTGTCCGTTTTGTTTTACCGAAATAATTATTTTTATTTTAGAAATACTATTAGGAATACTCACATTTTCACTTAGCCATCCATTGGAGTTGAAAGTACCATCAACTATTGTAATTTCTCCTTGAGATTGGTCATCAAAAAACAATTCATATTTTATTTTATCTCCGCCATCAAATTCAAAAACATTATAATCAAAAGAAAAAATTACGTTTCTAAAATTTGAAATATCGATGTTTGGTAAGCTTAAAAATTCAAATTCTGTACTACCACACGAACCGTTTAGGTCTTGAATTCCCCAAAATTGATCACCATCACTTGGTGTAATGGTATTTAAGGTAGTTTGGTAATTCCATATGTCATCATTTTCCGTGCATGGCGGTGTAGAAAAAGTTATGGGTTGCCAAGTGTCTTGTGCAAGTTCAAAGCTTTGTTTGGCAATGGTTGTTTGAGAAAATAGTGGTATTGAAAAACCGATAAGAATAATACAATAGTAAAACTTCAACATAAAAAGTGGGTTTTAGGTTAGGATAAAAAATATGTTGAGAGTACATTTGGAAGATGTATTAATTTTATAGCATGCAAAATAAAAAGTTAACATTTACTGTTGAAGAGGCCAAAAGAAAATTAGAAAAATATTGTATTTATCAAGATCGTTGTCATCAAGAAATTGAAAGAAAATTACACGAAATGTGTATGATTCCTGAGGCCTGTGAGCTTATTATTTTGCACTTAATGGCACATGATTTTTTAAACGAAGAACGCTTTTCTAAAAGTTTTGCAAGAGGTAAGTTTAGAATAAAAAAGTGGGGTAAACAAAGAGTTATTAGAGAATTAAAGCAAAGAGGTATTTCAAAATACAATATAGAAACCGCTTTAAAAGAAATAGGCCCAAATGAATACTTAATTGTATTGCATGACTTGGTATTAAAAAAATGGAATAGTATTGACGAGAATCATATTTATAAAAAAAAGAAAAAAATTATAGATTTTTTATTTAGAAAGGGATTTGAATATCATTTAATTCAGGAAGAAGTGCATCAAATAATGCAAGAGGATAAAAACCAATAGTTAAATTGGTAGAATACTTCTAAACTTAGTGTAATTTTGAGCTAGGTTTAAAACCGGTATTGTAATGATAAGCAGTGAACTACAGAGATTGAATATAAAAAAAATGGTAGGTAATTAGTTAAATATCAGTGATAAAAAAAAGAAATCCTTCTCTTAGTCTTAAGAGTCATAAATTACATTTTGGTACCTATCTTTTTAGTATATTTGATGCGTTAAAATTTAAATAAAATGAGTTTACAAAAAGAAGTAATGGAGCAAATGAAAGCAGCTATGAAATCGAAAGATAAAATTGCTTTAGAGTCTTTAAGAGCTTTAAAATCAGCTTTTTTATTGGCGAATACAAGTGGTAGTAATACAGAATTGAATGATGATGATGAAATAAAAATTGTACAGAAGTTAGTAAAACAAAGAAAGGATAGTGCGACCATATTTAATGAACAAAACAGAAGTGATTTGGCTGATCCTGAGTTGGCACAGGCAAAAATATTAGAAAAGTTTTTACCTGAGCAAATGAGTGAAGATGCATTGCAACAGGCTATAGGAGAAATTATTAGCCAAACAGGAGCTTCATCCATGAAAGATATGGGTAAAGTTATGGGAATGGCGTCTAAACAACTTGCAGGAAAAGCTGACGGAAAAGCGATTTCGATGGTTGTGAAGGCTTTGCTTTCTTAATTGGTAGCAGGTACAGGTATTAGGTAGCAAGTATTGAGTATTGAAATTTGAATAAATCAAAAATAAATTGGCCCCGTAGTTCAATTGAATAGAATATCAGATTTCGGCTCTGAGGGTTACAGGTTTGAATCCTGTCGGGGTCACTAAGAGTAAAAGCTTACCACGAAGTGGTAGGCTTTTTTTATTTCAGTTCGTTTCGAATTTATTCGAATAAGAGAAGAAATAAAAAAGGCCTAGGCAATTGAAAATTGCAAGCTTTAACTCGGAATTCGGAGCACAAGGGATCACCGCAGGTAATCCTGAATTACTGATGATAAAACATCACGCTTGCTTTTTTATTTTGTGGTTTTTTCAGTTTTCAAAGCGGAGCTTTGAAGGATCACCGCAGGTAATCCTCTCGAGATCACAAATAAAAGGGAAACTACTTGTTTATTAATGGGTGGTTTTTTTTATGATTGTTTACGGCGTGTTAATAGTATTCTTAATATAAAATTAACCATTAATTGTTGCCTAAAAGCTTGTTCATTTTTCATTTTACTTCCTTATAACAGTAAATAACTTTCATAAACATAAAACCCTTATACCTTCAATTTTCTGTCCTTTTTTCGTAATATTACATAACAAATATTTTAGTAAATAATGGCAAAACAAAAAAAAGAAAAAAGCATAGAAGAAACCCTTTGGGATTCGGCAAATAAATTAAGAGGAACGGTAGAATCTTCCGAATATAAACACGTGGTTTTAAGTTTGATATTTTTAAAATTTGCAAGTGATAAATTTGAAGAACGCAGAAAGGAACTGATTGATGAAGGTAAAGAGAAATTTATTGAAATGGTAGATTTTTACACCATGAAAAATGTATTTTTTCTGCCTAAAGAATCACGTTGGAGCTATATTATCGAAAATTCAAAACAAGATGATATTGCACTTAAAATTGATACCGCTTTACATACTGTCGAAAAAAACAACCCGGCATTAAAAGGTGCATTACCTGATAATTATTTTTCACGTTTAAATATGGATGTAAGTAAGCTTTCTGCTTTACTAGATACCATTAATAACATTAATACTTTAAAAGACAAACAACAAGATATTGTTGGTAGGGTTTACGAATATTTTTTAAGCAAATTCGCTCTGGCAGAAGGCAAAGGGAAAGGTGAGTTTTATACACCAAAAAGTATAGTAAACTTGATTGCAAATATGATTGAACCATACAAAGGTAAAATCTATGATCCTGCTTGTGGCTCTGGTGGTATGTTTGTACAGAGTATGAAATTTATTGACAGCCATCATGGTAATAAAAAAGATGTTTCCATTTACGGACAAGAATATACTTCTACTACCTATAAACTAGCAAAAATGAATTTGGCTATTCGTGGTATTTCTGCAAATTTAGGGAAAGTTCCAGCCGATACTTTTGCAAAAGACCAACACAAGGATTTAAAAGCTGATTTTATCATGGCAAATCCTCCTTTTAACCAAAAGGACTGGCGTGCCGAAAATGAACTCATTGATGACCCACGTTGGATGGGTTATAACGTGCCTTCAAAATCTAATGCCAATTATGGATGGATCTTAAATATAGTAAGTAAGCTTTCTGAAAATGGTGTAGCTGGATTTTTATTGGCAAACGGCGCATTATCTGGTAGTGGTACAGAATATAAAATACGAAAAAAATTAATAGAAAATGACTTGGTAGAAGCGATATTAATTCTTCCTCAAAATATGTTCTATACTACTAATATAAGTGTAACACTTTGGATACTAAACAACAACAAAACAAAAAGAATCGTTAAACAAAATGACATTCTAAAAAACTACAGAAACCGTGAAGAAGAAATTCTATTTATGGATTTACGCCAAAAGGGGGTTCCTTTTGAAAAGAAGTTTACGCAATTTTCGGACGAAAATGTTTCTGAAATAACTGGAACTTACCACCATTGGCAATCAAACGTCATTGCGAACAAAGTGAAGCAATCTGAATATAAAGATATCCCTGAGTTCTGTTATTCAGCAAGTAAAGAAGAGATTATTAAAAAGGATTTCTCTTTAGTCCCCAGTAAATATATAGCGTTTGTAAACCGAGATGAAAACATTGATTTCGACACTAAGATGAAAGGTTTACAAACAGAAATTACAGAATTACTAAAAACAGAAGAACATTCTAAAAAAGAATTATTAAATGTATTCAAGGAGCTTGGCTATGAAATCGAACTTTAGAAAAATAGGCGATTATATCCAGCTCGTTGATAAACGAAACAAGGATTTAGAAGTTTCTCAACTTTTAGGTTTGAGTATCTCAAAGCAATTTATCTCCTCTGTTGCAAATACAATTGGGACAAATATGAAAAACTATAAAATTATAAGTAAAAATCAATTTGCTTGTAGTTTAATGCAAGTTAGACGGGATAAAAAAATGCCAGTTGCTTTACTAAATGACTTTGATGAAGCTATTATCTCACAAGCATATCCTGTTTTTGAAATAATTGATACTAATTTATTACTTCCCGAATATTTAATGATGTGGTTTAGTCGCTCAGAATTTGATAGACACGCCTGTTTTTTAGCCGTTGGTGGTGTAAGAGGAAGTTTAGAGTGGGAAGATTTTTTAGAGATGGAACTTCCCGTCCCTACCGTAGAAAAACAAAACGAAATTATAAAAGAATACAACACCATTGTAAATCGTATAAAATTAAACGAACAACTCAACCAAAAGTTAGAAGAAACCGCCCAAGCCATTTACAAGCATTGGTTTGTTGATTTCGAGTTTCCCAATAAAGATGGAAAGCCTTATAAAAGTAGTGGTGGGAAAATGGTTTATAATGAGGAGTTGGATAAGGAGGTTCCTGAGGGGTGGGAGAAATCTATACTTGTGAATATTGCAGATATTATTATGGGGCAATCCCCAAGTGGAGAGAGTTATAATGAAGATGGGATTGGAGAATTATTTTATCAAGGACGAACAGAATTTGGCTTCAGATTTCCATCTGTTAAAATGTACACCTCAGAACCTAAAAGAAGAGCGAGTAAAGGAGATATATTGATGTCTGTTAGAGCTCCAGTTGGTGATTTGAATATTGCGAATAATGACTGTTGTATTGGACGTGGAGTTGCATCATTAAAAAGTAAAATCAATTGTAATTCTTTTCTTTATTATTTAATGATTGATGTTAAAAATCAATTTAACGTGTCAAACGATGAAGGAACAATTTTTGGTTCAATAACAAAGGACGGGTTATATGAAATTGAAGTAATAAAAGCTGATAATAAAACTATTCTGTCATTTAATGACGTAATAAAAAACATTGACAATAGTATTGTACTTTATTGTAACGAACTGGTTTTTTTAAATGAAATGAAAGATTTAATTCTTTCCAAAATGTCAAAAGTTGAATTAGATAAGGAAGTTAAAGTATGAGAGAAGAAACGATAAAGTAATTATGCAAAAATATCAAAATAAATATCGCATAGCATCGGCAAGGTTAAAAGGATACAATTACGGCAATGCCGGTTTGTATTTTATAACCATTTGCACGGCAAATCGCGAACATTATTTTGAAAAAATCATTGATAAAAAAATACATTTATCAAATATCGGTGTTTTGGCAGATGTATTTTGGTATGAAATAAAAAACCATACAAAAAATATGGTATTGCACCAATTTGTGGTAATGCCAAACCATATTCATGGGATTTTGGAAATTGTGGAAAACATTGGTAACAATGATAATGTTGGTAATGACGTTGATGGTAATGACGTTGATGGTAGGGACGTTGCATGCAACGTCCCTACGACGACGACGGAAACAACAACAAAAAACGAACAAATGTCCAAAATATCACCAAAATCGGGTACAATCGGTCGAATTATTGGTTCATACAAAGGTGCGGTAACAAAACATGCCAATCGTTTAGAAT
>JAKITQ010000057.1 GCA_021647985.1 Flavobacteriaceae bacterium | reverse complement strand
TTGGCACCTCGATGTCGGCTCGTCACATCCTGGGGCTGGAGAAGGTCCCAAGGGTTGGGCTGTTCGCCCATTAAAGTGGCACGCGAGCTGGGTTCAGAACGTCGTGAGACAGTTCGGTCTCTATCTATAGTGGGCGTAAGAAATTTGAGTGGATCTGATTCTAGTACGAGAGGACCGAATTGGACTGACCTCTAGTGTACCAGTTGTCACGCCAGTGGCATCGCTGGGTAGCTACGTCGGGAAGGGATAAGCGCTGAAAGCATATAAGCGCGAAACCCACCACAAGATGAGATTTCTTTTAAGGGTCGTGGGAGACTACCACGTTGATAGGCTATAGGTGTAAAGGCAGTAATGTCATAGCCAAGTAGTACTAATAACCCGTAAAGCTTATGTATGGTCTTCTGTATCTGAAAAGATGGCAGAAGACCGAACTTCTTTTTTAAATGCTGAACTGTTCCTGAAATAAATTCAGGATATAAATCAGTATCCTATTATAAAAATAATATCATTGTTTTAATGTGTCAACTTATATAGTTGCTAGTTATTGGTTGCTAGTTGTTAGGGTAAATTCCAACAACTAAAAACAAACAACCAAGAGCCAACTACAATTTTAAGGTGATTATAGCGATAGGTCTCACCTCTTCCCATACCGAACAGAGAAGTTAAACCTATCAGCGCTGATGGTACTGCCCCTGGGTGGGAGAGTAAGTCGTTGCCTTTGTTTTAAAATCCTGATTCTTACCGAATCAGGATTTTTTTTTAACTTAAATTAAACGCTACCCCAACTTTAACAAAACCCTAACAAATCAATACTCGTCTTGGCATGAGAATTGTTAAATATACTACAGAGGCAAAATTCCCATAAAATTTTGTTTTCATTATGATTAATTTTGAGTTAGTAAAATAAAAGCACCTTGTAAAGGTGCTTTTTTTGGTTTTGGTGGTTCATATTGAAATCTTCAAAGTAATATTACAATGTTATTTTGCTCTGATTTTTCTTTATAATAATAATGATAAATTTAAGAGTAGATTAATAATAAACTAATAAAAATAAACTATGTATATCCATATATTAAAATTAATGTGTTTTTGATGAAAAAAAGAAAATCAATCCTTAATTTTGCATTGCTACTAACATTAATTTTTAATTTAAAAAATGAAAAAATTCAACGATTTTATATGGGAAACACATGGCATTCACGCAGGCACTGAAAATGATCATGTAAAACATGGTATAGATAAACTAGAAGATATTGTGGACAAGGCGATTGCAGCCAATCATCCTAGTATTACTTTTATAATCCATTCACCAAGATTAACAAATTTTAGATATACAGCTGAAAAATATACAAATGTAAAGTTTATTAGAGGTAATAGATCTTATATAAATTATCCAAAAAGAATTGAAAATTTACGCCTTAAATATGAAGGAAAAATCAATATTAAATATGGTGTTGAATTGGAATGGATGGGTACCGATTTGGGTCTTGAGTGGAGTAGGTCGAAAATATTTCAAGCCGCAGATGCAGATTTTGTAATAGGCTCCGTGCATTTTGCTCCTGAAGGATTACCATATGATGGCACAAAAGAAGAGGCCATGGAGTTATTGCAATTACGTGGAAGTTTAGAAGCATATTGGAACGGTTATTTCAATGAAATGATTGAAATGATTGAGAGTTTTGGAGATATGATTCAAGTTATAGGGCATATTGATTTGCCTAAATTAAATGTCGAAGTACCTGAAATACTCCAAAATTTTGAAACTAGTGCACACCCTTTAGCGAATAAATTTAGAACTTTATTGGAGATAATAGCCGATAGAAATTTGGCTTTAGATGTTAACATGGCGGGTGATTTTAAAGGCGTTGGAGTATACCCAACCCAAAACATTTTAAAAAGAGCATATGCTTTACAAATACCAATTTGTATTGGAACAGATACGCATCATGTAAAATATTACGGGGTGAACTTTGAAGAAAGCTTGACCTATGTATACAAGGCTGGTTATGAACAGTATGTAAGTTACTCCAAGTTAATTCCTGAAAAGAGAACCATTTTTGATGATCATGATTTAAAGGTAAAATATACTATTTTAAACAAAGGAATTGAAATGTTGAATCAAAGGTTTTCAGACAGCAAAAGAAGGGTTATTCCTGATTTTTCCTTTGGAGGTGCATTTACTGAGTTTTTAGATATATATATGAATTCCACGGGTATGGGTGACTATAATGCCATAAGGATTAGAAAAGGCGATAAATCAATTACCGTTAGTAATGAAATGCCAAAAGCGGAAACGATTAAGGTTAAAGGTCTTTTTTCGGAGCATTTAGATATGCCTGGAGTAATTTCGTCCTTATTTAATTCTCTAGCATCTGAAGGAGTAAATGTAGAAACAGCCAGATTAAAATCAAATAATGACGGTACAGCGGTTGCTTTTATTACATTGGAAGAAGATAATGGCAATGTTAAAAATGCCATAGACTTTATTAATGGTACGGATAAGGAAATATTTAGAAGCTTGACTTACAAAGAAAATTCTGATATGCCAAATTATTATAATGAAGGTGTTTATTTGTTAGAAATGGATGGTGTAGAACTTAAATTAGCATTAAGTCAAAAAGTTATATTGACAAAACATAATAATGCACCTGGAGTACTTTTAATTTTATTATCTGCTCTTGCATCAAAAAATATAAACATCATAGATTTGAGACTGGGTAAACGGAATAAAATAGGTTATTCGGCTTTAGCTGTCGATGGAGATGTAAATGTGATCAACAATTTACTAACAAATTTAGGGGCACAATATTTTGAAGCTAATTTGATTGAATTTTATAGTATGTAAAAAGTAATTTAAAAAAAATTAGAATCGTAAAATTCGAGGTCTAATCCAAAATAATCTTCTTTAATAGACCAGCTAATTCCTTCAGATGTAATCATGACCGCATTGGTGTATTTGGTTGATAAATATGGTTTTAATAATGATAAAAAATAATAGTCATGAATAAAAGTAATTTAATTTTATTAACCTTCTTTTTAATAATAAATATGATGTATGCACAAGATCAGAGTTTACCTTTTTACGAAATTCCAGAATACCCAGAAAATTATAACCAAGGTACAGTCGCTGCCAGAATGGTGGAAGGATTAGGATTTAGATATTATTGGGCGACTGAAGGACTACGCGATGTAGATTTAAATTACAAACCTGGTGACGATGCTCGTACAACCGAAGAAACAATCGATCATATATTAGGGTTATCCAATGTAATTGTAAATGCAACATTGCAAAAACCTAATGGCAAAACAGATTTTTCTGAATTGACCTTTAATGAAAAAAGAAAATTAACCTTAGAAAATTTTAAAAAATCTGCAGATATTTTGAGAAACAGTACTGATTTGAATCCATTTAAAATTATATTTATTAGAGATGGAAAGACTACAGCGTATCCTTTTTGGAATCAAATCAATGGACCCATAGAGGATGCTGTATGGCATTGTGGACAAGTAGTTTTACTCAGGCGTTCTTCAGGAAACCCGTATAATTCAAAAGCAAGTGTGTTTTCAGGTAAAGTAAGAAAGTAAATATTTTATCTCTAATTAAATTAAACCAAGCAACCAACTGTGAAAAAAATATTTATACTTTTTTTAATATTTTCTCAATTTCTAAATAGTCAGATTTTAACCGAAAAAGAAAGAGCAAAATTTAAAGATGAAATACTAAGAGGCCGGTTCAATAACCTATTACCTCAATTAATGGATAATGTAGGTATTGATATGTGGGTTGTTATATCTAGAGAGTATAACGAAGATCCTGTAATGCGAACTATGTTACCCGCTACTTGGCTTAATGCCAGACGCAGAACTATTTTGGTGTTTTATAGAAATAAAGAAAAAAATAGTATTGAGAAAATGGCTGTTGCTCGTTATGATGTAGGTAAGCATATAAATTCTAACTGGAATAAGGAAGAGCAACCAGATCAATGGAAAGCTTTGGTTGAGATTATTATCAAAAGAAACCCCAATAAAATAGGAATCAATACTTCTAAACATTTTGCCATAGCGGATGGTCTAGTTAAAACAGATTACGATGAATTTATGGGCGCACTTTCCGGTGATTTAAAAAGTAAAGTAGTATCCGCCGAAAAACTAGCCATTGCATGGATTGAAACCAGAACTAACAAAGAAATGATACTTTACAGGAATCTTGTTCAAATTACACATGATATTATTGATGAGGCATTTTCAAACAAAGTCATTCAACCTGGAAAAACAACTACGGATGATGTTGTGTGGTGGATGCGACAAAAAGTTACAGATCTAGGTTTGGAAACTTGGTTTCATCCAACAATTGATATTCAGAGGAGCAATGAAGTATTAAAAAGCCATATTTACTCATTTTCCAAAGGAGAAAAAGATAAATTAATTTTACCGGGTGATTTGTTGCATTGTGATTTTGGAATAACTTACATTGGATTAAATACCGATTGTCAACAACACGCATATGTTCCTTTAGATGACGAAAAAAAGGTTCCCGAATTTTTAACTGACGCTTTTAAAATGGGAAACGACCTTCAAGATATTTTTACCGCAAATTTTGTTCTGGGTGAAACGGGAAATGATATTTTGAAAAAATCACTTGATGAAGCAAAATCAAAAGGGTTAAGACCCGCTATTTATACACATCCGTTAGGAAATTATGGTCATAGTGCAGGAACTACTTTTGGTATGTGGGATTCGCAAGAAGGAGTTCCGGTAAATGGGGATTACCCTTTACATATCAATACGGTTTATGCCATTGAGTTAAATACAACCGTATTTATTAAACCATGGGAAAAAGATATTCGCATCATGTTAGAAGAGGATGGAATATATAGCGAACAAGGATTAAAATATATAAATAAGAGGCAAACGGCAATTAAATTTGTAGATTAAAACAGACATATTGAAAGTAATATATTTTAGCAATGTTAAAGTGTCAATTCCATTTTAATATTACCTCGAGCATATGGATTTTCCACTTCTATTTCAATTTTATTAAAACCAAATTTTCTATAAATATATATTGAGTTTTCTAATTTTGTATTGGAATATAAAATAAGTTTATCCCATTTGTTTTTTTTGGAGAATGCTATACAAAATTGCATTAATTTTTGACCAATACCTTTCCCTCTAACTTCTGGAGAAACGGCCATTTTACCTAATTCAAATATAGAGTCGGTAACTTTTATCAAAGCAAAAGTTCCTAAAATAGTATCATTTTCCTGATAGAAAAAAATAAAACCACCTCGATCAATAATTATTTTTTTACAGTTATTTAAAAGATCGGCATCATGCTCTTCAACATAAAAATAAGTTTCAAGCCACTCTATATTTAAATCAATAAAATGTTGTTTAAATGAATCAGAATAAGGAATAATTTTTACCATATAGTAGCTGTTATTTATGATTAGGACTTGGATATTTTCTAAACAAAAGTAGCCAAGCCCTATGATTCAATATTTACATTTTACTATCTATAAATGCAATAACTTCTTTTTCTTTTTGCGCGGTAGCTTGGTATATTTTTTCTGCTTTTGAAATAATTTCGTCAGCGAAAGCACGATCTTTAATATCTTTTGCATTGATACGCACATTAAAATATGCACCTGTAACTGCAGTTTTGGCACATAAAATACCAACTGCCGAATCGGATAGTGAATTTTGTAAACCATCTTTTAACATGGCATCCATCACTTCCATAGAGTTAAATGCGGTTTCCATAACTTGAAAAGGAATTTCTGTAGCATATTTAGTGGCATTTTCTATAGCCTGTTTACGCAATTCTTTTTCTTCTGGAGTACCTTTAGGCATTCTAAATCCGTCTATAATTTTATTAAACGAATTGGTGTCTTCATCAACCAAAAACAATAACTTGTTTTGGTATGCCTGACCTTTAACTGCCCAGTCAGAAAATTCTTTCCAACGATCATCCCAACCTGCCTTGTGTGAAGATAAATTAGCGACCATTGTACCTAACGATACTCCCAAAGCACCAACATAGGCAGCAATTGAACCACCTCCGGGTGCCATAGACTCACTAGCTGTTTCTTCGGCAAAACCTGTTACTGTAAAATCTACCAATTTTTTTGTGCTCTTATCTTCCAGTAAATATTCTATAATTTTTTCTTCTGGGTTAAAAGGTTTTAAATCGTCTAAACCTAAAGATTTTACAGCGATTTTGATCTTTTCACTTTCCGATGCGCCTAGTGATCTTTTCTGTTTTATTAAAAAATAATCGGCTGCGTCTAACATCGCTTGAAGCGGAATTAATCCTATCAATTCAGAACCTGTTACTCGCAATCCACGTAACTCTGCAGATTTACAAGTTTCGTCAAAGGCAACATGCATGGAAGTAATATTGATATTGGTTAAATTATAAGAAATCTGTGCAATACCGTACTCGTCAATATACCAACCAATTCCTTTAACGGCTTTTAATTTTCCAGGAATTTTAACTGGATTACCATCTTTATCCAATACTTTTTTTCCCGTTGCCGGATTTCCTTCTCTTTTAATTCTACCTGCTTCTCTTATATCAAAAGCAACGGCATTGGCTCGCCTTGTTGAAGTTGTATTTAAATTGATATTGTATGCAATTAGAAAATCTCTAGCTGAAATAGCCGTAACACCGGTTTTAGAAACTTTGTCATTAAATATGGCAGGGCCAAAATCTGGTTTCCATTCTGGGTTTGCTAACTTTTCTTTTAAGCCTTCATATTCCCCTGATCGGCAATTGGCTAAATTGATACGTTTGGTTTCTTTAGCAGCATTTTCATAAAAATATACAGGTATACCCAATTCGTTTCCAACTCTTTCGCCTAATTTATGCGCATATTTTGTGGTCTCTTCCATGGTAATTCCAGAAATGGGAACAAGCGGACAAACATCAGTAGCACCAAACCTAGGGTGTTCTCCGGTTTGTTTACTCATGTCAATGAGCTCGCTAGCCTTTTTAATTAATAAAAAAGCAGCATCAATAACATTTTGAGGTTCTCCAACAAAAGTAATGACTGTTCGGTTTGTAGCATTACCTGGGTCAACATCTAAAAGTTTAACACCTTCAATAGTTTCTACAATATTTGCAATAATATTTATTTTATCTAAATCACGGCCTTCACTGATATTAGGTACGCATTCAATTAATTGTTTATTCATTTCTTTTATTTTAGAATTCAAATTTAATCCATTACATTGAATTCCCCGAAAGGGATATTAGAATAATTTGTTAAAATTAGAAAGTTATTGATTTGTGCAATACTCAAACCTCTGTTATGGTTGAGTAGGTATAGCCTTAGATATGATTTTAAACCTACCTGTTAGCTATATTTAACCACAAGTATTTAATATTAAAGCATATAGAGGTAATTGAAAATGTTTATTTTTTGACAATTAATCTTATAACAGGTTACAAAAACATATTTGTTTATATATTTTGTAAAGAATAAAGTAAACTTGGGAATAAATTATTTTACCCCAAGTTTTTTCAATATAATACTCATTAAGCACCAGTTGGTAAATGCGGATTGAAATAAATTCGCACCTACAAATGCCGTAAACCACAGCCAATTAGGGTTGACCCAATGGGCCAAAGCCAAACTAATTAGTATAAAGGTACCAGCAATAGCATTAATATATCTATTTATCATAATTTATAGTTTTTGTTATACAAAATTTTCAATATTGAGAACAACTGCCCTCAACGGATTGTTACTTTCTGTGTTTTCATTAAATGTTTTTACTTCTTTTAATAAAATATCAATTTTATCAATATCGGTAAAGGTAAAAAATAAGCTGGATTTTACGTTATCGCTAGAAGATGAGAACCAGTTATTGATTAAGTTTTCATGATCTTGCGTTTTAAAACCATTGATATCCATATTACTAAAAGCTGTTATTTTTGCTTTTTTAAATAATTGTACGGTTTCTTTTTCAAATTCTTTGATGCAGGTAATGACTAAAAATTTCATGTGTTTATTTTTTTAATTTACTTTTTTCCAAATAATAATATAGAACAGGTACTGCTATCAAAGTTAAAAAAGTAGAGAAAATCGTTCCACCTAATAATGAAATAGCTAAACCTTGAAATATTGGGTCAAATAACATTACAACAGCACCAATTACAACGGTTCCGGCAGTTAATAAAATTGGTGTTGTTCTTACTGCTCCTGCTTCAATTACAGCCTGCCTTAGTGGTATACCCTCATTTAATCGCAAATTGATAAAGTCAACCAATAATACTGAATTTCGAACCATTATTCCCGCAAGGGCGATTAAACCAATCATAGATGTTGCCGTAAAATATGCATCAAAAACCCAGTGCCCTAGAATAATTCCAATCAGTGATAAAGGAATTGCAATTAGCATAACAATTGGTGATCTAAAACTTTGAAACCAACCAACCAATAAAATATAAATAATAATGATTACTACTGCAAATGCAGCTCCAAGATCACGAAAAACTTCAAAAGTAATTTGCCATTCACCATCCCATTTCACTGTATATTCACTTTCATTATCGGGTTGTTTATTCCATTCTTCTTGTAGTGTGTATCCCTTAGGCATTTTAATGTCTTTCAATTTATCTGAAAAATCCATAATAGCATAAACAGGGCTTTCTAAATCACCAGCCATATCCGCAGTTACATAAACCACACGACGTTGATTTTTATGCATGATACTTTTTTCAATAATATCTTTTTTAACATGGATCAAATCTCCAATTGGAATTGCAATACCATTTTGTGATATTACTTTAATTTGTAAAAGATCTTTATAAGTTGATTTTTCTTTTTCTTCTAATCGCAAAACAATTCCAACTTCTTTATTCGCATTTTCATGATATAGTTTGCTTATTGGTCGATTTGAAAGAGCCATGTTCATGGTAGCAACAATTTGTTGTGGCGCTATGCCATTAAGCATTGCTTTTTCTTTATCGATTTCAAATCGATACTCCGTCTGATCATCTTCTATCATCCAATCAACATCCACAACATCTTTTGTAGAAGCAAAGGTTTGTTTTAATTGCTCAGCAATTTTAATTTGCTCCTCGTAATCTGGGCCGTAAACTTCTGCTACCAAAGTAGATAAAACTGGTGGTCCGGGTGGAACTTCAACAACCTTAATATTGGCATTAAATGCCTTACCTATTTTTTGAATTTCGGGTCTAAAAACAGTAGAAATATAATGACTTTGTTCTTTTCTATCTCCCTTATCCATTAAATTTACCTGTATATCGGCAACATTAGAACCTTGTCTTAAATCGTAATGTCTTACCAATCCATTAAAGGTAATAGGCGAGGCAGTACCAACGTAAGTTTGGTAATTCTTTACAAAGGAACTTTGTTTGATATATTGAGCAATTTCCTTGGTAACCATATCCGTACGTTCTAAAGTAGTGCCTTCTGGCATATCAATAATTACTTGAAATTCATTTTTATTATCAAATGGTAACATTTTTACCGCTACAGATTTGGTTAAAAACATACTGGAAGTCGCCAGAAGCAAAAAAATATTAATTCCAAAAAACGCAATGCGATATGATTTTTTATCTAATAAAGGGTCGATAGTCTTTTTATAATAAACAAAAATTTTAGATTGTTCAAGAGACTCACCTTCTTCATTTGTTTTCTTCTTTTTAGTATCTTTTTCTCTTAAGAATATATAACCTAAATATGGTGTTATTGTCAAGGCAACAAATAATGAAATTAACATTGCGATAGAGGCTCCAATTGGCATCGGACTCATATAAGGCCCCATTAAACCAGATACAAATGCCATTGGTAATACTGCGGCAATTACCGTAAATGTTGCCAAAATAGTTGGATTACCAACTTCATTAATTGCATATAAAGCAGCTTGCTTAAATGGTAAGCGTTTCATTTTGAAATGCCTATGCATATTTTCTGCAATAATAATCGAATCATCAACAACAATACCTGTAACAAAAACCAAAGCAAATAAGGTAATTCGGTTTAAGGTATAATCCATAAAATAGTAACTAAATAAAGTCAGGGCAAAAGTTATAGGAACCGATAAGAATACTACCAATCCTCCTCGCCACCCCATGGCCAGCATAACAACCAATGAAACGGATATAATTGCTATTATTAAATGACTTAGAAGCTCAGATACTTTGTGTGAGGCTGTCGCTCCATAATTTCTAGTTTCAGAAACATGAACATCATTTGGTATTAAATTTTTCTTTAAATCTTCTACTTTATTTAAAATAACTTCAGATATTTTCATGGCATCACCACCCTTTTGTTTTCCTATAGAAAGTGTAACGGCGTTATATTGTGATGGAAATTGTGATGCTTCTTTTGCAGATGCTTTACCATACCCAAATGAAACATATTCTTTAGGTGTTTCGGGGCCATCGGTAACCTCCGAAATTTGTTTTAAATAAACTGGTTTATTATTGTTTACACCAATAATTAAATTTTTGACATCCTCAACTGAGTTTAAAAAATTACCTGTATGTACAATAAATTCAGTATCATTATTGGTTATTTTACCCGAATTAGATTGCTGGTTACTCGCTTGAATCTTTTGTGTAACGCTTAAAAAATCAATATTATTTTCAGCCATTTTATCCTTGTCAAGAACAACACTAACTTCTCTATTTCTACCACCAATTATTGTTGAAATAGCAACGCCACTAACTTTTTCAATTTCGTTATTTACTTCTTCAGCAATTTGTTTTAGTTGATAATCATTATAATTTTCACTCCAAAAAGTCAAGCCTAATACCGGAACATCATCAATTGCTCTGGTTTTTACCAATGGCATAGACACTCCTTGAGGTATTTGATCTAAATGTTTGATAATTTCATTGTATAATTGAACAAATGACCGTTCGATATCTTCACCAACATAAAATTGAACGATAAGCATGGCTTGTTCTTTCATGGATGTTGAATATACATATTCAACACCAGGTAAGTTACTTACAATTTTTTCAAGTGGTTTGATCACTTTTGATTCTACCTCTTTTGGACTTGCTCCAGGGAACTGTACAAAGATGTCGGCTATTGGTACCTCTATTTGAGGTTCTTCTTCTCTAGGAATCAAATAAGAACTATAAATACCAATTATCATAAAAATGATCATTAATAGTATAGTAAGTTTAGATTCTAAAAACAATGCTGCTATTTTTCCTGCAAAACCTTTATCCATAATTAATTATTTTATATTTAGTTTAACACCATTGTATAATTTTCCATCAGCAGAAACTATATATTTTTCATCTTTAGATAAACCAGTTAAAACTTCAATCTTATCGTCAGATATTTTACCTAATTTTAACCATCTTAATATAGCGGTATTTGATTTGCTAACCGTATAAATACCAGTTAATTGACCTTGTTTAACCAAAGCTGATTTCGGAATTATTATATTGTTATTCACGCCATTCTTTAATGGAAAATTTGTAGAAACAAACATGCCAGAAAATAGTTTTATCCTATCATCATTTTTCAAAGATATCTTAACCAAATATTGACCACCTGTATTTAGTGAAGAACTACTTACTTCACTCACTGTGCCTAATAATTTCTCATGGGTTGACTTTATAAATACTTCTACATTTTCACCTTTTTTTATTTGTGTTATTTCCGTTTCTGGAACTAGTGCCGTAGCCACATATTTGCCTGGTGCTTCTAAACTAAATAAAGGCATACCTGGATTGGCCATACCGCCTTCATTGATGGTTTTAGAAGTAATGATACCGCTAAAAGGTGCTTTGATATTACTATAGGAAAGCATGGCATTGATTTCATTTTGCATTTGTTTTGCTGATTCAACTTGTGCTTTAGCAATTTCATAACGAGTGCTTATATCATCAAACTCTTTTTGTGAAGCACTATTTTGTTCAAATAATTTTTTAAATCGCTCGTAATCTTTTTTAGCAATGTTGAACCCGGCTTGTGCCTGAATTAACCCTGCATTGGCTTGCGCTTTTTTAGCTTCAATAGCACTATTATTGATGTTTATTAAAAGCTGTCCTTTTTTAACTTTATCACCAACTTTTACATGTATTTTTGAAACATAGCCCATCATTCTTGTGCTGATATTGGCAAATTGCTCTGTTTCAATTTGACCACTTGCACTAAAATAAGCACCGGCTTTTTGTGATGACGGTGTGGCTATAGTTACGTTAACAGGTATGGAATTATCAGTAATAATTTCTTTTTTATCACTACAATTTACTAGAGTTAATGAAAGTAAAAGTATTAGTAAAGTTGTTTTCATTGTATTATTTATTATCGTATTCATTTTTATTATTTAGTTAAGTAGGTTAAATAGGACAAAGTGTAGTTGTAATTATAAACAGCTTGTAAATAATCTAATTCCTTTTGTTGGAATTGTGTTTCAACAAATAAAAGATCTGTTGTTTTTTCTAAACCTTGTTCGTATCGATTAGATTTTATTCGTAATGCTTCTTCTGATTGATCTAATGCCAACTTAGATAAAGTAACATTATTTCTTACATCAATTAGTTGACGTTTTGTTTTGTTTAATTCTAACTTGCTTTGTGCTATATAGTTATCTTTGTTTAAGTTGGCTTTTTCTAATTGGGCTTTTTCGAAATGAATTTGACCTATGTTTTTATAACCTCCAAATACATCCCATGATAACTGCAGTCCCAAAAAGTAGTTATTGGTATTAAACCCAAAAACTTCACTGTCATTCCATTCGTAATTTGCAAAAGCATTTGCTCTTGGTACAAAACTTAATTTGGATGATTTAAGCATTTGTTCTTGTGCTTCAACTCCAAATTGTATGGCTTGAATATCACCTCTATTTGTGTTTAATGTAGTAGCCTCGTTAAAGTTTTTGACGTTTAAAGACAATGCTGTATTTGGTTGATAAATGATATCATTATTTTCACCAATTAGAAAAGACAAATAGTTAGATACATTTTTAATATTACTATTGGCATATTGCAATTGGTTTTCAATTTCAGTAACTCTAATTTCAACATTTAAAAAATCCGCATTTTGAATCAGTCCTTGATCCAAACTATTTTTAGAAATCTTTTTGTTTTCGAGTGCTGTTTCTTTTGCTTTTTCAATAACAGTTACCGATTTGTAGGCCAATTGTAACTGCATATAAGTTTTAATTACTTCTAAATCCAAATAATCACCAGCTCTTTCGGTTTGTAAATTTGCAGCTTGTAATTGTAAATTAGAAGCTTTTCTTTTTTTCCAACCATCTATATTAATAAGTGGTTGTAACAATTCTATACGGGTATTAAAATTTTCAACTTGACCTGGGTTATTCAATACATCAGGATTAAAGTCGGGAACAGTAACCGATTTTTGTAATAGCTTAAACCCAAATGCATTTAATGGGTTATTTGTAAACGAACTCGTATTTGAAATATTTATTTTTGGTAAAATTACTGCTCTGGTTTGTTCATAATTTGCTTTAGCAATGGCATAATCTTGTTTTGTAATTTTTAATTTGGTATTGTTTTCTTTTGCTTTTAATGTTACTTCATCCAAACTTATTTGCACTTTGTTTTGCGCAATTAAACTAATCGATAAACCAATAAAGAATAATCCTAAAAGAAAGTTTCTTTTTATTATGGATGATGTGCTAGTAGAAATCATAAATTATATTATTTTAGAAAGTGCAAAATTACTTTGAGATGTTATTTTTATAAGTAACCTGAAGTACATAAAGCCATTTAAAAATGCCTAATTGTTTTTATTATTAAAGTTAAGTAGCTGAAAATAAACAGTGTAATTTTTTATTAGAAAAAAGCACAAAAATTAAAATTAGTTTTGGTACCATTATTTGGTGTAAAATTTTGGTGGAGGATCTACTTTTGGCGGTGTTTTTATATTATAAAAAGTACAATCCCTTAAACTAGATTTAAAGTTTGATGAAGAGGTTTTGAAAAGATATTGTATTGTCTCTTTAAAAGAATTTCTTGATAACAAATTAACCAACCATATGACTTTAATGGTCTTCAAAGAATATAGCAATCTGTTACATTTGGGAGTAACTGATAATAAATATTTTAGCTTCTTGAATTTTGAAGATAAATGTTATTCAATCTTGGTAGCGGTCCCTTTTTGTTTGAAATTAGAACCTTTATAATAAGCCTTAAAACTATAGGTATTTTTTTTGATTGCAGTTATTTTTACGTGAAAGGGCGTACTGTCTAATAATGTTTTGGGATTTCTTTTTACCAAAATATATTCAAAATTATTTGGCCACTTTATGTTGAAAGTATCTTTTTTATTATCGTAGGTTTCTATTTGAATGGTGTCATTTCTGAAGGCCATTGAAGTAGTTTCACTATCTTCTAAAGCTGTTTTAAACATACCCGTTTTAAAAGCATCTACGGAGGTTTTAACATTTTCTTGACATGAAAAAAGAAAGATGCTAATGATTAGGATTACAAAATGTTTCATAAAACAAATATAAATAAAAAGGGATAATGGTATGTATAGTAATATTAATGTCTTTAATATTACTGTATAATGCTGATATAAAGTAAGTTATGTCACAATGCTTAAATAATATAACTAATTGACACTCAAAATATAATTCATAATTCAACATTCATAATTCATAATTACACAAAGTATACTATTATCCATTTAAAAATATTTCAATTATATACCCGTAAAATTACTTGGTGTAATCTTTTTTAATTCACTTTTAATCTCATTTGAAATTTCTAAGGTATCTATAAAATTAGCGATAGAATGTTGCGTAATTTTCTCATTGGTTCGTGTCAAACCTTTTAATGCTTCATATGGATTAGGATATGCTTCACGGCGTAAAATAGTTTGAATTGCTTCGGCAACCACCGCCCAGTTATCTTCAAGATCTTTGGCAAATGCCACTTCGTTTAATAACAATTTATTCAAACCTTTTAGAGTTGAGGTAAAAGCAATTATTGTATGCCCAAAAGGCACTCCAACATTTCTTAATACAGTAGAGTCTGTCAAATCACGTTGTAAACGTGAAATAGGAAGTTTTGCTGATAAATGTTCAAAAATAGCATTTGCTAGACCTAAGTTGCCTTCACTATTTTCAAAATCGATAGGGTTTACTTTATGTGGCATTGCAGAAGAGCCTACTTCACCTTTTTTAATTTTTTGTTTAAAATAATTCATCGAAACATATTGCCAAATATCTCTATCTAAATCAATTACAATGGTATTGATTCTTTTTAAAGCATCAAAAAAGGCAGCGATATGATCATAATGCTCAATTTGGGTAGTTGGGAATGAATGGTGCAAACCTAGATTATTTTCTACAAATTGAGATCCAAAATCTTTCCAATTAATTTGCGGATATGCTACATGATGCGCATTAAAATTACCTGTTGCTCCACCAAATTTAGCGGCAAACGGAATTGCATTTAACAATGTAATTTGCTGTTTAATTCTTTCAACAAAAACATAAATTTCTTTCCCCAAACGGGTAGGGGAAGCTGGCTGTCCATGTGTTTTTGCAAGCATTGGTATGGCTTGCCATGCAACAGATAAACTTTCTAATTTGGTTAATAAATTTTCTAATTCGGGTAAATAAACAGTATGAAAGGCCTCCTTTATCGAAAGAGGGATAGCTGTATTATTAATATCTTGAGATGTTAAACCAAAGTGTATAAATTCTTTATAGGTTTCCAATTTAAGTATGTCAAATTTTTCTTTGATAAAATATTCAACAGCTTTAACATCGTGGTTGGTTATGCTTTCAATATCCTTAATTTTTTGTGCATCTGCAGAAGAAAAATCTAAATAAAGATTTCTTAAAGTACCAAATAAATCTTTGTCAAAATCTTTTAGCTGAGGTAAAGGAATTTCACAGAGAGCAATAAAGTATTCAATTTCAACCTGTACACGATATTTTATTAATGCTTCTTCTGAAAAGAATGGTGCTAAATTTTCGATTTTATTTCTATATCTACCATCTATTGGCGAAATTGCATTTAAGCTTGACAAACTCATTATTTTGTTATTTTAAATAAGCTGTAAAGATAAACTAATTTAAAATTTAACTTCAAAAATTCATGATTCTTTCAATTATTTAAAGCTTTTATTTTTTTCTAGTGTTAACCTTAATTCATCATGAACCCAATCAATTATATATCCCAAAAAAATAAGGTTTCCATAACAAAAATTTTGTGGCTACTTTATGATTTTCAACAAGCCAATCGAAGTTGCTTTCTACAATAAATAACATATCCTCTTTAGATAACCAATGATAAAGCTTGTTTTCTTTATCTGAGAAATGAGTTTTACAGATATAGGCACAAACCTTGGCAATGTGAGTCGCAATGCGCTTTCATGGTGTATCTTTTTAAGATTCTTCGAGAAATAGGGTAGATGTTTAACCATTAATGAAATATTTTCAAAACAAACCAGTTCAAATACCCAGGCTGCTTTTATATTAACTCTGTTCTGGTCTTTAAATTACAATTCCAATAAATAAGAAAATGATACAGCGTGATTCAATATAAATGTAGCAGATTTATCTCTATGTATTCTTTCGGCAGTTTTAAAAGAAATTAATTCGGCAATGAGATCATTTTTATCCATATACTCCTTTCTTAATTATTTTAAACATGATTTGGTTACATATTTAATAAACTAATTACGCCATGACATAATCAATACCATTATAATACTAAAAATTCCAATCATTCATATTTTAAAGTATTATAGACCGATATAAAAAAATATTTATATTTTTACTTTTCTAAATTGAACAACAAAAATTGAATTTTGAAGTTATTAAAATTATGATGCATAAATGTATAAATAAAATTTGTTTAATTGTTTTTATTACCGTTGGTATTATTTCCATGAATGCCCAATCTAACATTAATCAAATAGATAGTAATGGAAAGCGAGATGGCGTGTGGAAAAAGTATTATAGCAACAACCGAGTAAGGTATATAGGTACTTTTGATCACGGTAAAGAAGTAGGTGTATTTAAGTATTATTCGGCTTCAAATTCTAGTTACCCTATCATAGTTAAAAAATTTCATAAAGGCGATAATTTGGCTGATGTTCAGTTCTTTACTACCTCAGGTATGTTGGAAAGTAAAGGGAAGATGATTGGAAAAAAAAGAGAAGGAAAATGGTTGTTTTATCATCCTGATGGTAAATCAATTATGAGTGAAGAAAATTATAAGAATGGTAAACTACACGGTGCGTATAAAACTTTTTATCCAAGCGGTGAACCAACAGAAATATCGGCTTATAAAAACGGATTGCAAGAAGGAAATTACAAAAAATATTCTATCAAAGGGTTTCTATATCAGGACTTTAACTATGCCAATGGTAAACTTAACGGTATGGCTATTTATTATAGTCGTAAATCAGGTGATTTAATAAAAAAAGGTCCATTTAAAGATGATCTTCGTGTAGGTACTTGGGAAAATTATGTAGATGGTGAATTGGTTAGTACGGAGCAACCAGCTATAAAACCTAAAAAAGAAAAAAATTAATATATTATTTATAATGCGAATCAAGAGTTGAATATTAGTGTTATAAATGCCGCAGCTAGTCGTCCATAAACATGTAGGGTAAGTCCTTTTGCAGATCTTACTTTGCTGGCTTTTTGTATATCTGATTTTTCAATAAGCCAGCTAAACAAAGCTTCAATTGGTTGCCTAATTTTTGATACAGCTCTTGAATACAAATCATTTGCTGCTCTATCAAATTTTCTTAAGACATCAGGCA
>JAKITQ010000056.1 GCA_021647985.1 Flavobacteriaceae bacterium | reverse complement strand
GGAATAAAACTCTCCAATAAAGATTTAACCTTACTAAATGGGAATCCAATTCCGTATTTACAAGATTAAATATTATTTTATTCCAATTAATTAGTGTTATTTCAATAAAAACATTACATTTAATCTTACTAAATGGGAACTTAATTCCCATTTAGTAAGACTAAATAATATAAACTATAATGATAATAGAGCGAAAAATATTAAAAAATGTGCTTGAAAGTATTGATTTTATATCAGTTACGGCTATTATTGGTCCAAGGCAAGTAGGTAAAACTACTTTAGCAAAGCAAATTAAACCTAGATTCAAAAAAGTAAAATATTTAGATTTAGAAAAAAAATCGGATTTAGATTTACTAATAGATGCAGAACGTTATTTTAATTTAAACAAAGATGTTAATTTATTTTGCATTGATGAAATACAATTAAAACCAAATTTATTTAGCGTTTTAAGAAGTTTTGTAGATGAAAATAAAAGTATTCGGTTCTTAATTTTAGGTTCTGCAACTCCAGAATTGTTAAGACAAACAGCACAAACTTTGGCAGGCAGAATATTTTATAACACGTTAAACCCTTTTCAATACTTAGAAATAGAACCAGAAAATATTCCTTTAAACGATTACCATTTAAAAGGTGGTTTTCCTAATAGTATCTTAACAAAAAATGATACAAATTCATTTTTATGGAGAGAAAATTTCATCACCACTTTTTTAGAAAAAGACTTGTTGATGTTTGGTTTTAATTTATCGTCAAAAACCATTCATAGATTATGGATTATGCTTGCTCATCTTAATGGACAGGTCCTAAAATACAGTACGCTATCAAAATCATTGGGCATTGATGCAAAGACAGTTAAAAAGTATATTGATATTTTACATCAAACTTTTATGATACGAATTTTAGAACCCTATCATATTAATGTAAAAAAAAGATTGATAAAATCTCCTAAAATATATTTTAAAGATACTGGAATTTTACATTGTTTATTGCGAATTAAAAATTATGAAGAATTATATAGCAATCCTTATTTTGGTTCATCTTGGGAAGCATTAGTTGTAGAAAATATCATTAACCAATTTAAAGATTGGGAATGTTTTTATTACAGAACAATCGGTGGTTCAGAATTAGATTTAGTTTTAGTAAAAGGGTTAGAAATAATTGCAATAGAAATAAAATCAAGTCTTTCGCCAAAAGTTAGCAGAGGCTTTTGGACAGCAATAGAAGACATTAAAGCAACTAGTTCTTACATCATTGCACCAGTAAAAGAACCATATCCATATAAAAACAATGTAATGGTTTATCCTTTAAATGAATTTTTAAAATTAGATTTATAATGAAAATCCAATTTATAACAACTGCATTTAATGGAATGGCGCAACGCTTATGGGTTGAGTTAGACCGTTTAAACCACGAAGTAAAAGTACATATCGCCATTACTTCAGATACGATGATTGAAGCAGTCAATGATTATAAACCCGACCTAATTATTGCCCCTTTTTTAACTTCTAAAATTCCATCAGAAATTTATAAAAAACACATTTGCCTGATAGTTCATCCAGGAATTAAAGGCGACAGAGGCGCATCATCATTAGATTGGGCAATACTACAAAATCAAAAAACTTGGGGCGTAACCATTTTACAAGCCGTAGAAAAAATGGATGCTGGTGCTATTTGGGCATCTAATGAATTTGAAATGCGTGATGTTTCAAAAGGGGAAATCTATAGAAATGAAGTAACACAAGCCACAGTAAAAGGTATTTTACAAGCCATTGAAAATTTTAAAAACAAAGAGTTTACACCTGAAAAATTAGATTATACCAATCCCAATATAAAAGGAAAATGGAATAACAAAATAACACAAAAAGAGGTTGCCTTTTCTTGGGATGATGATGCAGCAAATATCATCAGAAAAATAAACGCAGTAGATAGTTCTCCAGGAGTAAAAACTACATTATTAAATCAAGAATTTTATTGCTTTGGAGCGCATTTAGAAGAAAAATTAAAAGGGAAATCGGGCGAAATTATTGCACAACGAAATAATGCAATATGTATCGCAACAAAAGACAATGCAATTTGGTTAACACATTTAAAAAGTGCTGAAAAAGAAAGTATAAAATTACCTGCAACAATTCCGCTAGATGGTTTTGCAAAAAAAATTCCTATTTCAGAAATTTCATTTTTTGAAGAAAGAAACTATAAAACTTGGCAAGAAATATATTTTGAATTAAAAAACAACATTGGTTATTTACATTTCAACTTTTACAATGGTGCAATGAGTACCAGTCAATGTAACAGATTACAACAGGCAATTATTGAAGCAAAAAAACAATGTAAATTATTGGTTTTGTTGGGCGAAAAAGATGTTTGGTCTAATGGTATTCACTTAAATGTAATTGAAAATGCTCAAAACCCAGCAGATGAATCTTGGAAAAATATCAATGCAATTGATGATTTAATTCTTGAAATCATCAATTCAACAGAGCATTACATCATCTGCGCTCTACAAGGTAATGCAGGAGCAGGAGGCGTTTCATTGGCACTTTCTGGAGATAAAATAATTACCAGAAATGGTATCATTTTAAATCCACATACCAAAAATATGGGCTTGTATGGTTCAGAATATTGGATGTATCTCTTACCAAAACGTATAGGAATTGACAAAGCAACAAAATTTACAGAAGAATGTTTACCTTGGGGAGTTTCTGTCGCAAAAGATATTGGTTTAATTGATGATTTTTATGGAGAAACCAATAGCGAATTTATAAAATTTGTACACCAACAAGCCGAAAATATCCTGAATTTATCCTATTTTGATAAACTTATAAAGGCGAAACAGTTTCAGCGTAAAAAAGACGAAATGAACAAACCTCTAAATGAATACAGAGCAGAAGAATTGGTAAAAATGAAAGCCAATTTTTATGATAATGATATGAATTATAATGAAAATCGTTATAATTTTGTGCATAAAGTTCAGAATGAAAATTCGGATGATATGGAAGATTTATACAAAAACAGAAGAAACATTTATCGAAAACGTAAATGGGAATCTATAAAATACAAAGAAGAAAATGAGTGATAAAAAACCCATAAAAATGCAATTGCAATGTCCGATGCCAAAACTAGATTTTGATGTTATTACTTTAGGTCACGGAAGTGGAGGTGTTTTAACCAACAAGTTACTCGATTCTGGTGTTTTCGATTTGTTGAGCAATAAAATTTTAGACGAAAGGCACGATGGTGCTTTTATTGAAATGAATGGAAAACTCGCTTTTTCTACAGATAGTTTTTTGGTTTCTCCTATCTTTTTCCCAGGAGGAAATATTGGAGAACTTGCCGTTAATGGAACTGTAAATGATTTGGCTATGTGTGGCGCAACACCAAAATATTTATCCCTGAGTTTTATTATTGAAGAAGGTTTAAAAATGACTGAATTTTGGGAGATACTCACCTCTATAAAGTTTACTTGCGAAAAAGCAGGTGTTCAAGTAGTAACAGGCGATACAAAAGTAGTGGAAAAAGGTAAAGGTGATAAAATATTTATCAATACTTCAGGAATTGGGAATATTCATCCAAATGCAAACATACGCACCAAAAATATTAAAACTGGCGATAAAATTATTATTAGCGGTAATATCGCTTCCCACGGAATGGCAATAATGTCTGTTCGTGAAGGTTTGGAATTTGACTCAGAAATTTTAAGTGACACCACAAACTTAAATCACACCATTATTAATTTAATTGAAGAATTTGGCAATGACATTCACTTATTAACCGATCCAACTCGAGGTGGAGTTGCTACTGTTTTAAAAGAATTAGCCTTATCATCTAAAATCGGAATTGAATTAAAACAAAATGACTTACCAATAAATGAGCAAGTGTTTAGTGCTTGTGAGTTGTTGGGATTAGATCCTTTATACGTTGCAAACGAAGGTTTGTTTTTAAGTTTTGTAGATGCAAGTATTGCTGATGATTTCTTAAAAACTTTGCGAGAAGATGAAAACGGAATCAATGCAAAAATAATTGGCGAAGTGGTTGAAGAACATCCAAAGCAAGTCATTATGGAAAGTGCCATAGGCGGAAAGCGTATTGTAAGTATGCTTCCTGGCGAACAACTTCCTAGAATTTGTTAGCAGATGAATTTTGATACTTTAGGCGATAAAGTAAAAAACGCTAGGCTTTTTAAAGGCTCTAAAAACAACCCTTTTTTAGCTCCACGAGGTGTTTTTGTAGCTAAAGACATGTTGTTTGTGAGTGATACTGCAAGAAATAGAGTTTTTATTTGGAATACGATTCCTACAACCGAATATCAAGAACCAGATGTTATTTTAGGTCAATCCGAAGTTGATGAAATTGGTAGAAATTCTGGTGGAGAAGTAAATAAAAGCACTTTATTATATCCATCAGGTATTTGGAGTGATGGAAAAAAACTTATTGTTGCAGATGCTTGGAATCATAGAGTATTGATTTGGCATACCATTCCAACTAAAAATGCGCAACCAGCAGATGTGGTTTTAGGGCAAAAAGATTTTAATTCTAATTTACCAAATGGTAAAATTGGAAACGACCCTACTTCACAAACATTAAATTGGCCTTACGGTGTTTTTTCGGATGGTAAATCACTTTGGATTGCAGATACAGGAAACCGTAGAGTATTGTTTTATGACTCTATTCCTACAAAAAATTACACAAAAGCAGTTAATGTTATTGGAAAACCAAATTTTAACACCCGCGATTACGAAAATAATGAACCTATTTGGCCCTATTCTATTAAAGTAAATGATAAAGGAAATTTAGCGATTGCAGATACTCAATTTTACAGAGTATTAATTTGGAATGATAAAAATGAAGCCTTCAACAAACAGGCAGATATTATCATTGGGCAAGAAAATTTTGATGCTTGTGGTCAAAACCAGTTTCGGTTATCACCAGAAAGAAATACTTTAAATTGGACTTATGATACATGCTTTTATCAAGATGGAATTTTAGTAAACGATACAGGAAATAGTAGAATTTTAGGTTTTAGTAAAATTCCTACAAAGAATAATGAAAACGCAGATTATTTAATTGGTAGACAAAATTTTCAAACAAGCAGTGAGTTTAAAGAAAACCTCTTAGGAACACAAAGTGCTGTTTATTGGCCCTTTTCAATTACAACAAATAAAGATATATTGTACATCGCAGATACAGGAAATCACCGCATTGTTATTTGTGAGATTTTATTGATAGTTGATAATGTACATTGTTAATTGTTAATTGAAAGATACAACCAATACAGGCCAATTACTATTGCAAATAATCCTCCTGCAAAACGGATTCCCTTAAAAAAGGTTTCGTTATGTTGTGCTTTTGTATAATTTGTTAATTTCCCAAGAATCAAAGCATAAGCTGTCATTGCTAAAACAGTTCCAACAGCAAAACCTATAATATACATTATGCCATCAAATTGATTTTCAAAACCTAAAACAGGTAATAATAACAAAAAGTGAGCAACACCAGCTAATCCGTGAAGAAATCCAATTCCAAAAGAAGAAATTACATTCTGCTTTATTATTTTTTTATGTGAATGCTGATGCTCATTGTGATCATGATGATCGTGTTTATGAATATGAATATAATTCTCATTTTCAGTATGAATGTGAGGGTGTAAATGTGTTTTAGGTGATTTAAATATTCTATAAAAAGCCCATAGACCTACTCCAATTAAAACAAAAGCAACCATTTGCTCACTATATTCTGAAATGGTTTCTACAGGAATAAAGTCCTGAAATAAAAGAAACAAAACACCAATTAATAACATTCCTAACAAATGTCCAAAACCCCAAAACAAGCCTATTTTCCAACCTTTTCTTTTGGTTTCTATAACTAAAGGTGTTACTGCTGCCAGATGATCTGGACCAGAAATAACGTGTAACATTGAGGCAAGTGTACCGGCAATAAGAGGGAGTGTAATCATAAAGAGAATAAATTTTATTAAAATAAATAAATATATGATAAATATTATCAATTTGAATTGTTGTTATTGGTTTTAGTTTCATTAGGCTCTAGTTTAAAATAGCTATTACATTCGCATTACCTAATTTTAAAGGCTTCGGGGTTACTCGATGTTAAAAATTACATCCAATAAAACAGAACAATCGACTTTGTTTACAAATATCAACGCTAAATTAAACTAGAGCCTTTCATTATTAAAAACTAAAAACATTTTGACAAAGTTTGGTGTTATTTAAAACTATTGAACTATTTCAATTACAGTATGTTATATGAATTTTAATAATATTATAGATTAGAATAAATGGCTATATAGTGTCTGCACAAAAAAATTAATAAACTCCTTTTATCCTTTTCCATAAACCCTCAATAATTTCTTGACCATCTTCTATTTCCTTCTTCTTTTCAGAAATAACCAATAAATTGTCAACATGCTCTAATAAAAAACTAAAAACAAACCTATCTTCATTAGGTTTCATAGATAAGAGTCCGAATCGTAAATCGTTTAAATAAAGTTTATCATCAACTTTTGATATCGTATACCATGATTCGGTAACAGCAATCAATCTTTTTACTTTTGGATCGTCTTTTAAGTCTCCAAGCAATTCATGATTCTTGGGGTAAGAGGTAAATGTTATTTTTTTATCCTTATCCATAAGAGAATAGTAACCTATTAAATAGGAATCAGCAATATCTACATTGGCAACCCATAAAACACTATTTAAGGCTGTTGGTTTAACAATAATATCAGTATAATTTATATGTTGTTCTTGCAAGTTTTTTTTGAACACGTTATAGCTAATTAATTTAAAAACTACTGTCAATATTATATATGAAGAGCTAATAATTAAACCCAAATTATTTATTTTTTTCCTTATAGGATTTGTTCGTTTATAAAATAGTACAGCTATTATACAAAGCAATAATGGTAAAGTATATATTGGATCTATTACAAAAATATTTTTATATGCTAAACGAATATCTAAAGGCCAAAAAAGTTTAGTTCCCCATGTGGTATGCGCATCTAATAAAGGATGCGTCACCAAAACAAGAAAATAAAACAGTATCCATTGCTTAAAAGTTGCTTCTTTAATTCTATAGATTCCCCCCATTAACCAAGCCATTACTGGCGAAAAAAGTATGCAAAAAAATAAAGAATGGGTTAAACCTCTATGTATTTCTAAAGCAGATACAGTATCGGTAAAAAATTTGGACAGTACATCTAAATCAGGAATTGTACCTGCAATTGCTCCCCATAAGATTGCTTTATTACCTATTTTTCTTCCTAAAACAGCTTCTCCAACAGCTGCTCCTAATACTATTTGTGTTAATGAATCCATTAAATAATAATTTAGCTTACTTCAATCCCGTCCTAAACGTTTTTAAAATTAATAAAAAAAGAGAAAGAATTTAAAGTATCTCAAATATCTTTGAGTTGTACAACAAAAAACACTTTCTCTTATGTCAAAAATAACCACCAAATATTACTGTCTAGGGGGTTCTTTTTGATTTATGACTGTTTTTAATCTTTTTTTACAGCAAATTTAATACTTTTGATTTGTCCTGAATTTTATTTAGGCCAGGATTGATTTTTTACATTAAATTACACCTAAATATTTTAATAATTAAATATTTTTTCAGATATTTACAGTAATTAAATATTAACAAATAAATATAGAATTATGTTTGAATTACAATTTAACGAAAAAGCAAATCTATGGCACTTTCACCTTAAAGCTGCTAATGGACAAATTATTTTATCTAGTCAAGAGTACAAACAAAAAGATGGTGCGCTAAACGGAATTGAATCTGTAAAAACTAACTGTGGAAACAATGACATGTGGGAAAGATTAACTGCTAAGGATAATAGCCCTTACTTTAATTTAAAAGCTCCAAATGGTCAAGTAATTGGAACTAGCCAAATGTACGCTAATGAAGATGGCGTTGAAAAAGGAATTGCTTCTATTAAAACAAACGCTCCAGGAGCAGAAGTTAAAGATATTTAAATTCTATTTCTTATATTTATAAAAATGGCTTTAAAATTATATTTTGAAAGCCATTTTTGGTAGATTCAATAAGATTCATATTAAAAGCGAACGCTTCGCTAAGCTATATATATAATGAGGAAATATAGTGGGTTTAGCAAAACGATTTAGTTTATTACTTATTAATCATTTTAGTGTAGACTTGTTTTGTTACACCGAAATATTTATACATTGTTCCGTCTAGAAAAGTAATTTCAAGTAATAATCCTTTATGATTATAATCTGCAATACCAGAATTAGTTATGGTTTCTGTGTAAGCATCTAAGTTTAATGCTTTTGTTTCGGGTGCAATACTTAGAAGAAAATAATAGCCATCAATAATTTTACGGCTATTTAGTGCCTGGTCGGAAATAGGCGAATTTTATAAACCAATTTATTTTTGAGTGGTTTTTATTTTTATTAATTTTTAGATGCTGTAGTTAGTATCAAAAACTTAAGAAATATGGAAAAGCGACAATAAGAAACGGTTTTAATTTTGATCTATTTCCGACCAGACACTATTTCCCTCTTCTTCACCTTGTAAGGAATCTCCGTTTTGAAATTTATCTGGATGCCATTCTTTAACTAAATTTAGGCTACTCTTTTTTAAAACCTTTAGTTTAATTTCGTTTTCGATTCCAAAAAGGTTCTTGTATTCATTTATGCGCTTCATATAAAAATTTATTTTGCAGGCGCAAAAGCACATGTTAATATTAAATGAATTACAAAAATATACAACTAAAAAAACGATTAATTAAAGGATAGTTATTCGTACCTTTTTCTTTTTTAATCTGGTATTGTTCAATTTAGAAACCAATGAATCAGCTATGCTTACAGGTATAGCTACAAAGGCACAATCTTGTTTTAACTCAATCAAGCCCAATTGATCTTTGGTAAGTCCACCTTGTTTTAAAAACAATCCTGCAATATCTCCTTTTGATATTTTATCTTTTCTACCACCAGATATAAATAGGGTTTCCCAAAATATAGGCTTCCTAATAGCCTGTTTAGAAATATCTTGCAACGCAGCATTTTTGATAAACTTAGGCAACGCTTCATTTTTCCACTTTATAACATAAGCAGTACCCTTTGCTGCTACACGTGCAGTTCGACCGTTTCTATGTATAAACTCTTCTTTTAAAAGTGGTAATTCATAATGAATAATGAATTTCATTTCGGGTACATCAATTCCTCGAGCGGCTAAATCAGTTGCAATTAATAATTGATTGGTTCCATTTCTAAACTTAATCAACGAACGCTCTCTATCTTTTTGCTCCATACCGCCATTAAAACAACCGTGTTTTATATGTTTGCTTTCTAAAAAAGAACTCACTCCTTGAATACTATCTTTTAAATTGCAAAAAATAAGACCTTGCTCCTGACCAATATGGTTTAGTAAATGCAACAGCGTATTCAATTTATTTCGGCTTGGAGAAATTACAGTTTTAACAGTCAATTTTGAAACATGAGCTCCTAAATAATTAATTGTTTTTGGGTCTTTAATTCCCACAAAATCAGGAATCTTAATGCTCTGTGTAGCAGATGTTAATATGCGTTTATTTAAACCAGATAATTGATTGATAATTCCTCGCATATCATATTCAAAACCTACTTCTAACGATTTGTCAAACTCATCTAAAATCAAGGTTTTAATGGAGTCTTTTGAAAAACGATTGTTACTAAAGTGATCTGCTATTCTTCCTGGGGTACCAATCAAAATTGCAGGCAGATGTTTTAACTCAATTTTGTCTTTAGACATCGATCTACCTCCATACACCGCATTTACCTTATAACCCGAACCCATAGAGCGAATAACTTGTTCTATTTGAATGGCTAATTCTCGTGAGGGAACTAATATCAATGCTTGTATTTCTTTAGAATGGGTGGATAAAGTATTTAATAAAGGCAATGTAAATGCCAATGTTTTACCAGTTCCAGTTGCAGACAATATGATTGTATTGGAATTAGACTCAATACACGTTAATGCTTCTTCCTGCATCGAATTTAATGCCTGAATATTTAATTTATGCAGTATTTCTTCTTGTCCTTTTTGTTTATTTGCCATTGTGAAATAATTTTGCCAAAGCACCCCTAATTTTAAGGTAGTAACCAAAGGCCATTATTAAGGTAACAAAAACAACCTTAATAAACTGATTTGTATTAAAAAAAATTAAGCTATTTCTTTGGCTTTTTTCATTTTTCTATAAAGAAAAGAATTGAAAATTTTTCTTTTTCCAAAATTATTCAATGACTTACTATTTGCAAATTTATTAAATAATTTTTGGTTTACACCAAAATACTCATAGGTATTCCCATCTGTATATGTCACCTCTAATCGCATACTTTTATGATGAAAATCTGCCACTTGCGATTGGGAAATAGTATTAGCATATTCCTCTAAATTGGCTTCTTTAGTTTCTGGAGATATACTCACTAAAAAATGGTATCCATCAATAATATCCAAACTTTTAAGGCCTGCTTCTTCTTTTTTCTCTTCATCCTGAAATTTATCAGGGTGCCATTCTTTTACCAATCCTCTGTAAGTTTTTTTGAGTTCTTTTAGTTGGATAGGTCCTTCTATCTTAAAAAGTTTTTTGTATTGATTGATACGCTTCATAAAATTGATTTCAAATTGGGCGCAAAAGTACTCTTATTCTGCGAATTACAACCTAATTAATCATTTATATTACAGGGCAAATTCATACTTTTTTTAATAACATCTTAAAGTAGGTGTTTCAAAAAGCCGTAAGGGTCTCTTATTCTTTTATTCGACAAAAAACTTTATAAATATGAAACTCTTCAGGCGAAACATAAATAACAATAAACACAGGGATAGAACCATGTTTTCTTTAAATTCAAAAAACAAAAACTGTGTACTAGTGGATATTTAGCACATTTTTTTTATATTTACCATGTAAATAAATTAACCTAAAATTAACCTAAATGAAAAAACTATTAGCTTTTATCATTTTCTTACTCTTTTTATTACTGATTTGGTTTAGCTGGAATTGGTATAAAGAAACAGTTGTTTGCTGTGAAGAGTCAGAAGAAATTGTTGAAGTAGCGTACGGTCCTTTGATTTTCGATTGTAGCTCAGAAAAAGTGATCACAAATGATTTGTGGCCTTCAAAGAAAAAAGAAATACTTTCTCTGCAAAAAGAAGGTGAAACACTTTTAATTGTTGCTCCATATTTTGATGGAGAAGATGAATCAAAGGCTCTTGTAAGGGCAGCAGAAATCAGAATTCTTTTTAAAACAGAATTAACAGATGATCAAATTACTTTTGACTCCCGAAAAGGAGGAGAATGTGAGAATGCCAAAATAAATATAATGCATGAGTCTCGTTTTAAATGGGTTACAAGAAATGGTTTTATCGAAGAGTATTTTGATCATACAAAAATACATTACAAATATGATTCTACAGATGAAGTCAAAGAAGCGAATATCACTGCTTATTTTGATAAATTAGCATCTCTATTAATCGAAACTGGTGATACTGTTATTTTAACGGGTCATACAGATTCTGATGGAACTACAGAATACAATATGCAGTTAGGATTAGATCGTGCTAATGAATTTAAAAGTCATTTGATTTCCAGAGCCGTTTTAGAAGATCAAATTAAAGTGGAAACAAAAGGTAAGTCTATGCCAATTGCTACGAATGCAACCCATAAAGGAAAACAAGATAATAGACGTGTAGAAATAAGAATTAAAAAATAAAAAATAAAAATTATGTTAGCAATACAAATTAATACAACTTCATGTGATGGATCAGATGTTTTTTGGCCCTGGATACTATGGTTATTAGCCGCTTTTATATTAGGAATTATATTAGGATGGTTACTAAAACAAATATTTGGGTCTCAAGATTCTACTGCTAAATCTACTGATTACAAAGATGATTTAACAAAAGTTGAAGGGATTGGTCCAAAAATCCAACAATTATTGTACAACAAAGGTATTACCAATTATTATTTACTGTCAAATACTAAAACGGAAGTATTACATGATATTTTAGTTGAAGCAGGCCCTGCTTTTCTTACACATAAAGATATTACATATAATTGGGCTGCACAGGCATTATTAGCAGAACAAGGTCACTGGGAAGAATTAGAAAGGTGGCAAAAATTATTAAAAGATGGTGTTTAGTTTAACCATTAAATATTGATTTTTTAAGAGGCTGCCTAAAAGGGCAGCCTCTCTTTTTTGAATGCAAGAAATAAATAATGCAGATAGAATATAAAGTATATATTTGAACATAAATATTCAAAAAATTATATACAAATTATTTGTAAAATGTTAAAACACAATTTTTACTAATAAATGGCAAATAAAATAAAATTCGGAGCTTTTGCAGGGGTCTTTACACCATCTATCTTAACCATTTTGGGTGTAATCATGTATATGCGATTGGGATGGGTAGTTGGTAATGCAGGTTTATTAGGCGCCATTGTTATAATTGTTATTGCCCATGTAATTGCTGTTACCACTGGTTTAAGTGTCTCATCGGTTGCAACAGATAAAAAAATTGGTGCCGGAGGTATTTATTATATCTTATCTAGAAGTATGGGAGTACCTATTGGCGGTTCCATCGGTATTGCCTTATATATTGGTACAGCTTTTTCTATAGCCTTATATTTAATCGGTTTTTCTGAGAGTTTTAATGCCTATTTTGGTTTAGGCACCACTATAAACGACCTTAGATTAACAGGAAGTATTGCTTTAATTTGCCTTACGGCTCTAGCCTTAATTAGTACATCCTTTGCTTTAAAAGTCCAATTCTTTATTTTAGCTGCCATTATCATTTCCTTAGTTTCTATCTTTTTTGGAACTGATGAATTTGCTCCAACAACCGTAAAAATGTTTGCTAGTGAAGAATCTATTTCGCTAGAAGTTGTGTTTGCTATATTTTTCCCGGCCGTTACCGGATTTACAGCTGGAATAGCCATGAGCGGAGACTTAGAAGACCCTAAAAAATCTATTCCAATAGGAACTTTAACAGCCATTGGGGTTGGTCTGATTGTATACATTGCTCTTGCTGTATTTATGGCTTACAATATCAACTCAGAAGTATTAAAATCAGATTATAATATTTTAATGAAAATAGCCTTATTCGCTCCAGCTGTTGTTGCCGGAATATGGGGTGCTACCTTATCTTCGGCCTTAGGAGGAATTCTTGGTGGACCTAGGATTTTACAGGCCATGTCAATAGATAAGGTAACTCCTAAGATATTTGCAAAAGGTAAAGGAATTAATAATGAGCCAGTTAATGCATTATTTATGGTGTTTGTTATTGCTGAAGCTGGTATTTTAATAGGTGAATTAGATGTAATCGCGCGTGTGGTTTCTATGTTCTACCTTGCCGCTTATGGCTTTATAAATCTTACTTATTTTTTAGAAAGCTGGGCGAATCCAGATTTTCAACCTTCATTTAAAATCAAACGCTGGATTGGCTTACTTGGTTTTATAGCTTCTTTTGGTGTGATGTTTAAATTAGATATGCTCGCCATGATTGGTGCTTTGACTGTAATTGGCGGACTCTATTTTGGTTTGCAAAGAAAAGAAGTTCATCTACAAACCAACGACGTATGGCGAAGTGTATGGGAAAACATTGTAAGCAAAGGCTTAAAAAAAATAGATGCCAAAGTAGATGAAAATTCCAATTGGAATCCAAATATTATTCTCTTTAGTGGAAAAAGCAGCCATCAATCTTATTTATTAGAATTAAGTAAAACTGTTTCGGGTAGAACAGGAATAGTTACTAATTTTAAACTCATATTAGATAAAAATAACACCAAACCCTTAAGAAAAACCGAACAAATCGTAAGAGATGAAACCTTTAGAGAACTAGGTATTTTTGGAAGACAAATAAAAGTAGATAATATTTATCAAGGCATTACCAATATTGCTACAACATTTGGATTTTCGGGTGTAGAACCCAATACGATAATGATGGGCTGGCCAAAAGGCTTAGAAAATTCTGAAGAATATTTTAAAATGACAGCAAACTTACTTCATTTAGATTATAACTTACTTTACTTAGATTTTGACAGAAAAATTAAATTTGGAAATTATGAAACTGTAGACCTTTGGTGGCGAGAAACCGATAGTAAAAATGCTGAAATGATGTTAAATATCGCACGATTTATCATTGCATCATCTAAATGGAGCAATACGAATATCAGGGTTTTATACGTAAATAACGATCAGGTTAACAGTGCTATTATTCATAAAAAAATCGCAAAACTTGTAGAAGATTTAAGGGTAAACGTTACGATAAAGATTATTGACAACTTTGTTGATCAAAGCCCCTTCTATGATTTAATTCAAAAGTATTCAAAATCTACCAATCTCACCTTGGTTGGTATACCCAATTATAAAATAGAAAAACAGGCTGAATTTATTATAAAAACCAATCATTTGTTCGAAACTATTGGTTCTACCCTCTTGGTGAAAGCCGCAAATAATTTTAATGTACTTGATCTTAATTTTAAAAAGAAAGCTTTAAATCCTAAAAAATAGATTATCTAATTTTTATTTGTGAGGCGCTAAAAAATTAATTTCAATTTTTTAGTAAGTCGAACTCAAGTTAAAATCAATTCATAACACAGCGACAAGAAAATGCATAGTCTTTATTTTTTTCAATGCGATTCACTTTTGTATAACCATAATAAAAATAATACCTCCAGGCTTTATGCTCATTTGAAGAGGAAGCTGTCCAAAAATCAGCACCACCACCAGTAAAACTGAAAAGACCATTAGTTCCACGAAAACTTGCCGGAAAAACGTTAAAACCACTACTATTGTTACCATTACCACTGGCATTCCACCCTTCTTCGCTCTTTAAAAATTCAGCTGCAGTATTAAAACCGCCAAATTGATCTATTAAATTATTCCACTCATCATCGGATGCTAAATGCCATTCTTCCGGACATGCTTTTATAGCTCCTTCCCAAGTGTATAATAATCCTATATCTTTTATTAAACTATCGTTTTCAGGATGAACATAAGATTCAGGGGTTTTGTAATTTAAATTTTGAGACATCCATGTAACTGATGTACCCGATGATTCATCATCAAAAGTAATTGTATTATAGGATTTATTATCTCTAGAGTCGGTCATAGTACCCATGGTTTGGGAATGAACAAAATTAAAAATGGCTAAAAATCCTAAAATTAATATGGTGTTTTTCATATGTAGTGTTTTACGTTTAGTAAAAAAATTAAAAATGATTATATTTTGTAAATATGACAAAAATAATGAAATACTTTAAAAATTATTTAATGAATATTTTTTAAAATATAAATGCGCACAATCTTATTGCAACAAGTTACGATAAAATCAACAAAGTGAAATAAAATTGACGCAGTATTGAAGTTTGTTATTAGCAAAAAGCCAATGTAGATTAAATAATATTATCCTTACCTAGCCCACATATCGATGTTTTATTAAACTTGTCTACCAGAGATAAATATAAATATTCAAATTATTCAAACTTTTTAAAACAGTGATATACAGCAACACTTCGTGTAATTTTGAGTTATGCATGTTGAATAAAAATACTGGATATCAACGAGTTGCCGAATCTAAGTGTTGTCATACTACCAACTATAAATCAATCGTATATAAAAACAAAACCGACTATTGAAACCTTATTCATTTAAGTCGTACCATTCCAAGTTTTTTAAAGCCTCTCTTCTACCCTTATCAATGGGTGGATAATTGGTGATCAGATAATTTACTATAATCTCTTGATTATCACCTAAAGGCCATAAATTTTGTGTTTCTTGCATCCACTTAATAGTTGCATCCCACCTGTCTTTATTCATTCTATTTTGTATAACCAATTGGGCAGAATGGCAATTGGTGCAATTATTTACAACGGCCATTAAACCAATTGCATTTTTTAAACCAGTTCTTACATGGATACCATTTTCTATTTTGTCAATATCTTCTTTTGTTTTAGGCGCATTAATTTGGTTTTCGCTCGAGCTTTGATTAAAAAACAAAAATGCAAAATACAAAAGTAAACCAATACCAATAATCAAGGTCAATATAAAAAAGCCTTTTGCTCTTTTAGATTTTTTCTTTAATTTATCTAAGTTACTCATTATGTAGTCTTTACAGCAATTCTATGACATGCATTGTTTAAGTACCCTTTTGGGTTCCAACCAGGAACTAACATGGGTTGAGAAATATTTTTTTCATCCGTTGCTCTTGCCCAAACCTCATAATAACCTTGTTTTGGAAAATTTATTTTCGCAGAAAAATGTTGCCAAGCTAATCTGTTAATCGGTTTTTCTAAAGTACATGAATGCCAAGTTGCTCCATAATCTATAGAATATTCCATTTCTTTAACTTGTAATTCACCAGCCCAGCAATGCCCTCTTATTTTTAAGGATTTTTCTTTTGGAATAATTGCTCCTGTTTTGGGATAGGTAATAATAGATTTAACAGGCATTGATTCAATAATTTGCATATCCTCATCTTTTACCTTATCACCGGGAGCTACGGGCAAACGAGGAACTCGATATGCCATTCCTTTCATTTTTGCACCATCGTGCTCTATATTTCTTATGCTAATTCGTTGCACCCATTTACCAGATACTGATGCGGGCCAACCTCCGGCAACTAACCTTAAAGGAAAACCGTGCGCCAGTGGAATATCATTACCGTTCATTTTATAGGCAATTAAAGTTTCATTTTGTAAAGCTTTTGCCATGGGCATCCCTCTAGAAATAGGCTCTTTACCTGCATCACCACTTAAATGTGTATCTGCTGCATGAAAACCAATATAAACTGCATCACTTTTAATTCCCGCATCTTCCAAAAGATCTTTGAGCCTAACACCCGTCCAGTTGGCACATTGCACAGCTCCAATTGTCCATTGGTTGCCTTTTGCTGGTGGATTAAATTCGCTTCTGCCATTTCCTCCACATTCTAAAGTAAGCTGGTAAGAATATGCTTTAAATTTTGATTTTAATGTGGTTAAAGTATAAGATGTGCTCTTTATAACCGATTCACCATCAATGGTTAAAGTCCATTTTCTATCATCAATTTCCTTAGGGATTATACCATTGTTCCTGATAAACATTTTATCATTGGGGGTCACTTTATCATCTAGTAAATGTGCCTTTGCCTCTATATTCCACGGTCGTTCATTCAAAACCACCATCTCCTTATCTAAATTAAATAATTTAAACGGGTCTGGATCTTGTAATGCTAATGGTTGATAGTCTTTTGGCATATTAGAACCGAAAACGATTTCTGCCCCGATAAGGGTGGTAAACGAAGTTAAAGCTGCTTTTTGAATAAATTGTCGTCTTTTCATATTTAATTTGGAATTAACTTGATAAAGATATTAATATTAGATGAAATAGGTAACAGTACTTGTTAAATGTCAGTCTTATTACGTATAATATCAGTATTTCATTACATTTCACACTTTTAATCTTTTAAAAAATCATTTCCATTGCAATGCATTTACTATTGAAATTCTTAATGTAACTATTTAATCAAAAGTATTATTGATTCAAATATTAACTTTATTTATTATGACTATCGGATTCCTTGCATAAAATCAAAATATTTTGTATTTTACTAATTGATAATTAAACAGTTATATATGATAATTCGATATTTTTTCAAACAGTTTTCTGATGAGAGTAGTTGCAAAGTTCATTTTAAATCAGAAAGAGATAAACAGGGTATTTCGTGCAAGAAATGTCAACACCAAGAGCATTATTGGTTATCTACTAGAGAGCAATACCAGTGTAAAAAATG
>JAKITQ010000055.1 GCA_021647985.1 Flavobacteriaceae bacterium | reverse complement strand
AAAAAAGAAAACTAAAACTAGTCAACAGAATTAAAAGAAATATTGCTAAATTTGAAATTAAACCCGAAGACGTCGGTTTTAGTAATCACCTGAATTTAAGCACTTAAGGCTTGACGTTAGTTGGAATTGTAACTTGGGTTTTTCACACCATGGAACGTATTGGAGAAGTAAGCGAAAACCCCTTTGAAGGTACAGCTAATGATGTACCAATTACAACAATGGCCAGGGATATAGAAATTGATATCCTCGAAATTATTGGAGAAACTGAAGTACCTAAAAGTATTCCTGCTTCTAATTATGTGCAGATGTAAATGTCAAAATTCGTAATTCACTCTTTTGATTCCCTTTCGAGCCTGACTTGCCAGCAGATAGTGATGATGTTTCATAGAAACCCCGACGCAAGCATCGGGCCTGCCTGCGGTAAGCAGGGGAGCCTTTTGATTAAAATACCATAGGTACTTCAATAAATAAAAGCTCTGAATTTTGATTTGCTTTTACAGAAAAATTTGAAGTTTTATAAATTCCCATAGCATCTCTTTTTTCCAAAATATTATTTGCTATAGTAATTTCTCCCGAGATCAACATCACATAAACCCCGTGTTCATTAGATTTTAAATTATATGTATAATCCTTATTTTTACTAAGATCAATTCTTGAAATCAAAGCATCCTGATGAATTTTTAAACTTTTGGTTTGCTTATCTTTATATGAACTAACCAATATTTGCAACAAATTATTTCTTCCCGATGCTTCAAATTTCATTTGATCATATGCAGGTTCTACTTCCATTTCTTCTGGTATTATCCAAATTTGAAATAAATTGATAAAATCTGCTGAATCATTATTTTTTTCAGCGTGCACAATACCTTTACCTGCACTCATAACCTGTACTTCTCCAGCTCGTAAAGGAACCCATGACTCACTCATCGAATCTTTATGGGCCAAAGTTCCTTCTAAGGGAATTGTAATAATTTCCATATTATCATGTGGGTGTTCGCCAAAGCCCATACCTCCCTGAATTACATCATCATTAAGAACACGTAGTGCTCCAAAATTTGATCTCATAGGGTTATAATAGTTACCAAAACTAAATGAATAATTGGCCTGCAACCAATTATAATTTGCATATCCTCTTTCTCCAGCTCTGTATAATATATTTTTCATGATCTATATTTTAAACAAACTTCCTGTAAGAACCACAAGAAATTCTATCGATTATTTTCTGTTTCACTCATTATTTACGAACCTTATCTAAAAGTGCATTGAGTTTTTTTGCTTCTTCAATACTTAAATTTTGAATTGTATTATCAAATTCTTCAAAGTTAATTTGATCTAATAATTCTAATCCTATATTGGAAATCTTTACATAAACTATTCTCCTATCATTCTCGCATCGCGTTCGTTGAATTAATTTTTTATCACATAATTTATCCATCAAACGAGTTGCATTAGGCGATTTATGTATCATTCTCTCTTTGATCACATTTACAGTTATTTGCTCACCTGCACCGCGTAAAATTCTTAAAATATTATATTGTTGCTCTGATATTTTATATGGTTTTAAAAAATCATTCACCTTTTGATCCAACCAACTTGCCGTTCGTTTGATATTAAAAAATGCTTTGCTTTTTTCAGCATCTAATGAAATATCTGCTTTTCTTTTTTGGTTTTTCATAGCTAGATCTCTTTTTCAAATAAGGCAACCAACTCTGCAATCTTATTTTTTAATGCTACATCAACAAGTGCACCTCCTTTAAAATTATCATTAAACGACGGTACTGCCAAACTGCCCACAATTTTTGCTCCCATTCTTGGAAATTGCCCTAAGGCAATATTCAAAACGGTCTCGCCTCCTCTACCTCCAGGTGAGGTACTTAACAAAATCATGGGTTTGTCTCTCCACACCTTTGCCTCTACTCTTGACAACCAGTCATAAGTGTTTTTAAATACCGAGGTATAGGCACCGTTATGTTCAGCCAATGAAATCACAAATCCATCGGCATTATCAAATATTTCATTGAGAGACTTTGTCGCATCTGAAAAGCCATTATCATTTTCAGAATCTATAGAATACATTGGCATTTCAAATGCGTTTAAATCTATTTTTACTACACTTACATTTTCAATTAAATCACCGGTATATTCCGCCAATTTTTTATTGATTGAATGCTTGCTATTACTTCCCCCAAGGGTTATTATTTTTTTCATGTTACTTTACTTTAAAATTAAATACTTTACTACTATAAATATATGAGCTAACTAACAACAACATTGCAATTACCGCTGTAATCTGTTCACCATCTTTAACCATAATATGAGCAAAAAATGCCAATATAAATTCAAAGAACAATCCGGCATAAGCCAAATATTTAATAAAATTCTGCTTTTGCGTTAACAAAACTATGACAGCAGCTATTTTTAAAACCACTAGTGGATAAATCAAATAAGTTGGATATCCAAAACTTGTAAAAACCTGACTAATCATCTCATTTTTAAAAATATACATCCAAGCCGACATCAATAACAATCCGCTTAATAAACCTGTTGTACTCCAATAAATTATTTTATTTGTTTTCATTTTATATATTATATTTTTGACAAAGGTAGTCATTTTTATTTTATTTACCTAGGTATTTATTATCTAGGTATATTTTTAACATTTATTAACATGCATTTTGTACTTTAGCCATTGAAAATTACAATTATTTAATGAACATTCAGCAAAACATAAACGAAGATCACAACAAACTTTTACTCTCTAAACTGCGAAAAAAACTTATCGAAGTGTATGCCGGCGGGGGTAAATCTCGTATAGCAAAGCTTCATGCAAAGGGTAAAATGACTGCAAGAGAGCGTATTGAGTTTCTTTTGGATAAAAATTCTAATGCTATAGAAATTGCCGCTTTTGCAGGAGATGAAATGTATAAAGAACATGGTGGCTGCCCTTCAGGTGGGGTTGTCGTTAAAATAGGTTACATTTCTGGCAAACAATGTATTGTAGTTGCTAATGATGCCACAGTTAAAGCTGGTGCATGGTTTCCCATTACAGGAAAAAAGAATTTGCGAGCCCAAGAAATTGCAATGGAAAATAAATTACCAATTATATATTTGGTAGATAGTGCTGGTATTTATTTGCCCATGCAAGAAGAAATTTTTCCTGACAAAGAACATTTCGGGCGAATTTTTAGAAACAATGCCATTATGAGCAGTCAGGGTATTACGCAAATAGCAGCTGTTATGGGGAGTTGTGTTGCAGGAGGTGCATACCTACCCGTTATGTGTGATGAATCTATTATTGTAGATAAAACAGGTAGTATTTTCCTTGCGGGAAGTTATTTGGTAAAAGCAGCAGTTGGTGAAGTAATTGATAATGAAACTTTAGGCGGCGCAACAACACATACAGAAGTTTCGGGTGTTTGTGATTATAAAGCTAAAAACGATAAAGATGCTTTAAATATCATTAAAAATATTATTGGGAAAATTGGGCATTATAACAAGGCTGGTTTTAACAGGGTAGACACAATTCAACCAAAAGAAAATGCAGAAGAAATTTATAGTATTTTGCCAGATTCAAGAACCGACCAATATGATATGAAAGAAATTATCAAACGGTTGGTTGATAATTCTGAACTGCAAGAATACAAATCCGATTACGGGAAAACATTAATTTGTGCATATGCCCGAATAGATGGGTGGGCCGTTGGTATTGTTGCCAATCAAAGAAAGGTAGTGAAAAACGGAAAAAAAGAAATGCAATTTGGCGGGGTTATTTATTCTGATTCTGCAGATAAGGCCACTAGGTTTATAGCGAATTGCAATCAAAAAAAGATACCTCTTGTGTTTTTACAAGACGTTACCGGATTTATGGTAGGGAGTAAATCGGAACATGGAGGTATTATTAAAGATGGCGCTAAAATGGTAAATGCTGTAAGCAATTCGGTTGTACCGAAATTTACAGTAATTGTTGGCAACTCTTATGGTGCAGGTAATTATGCCATGTGTGGGAAAGCTTATGACCCCCGACTTATTTTTGCATGGCCAAGTGCCGAGTTGGCTGTAATGGGTGGTGCACAAGCAGCCAAAGTATTGTTACAAATAGAAACCGCTTCGTTAAAAAAACAAGGTGTAAAAATTACCCCAGAAAAAGAACAAGAAATATTAGAAACCATTACCAATAAATATAAAAAACAAACCTCACCTTATTATGCTGCTGCTCGAATTTGGACAGATGCAATTATTGACCCCTTAGATACACGAAAATGGATTTCAATGGGTATCGAAGCCGCCAATCATGCACCAATTGAAAAGGATTTTAATATGGGAGTGATTCAGGTGTGATTTTGAGTTATGAGTTTTGAGTTTTGAGTTAATAAAAACCTACCTACACCAATCAGGGAAGTTAAAAAAAACAATTATAGCTTGAAATTATTGGAGAATTTTTTCAATTTTTTGTAATGTTTCTTCTGAAAATTTTAAATTATCTAAAGCTTTGGCGCTATCTAATAATTGTTCAGCGCTACTTGCACCAACTAATACCGACGTAATACGCTCATCTTTAAGCAACCATGCTATTGCCATTTGTGCCAAACTTTGACCTCTAGAACTTGCAATATCATGCAGTTTTTTTACTTTTAAAAGCATCTCTTTGCTAATTTGGTCTACTTTTAAATATCTACCATCTTTTACGGCTCTAGAATTTTTTGGAAATCCTTTTAAATACTTATTCGTTAAAATTCCTTGACTTAATGGAGAAAAAGCTATAGCACCGATACCTTCTTTTTCAATGCTGTCTAATAAACCATCTTCTACCCACCTATCCATCATATTGTATCTAGGTTGGTGAATAAGACATGGCGTACCCAATTTTTTTAATATTTTAGCGGCCTTTAAAGTATCATCGGCTGAATATTGCGAAATGCCTACATATAGCGCTTTTCCTTGTCTTACTATTTGATCGAGTGCTCCCATGGTTTCTTCCAACGGTGTATTAGGGTCTGGTCGGTGATGATAAAAAATATCTACATAATCAAGCCCCATTCTTTTTAAACTTTGGTCTAAACTAGCTATTAGATATTTTCTAGATCCTAAATCTCCATACGGCCCTGGCCACATATCCCAGCCAGCTTTGGTAGAAATAATCAATTCATCTCTAAAAGGTTTAAAATCTCGTTTAAAAATAGTTCCAAAATTACTTTCAGCTGCACCATAAGGCGGGCCATAATTATTGGCCAAATCAAAATGAGTAATACCAATATTAAAGGCTGTTTTTAATATATCCCTTGCATTTTTAAAATCGTCTGTAAAACCAAAATTATGCCATAAACCAATAGAAATTTCCGGCAAAAGCAAGCCGCTTTTACCTGTTCTTCTATATTTCATATTGGCATAACGATCTTTACTCGGTTTATAACCTATTGTGTTTACCGCTTTAAATATATTACTCATACTTGTTTTAATGAATTAAATTATAAGACTATAAATATAATTCTATTTTTTATCTATCTTATCAAGATTCATTTACAAATTAAAAAATATTTTAATGTTCTAATTCAAATAAATCCACAGTAATATTTACATTTGCTTTTAACAACCAATACAATCATGTTTTTAATTTAGATAATAAAAGGTATTAAACCCCAGGGCAAGCCCTGGACCCAATAATAGGAATCGACCCAAGGGTCGAGGTATTAACCAAGATCCCGCTGAAAAAAGCGGGATTAGTTCGACTAACTAAAAAATTGAAATTAATTTTTTTAGAGTCTCACGAATAAAAAATTTACAATGGGAAGAGCATTTGAATTTAGAAAAGCCAGAAAAATGAAACGTTGGGGAGCCATGTCTAAAACATTTACTAAAATTGGTAAAGAAATTTCTATGGCGGTAAAAGAAGGGGGACCTAGTCTGGATTCCAATGCACGTTTAAGAGCAGTAATTCAAAATGCTAAAGCGGCAAATATGCCAAAAGACAATGTAGAAAGAGCTATAAAAAAAGCATCAGAAAAAGATACTGCTGCATATAAAGAAGTTTTATTTGAAGGTTATGCCCCACACGGCGTTGCTGTATTGATTGAAACAGCAACAGACAATAATAACAGAACAGTTGCCAATGTAAGAGCAGTTTTTAATAAATGTGATGGTACTTTTGGCACATCAGGATCTGTAATTTTTATGTTTGATCACATTTGTAATTTTAGAGTAAAAACTGAAGATCTAAAATTGAATTTGGAGGATTTTGAATTAGAACTCATCGATTTTGAGGTGGAAGAAGTTTTTGAAGATGAAGATGGTATTTTAATCTACGCTCCATTTGAACAATTTGGAACCATTCAAAAATATCTAGAAGAAAATAATTTAGAAATTCTTTCCTCCGGATTTGAAAGAATTCCAACCACAACCAAACAACTTACAAAACAAGATGATATCGCTGATGTTGAAAAATTATTAGAAAAATTAGAAGATGATGATGACGTGTTGCATGTTTATCACGCTATGGAAGGGTAAGTTTTAAGTTGAAAGTCAAAAGTTGAAAGTTGAAAGTTGAAAGTCCTAAAAAAAAAAAAACGAAATACCCGATACCAATACCAAATACCTGATACCTGATACCTGATACCTGATACCTGATACCTATGAACAAAACTTATTCTTTACAAGAAATTCCGCATATCGCAAAAGAAATAATTACTAGCTCTAAAAATAAAACCTTGCTTTTTTATGGTGCAATGGGAGCCGGTAAGACCACACTTATTAAAGAAATAGTAAAGCAATTGGGTGTTGATGAAGTTGCTAATTCTCCAACTTTTTCACTGGTAAACGAATACCTTTCCCGAAAGGGAGAAACTATTTATCATTTTGATTTTTACAGAATTGAAAGCGAAGAAGAAGCATATGATATTGGTATAGAAGAATATTTTTACGACAATAACTGGTGTTTTATAGAGTGGCCTCAGAAAGTAGAAAATTTATTACCTTTAGATGCTGTAACTATTTATCTCACTTTAAACAAGAACGATAGTAGAAACATTCAAATAATATAAAATGGCCAAACAATTAACACCTTTTAGTAAAGAAGAGCTTTTACCAAAGCCTGAAATGCTTGAAATAAAAAATCGCAAAGACGAATTATATATTGGTATTCCAAAAGAAACATATTTCGAAGAAAAACGTATATGCCTAACCCCTAGTGCTGTAGAAGCACTAACTTCTAACGGGCACCGAATAGTAGTGGAATCGGGTGCCGGTGATGGTACAAACTATACCGACAATGAATATTCGGAGGCTGGTGCAAAAATATCTTATAATACCAATGATGTTTTTGCTTGTAATATTATTTTAAAAATCGAGCCGCCTTCTTTAGAACAAATCAAGATGATGAATCCACAAAGTGTTCTTTTTTCGGCCATGCAAATTAAAACGCAAAACAAAGCATACTTTGAAGCTTTAGCAAAAAAAAGAATTACGGCTATTGCTTTTGATTATATTCAAGACAACCATGGTATTTATCCTTTGGTAAAATCACTAAGTGAAATTGCCGGTATTGCATCTGTTTTAATTGCCTCAGAATTAATGAATAATATCAATAAAGGTAATGGCTTACTTTTAGGAAATATTGGTGGTGTACCACCGAGCAAAGTGGTAATAATTGGAGCAGGAACCGTTGGTGAATTTGCGGCTAGATCTGCAATGGGTCTTGGAGCACATGTTGAAGTATTTGACAATTCATTAACCAAATTAAGGTCATTACAACATAAATTAAGTTTTCCTATTGCAACCTCAACAATTCAGCCAAAAACTTTATTAAAATCATTAAAAGATTGTGATGTTGCCATTGGTGCCTACCGAGGCAAAGCAAGAACCCCTGTTTTTGTTAATGAAAGCATGGTTAAACAAATGAAAGATGGTGCGGTAATTATTGATGTTAGTATTGATAGTGGTGGTTGCTTTGAAACTTCTGAAGTGACAACACACAGCAATCCAACCCTTATTAAACACGGTGTGATTCATTATTGTGTACCTAATATTCCATCGAGATATTCAAGAACTGCTTCTGTTTCTATTAGCAATATCTTTACTCCATACCTGCTAAATATTGGTGAAAATGGCGGTTTAGAAAATGCTGCTAGATTTGACAAAAGTTTGCAAAAAGGTATGTACTTTTACCACGGAATTTTAACCAACAAAAATATTGCCGATTGGTTTAATTTACCGTTTACAGATATTAATTTATTGATCTTTTAGATACGAATATGCAAGATTTAAGAAAGAGGTTTGTCCTCTATGGATTTGGCTTTGCCATGGGAATTGGTCTAGTATTTCTTTTTCTTGGCGGAAAAAAAGCTTCCTGTAACTGGCTACCAAACGACAGGATGCTACAAATAATTAGAAGCAAACAAATTAATTATTCGTTGGAAGTTCAAAATAAAATAAATACCGCAGAAATAGACAGTATTAAAATAAATCTCATTTTAGATAATGGAGATATCGATTTTTCAAAAAGCCAAACCGAAAATAATCCTTGCCGTAAATATATAATCTATGGTATAAAAGAATTAAAAAATGTATCGCTAAGTGTTGAAGTTTGCGATTCTATAGCTACCATTAAAAAAATATTTCAAGAATAAAAAAGTTTCAAATTAATGCTAATTTGAAACTTTTTGTTTTTTGTTTTTTAATTTCTCAATAGGTTCCAACACTACCAGATCCACTAACTTTAATATCTTCAATTCTTGGATTTCCTTTGTATTTGATATCACCAGATCCTGAAATTCTCGCTTCCAATTCATTACTAACGTTAATGGTCATATCTCCAGATCCTGATATTTTTAGCACAGCTTTTTCAGACTTTAAGTCGTATGCCGAAATATCACCCGAACCAGCTATGGCACCCGAAAAAACCTTAGCAACACCTTTTAATTCAATATCACCCGAACCTGAGATTGCAGCTTTGACACTATTTGCTTCTAGGTGCAAATCAATATCACCCGAACCGGCTACGGCCACACTAAAATCATTAGATTTGATTAAATCTTTACCAACTATATCTCCTGAACCAGACAAGCCAACGGCATTAATACCACTATAATACACCGTTAATTGGGTTGTTTTATTCGTTCGTATATTCACTCCCTTTTTCCATTTGATCTTTAATTTACCATTGTCTACCTCCGTTATTAAATAGCTCAATAAATTATCTTCAATTTTAATATCTATTTTTCCCTCTTTTCCTTTAACCAAAAGCACATCAAATGACCCAGAAACTCCTACTTTCTCAAAAGCACCAACGTTTCTAGTTTTATTAATTACATTACCGCTTCCTTTAACTTTTCCATACTTTTGAGCATTTGCAACAGTTACAAACACAAACACTATTAAGCTGGTTAAAATGATTTTAATTTTATTATTTTTCATGATTATTTATTAATTATTATACAATTTTACACTACCATAATTCGATGATATTTCTATAGTTGCACCCGAATTTTCTTTATTTACGTAACCTTCATAATATTTTGAAGAAGATTTAACAATTTTTTTCAAATAGGTAATATGCTCACCATCATAACTAAAACCACCATAACTCATTTTAGCTGTAAAATTGAATGCGGCATTATAATCTAATCCAATTTTAACACCAGTATAATCCGAATTAATATAGACGCTTTCAAATCCTTTCATCAATTTATTCACTTTGATACCTCCATAATCTGCAGTAACCTTTAGTTTTTTGTAAATAGTTCCAAATCTCATAGTGAGGTAATCTCCGTTTCCAACAATAACATTGGCATTTCCAACTTCAATTTTTCCATAATCACAAATAAAATTTAAGTTTTCAATATGTCCAATATCCGTATTGGTATAATCCGCATTAAGCGCTATGTTTTTAGCCTTATCAATTCTTAATCCCGAATAATCAGCATTTATAGTTCCACCATTTATAAATTCAATAACAGAATTAGAAGTATAATCCATATTTATCTTATTCTCCGCATGGTGCAAACTGCCAATCAAAATCTTACCATAATCACAGTTTATTCTGGCTTTTCCTTTTAATTCATTTAAAGAAATTGTACCGTAATCATTTACTAAATTTGCCTCATTACTTATAGGCATTTTTACCGTATAATTAATTTGATAATTCATGTTATTGTTGCTACCAAACCAACTGGATGATGATTTTTCTATAACAGTTTTTGCCGAAACTTCACTACTGCTGGCATTGAATATAATGTTTATCTTATCTAATCTCGATTTTACCTTTTCTTCATTGTTACCACTTACCGTTATTTTAACTTCAATAACAACACGGTTTTCATTCCAGGAAACCACATCAAGATTTCCATACTTATTGTTTATTTTCAACAAAGCATAGGCATTTACCTTATATTCTTTATTAATAGTTTTACTTTTTTCATATTTTCCTTTCTTTGGTTTTTCATTGGCCAATCCTATTAATGGCACTAGCAATAATAATAGTAGATATTTATTCATAGTTTTCATTTTATTTAATTTTAATTATTATAATATGTAGATATCTCATTTTTTTAAAGATTGACACTTATTGTTTATATAAATCAACCCTTTAGATGGCATTGGGGTTTAATTCTTGGTAATTTTTAAAATCTTCCAATTGATCAACCAAATTTTGCAAAACTTCTAAACGTTTCTGATAATTTGAAATCATAGCAAAAATTACTCGTTTATCTTCATTACTTTCTTTAAGCTCTATTTTGAGTTGTTGATAATGATCTTCCAATATTTTTAATTGATCAAAAGCATCATTAATAATGACTTGATTTTCTATTGTTTTCTGACCTTGAATTTGTTCTATTTCTTTATGAATAGTTGCAGCATAAAAATTTTGAGTTTCTTCCATTTTTGCAGAAACATCTGCCAGTTCTAAACCTGTATTATCATTATTATTCCCTAACCAATAACCGAAAACTAATATTACAGAAGCTGCAATTGCCAACCAATGCCATTGGGTTCTAATAGTTTTCTTTGCATGGATACTTTGATCAGCCAACTTTGCTTCAAATCGGTTAAAATGACCAATATTTGGTTCTTCAAAATCAAAATTGTTTCTTTTTGCTTCGAATATATTTTCAATATTATCTTTCATGTGTCTAAATTTTAATAGGTTACATATGCTGCCTACCCCAGGCAGATTTGCTATTAGTCACCCAATCAAGTTGCGTCTAGGCTATTCCCTTTTATGTCAAAATTTGGCATGCCTGCCTTCCGCAGGCAGGCTCGTTTCATAATTAATCAATTTAAAATTGTTGATTCTGCCAATAACACTCTTAATTTATTTTTTGCTCTAGAAATTGTTGTTCTACAATTTTCATTAGTTATTTCCATGATATTCGAAATTTCTTCATTATCATAACCTTCTATCAAACTTAATGTTAATGCAATTCTATAATTCTCTTTTAATTTATTCATGGTGGTTATTATTTCTTGGGCTTTCAACAAAGTATAATCTGTACTTCCATAATTTGTGATTTCTTCTTCATCCATGACAATATTTTTACCAACCACTTCCATTTTAACCTCGTCAAACCGATTATTCTTTTTAATTTGAGTCAAGCACTTATTAATTACAATTCTTTTTAACCATGCCCCAAATGTTACTTCTTCTTTAAATGAATCTAATTTTGTAAATGCACTTAAAAACGATTCTTGCATCATATCTTCTGCCTCAAACCTATCATTAACAATTCGAAAAGCAGTATTATACATGGCTTTATAATAAAGCTTATATATTTTAAACTGAGCAGGTTGACTCCCTTTTTTACAATCTTGTAATAAAGTTGTTATATGTTTTTGTTTTTCTTGCAATACTTCACTTCTATTTTAATGACAAACTATATCTAAAACTGTTACAGTTCGTACCAAATAAATGTACAATTTTTTATAAAATATTTAATATCAATGTTCTAAAAATTATAAAATCTTATTTGTTCATCAATTACTATTTAAATGGTTTATTGGCATAAGAATTGAATAGTATAAAACAGATATACAATTAAAAATAAACTAATTAGTTATATATCAGTTAATTAGTTAACATATAAAGATTATTGAGATAAATAATCTTACAATTTATAATGTCAAAATGACTTAAAAAAGATATGAGTAAATCAAAATTTATAAATATTGACACTTTGTCACTTCAAAATATACTGGATGAGGATTCGGAATTAATTCCGTTAATGACGCCTGAAGATGAAGAAGAAATAAAAAAAGAAAACGTACCTGAAATATTACCTATTTTACCCTTGCGTAATACAGTGTTGTTTCCTGGAGTAGTAATTCCGATTACGGCCGGAAGAGATCAATCCATAAAATTGATCAAGGAAGCTAATAAAGGTAACAAGACTATTGGTGTTGTTTCTCAAAAAAATGAGGCTACAGAAAATCCTGGTATAGATGATATTTATACGGTTGGTACGGTTGCACGAATTTTAAAAATGCTAAAAATGCCTGACGGAAATACCATGGTGGTATTACAGGGTAAAAAGCGTTTTGAGATTGAAAATTTGATTCAAGAAAAACCTTATTTAAAAGCGAAAGTAAAAGAATTGGTTGAGGATATTCCTAAGAATAAGGAAAAGGAATTTGTAGCAATAATGGATTCTGTTAAGGATATTTCACTTAGAATAATTAAAGAAAATCCAAATATTCCTACCGAAGCATCCTTTGCGATTAAAAACATTCAGAGTGATTCGTTTTTAGTCAACTTTGTATCCTCTAACTTAAATTTAGATACAGCGGCAAAACAAGATCTATTAAATATCAATAGCTTAAAAAAGAGAGCTTTAGCGACTTTGAAAAAGATGAATAAAGAATTACAACGCCTTGAGCTTAGTAATGATATTCAATCTAAAGTTCGAGAAGATATGGATCAACAACAACGTGAATATTATTTGCATCAGCAAATGAAAACTATTCAGGAAGAGCTTGGTGGTGTTTCACATGATGAAGAGATTGAAGAAATGCGAACTCTTGCCAAATCTAAAAAATGGAACAAAGAAGTTGCACAACTTTTCGAAAAAGAAATTGGAAGATTACAAAGAATGAATCCCCAAGTTGCTGAGTATTCTATACAAAGAAATTATTTAGACCTTATATTAGAATTACCTTGGGATGAATATTCTAAAGATAAATTCGACTTAAAAAGAGCACAAAAAATTCTTGACAGAGACCATTATGGTTTAGAAAAAGTTAAAGAACGAATCATTGAACACTTGGCTGTTCTAAAATTAAAAGGCGATATGAAATCCCCTATTATTTGTTTGTATGGACCTCCAGGTGTTGGTAAAACTTCATTGGGTAAATCTGTTGCAGAATCTTTGGGTAGAAAATATGTTCGCATATCACTGGGTGGATTACGAGACGAAGCCGAAATAAGAGGACATAGAAAAACCTATATCGGTGCTTTACCCGGTAGAATTATTCAAAGCATTAAAAAGGCAGAAACATCTAATCCTGTTTTTGTTTTAGATGAAATAGATAAAATTGGTTCCAGTCATGGTGGAGACCCTTCTTCGGCTATGCTTGAAGTACTTGACCCTGAGCAAAATACCGATTTTTACGACAATTATCTTGAAATAGGATACGATTTATCGAAAGTGATGTTTATTGCAACAGCCAATACTTTATCTTCTATTCCATGGGCATTGAGAGACCGTATGGAAATAATTCATGTTAGTGGATATACCATCGAAGAAAAAGTAGAAATTGCAAAACGCCATTTATTACCAAAACTTTTAAAAGAACACGGATTAACTTCAGATCATATAAAATTAGGAAAGGCTCAATTTGAAAAAATTGTTACTGGATATACACGTGAATCAGGAGTAAGAGGTCTTGAGAAGAAACTGGCCAAAGTTGTTCGTTACGCAGCTAAATCCATTGCAATGGAAGAAGAATACAATATCAAGATAAGCACTAATGATGTTGAAGTTATTCTTGGTCCATCTCATTTAGAGAGAGACAAATATGAAAACAATGAAATTGCCGGAGTTGTTACAGGATTGGCTTGGACTAGTGTTGGTGGCGATATTTTATTTATTGAGTCTATTTTATCTAAAGGAAAAGGTTCTTTATCCATAACGGGTAATTTAGGAAAAGTAATGAAAGAATCGGCGACGATTGCTTTGGAATATATCAAAGCGAATTTAGATAATTTTGGTATCAAATATGAAACCATTATAAATAACAATATTCATATTCACGTTCCTGAAGGTGCTACTCCTAAAGATGGACCAAGTGCAGGGATTACCATGTTAACCTCATTGGTTTCTTCATTTACACAAAGAAAAATTAAAGCGAAACTAGCCATGACTGGAGAAATCACTTTGCGTGGAAAAGTATTACCTGTTGGTGGTATCAAAGAAAAAATACTGGCAGCCAAAAGAGCCAATATAAAAGAGATTATTCTTTGTGAAGAAAACAAAAAAGATATTGATGACATCAGCCCAAAATATTTAAAGGGGTTAACCTTTCATTATGTAAATGAAATGAAGGAAGTTATAGATATTGCTTTGTTAAAGCAAAAAGTGAAAAATGCTAAAAAATTGGGATAAAATCTTTCGATTACATATTAAAACACCATTTTATGCAAAATGGTGTTTTTTTATTTAAATTTCAAAGCCGTACCTTGATGACAAATAAATTACTACTTTTGAAAAATCGTTATCCGGAATAATGCAATTCAAGAACCCTGAAATTCTATATCTTCTTTTATTACTGATTGTTCCTATTCTTATTCACTTATTTCAGCTACAAAAATTTCAAAAAATTGCCTTTACCAATGTTAAAATATTGAAGGCAATTGAACAACAAACTAGAAAAAGTGCGAAACTAAAAAAACTACTTATTCTTTTAAGCAGGCTTTTAATTTTTACAAGTTTAATAATTGCTTTTGCACAACCTTTTTTAAATAAAGAACAAAGCGGACTTCATAAAGAAACTATTATTTATTTAGATAATTCCTTTAGTATGCAAGCCAAAGGAGAAAATGGTGCACTCTTTCAAAAAGCCAAAATTGATTTGATTGATAATTTGCCCAACAATAACGATAAAATCACTTTAATTACAAATGATCAAATAATTAAATTTCAAGATTTTGACCAATTAAAACAAGAGCTTATTTATTTGGATTATTATCCAATAAAAAAAGATTTAAATAGTGTTTTATTACAGGTTCAAAATTTGAAAAATAAAAAAGTGAAAACCCTTTATAAAGTATTGTTAATTTCTGATTTTCAAAAAAACAATGAGAACACCAAAGAATTAACGCTAGATAGCCTTACTACTTATTCCTTCGTTCAAACCTTACCAAATAAATTTGAAAATATTGCGATTGACAGCGTTTGGGTAAATAGCATCGATAAAGACAATATTAAAATAAATGCCCAAATTAAAAGCTATCAACTGGCTGTAAAAAACTTAAGTATCTCTTTATATATTGATGCCAAACTTTATGGTAAAACCACACTTAATTTAGATAAAGATAAACTCGAAATAATTGAATTTAGCATTACTAATAAAAAAAATATACATGGTTATTTAAGTATCAACGACAATCATTTAAAATTTGACAACACCTTGTATTTCAGCATACCCAACAAAGAAAAAATAAATATTTTGGCCATTGGAGAAAAAGTGGAGTTTTTATCAAAGATATACACCAGTGAAGAATTTAACTTCATCTCATCTCCCTTAAAATCATTAAATTACTCTTTGATAAACCAACAAGAAGTGATTGTACTAAATGGTAATAATTTTTTACCAAATGCATTGATTAATGCATTAGATTACTATATTAATAATGGAGGGAATCTAGTTGTAATTCCTGCTGTAGAAATTGATATTGATTCCTATAATCAATTATTTAGCACATTGCAAATTGGCCGAATTAAATCACAAAACAATACTAAAAAATCAATTTCTATCATAAATTATAACCATCCTTTTTTTAAGGGTGTGTTTCAAAAACCAATCACTAATTTCCAATACCCTTCAGTCAATTCATTCTTTGACACCCAATTTAAATCCGCTTCAGTTTTATTACAATTGGAAGACAAAAGAGAATTTATTTCAGAAATCAAAATGAATAACTCTAAAATTTATTGGGTCGCTGCTTCCTTAGCACCTGACAACTCTAATTTTATAAACTCTCCTTTGGTTGTTCCTATCTTCTATAATTTTAGCTTACAAAATACAAGACAAAAAACCTTATTTTATACCATAGGAGAAAAAAATGAATTTATCATAAAATTCAATTCCAATAATGATGAAGTGCTCCATATGGTAAAAAGTAATCAAGATTTTATTCCATTACAAAGTAAAACAACGAATTACACGAAAATCCAAACAGATAATAACCCTACAACAGACGGTATTTATCAAATTAAAAACCAATCTGAAACCTTACAAAATGTTGCTTTTAATTATAATAGGAAAGAAAGTGATCTCGATTTTACCAACATAGATAAAAAATATAAAAATATACAATACTTCAAATCGTTAAACAAGGCTTTAAGCGATTTGAATGATAAGAATAAAAATAGAAATTTGTGGCAATTATTTATTATTTTTGCTTTGTTATTTGTAGGGATAGAAATTTTATTTCAAAAATTCTTAAAATAAAAGAAGTCAATAATTAATTACTTTAATTATAAAATTCATTCGTGTGAAAATACTCTTAAAATCTGTAAAAATATTTGATCAAAATTCAAGTTTTCACAAGCAAGTAAAGGATGTACTCATTGAAAATGGTAAATTTATTAAAATTGCAAACACCATTAAAAAACCAAATAATTGCAAAGAAATATCCATAGAAAATTTACATATTTCAAATGGCTGGTTTGACACTAGCGTCTCTTTTGGCGAACCAGGCTATGAAGAAAGAGAAACCATCCAACACGGTTTAGAAGTAGCTGCAAAAAGTGGATTCACAGATGTGGCACTAAATCCTAACACAAATCCTTTTATTGATAATAAATCTGCCGTTGAATTTTTAGTGAATAAAAGCAATCATTCGGCCACAACTCTTTTTCCCATAGCAAACTTAACGCAAAAGGCGGAAGGTAAAGAACTGGCAGAAATGTTTGACATGCAAAATTCGGGAGCTATTGCCTTTGGTGATTATTGCCGGCCAATCAGCAATGCTAATTTGATAAAAATAGCATTATTATATGCTCAAAATTTTGATGCCTTAGTATTGAGTTTTCCTCAAGATAATAGTATTGCACACCTAGGTATGGTCAATGAAAGTGAAAACACAACAAGGCTAGGGTTAAAATCTTCACCCAGTTTATCGGAAGCATTACAAATTTCACGTGACTTATTTATATTAGAATATACGGGTGGAAAATTACACATCCCAACCATCAGTACAAAAAAATCTGTTCAACTTATTAGAGAAGCGAAGAAAAATGGATTAGATGTAACCTGTAGTGTTACAGCGCATCACTTAATTTTAACCGATAATATATTAGAAGGTTTTGATACAAACTACAAAGTATCTCCGCCTTTAAGATCAAAAAACGATAATAAGGCTTTAATAAAAGGAATAGCCGACGGAACAATTGATATGATTGTGAGTGATCATAACCCAATAGATATTGATAATAAAAATGTAGAATTTGAAAATGGTTTTTACGGTACAATTGGTTTAGAAAGCCTTTTTGGAAGTGTAAATAATGTTTTAGATCTTGAACAAATTATAAATTGCATCACAGAAAAACCCCGAAAAAGATTTGGCTTGAAATCTAACAAAATTGATATCGGTGAAAACGCCAATATCACATTGTTTGACCCCGACATATCTTATGTTTTTGATAAGAAACACATACACTCCAGGTCAAAAAACTCTGCCTTTCTAGGTATCAAACTAAAAGGCAAAGTATATGGTATTATTGCAAAGA
>JAKITQ010000054.1 GCA_021647985.1 Flavobacteriaceae bacterium | reverse complement strand
GATAATATTCAAAATTTCCCATAATGGTACAAACGTGACCTGCGGCAAGAAATCCGTCAATATGGCTATCTGGATCTTCCATAACACATTCAATTGCTGGTGGCACTAAAACGTGCGATGCTAAAATCGAATAGTTTTTTAGTCCTTTTCTATGTGCGTGAATTACCGAAAGCGCATTTGCTGGTGCCGTAGTTTCAAAACCAACGGCAAAAAATACTACGTCTTTGTCTGGGTTGTTTTCTGCAATGGTTACGGCTTCTAAAGGCGAATATAAAATACGAACATCGCCACCTTCCGCTTTTGCTTCTAGCAGACTTTTTTCAGAACCTGGCACACGAAGCATATCACCAAAAGAACATAAAATTACGTTTTCATCTAAGGCAAGATGTACGGCTTTATCAATTAAATGTAATGGTGTAACACAAACAGGACAACCTGGACCGTGAATCATAGTTACTTCTTTGGGAAGCATATCTATAATTCCGTTTTTTACCAAACTGTGTGTTTGACCACCACAAACTTCCATAATTCTCCAATCTTGTGTAACGGTTTTTTTTATTTCTGCGAGATACTGTTTTGCGAGTTCAGGATCTCGATATTCGTTCATATATTTCATTGGTTGTGTGTTTTAATTCTTCTAAAATATTTCCTATTTTCCCGCAGATTATCGCAGATTTCCATTTTCCACTCTTCATTTTTCACTTTTCATTTTCCATTCTTCACTCTTCATTCTTCACTTTTCCTAACTTCATCTAAAGAAATTTCACCAGAAGTGGTGTCATCAGGTATGTAATTATCTACATCGATCAAATCTCCTAATTCGCCAATTTCTTTAAGGTACTTAAAGGTTTTTTTTGCCTCTTCTTCATCTACTTTACTAATGGCAACACCAACGTGCACCAATACATAGTCGCCAATATTGGCATCTGGCAGCATTTCTAAACTAACTTCTTTAGTTATACCACCAAAATTAACTTTTGCCATTCGTAATGCTCCACCATATTGTAGTTCAATACTTTTTATTTTTCCGGGTATTGCTAAACACATCCTATTTTTAGTTTATAATATTGTTAAAATACATTAATTGACCGAATGAAATATTTTCATCATTGGGAGACAATTTACGATTAAATTTTAAATTTATTTTTTCTTGTTTTGATATATCTGATAGAAAGGAAACTAATACCGAATTCTGAAAAACACCACCACTACAAGTAATGGTTTTTATGGAGTTCTTTAAGGCTTCGTTAACTATTAGTTTTGCTAATGTATAGATAAAACTGGCAGCAATATATGTTTTGGAAGTACCATCCAACTTATACGCTTTCGTGACAATTTGAATTAATAATTCTGAAGGAATTGTATCATAATTTTTAACCTCTAGCAAATCAACATAATCATGGTTTGTATATGACATAGCACAATTTTCTAATAACATTGCTGCTTCTGCTTCGTATGAATTTACATCAATAATATCTAATGCTGAAGCAACAGCATCAAACAATCTCCCAACAGAAGATGTTTTTAGTGTATTACTTTTTAAAGTTTTTGAATATACTTTCCATTCGGTTTCAGAAAATTTATCTTTAATTAAATGTCTTGTCTCGTCATTTAATAAGCTAAATAATGATAAACGAGGCTCTTTTGCCATTTTATCATTGGAGATCCAATTAAAATATTCAAAATGGTTTGATCTTATTATTTTTTGGTCTTGGTAGATAAAAAATTCACCGCCCCAAATGTTGTTGTCGTCTCCTAATCCTGTTCCATCCCATACGACACCCAGAATTTTTTCTTCAGATTCATATAAGTTATGTTCTCCCAAAACACTTGCGAAATGTGCTTTATGATGTTGTACTTCAATTAATTTAGTATTGTTTTCTTGTGATAGTTCTTTTCCTAAGATGGTACTTTGATATTGTGGATGCTTATCTACAAGGATAGTCAGCGGTTTAGAATTAAATAAATTTTCGTATTGCTGAATTGTTTGTTCATAACGTTGTAAAACCTTGTAGTTATCTAAATTACCAAAATTCTGACTCACATAAATATGTTGATTTGGCACAAAAGTAAAAGAACTTTTTAAATGTGCTCCCATTGCTAAAATGGGTTCTGTGTTTTGGGTTTCTAACTCTAAATAATTGGGTGCTAAACCACGAGAACGCCTTAAAATGACTTGTTTTTCTTTTATAAATTTCACTACCGAATCGTCTTGTGGAAATTCAATTTTTAAATCGTGGTGTACAAAATAATCAGCAACATTCATTAATTGTTCTTGTGCTTCTTTTTCATCTGAAATGATTGGCGAACCGTGTATATTACCACTTGTGGCAGTTATTGGTTTTTTTAGTTCTTGCATTATTAATTCTAATAACGAAGAGGAGGGAAGCATTACACCAGTTTGGCTTAAATTTGGGGCAATTACTTTCGTGTTTATTTTTGTGTTTTTAGAATTTTGAAGAATCACAATTGGTGCAACTCTAGATTGTAAAGAAGTTTCTTCATTTTTTGTGATGTCAAAATCGGTTTTTATTGCTTCAATGGTAGGATATAAAACGGCAAAAGGCTTATTTGGTCGCAATTTTCTATCTCTTAAATTTTGTATTGCTTTGGAGTTTGCGGCATCACAACATAGCAAATAGCCATTGGTGTTTTTTATGGCAATAATTTTTCCTTCGGAAATATATTGTGCTACTTTTTGTATGATTTCTTGTTGATCTTCTTCAATAGGCTTTCCAAATGTATCAACTAATTTTAGAGAAATTCCACACACACTACAACTATTGGTTTGTGAATGAAACCGTTTGTTTTCTGAAGTAGTATATTCATCATTACAGTCGCTGCACATTTCAAAATTAGAAAGTGCTGTGTTCACTCTTTCAAATGGAAATTTGGTGGTTATGGCATAACGAGGGCCACAATGCACACAAGTAGTAAAGGCATAATTAAAACGCCTGTTACTACTGTCTTTAATTTCTGCTTTACAATTATTACAAATAGCAAAATCTGGCGTTAGTGGAATGTTTATCTGTACATTACTTTTCGAAGGAATAATCGTAAAGTTAGTATATTCTATATTTTCAAATTCCTCAATAGAATGAACTGTAATAATAGAAACTTCGGGTTTCTCTTTAAGGATTTGATTAAGAAATAAAGTTGCTTTCTCTTTAGAGGAATTTATATAAACTACAACACCATTTGCATTGTTTGAAACGCTTCCAACAAGGTTATTTCGTTTTGCTAGATTGAAAATAAAAGGTCGAAATCCAACACCTTGAACGCGTCCACTTATCTGTATTTTAAACGTTTTTGAATGCACAAACTGCTATGATTTTTGTTTTTGTTTTACTTTTTCTAATAACCATTCACACCAAGCATCAATACCTTCATCTTTTAACGCAGATATTTGCAAAATTTCTAACTCGTAATTAACTTCTAAAGCATCTTTAATTACTGCATCTACTGAAAAAGGCAAATAGGGTAGGAGGTCTGCTTTTGAAATAAGCATCATATCACTGGTTAAAAACATTCTCGGATATTTTTTAGGTTTATCATCGCCTTCGGTAGTTGCCATTAAGGTTACTCTGTAATCTTCCCCTAAATCGAAAGAAGCAGGGCAAACTAAATTACCTACATTTTCTATAAACAATAAATCTATGTCATCCAATTTATATTCTGGTAATACTTGATGAACCATCTGCGCTTCTAAATGGCAAATTCCTCCAGTAACAATTTGAAGCGCTTGGATACCTGATTCACGAATTCGTATAGCATCACGTTCGGTTTCTAAATCGCCAACCATAACCGCCATTGTTAATTTTTCTTTTAATTTTTCAGCGGTTTTTTGCATTAAGGTAGTTTTTCCGCTACCTGCAGATGATGTGATATTTATTAAAAGCGTTTTGTTTTTTGCCATTTCATTGCGTATGATTTCTGCCACATAATCATTGGCTTTTAATAAGTTGATATTTGTGTTTTCGCATTGTACAGTACCACGTGCTGCTTTTGTTGATTTTTCTATACTCATTTTGATAATTTTTTAGTTGGGAGTTCTTTTAGGAAATAATTATAGGCTAAAGTTAATGCTAAAATAAATAAAGAAGCACTAACACCTATAAAAACATCGTAACCTGGTTGGGCAGAAAGAGATATCCGTATTAAAATTGTTGCTAATACAAAGGCAGAATACCTAAATATTTTATAATAATTCAAAGTATATCGCAATGCAATTAGTACAATTAAAATATCACTATAAATTAAAACCGTGTAGAATGCTTTAAAGGAATGTAAATAATTTCCTGTTTGAAATAGTGCCTTGATATCTAGAAATCCAATTATGGAGAAAGCAACTAATAAAAGAAGAGCTAATAATTTTTTAAGTCTTATAAATTGTTCCTGTCCATCTTCAATATGGGTTATTTTAATATGTTTTTGAAGTTTATTTGTAAGTCCTAAAATTATAAAAATCAATATTGCTCCAAAGCCATAAATTATCATATTTAGAAGAGGTTCTTTTAAAGAAACCCAATTATAATCTGAAGCAATATGACTAAACTCTTTAAATCCATCTCTTAAGAATATAAGAGAAAGTAGCTCAAATTGCTTGCCTACAGATTTTGAAACAGATCTAGGTAAGATAAAAATCAAACCAAATAATTCTGTTATTAATAGCATTGTAAAAACAATTTCTATAGAAAAGAATGGGTTTTTAAAATATATATTAAACTTTCCTAAGTTAACAATATCATTAATAACAATAAAACTTAACAAAGAGCAACAAATAAAACTTATTACAAGTATGATGCTTATTAGGTACATACTCTTCTTACTTTCCCATAACAGTTTAAGTTTCTCGTATAATAAGTTTGTGTATGTTAAAAATCGTTTTAGCATTATTATTTAATCATCAAATTCTACTTTATGAATAAGCATTTCTTCACCTTGAATTAGATTTTTGCTTGGTTTTTCACATTTTTCACACAAAAATCGATAATTTTCTACTTCGGTAATATGGTTACAAGTTTCACATTGTATTTTTATATCGGTAGATTCTATATGTAATTTTACTTTATGAAATTTTGTTCCACAAGGGTACTTTGCAGTATATGCATTGTGCAATAAGCGAGGTTCAATATTAGATAATTTACCAACTTTTAAATAAATTGCAATCATAGTATTGAGTTTTTCTTCTTCAAACTCCATTTCCAAAGTTTTTATAATACTATTTACAATAGATGTTTCGTGCATACTTAGTTTATAATTGTTTTTAGATTTTTTAGTTGCTCTAGTTGTTCCTTTGCTTTTTTCAATAAGGCTTTATCATCTACTAATGTAAAAATCTCATTGGTTTTTGTAAGCATTTCCTGGTATTTTTTATTTTCATCGGATGTGTCTTCGTTATGAACTAACCAATATAATTCTAGTTGATTGAGCAAGGTTAAAGCACGTTCAAACGGATAATCTTTTGCAGTTCTAATCTGTAAAGCATCTTCAAACATTTTGAATGCTTTATCCAAATTATTATGCAATTTTGCTTCTGGAAAACCCATTAATGCGGTTGCATAATTATGGGAAACCATCGCAAATGGATACGGAAATTCTTCTTTGGTATAAAATTGCAATGCTTCCTTAAAAGAAGAGGCACAAAAGGCTGTCCAAATGGCTTTTTCTTGATCAGAAACCATAATTTCAGAGTAAATCAATGCCAAATTATGATGAATATCTGCAAACTTTTGTGGATGTGTATCTCTTTTAAAAACCTTTAATGCATTTTGAAATGTGTTAATGGCAGGTTTGTAATATTGCGGACTTCCATTCTTTGACCACGTATATAATAAAGTCGCTTTTTGCAGTGTTGCTTCCCCTAAAAATTCAGGAATATCTTCTTCCTTAAAATAAAGAATAGCTTTATTTATAAAGTCTTTAGATTTTACAAAATCGTTTTGAAAACTTGTAATCTCACAAGCGTCAATTAATACTAAACCTGCGTTTATTTTATGCTCATTTTCTTCATAAAATTGAATACATCCTATTTGTAATTCTGTTATTTCATTAAGTTTTTCTGCATTATACGGTAAAGAAACTTGAGCCATTAAACTGGATGCCAATAAATGATTAAGAGCATTTTTTTCTTCATCTGAAACTGCCATATTTTTAACAGATTTAATAAGTTTTTCAGCATCTTTATGTAAGCCGCTATCTAAGAGTAGATTAACATAGTGTTTTACTGAAAATAATTTTTCAGTATTTGTTTTTCCTTTTTTAATAGCCTCTTCATAAATATTTTGAAGCATATTATTTCCTATTACGGGGTTTACAATCCCGAAATTATAAACAATAGCCAAATTATGATTTGATGTTTTTTCTAAAAACTGAATTTGTTCGTTAGTTATAGCATAACCATATTGTAAATTGGCAATAACTAATAGGTGCTGATACAATTCATTTTCTTCAGAAACATATTCAAATGCTTTTTGAGGGTTTCCTAATTTATAGAAAATCAGTGCCAATAAATTGTTTTCCGAAAAAGGAATAATAGGGAAGAGATAAGGCGGTTCTGTATTGTTCCAATCTATGATTGGCAAAATAGATCCATTTTCTACTTTAATAATTTTACCTGAAGGTTTATTACCTTCACCTTTAGTAATAACAACCAGTTCGTTCAACCTTTCAATTGCATTGATGCAACTTTTTATTTGTAGGAAATGATTAGTTGTTGTTAATATTGAAATCATTTTTGTTTACTTTTTGTGTTCCTCTAGCATCTTTTGCTGCAGTTTTCATCATATTGAGCCCGTAAATTTCTGCCAACCGTTTTGATCTATAATCTCCTATTTTTTGAACCAAAACATGCTTTGGATCTTTGGTATCAATAAAAACAAGTGAAACCTCCCAACGACTTTTTATTTCCTTAATCGTATATTGTACTTCGGCATTTAAAAGCCAAGTGTCTTCTGGTTTGTTCCGTTTAGGCATTATAAGCTCACTTTTATAAGTTTTGTTTTTTCAATAACTACAAATTCTAAATCTCTATCGTTGGTCTCTAAATCGTTGTCAATTAATATTTCCCGAATTGCTAATGTTTTATCACCTTTTAAATTACGAGATTTTAACAAAAACTGTGTTGGTTCATACATTTTTATAAACCATTGGCTACTAACCGGTGTTATTAATAAGCGATTTTGGTCTTTTAAATACTTTATGTAAGCATAATGAATATTTTCAAAAATGGCTTCTACTAAATCATTTTCTAAATAAATATGTGATGATTTTAATGAAATTTTTGTCATTCTATATAGCTTGAGCAACTTTTAGTTCTTCTAAAATTAAGTTTACCACTTTATCGCCTGCTTCTTGTACCTTTTTAGATAAATCTACATCTAATTTGGTGTTTTCTACAGCAATTAAATATACTTGAATGTCATCAGGATATTCATCTTGCAATATTTTTTTAGCATAAGAAAGTGCTTGACTCCATTTCATACTATGCAAAAACACCATAGGATTATCTTCTGGAGTTTGTAAAACTTCTTCAGCAGGAACTTTAAAAAGTGTACCTACTTTTTCATTACTATTGATGACCGCATCTACTAAAATTATTTTTTGATGCCCTTTTAATCCAAATAAAACTTCAAAAGCAGCAGTTCCCATATCAAAAATTGAAATGGAAGCGTTATCTCCAATTTTCTTTTGTAATTCTTCAATCACATAAATACCAACTCCATCATCACTACGTACTGGGTTTCCAAAACCCATTATTGCTATTTGCATCTAATTAAATTCTTTTAAATTAAAAAACTTTCTTAAGTATTATCTTAAGAAAGTTTTATGTAACTATTTTATATTCTATTTGTTACAGTTTGAACTTAGATAATTCTATACCTGTTTTCTCATCGTGAGCGTGCACTGTACACACCAAGCAAGAATCAAAAGAACGTGCAACAATTCCAACTTCAACTGGATCTGTAGGGTCTTCAATTTCAATACCTGTTAAGGCTGCTTCAATTGGCCCTGGATTACCTTTTCCATCATTTGGTCCAACATTCCAAGTGGTTGGCGCCATCACTTGATAGTTTTTAATCACCCCATCTTTAATTTCAATCCAATGTGCTAAAGCACCACGAGCAGCTTCGGTTGCACCAAAACCTTTTCCATCTTTTTCAACTGGTTTGATATAGAATTCTCCATCCAAATCAATTTCAGATAACCATTGCTCAATAAATTTATAAATTCTTGGCGCTTCGTGAACACGAGCTAGCACTCTTGTAAAAACACTTGGGCCTAATTTTTTCATGATATCACCAAATAAAGGATCTTGAATTTGATGGTCTTTATTTTTAGGGTTCGCATTCATAATAACACGAGCCAATGGACCTGTTTCACAAGCGTGACCATCATATCTAGGTGATTTAGACCAAGAGTATTTTCCATCGAAATCGGTTTCGTGTAAGGGTTGAGATTTTGTTGGAGTTGGTAATGGTTCTTCCCAGGGGTGTAAACCATCTTCTTGATCTGTGTACCAAGAGTGTGATATATCTTCTTTCACTTTTAAATGGTCAAATTCATGCCAATTTTCACCGTCAAAAAAACCACTTGAGCTAATTAATGCTGCATTTCGTCCTTCGATAGTTGGATTGTTATACATATCTTTATGTAAATAGGTTCCTGTTGCCAAAAACTTACCTACACCTTGACCAAATTTATCCAATCCAAATTCAATACCAGCTCTAATCAACAAACCAAGGTCACTATTTTTCTGTGAATCGTTTTCTTCCACCCACGCCAACATATCATCCCAAGATTTTATTTCCATATAGCGTTCTATAGTACAACCCAACCAAACAGATTCTAACCAGTCGTTTTTAAACTGTTTAAGAATTGCGTGAGCACGTGTAATATCCTTTAAAGTAGGAGCACACATAACACCACCAGGAACCATATAACTTGAATGTGGCCATTGACCACCAAACAAGGCATAAATTTGTACTGGTAAACCAGATGCAGTTAATCCTTTCTGAAAAGTTGTACCCACGTAAGCAGACCAACGTTTTACAACTTCTTTATACAAAGGTTGATTTGCATATTTTTTATTCGCCAAATCGGTTGCGAAAATGGCATAATACCAACGTGGTATACTCTGTAATGTTTCTGTTGCTTGACCAATAGCTCTTAATAATAAAGCGTTTGGAGGTAATTTTGTTCCCCAGGCGGTATCTAATGCCGATGATGCACAATATAAATGTGAGCCTCCACAAATACCACATATTCTTGGTGTTACTATTAATCCAGATTGTGGATCTTTACCTTCCATAATTTTTTCGAAGCCTCTAAACATAGCTGCTTGGGTATGTGCTCGAGTTACTTTGCCATTATCGATATAAACTTTTACATCTAAATCACCTTCAACTCTCCCAACTGGAGATATATTTAATTCTTTTACTGTTGACATTTTAATTCTTTTAGTTGATTATTATTTTGATGTTTCCATAATACGTTTGTTAGTTGGCATCACTTTTTGGAAACCTGCTTCCATATAGTATGCTAACTTTGTTCTTCCTTCTGGCACTTCTTTAGGGAAAACGCCCATATATTTCATTGTATTGAAAACAGAACCCTTCATTAAATCGTTATGTGGAAAACCAGGCTCAGTACAGCCTAAACAAGGATGGTTTGAACGTGTTTTACTCGATTGACGGTTCCAAAGAATATTATTACAACTTGCTCTAGTCATTGGTCCTCTACAACCAACTTCGTAGAATAGACAACCACCTCGTACCCCAAAGTTACCATCTACTTTTTGAGCAAAATTGGTTACGTTTGTACAACCATCTTGAACAAAATCTGTAAAGAATGTTTTTGGTCTTTGATATTCGTCAATTAAAATATCGCCAATTCTACCAATAGATATAGCAACTAAAATTTGAGTAATCCAATCTGGATGCGCTGGGCAACCAGGAATATTTATAACTGGCAAACCACCTTTAGAAACATAATCTGGACCAAGGAAACCTCCTTTGTTTTTCTTTAAAAATTGCATTCCTGTAGATTCACTCGGATTTGGAGCAACAGCAGGAATTCCTCCCCAAGTTGCACAATCTCCAATTGCAACGACATAGCCAGCAACTTCAGAGAGTTCTTTGATCCAATCTTTCATTGGCCTGTCTGCAAAGTAATTCATTGTACCAGTTCCTTCAGGTCCCATAATTATAGAGCCTTCAAAAACTAAAATATCCATTTGCACTTTACCAGATATAATATCTTTTAACAATTCTTGTACTTGATCTCCAATTTGCAATCCTGTAGTAGGATGCCAAAGAATGTTCAGTCCAAAATCTGTAATCAGCTCAACAACAGTTGGTTCTTCTGCGTTAAGAAAAGACATAGTATTGCCACTACAAGCACCTCCTTGTAACCATAAAACGTTTGCCATATTATTGATTTAGTATTAGTTAATTAATTAGAATTTATAAATATAGTATTTTTTTTATTATATAATGTGTATTTTAATCTTTGATTATTAAAGTATTATTATTTTAACATTAAAACTAGTGGATTAATAAATGAAATAAATATTTTAAATCATCCTTGTACGATTAAAGATCTAAGACCGCTCCGCTTTAAAAACAAATACTAAAGACTTGATTGTTCTGTAGAATTAAGTTAGGGTAAGAAACTATAAATTAGGTAATTATTTAAATTATAAATATTTTTTAATTAGCGAGACTCTAAAAAATTAATTTAAATTTTATAAGCTATGGGCCAATGTTAATAAATTAAGTCTTTTTTGTTATTCCCCAAACCTTAAAGGGAGTCAAAAAAAATTTAGCATGCAATGATTACCTCTTTAGGGTTAGGGTGAAAAATCATTAAAATAAAATTTCGTTCCTTAACTTATTGACATTGGTCCGGCAGGTAAAAATAAAGCATAAATTAATTTTAACCTGTAACCGTATTTTAGGACTAGATATATCGTAATTTAGGCAGGTGTTTTAAGAAGAACAAAGATTACGCTTCAATTTTAAGGTGTAATTTACATCAATAAGAAAAGAATGACCACAGACCAAATTGCTATATTGTTAATTATCGTAATGACTTTTGCTCTTTTTATTTGGGGACGTTTTCGATATGATATTGTTTCTATTATTGCCTTGGGTACTTTATTCATTGCTGACAAGGTGCTGGGTGGAGAAACATCAAAATTGGTCATGGATGAGTCTGAATTATTCATTGGCTTTGCACATCCAGCAGTTATAACTGTTGCCTTGGTACTTATAATCAGTAGAGCATTACGAAATTCGGGCGTAGTTGATTTGATTTCTCGCCAAATGGCCCCTTTTTCTAAAAATCAGTTTACCCATATCACTAGTTTAAGTGGAGTGGTAGCGATTCTTTCCGCTATTATGAACAATGTTGGCGCACTTGCCTTAATGCTACCAGTAGCACTCAAAAGTTCCATAAAACAAAAACGATCACCCAGTATTATTCTAATGCCACTTGCATTTGCTAGTATTCTAGGAGGAATGATAACCATGATAGGCACGCCTCCTAACATTATAATTTCTACTTTCCGCAAAACACAGCTCATCGATTTGAAAGCTCGAGCATTGGAAGACCCATCTTCTCCAATTGCTAAATATTTTGTATCTCAAAATATAAATATTGAACAATTTAAGCCAGAAGCGTTTAGTATGTTAGATTTTACTCCAGTAGGAGCGGCATTGGCATTAATGGGCGTGTTATTTATTGCGCTGATTGGTTGGCGGTTGATACCCAAAACACTTCATAAAAAACCTATATCAGACTCTCTCTTTTCTATTGATGAATATATAACAGAGATTCGTATACCTGAGGGATGCAAATTTATTGGGTTGCAGATAAGCGAAATAGAAAATTTTACAAAAGACAGACTTACTGTATTCGGACAAATATCAGAAGATGAAACCATGCGCTTGCTTCACAATGAGCATATTATTGAAAAAGGAGACAGATTTCAAATCAAAGCTGACCCTGTAGATCTGAAAGTGATGATGGACGAATATGGTTTGCGACTTACAAAAGTAATGCGCCAACGAATAGACCGGTTACAAGACCCAAATACTGCTTTCAAAGAGGTGCTAATAACACAAGGTTCATTATTAGAAAATAAAAATAGAGATTTTTTTTACAAACACACCTCAAATACATTGACTCTTATGGCTGTTGCACGCCAGGGACATCCTTTCAGTAAACGTCTTGGCGAAATAATTTTTAAAATTGGTGATATATTGTTGTTACAAGGTAATACGGATGATCTTAATGATAATATTAGCTCTCTCGAACTTATCCCTTTAGCAAAAAGAGATGTCAAGGTTGGTGTATTTTCTAAAGTAGGATTGGCACTATTAATTTTCGGTTCTGCCATTGCATTAAGTATGTTCGGTATTCTACCCATCACCTTGGCTTTTACAGGAGCTGTTTTGATGTATCTTTTTACGGGTATCCTTCCCCTACGTGAACTTTACCAACAAATAGATTGGCCAATCATCGTATTATTGGGCGCCATGATTCCTGTAAGCAATGCGCTTCAAACAACGGGCAGTACAGAATTAATAGCTGATTTTTTGTTAGGCATAACCACTAATTTACCATCTTGGTCTATTTTAGCTTTAGTTATGATTATTACCATGACTCTTTCAGATGTAATCAATAATGCAGCTACAGCACTTATCATGGCGCCAATTGCGGTTGAAATTGCAATAGCAACAGGGGTTAGTATGGATCCATTTTTAATGAGTGTAGCCGTTGGGGCTTCATGTGCTTTTCTCACACCTATAGGTCATCAGTGCAATGCACTGATACTGGGGCCTGGAGGGTATCGGTTTTCTGATTATTGGAGAATGGGTTTGCCATTGGAGATTCTTATTGTTATATTAGGTACACCCTTGATATTGTATTTTTGGCCATTATAAAAAGCCAATATAGATTTATTTTTTATGAATTTGTCAATCTAAATATTGATAAATACCAAAAGAATAAATCAGAAAATAAACATTTATAAAATCAATGGATCAATCTAAGCAACAGCAAGCCTATGGGCATTGGTAAGTATGGTAAATGAAAATAGGGTATTCAAATAAGCTGTAATATCTAATAATTTTGTTGTTGTTATACATATACTTGTGGTTTTGTGCACACATATTTTAGGAATGGTTATAATACATTATATTTTTTGTTACCACAAGTGTTTCTATTCTGCCTTCGACTTTTTGCTAAAATACTCATTAATATTATAATTTGAATATTTTGATAATGGAGCCCAATTGCGAGGTTCTGATTTTGCTAACCTTTGTATTGTATTCCTGTATTTTTTATCTTTTGCCAGGTTATACCATTCATTCCGGTCATTTACCATGTCATACAATTCAAGTGAACCATCCTCATATTTAATTAATCTGAATCGTTCATCTCTAATTGCTATGTTGCCTTTACCATAAAATGAAAGTGAAGCATGTTCCCATTTTGTATCAGGATTTTGAATTAAACTTGTAAGGGAGTTGCCTTCCAATAATCCTAAAGATGGTAGCTTGCACATATCAATTAAAGTGGGATAGATATCTAAGAGTTGAACAGGAGCAATACAAGTTTGGCCACTACTCCCGTCTATGTCTTTAAAAATCAACAAAGTCCTTGTATCGCGTTCCCAGAGGGATTGTTTTGCAAATCTGTTTTTTTCGCCTAAATGATAGCCATGATCAGCCCATAAAACGACTATGGTATTGTTTGCATGTTTTGAGTTTTCGAGAGCGTCAAGCACTTTTCCTACCTGAGCATCAACAAATGCGATACATGCAAGATAGGCTTGTAATACGTTTTTCCATTTACCCGACTTTATAAGTTCCTCTGTTGTCGGCATCATTGGAACATCTGCTACTTTACTTGCAAAGAATGGGATGTCATCAAAATCATCCTTCTTATATGGAGGTGTTTCAATGCTATCCAACGGAAACATGTCAAACCATTTTTGAGGAGCATACCAAGGAACATGTGGACGAACAAAACCTACCGCAAGGAAAAATGGTTTGTCATATTCCTTCTGAAGTTTATTAACTGCCCATTTTGCACTTTTGTAGTCAGTCATTAAACTATCCTGTTCAGGGTAGGCTCCCCAATCTGTTTGAGTGTTGCCAACTTTGTGGTCAATTTTTGATGGATCATAATTAAATCTTTCCTTTGGCTTTGGCCCCATCCATGAAAATTTACCACCATATTCATCAAATGTCTTTGCCCCATCACCATCGTGGTAAATCTTTCCAACAGCCATTGATTTATAGCCATATTGTTCAAAATAATCAGGCATGAAAATGGCTTTATTTGCCGCTTCATTCCCCTTTTTGATATTTCTATCATTCAGTTGCAAGTAATTACCAGTAGTTGAAGGATAAAGCCCTGTCATGATGCTTGCTCGAGATGGCCCACAAATAGGAGCCTGACAGTGGGCATTTGTAAATAGTATCCCTTTTTGTGCTAATTTATCAATATTTGGAGTAGGAACCTTTATTGAACCACCCATGCAGTTCACATAATCATTCAAATCATCAATGGCTATGAATAATACATTTGGTTTGTCCTGACCAAAAACATGCAGAATGGGTAGTATTAAGAGGGCTATTAGTAATTTTTTAATTTTCATTGTAATCTTTTTATATTTAACATGTATAGTCTTAATATACTCCTACAGATTAATATTCATTTATGCTATATTTTACCAGCATACTTGACGAGTAGGTACACTGAAATTGGAGTTTTGTAATTTACAAGATAGATATAATCTCAATCCCGTCCTAAATAAATTTCAGGATTAATCAAAAGTATTAATTTCAGGTGTAATAGACAAAACTAAGCTGTTTTTAGCAAGTGTATAGAATTTTTAGGATGGCAAATGCTGTTGGAAAAAATTTATACTCTTGCGTATATTTACGAAGAACTTCCTGAAACTATTTTTTATTAAATCATTTAATAATTAATAAAATTAAGGCTAAGATGAATTTTAGCTTTTTTGGATTGGCAAGCGTTGGAATTACTCGCTAAATTAATATTATTTTTTAAAGGAGCTCATGAATGCTACGCATTTGTCAGGGTAAACGCATGAGATTTCTTTAAATTCCCAGTACTTTAAGAAGAAAATCATTATCCCAAGCAGCTTTTAACCGTTTTGCTTTGATACTAATTTTCTTTGACTTTTCATTTTTCAAAAAATTTAGTGCGACTTTTTGAATAATCGAAAAATTTTGAGCTGCATTCTTATCTCTTTTTCTTTGTTGATCTTCATTAAATGTTACATCTAAAGTATAGTGTAATGAATTTTCTACACCCCAATGTTGTCTTATATAACGATTGAAGTCTTTAGCATTGCTGTTTAGACTACTGATATACAGTCTGTTTTCCACAGATGTTTTATCTTTAATTATTCTGGTTGATGTAATTCTTATAATGCTTGATATTCCTATCCATTGTTCTTTGCCTTCAAGAAACTCTAAATCTGTAATTACTTCACATTTACGTATTTCTATTCTACCATGTCCTTTATCAAAATTTTCATCTGAGGAATCAATTTTTTGAACTTTGAATATACTTTCTACCTCTTCTTCTAATAGAGAATGATTTCCTTTTAATGCTAAAATATAGTCTGCTTTCTCTTCAATAATCTTTTTTGCAATTTCTTTCTGCGTTCCCATGGCATCGATTGTAATAATAGAACCTTCAATATCTAGTATTTCAAGCAACTTTGGTATTGCTGTTATTTCATTCGACTTTTCATCAACTTTAAGTTGTCCCAGTACCAACTGGTTTGCATTAGACCAAACATTGACAATGTGCACCGGTTTCTTGTTGTGGTAAGTATCCTTTGACCTTCTAACTGTTTTTCCATCGATAGAAATAACATCATTTTTAATCTTATCATCTCTCAAAGAATCAGCCCATTCAATAAATACTTCTTCAAATTTTTCTTCTCTGATACTCGATATTACACGGTTAATCGTATCATGTGAAGGAATGCCATTTGGTAAAAATAATATTTTAGATAAAAATCCCTGTTTAGATTTACCGAACAGTTCAATGTCATCCCATGATTCTGCTCCACATATTACCGCTATAACCGTTAGTACAACTATATCTGTAAAAGAATGCTTTTGATTCTTATTACTTCTTGGATCTGGTAACTTCGAAAAATATTTATGTAAACTTGTTCTCATTTTGTTTGAATTTAATCAAACAAAATTCATGATACTAAAAAGTAAATCATAATCACACAGACAATAGTCATTAACAACAACAATGAACTTTTTAACTTTTTACGAAAAAATATTGCTTTTCGCAAAAACCATTGTTAAAAACCCCTTTTTTTTGTTAATATCCATGTCCTTTTAAAACAACGTCATGCGTTTGCCATGTCTTAATTTAGAGGAGTAAGAAATATTGCATTCTTTATATTCATATTTGCCAATATTTATGCTTAGTCCCCAATAATAATACTTGATTCGTGTTGAATGGAAGTGCAATAAATAAAATAGTGTGGGTAGATACAAAAAAAACCTCAGTAAATACTGAAGCTTTTCATCGGCTAACTTTAATAGTTAGAGAGGTTTATATGAACTCCTCTAAAACAACACAACTATCTTATTGCGGTCTGGACGGGACTCGAACCCGCGACCCCCTGCGTGACAGGCAGGTATTCTAACCAGCTGAACTACCAGACCGTTGCTCTAAGCGGTTGCAAATATAAGTGCGTTTTTTGTTTTGACAAAATGATTTTTAACTTTTTTATAAAAAATTATTCCTGCTAATAAAATAGGTTAATAATATTTGTTTATAGCCTTTTGTTATATCTATAGGAACATAATCAATTTTATATTGCATACATTTTAATTTCAATTCTTTAAAATATTTCTTCATATGCTTTTGGTAAGTTGCTTTGATATTATCGGCAAATAGGTTTATTTGTTCACCGGTTTCAACATCTATAAATTTTTTAGGTGAATTTTCAAATGCAAAGTCTAATTCGTGTTCACCATCAAAGGTATGAAACAAAACTACTTCGTGTTTGTTGTATTTTAAATGACGTAAAGCCGCAAATAATTCTTCTTCATTTTTATCTGCCTGAAACATATCTGTAAAAAGAAAAATTAAAGATCTGCGATGAATTTTTTCTGCAATTTGATGCAATGCTTGATAAGTATTTGTTGTAGATATTGAATTGTTAAACAATATTTTTTCAAGTTGATGTAAAAGCATACGCCTGTGCTTTTCATTTCCTTTGGCCGGTGCATAATAATCATTTTTATTAGAATATATGCTTAACCCAAATGCATCTCTTTGCCGTTTTAACACTTCTAATAATGCTGCAGTAGCTATTGCGGAAAATTCTATTTTATTCGTACTATTCTTTTGTTTTTCGGGATAATGCATCGAAGCTGAATTGTCAATTATAATATGACATCTCAAGTTGGTCTCTTCTTCGTAGCGTTTTACAAATAATTTTTCAGTTTTAGCAAACAGTTTCCAATCTATATGCCTAGTACTTTCACCTTTATTATACAATCGATGTTCAGCAAATTCAACAGAAAATCCGTGAAACGGACTTTTGTGCATACCAGTTATAAAACCTTCAACAACCTGTCTTGCTAAAAGTTCTAGATTTTGAAAGCCACTGGTATTATTTAACTCGGTTAATTGCATTTATCAAAAGTATGAAATTACAAATTGTAAAATTAAGATCAAGTATAAATATTGTCATTTATTTAACCCGGATTATTCACCGGGCGTATAAATTTCACTACAACAATTTTAAAATTGTAGGTTGATTCTTGGTCTTAAATTTTCTGCTTTTTGATTTCATATACTCTCTATTTCTCTCAAAATATTTACAATAATTTGCTTTAAAACATCCTTTTTTAATGAATAGACATGGGTGTCCCAAGGATGTTGAATTTTTATGTTTCAACAACCTTT
>JAKITQ010000053.1 GCA_021647985.1 Flavobacteriaceae bacterium | reverse complement strand
TTTGATTTTTTTATCAATTACAAAATACAACTTTTTAAACAGTTTTCCAATTTTAAATCATCCTGAAATATCAATAAAATCAATACTTTACAACTTATTTAATGTGTTTTTCAGGGGATGGCTAATTAATAGCATTTTAGTATTCTCTTTAAAATTATATCTTTGCGATGCTTGTGAATTCGTTAATATTAAAAGGCAAGTTAATTAAAAAAATATCTAAAAATTGGCAAAAACTAAAGAAAAGAAAGTTACTCCTTTAATGCAGCAATACAATAATATCAAGGTGAAATACCCTGATGCGATGTTGTTATTTAGAGTAGGAGATTTTTATGAAACTTTTGGTGATGATGCCAAAAAAGCAGCGAGAATTTTAGGTATAGTACTCACCAAAAGAGGTGCTGGAAGCGAGACAGAAACAGCTTTGGCAGGTTTTCCGTATCATTCATTGAATACCTATTTACCCAAATTGGTTAAAGCGGGGTTACGAGTTGCTATTTGCGATCAGCTGGAAGACCCAAAAATGACTAAAACTATTGTAAAAAGAGGAGTTACCGAATTGGTAACACCTGGGGTTGCTTTAAATGATGAGGTTTTACAAGCGAAGAAAAACAATTTTTTGGCAGCAGTACATTTTGGTAAAAAGAAGATAGGTATTTCATTTTTAGATGTTTCTACGGGTGAATTTTTAACAGCTCAGGGTAATACCGAGAATATTGACAAATTATTACAAAATTTTAATCCGAGTGAAATATTGGTGCAAAAACAATACAAACAACGATTTAATGATAATTTTGGATCCCAGTTTTATACCTTTTATTTGGAGGATTGGATTTTTCAAAACGATTTTGCCAATGAAATTTTATACAGCCATTTTAAAATAAAATCATTAAAAGGTTTTGGGATAGATAGTTTGACAGAAGGGATTATTTCCGCAGGAGCGGTACTACATTACTTATCGGAAACACAACACCATAAATTAGAACATATTACCAACATACAAAGGGTTATTGAAGATAATTATGTGTGGATGGACAAGTTTACGATTCGAAATTTAGAGCTGTATTACGCAAGTTCATCTCAGGCAGTTACTTTATTGGATATTATTGACAAAACAATTTCACCAATGGGTGGAAGGCTGTTAAAAAGATGGTTGGCATTGCCATTAAAAAATATAGATGAAATTAAAAAACGTCATGAAATTGTAAAATATTTTATTGAAAATGATGGCTTTTTTGACTTGATGAATTTTCAAATAAAACAAATAAGTGATTTAGAACGACTCATTTCAAAAGTAGCTACAGGTAAGATAAACCCAAGAGAAGTAGTTTTATTAAAAGATTCTTTAAAAGCTATTTTACCTATAAAAGATGCCTTGTATAAAAGTGAAAATAACACCTTGCAAAGTCTGGGTAATGAGTTAGAAACCTGTATCAATCTTATTGACGAAATTTCTAAAACCTTATGTGAAAATGCACCGGTAAATATCAAAAAAGGTAATGCAATAGCAATGGGCATATCCAAAGAATTAGATGAATTACGAGGTATTTCTAATTCTGGTAAGGCCTATTTAGATGCCATTGTTGTTCGCGAAAAAGAGCGCACACAAATTTCAAGTTTAAAAATAGCCTTTAACAATGTTTTTGGGTATTATATTGAAGTTAGAAATACGCATAAAGACAAGGTTCCTGAAGAGTGGATTAGAAAACAAACTTTGGTTTCTGCCGAAAGATATATTACCGAAGAGCTCAAAGAATACGAGTCTAAAATTTTAGGCGCTCAAGAAAAAATAAGCAAAATTGAATTGGAATTATTTAATAATTTAATGTTTTTTATTTTTCCTTTTATTCAAAAAGTTCAAAAAAATGCACAAATAATTGCACAAATTGATTGTTTGAGTTCTTTTGCAAAAATTGCCTCAGATAATAATTATATTCGACCTCAAATTGATGATAGTACAACGATAGAAATTAAAAATGGTCGCCATCCTGTAATTGAAAAACAATTGCCTGTAGGTGAAGAATATATTGCCAATGATTTGGTTTTGAATCGCAATCAGCAACAAATTATAATGATTACCGGGCCGAATATGAGTGGTAAATCTGCCATTTTACGTCAAACAGCTTTGATTGTTTTACTGGCGCAAATGGGCAGTTATGTACCGGCTCAAAATGCTAAAATTGGCGTAGTAGATAAAATATTTACAAGGGTAGGTGCAAGTGATAATATATCTATGGGCGAGTCTACTTTTATGGTAGAGATGAATGAAACGGCTAGTATTTTGAATAATTTATCAGAAAGAAGTTTGATTTTATTGGATGAAATAGGTCGAGGCACCAGTACTTATGACGGTATTTCTATTGCGTGGGCTATTGCTGAATATTTACATGAACATCCAACGAAAGCCAAAACATTATTTGCCACACATTATCATGAACTCAATGATATGACTGAAACTTTTGAGCGGATTAAAAATTATAACGTATCGGTAAAGGAATTAAAAGATGATGTTATTTTTTTAAGAAAACTGGTTGCAGGAGGTAGTGAACACAGTTTTGGTATTCATGTAGCAAAACTGGCTGGCATGCCAACCCCTGTAATTCACAGGGCAAATAAAATGCTAAAACGTTTAGAGAAAAGTCATGCTTCTGAAGATATGCAGGAAAAATTAAAACAAGCAACAGAAGAAGATATGCAATTGAGTTTTTTTAAGTTAGATGACCCTTTATTGGAAGAGATCAAAGAAGAAATTCTAACTATCAATATAGATACGCTTACCCCTATAGAGGCTTTGATGAAATTGAATGAGATTAAGAGGATGCTGGTGAAGAAATGAGAATTATATTTTTACAACATCCATCACAATAAAATGTTCTTTTTTAAGAGTTTTTTTTATTTTATTAACAAGGTTTATCAAAGTTAAATAATCATTCTTTAATATTATTTTTCCAAGATACCCAATTTTCCAATTATAATGTAAATTTAATTTATTTTCAAAATTTTTTGTAATAATAATTTCAAAAATAAAATTTTTATAAATAACAATTTTAGCTTCATTATATCCTTTTTTTAAATTCTCTTCAGACTTTAAATCACCTTGTAATAAACTGAAAATATTCTCCATATACTATTAAAACTTAAGATAACATATTAGGGAGCAAAGTAGCTCAACTCCCTATACTAAAATTCAACTAACAATAAGGACTCATGTAATATGCCCAAGCTCCAAAAGCAATAAAAACTAAAGGTCTGCCGATCATTCCTCCAACAACAGCTGAGAGACCCATTTCTAACTTGCAGCTTCCTCCAATCATTTTCTCCATTTTTTCTAATTCTAAATTTTTTATTATTTGTATCAAAGCAATTAAAAAAAATGTTATCATTTTAACACAAATAAAAGTTAAATTAAAATGTACTTTTTTAAAGTCGCTACAAACCACGACTATTCAATTACAATTGAATACTACAAGTGTAAGTCAAAACCTTCAACTGATTATTCGATAATCAAATAAGTTATATGTTTTTCGTATAATTTATAACTAAGTTGATTAAACTACTATGTCCTCCCAAAATTCACTATAAAAGTTAGTAGTTTTTAAAAGCTTTTGATGATTACCTTTTGAAGTGATATTACCATCTTCTAAAACATAAATTGTATCAGCCATATTTTTTAAGGTATGTAATCTGTGAGAAATAAATAATACAGCAATATCTTTTTTTAGTTTTGATAATAAATCCATGGTGAATTTTTCTGTATTTCTGTCCATTGCAGAAGTTGCTTCATCTAAAATTAGGAACTGAGGTTTCTTATAAAGAACCCTTGCTAGTGCTATAATTTGTTTTTGCCCGCCAGAAAGATTAATACCTTCTTCACCTAATAATGTAGCATAACCTTGAGGTAACTCAGCTATAAATTTTTCAAAACCATATTCTTGGCAAAATTTTACTACTTCTTCTGGCTTGTCTTTTGCTCCTAGTAAAATATTATCGATTACACTACCAGAAAAAATGTCTATTTCTTGAGGCATAACACCAACTATACCACGCCAGTTTTTTGTTCTAATTTCTTTTAGCTCAAATTCATTATTAATAATTATGCTTCCGTTTTCAAAAGAGTAAAATTGCTGTAAGATTTGACCTAAAGTACTTTTACCACTACCACTTTCTCCAACAACGGCAATAAATTCACCTTTTTGTACCTGTAAGCTTATGTTTTTTAATAACTGACTTCTACCTGCAAAGCGGAATGATAAATTTTTAATTTCTAAATTTTTAAAGCTATCTATTTGTAATGAACCTTGTTGTTCTTTTTCAATAGAAGCAAACTCAAACATACGGTTAAAAGCAATTTTTGCCTCATTAATAGGTATTGTTATTAAAGCCAAATTTGTAATACTTGGTAATAAAGAACCTGCAATACCTAGAACAGCCATCAATGCACCCAAAGTCATTATTTTTTCATAAACTAAAAATGACGTATATGATAATATCGCTATCAAAAATAAAACCCCTGCAATACCCGAAAATAATGACAAGCGAATATTTATTTTACTTAAATCAAATATTTTATTTTGAAAATTTCCATAAATGGCTTGGTTAATTTCTTGAAATAATGATTGTTTGTTAAAATTTTTAATACTAGCTATACCTTGCATAGAAGTTATATAATTACTCTCACTATGTGCATAACTCTGCATTACTTCTTTTTGAGCCTTGATAATCCTTTTATTAAAACTGTATACGATTATAAAATAAAAAGGCAAACTTATCAAGGCAATAAAGCCTACGTTTAAAGAATAATAAAATAAAAATCCAAACGATATTAATGTGACCAAAATATCAATCACAAAATTACTTGCAATAAGTTTTATAACACGTTGTACTCTACTAGTGTCATTTAATCTTGCCACCAATTCTCCTATTTTTCTGGTATCAAAAAAGGGTTTGGGTAAATGTAATAGTGAACTGTAAAAAGTATCAATAATACGATTGTTAAAGTCTTTTGATTGCTTGATTAAAAAGAATTCTCTTAAAGTAGAAAAACCGACTCGTACCAATAATAAAAAAGCCAATAAAGCAATACCTGTAATGAGTTTGATACTGTTCTGAGAAGGCAAAATATCATCTATCAATTTTTGTGAAAAGATTGCCATTGCCATACCCAATAAAGCAACTGCTACACCAAAAACAATGCTAATACCCAATAATTGATAATCTTTTCTAAGTAATTTAAAAAACCATTCTTTTTTAGATTTTTTAATCTCGGTGGCTTTTACAAAATTTTCATTTGGTGTAAGAGTTAAACAGGTTTTTGATTTCCAAATTTTTAATAATTCTTCTTGGGTGTAAGTGGTCATGCCTCTGGCAGGGTCACCAATGATGAATTTATCATTCTTATAGCCATAACATACCAAATAATGTTGTAAACGTTTATCAATTACAACATGTAAAATTAAAGGAGCTTCGTGTTCTATTATTTCTTGAATGGTTGCTTCGTTACCGCTTGCTGTAAAACCCAATTCATTTGCTGTTTGGTATAAACCTAATAGGGTAGTACCTTGTTTTGTTGTACCACTTAATTCTCGTAATTTTTCTAATGAATGAGCACCTTTATAATATTGTATTACAGAAAGCAAACACGCCACACCACAATCACTTTGGTCATGTTGTAATATTAGAGATTTATTGAGTAGTTTTTTATTCATAGTTGTCATTCTCGTGAAAGCGGGAATCTCATTAATATTAGCTAGAGTACTTTAAAAGTAATGTTATTATTAAACCCCTTTTATTTTACGAAATATTTTTATTAATATTCGAGAGATAAATTGGTGCGAATTATAACGATTTTTAATAGCACGTAAACCAAAATATGCTCTTAAATAAGCTTTTTTAGTTTTTTTTTCTTCTTTAGGTAATGAGAGTGCAATATTTTTAATTAGTTCTAAATTCTCTTTACAAAGCAATTTACTTTCTCTTATGTTTTTCATATAAGTATCTAACTCAGCATCACGTTCATTTTTTGATAAAGAAAAATAATCGCTAAAAGAGGTATATACACACATTGTTAAAAACCGTACTAAATAGATTGCTTCATATTGTTTAAAAACACCTTCTTTTTCGAGAAAAGATTTAATTTGTACAAAGGCAGTAAATTTATGATCTATTTTTTGTTTGGTAGCCCTACCTGTTACTGAGTCTTTATTTCTTCGGTAGTTATAAAAAGCCTTAGGGATTACCTTTACCTTTTTAGCATGAAATAGTAATTGAATGGTAAACATAATATCTTCAAAAAATATGCCTTCTGAAAAACGAATATGATGCTCTTCAATAAAGTCTCTTTTTATAATATAAGCAAAAGTAAGAGTCATAAACCCTTTTCGGCTAAGTAGTAGGAGATTAAATGGTGTTTCATTTTTTTTCACATTAATTTTTTTTGGGATATGGCTTTTTTTAATTTTACCACTAGAGTTACATTGATTAGCCCCCCAAACAAAAACAGAAAACTCTTTATGTTGTTCTAAGTTTATGTTTATCTGAGAAAGAGCCTCTTTTTCAAAAAAATCATCACTATCTAAAAAAACAATATATTCTCCTTTAGCTTTTTTAATGGCATAATTTCGGGCATAACCTTGCCCTTTATTCTTTTTAAAATCAATTATATTGATTCGTTCATCTTTTTTTTGAAAGGATTTGATAATTTCTAAACTATTGTCGGTTGAAGCATCATTAATGACAATAATTTCGATATTTTTAAACGTTTGTTCTAGTACAGAAGATAAAGCTTGTACTAAATAATTAGCCGTATTATAAACAGGGATAATAATAGATAGTTTTGGAGTCATTTAATATAGAGTTAATTTATTCTAATAATTTAAGTATATTTTTAATTTTAGTAGCGCCTTTAAATTTTTTTATCAAACGATTGTCTTTAGTATATAACAGCATAAACGGAATGCTTTTAGCATCAAATAAGTTAGCAAAAAGCAATGCTGAATCTTCTAAAAAAAAGATATGACCTTTATTTAATAAGTTGTATTTCTCAGCAAATGTTTTTATACTTTCAGGTTCTTCAAATGACACAAACAATAGTTGAACATTTTTTAATTGTTCTAAATGCTCTTGTATTTGCATTGCTTCTGCATGACAAAAATCACATTCACTATTAAAATAGATAAAAAGTTTAGGTAAGGTAGTACTTATCTGATTTTGTGTAAACGGCTCTCCATTTAGTGTCTTAAAAGAAAAATTAGGTATGGTTTGAATACGTTCTGCAATTTCATTTTTATGATTAATTTTGGTACTAATACTATAGCCCAAATAACCAATAGTACTGATAAGAATTATAACGATGAGTATTTTTATATTTTTTTTCATGACTCTTTTATTTCCATCCCGAGAATAAGGGAGTGTGAATCTTATAATTTTTGTTTTATCTAATTTGTCTTGCGTCTAAAAGTCTTACGGCTAAAAAAAGGCAAAGCTCTTTTTTACGTCATATTAAGCGTCAAAAACATCACCAATCCCAACCAAATCACCAAACCTGTACCATAACTAACCGCTACCATTTCAAAACTCTTCCAATACTTATTTTTTAATAGTTTATGTAAACCATAAACCAATACAAAAAAGTAAGCGATTTCGAAAATATTGATGGTTTGTAAGGGGTAAACTAACCAAGGTTGTATTTTTTCAAGGTCTAAAAAGTTAATATATGATAGCGGATAGTATTGTTGTAAGTCTTGTAAGGTAAAGTCTGTTTTTATAAAGTAAAAATAACCAAATTTAAAATAGCTCACTAATACCAATATAAATTCACCTAACAATGCAATACGAAAAAAATCTTTAAATTTAGGTAACTCAACCTCATCTATATTATAAAAGAAGTTGCCTACGCTTAAACAAAAGGCTACTAAACTACTGCGTATTAATACTAACAATGGTATTATAGTATAACTAACCCAAACCCATTTTTGTTGGTTTTCTAATATTTTTTCTACTTCTTCTTGAGCTATTTGTTCAAGATAGAAGTTGTATATCAATTCTTGAGTATTTAAATAGTATTTAGTTATAAGTACTATAAGAGTTAGAAAAAAAACAATTAAGGTAAAGTGAAATATATTTTTCAAATTATAGAATAATAATTATTTAATATGGTGTTTAATTTTTTTAAATTCAAATAGGTTGTCATAAAACAGTGTTTATGACAACCTATTAATAGTTTTAAAATATTTGAATTTTATAGGGAATTAAAACAAAGTTGTTCATATAGTTAATTAAATACAGAACACTTTTTTAAATAGATAAAACAGGTTATTTATAGTTGTCATTTTGTTTTAAATAAATAAAAGCCATTAATCCCATAATAAAAAAGATAACTCCTATTATTACTTTACTTACATTTACTATGCCCATTATATTTAATAGTAAGGCAATAACACATAAAGCTCCAATAACTATAAAACCGTTTTTTTTCATTTCTAACACATTAGAAAATATGCACCTGCGCCTAAAGTCATCAAACCGAGACCAACTGGGTTTGATGCCATTAGTAAAACAGCTCCTACTCCAAAATATAATCCAGTAAAAGTTTCGCAGTCTACACTGCCATTATATTTTACCATTTCTTTCTTGCTTAATTCTTTCATTTTTAATAAATTAAAAAATTGAGTAACTTGCACAAGCTGCTCCAGCTGCTCCTAGTACTATTGCTGATCCAACCCCAAAAGAAATTGCTCCTGCAAAAAACATAAATGAAGCAATTGCTATACCACTACACATACCAGTAATAAAACCTCCTCCTTCAAGAGATTCCATTTGTTCTAATTCTAATTTTTTCATAAAGATAATTTTTTTATTATTTGTAATAAAATTTCAATAAGAATACTTATCATCCCGATACAAATAATAGTTATACTATTATTGTATTTTTTTAAAGTCGCTACAAACCACGACTATTCAATTGCAATTGATACTACAAATATGAAACAAAAAAGGGCTACTGCTAATACTATTAGGGTATAATTTATACGAAAATCAAATAATTTATAACTAGCGAAAACAGGTAGTTTTAAAAATCATGGTAAATGGGTATTGTTCATGTTGATGATATTTTTTAAGTTTGTAAATACTCCAAAATACTCCAAAATACTCCAAAATACTCCAAAATACTCCAAAATACTCCAAAATACTCCAAAATACTCCAAAATACTCCAAAATACTCCAATTAATACAAACCAAGCCCCTTATAAAATGATATTAAAAAAAATTAGAATGGCACGCTTAGAAAAAGGATTTTCACAAGAAAATATGGCTGATTTTTTAGGTATTTCTCAATGTGCTTACAGTAATTTAGAAAGTGGTAAAACCAAACTTGGTTTAAAGTGTTTAGAAAAAATTTCAAAAATATTGGAAATAGATATTTTAAAATAAATTGAAAATTGTAATTTTTTAAAATCTAGATTCTAATTGCCACCTAAAAGATGTTTATGGAATCATTGAAGACATTGTTAAACTCCTATTATTTTTTACAGAGAATTTATTTTATATTCAGGTCGGCTAAATGTTCTATATTTGCAGAGTAATATTAGTAACTATGTTTTTATTTATTAGCGGAGCAGAAATATTTATCATTCTTGTGATTGTTGTCATGTTGTTTGGAGCAGATAAAATACCCGAACTAGCACGTGGCTTAGGTAAAGGGATGCAGCAATTAAAAAACGCCACGAATGAAGTTAAAAAAGAAATTACAGACACGGCAAAAAAACAAGGTATTGATACTGATTTCACACGTGATATAAAACAAGGAGTTAACAAGATAAAGGATAAGGTTAAAGATAACATTGAAGATATTACAGGGCCTATTAAACGAGGCTTATAATTTGCTTATTAAAGGAAATTTGAATTTTATTTCAAGACCGTTGCAAAAGATGACCTTAAATAAGTAAAAAAACAGTTTTGCAACGGTCTTATTTCACCTTAGCCAGACTTTATACTTTTAATAACGGCTATTAAACTTTTTTGAAAAAATCTACATTTACTTTTTTTGTAAAAAAATCATTTCCATGACATTAGACAAAATTATTCAATTAGATAAAGAATTATTGGTGTTTCTCAATGGGTTAGGCAATGCACATTGGGATACTTTTTGGATGACCATTACCAATCAATTATCATGGATACCTCTATATGTTTTAATTTTATTTTTACTCATTAGATCATTAGGCTGGAAAAAAGGATTGGCCTTGTTAATTTTAACAGCGGTATTGGTTACCTTTTCAGATCAGTTAACTGTTTTTATAAAAAATACTACTGCAAGATTACGCCCAAATAGAGACCCTGAGATTAACGAAATTATACGAATTATAAAAAATAACAAGAGTTTTAGTTTTGTATCGGGTCATGCAACAACTTCAACGGCAGTTATTTTGTTTATGCATTTAACTTTAAAAAAATATTATAAGTATACTATTTTGTTTTTTATATGGCCAATATTATTTGCGTATAGTCGTATTTATATAGGGGTTCATTTTCCAATAGATGTTATCGTCGGAGCCATGTTAGGCTTATTAATTGGCTTTGTTTTTTATAAGTTGAGTTTAAAGATTTTGGCAAAAATGGATTCTAAAAATTGGAATTAGTTCTTAACTTGATTTATTAGTTAGTCGAACTAATCCCGCTTTTTCAGCGGGATCTTGGTTAATACCTCGACCCTTGGGTCGATTCCTATTAATGGGTCCAGGGCTTGCCTTGGGGTTTAATGCCTTTTATTGATCTTATCATTACTAACATAGCGGTAATATAGCGCAATACATTAAATAAAAGTTGTATCTTTCTAACATGGAAAAAATAGACTTTAGAACCCTTCCAAATGAGGAGCGCTATAATTTACGCAAAAGAGCAATACTCTTATTGAAATCAGGAAAAAAGCAAAATGAAATAGCTGATTTGTATGGAGTTAGAACCGCAACAGTTAATAGTTGGGTTAAATTACACAAGGAGTTGGGGAGTAAGGGATTAGAAGACAAAAAACGCGGAGTAAAATCAGAGGACAAGAAACTGCTTTCGAAAAAGTGTGAAAAAGCCATACAGAAAATGATAATTGACACAATGCCCGATCAATTGAGCCTTCCTTGCGGTTTGTGGACTCGAAAGGCTGTTATGGAACTTGTTGAACGAGAGTTTGAAATTAAGTTAGCCATTAATACAATGGGAGATTATTTACGTTCGTGGGGTTTTAGCCCTCAAAAGCCTAAAAAAAGAGCATACGAGCAATGCCCTAAAAAAGTGCAAAAGTGGTTAGATCAAGAATACCCAGCAATAAAGGAAAAAGCAAAAAAAGAAGGAGCGGTTATTCATTGGGGAGATGAAACGGGAGCTAGAAATGTCAATCAGCATGGTCGGTCATACGCCCCAAAGGGCAAAACACCTGTAAAGAAAAATATGGCAAAGAGGTTTTCAGTAAATATGATATCAACTGTTACCAATCAAGGACAGGTTGAGTTTATGATTTACACAAGTACCATGAATTCTGAACGATTGATAGTGTTTATGGAACAACTCATTAAAGGGAAGCAGCAAAGAATATATCTAATACTTGATAATTTACGAGTACACCATAGTAAGGTGGTTAAACAATGGTTAGAAGAAAAGAAAAAGCAAATAGAAGTTTATTACCTGCCATCTTATTCCCCAGAAAAGAACCCTGATGAATACTTAAACTGCGACTTGAAATACGGATTATCAGACAAACCAGCACCAAAAAGTCAAAAACAACTACAAAAATATGTCGAAGATCACATGGGTTTGCTTCAAAAAAATAAAGATAGAGTGAAGAAATATTTTCATCATAAGGATATTAAATACGCTGCATAGTGGTTACGTTAAATAATCGTCGGGTTAATAATACATTCTTATTCTCTCACAGTCTCATTCCCTCATTCTCTCATTGTCTCTTTTTTCTCATTACTTCTAAACCACCATCAAATTACAACCTCTTATATCGGAATTATCAAACCGGCCTAATATTTCAAAAGTTCCATTATCATTCACTTTACCTAAGTCTTGTGTGGCGATAAATGAACAGGAATTAATATTTGCCAAATCGATAATATTGATGCCTCCAGTTTTATTATTGGGTAGTAAGCTTAAGGCATCTTCGGTATCACGAGTTAAAATTTTCATCCAAGGTGGAGTTTTAAAAACACCACTGCCTTTTGAATAGGCTTGCGAAAGCAATTCGGTCATACCATATTCTGAATGAATTTTTTTTACACCAAACCCTTTACAAAGTACTTTGTGCAATTCTTCTTTTACCAATTCTTTGCGCTGACCTTTCATACCACCGGTTTCCATAATAATTGTGTTTTTTAAATGGAATTGTCGAAATTCGATCAGATCTAATAAGGCATAAGAAACTCCAATCAATAATATTCTTTTATTTTGAGTTTCTAAATCAATTAATTTTTGAGATAATTCTTCTAAATTATGCAAATAAAATCCACTGTCTGTTGTATTGCTTCTCAAAATAAAATCATTGGCCATATAAATCAATGAAGAACCTTCACGTTCTAAAGAACTGGGTAAAAGCGCCAAAACGGTGTAGTTTTTTATATCTCCATAAAAATAAGTAAATCCCTTTATAAAACTATTTTCATAAATTTTCAAATCAGTAACATAATGTTTGCTTTGTTGCATTCCGGTAGTACCACTACTCAAAAAAGTTTGCTGTATTTTTTCGGAGGAAGAAAGCACTTTGTGGGTTTTAAAAAATTGTATGGGCAAAAAAGGTATTTGATCTAATTTTGTAACAGATTTTGGCTCAATCCTTAATAAAGTTAAAAAACGCGCATAAACGCTATTGTTAGTTGCCTGATAATTAAAAATCTTTAAAGCAAGTTCATCAAAACTTTTTAGTGTATTTACATTAAAAATTTGAGAATAGGGCATGCGAATAATTTATACAAAAGTAACCCTTTTTTACGCAACCAATTTTGATTAAAGTATCTTTAAATATACCTAAGGGGAATTGTTATAAATAAAAAACACGGATGAAAAAGATATTTTTTGCAATATTTAGCTTAATTTTAATGTTTTCTTGTTCAGAGGATGATACAAATATTCATTATGAATTGCTGCCCATTGAAGAGGCGATAGTTCCGGAATCATTTGAATATGGAAAAATTTATGATATTACTGTAAAATATATTCGTCCGGATGACTGTTATATTAATAGTGATATTTTATATGAATACGATTTCGATGCAAGAAATGTTGCAGTTATCGCAACTTATGTTGAAGAAAATGGTTGTGAAATATTAGATGCTGAAGAGGAATTAACAATTAGAGTACAGGCTTTACAACACAGCCCATATATATTTAAATTTTGGCAAGGCGATGATGATAATGGACATCCCATTTATTTGATTATTGAAGTACCAGTAATAACCAATAATAATAAAAGCGTAAGTGAGCCTAAAAACACTCATACAAAAATGTAAAAAAAGAGATGTAAAATCTCAATCAGAAATTTACCACCTTTATGCTGGTAAGCTTTTTGCCTTATGCTTAAAGTATTCTAAGACGCATCAGGAGGCTGAAGATAATTTACAAGAAGCTTTTATAACTATTTTTAAAAAAATAAACCAATTTAAATTCAAAGGTTCTTTTGAAGGGTGGATGAAAAGAATTGTGATCAATACAGCATTACAAACCTATAGAAAAAAGAATATTTTAAATTTAGTAGAAGAAAATTTATCAGAAGAAGTTGAAGTAACAGTTGATGAAGATGATATTTCATTGGATTATTTGTTAAAAATTATTCAAGAGTTACCAGAAAGGTATCAAATGGTTTTTAACTTATATGTGTTAGATGGTTATTCACATAAAAAAATTGCTGAAATGTTAGGTGTGGCAGAAGGAACATCGAAATCTAATTTGTCAAGAGCGAGGCTAATATTAAAAGAAAAAATAGAATTAAATCAACAACAGCAAAAATTTAAGCTGTTTTAGTATGTTAGAAAGAAAAAACATAGATAGAGTTTTTCAAGAGAATTTAAAGGATTTAGAAATTCATCCTAGTAAACAAGTATGGAACAATATTGAAAATTCACTAAACGAAACGAACTATAAAAAAACCATATCACTTTGGCAGCGTTTTAGTGGTGTCGCTATTGTATTGGTGTTGTTTTTAATGGGTAATATTTGGTACAACACTTCTAATTTAGATAACCCAACAATCAAAGTTTCTAATATTGATAAAGGAAATTTTGATTTTAATAATAATAATAATACGGAAATTCAAAACCCTAAAAATATTATTTTGGTTGAGAATAAGAAAACCAATAAATCCAAACAGGATAAAAAAAATCCAATATATATAAAAAATCCTAATAATAAAGTTATCGTAACTAACACAGATATTTCTACTATTTACGAATCTATTGAAAATAAATACATTGTAAATAAAGAGGACTTTATTAAAGAGATTAATATAAATAAATCAATTGCAAATAACGAGGCAAATAAAATAGAAGAAAAGCTTAAATTATCAGATAATAAAAAATGGTCGGTCGGACCAACTGTTGCACCGGTTTACTACAATTCATTACAAAGTGGTTCACCATTAAATGATAATTTGTCTAATAACGCAAAAACAGCAGACGATGCCTTGTCAGTTGGTATTAGAATAAATTATCAATTAACAAAAAAAATTCAATTACAATCGGGTGTAAACAAAGTAGAATTAGCGTATAACACTAAAAATGTCAATGCCTATATTTCTACTGCTAAAAATGCACGAAACAATATAAACACCAATAAATCAGGAGTTATTTTAACGCCAAGTATTAACAATCAAAATACGGATTTACCACAGGCAAATACGCTTAATAAATCTAATATTAATGGTAATTTAAATCAATCTATTGAATATTTTGAACTTCCTTTAGAAATGAAATATAACCTTTATGATAAAAAAATTGGGTTGAATTTGGTAGGAGGTTTTAGTACCTTCTTTTTAACCAATAATTCAGTATCTATTGTTTCTCAAAATAACTTTACAGACTTAGGTCAAGCAAACAATTTAAACAGTATTAATTTTAGTGGAAACTTTGGTGTTGATGTAGATTATAAAATTAGCAAGAGCTGGTATTTAAATGTGGCACCAATGTTTAAATATCAATTCAATACTTACTCAAATAACTCAGGTAACTTCAGACCTTATTACTTTGGTGTATATTCTGGTTTGAATTACAAATTTTAAAAAAGAAACTATTATTGTTTAAATAGGCGGGCAAATTTATTTGCTCGCTTTTTTTTATCGAATATACCTCCAAATACGAGATGTTTAATTTAAAACAATTTTAACTAAAAAAGTTTAAATTATTTTAATAATATCAATGAAATACTTTTAATTTTGTTTTTTACGATTTTAAGGAGTCGTTATAAACAGAATAAATAATTTAAAACTAGATAAAAATGGAAGCTGTAGCAACTGATTTTGGTATTAAAGAAGCTTTAGATCGACTGGGTGTAAAGGAAATCAATGAAGGAACATCAACGGGTTCATTGTGTTTTTCAAAAGGAGAACTATTAGAATCTTATTCACCAGTAGATGGTCTTTTAATTGCTAAAGTAAGATCTACAACCCAAGAGGATTATGATAAAGTATTAGATAGTGCTACTAAAGCATTTAAAATCTGGAGATTAATGCCAGCTCCACAAAGAGGTGAAATTGTACGTCAGTTTGGTGATAAATTACGCGAATTAAAAGAGCCACTTGGTAAATTGGTTTCTTATGAAATGGGTAAAAGCTATCAAGAGGGATTGGGCGAAGTACAAGAAATGATAGATATTTGCGATTTTGCCGTTGGATTATCTCGCCAATTGCACGGTTTAACCATGCATAGCGAACGTCCGGGTCATAGAATGTATGAGCAATATCACCCATTAGGTGTTGTTGGTATCATTTCTGCATTCAATTTTCCGGTAGCGGTTTGGGCATGGAATACAGCATTGGCATGGATTGCAGGAGATGTTTGCGTTTGGAAACCTAGTGAAAAAGCACCACTTTGTGGCATTGCATGTCAAAATATTGCTGCAGCTGTGTTTAAAGAGAATAACTTGCCTGAAGGAATATCAAATTTAATTAATGGTGATTTTAAAGTTGGCGAAATGATGACTACAGACAAACGTGTACCATTAATTTCTGCAACAGGTTCTATTCGAATGGGTAAGATAGTAGCCCAAAGAGTTGCTGAACGTTTGGGTAGATCATTATTAGAACTTGGTGGAAATAATGCCATAATCGTAACACCAGATGCCGATATTAAAATGACAGTAATTGGGGCGGTATTTGGTGCAGTTGGTACTGCGGGTCAACGTTGTACCTCAACACGTAGATTAATAATTCACGATTCGATATATGACAAAGTAAAAAATGCTGTGGTTGCTGCTTACCAACAATTGCGTATTGGAAACCCTTTAGATGAAAAAAACCACGTGGGGCCATTGATCGATAAAGATGCGGTTAAAATGTACAACAATGCTTTAGAACAAGTTGTTGCCGAAGGAGGAAAAATAGTCGTTGCAGGAGGCATTTTAAAAGGCAAAGGATATGAAAGTGGTTGCTATGTAAAACCAGCTATTGCCGAAGCAGAATTACATTATGATATTGTTCAAAACGAAACATTTGCACCAGTTTTATATTTATTGAAATACAGTGGAGATGTTGAAAATGCCATCGATATTCAAAACGGAGTGGTACAAGGTTTATCTTCGGCAATAATGACAAATAATTTACGTGAAGCCGAACGATTTTTATCAGTTACCGGTTCTGATTGTGGAATAGCCAATGTAAATATTGGTACTTCTGGTGCAGAAATTGGCGGTGCCTTTGGTGGTGAAAAAGAAACTGGAGGAGGAAGAGAATCAGGATCTGATGCTTGGAAAGTTTATATGCGTCGTCAAACCAATACGATTAATTATACAACCGAACTTCCTTTAGCCCAAGGAATAAAATTTGATTTTTCATAAAATCCAAATTCAAAAAAAGCCCCAAAAAAACTAAATTTTGAGGCTTTTTTATATTTTGTTAAGAATATCCGATAAAAGATATAAGACCGCTATGCTTTAAGAACAAAGAACATAGACTTTATTGTAACTATCAATTAAGCAATGATTTAAATTGTAACTATTTTTCTTCTTTTTTTGTGGTTATAAAATAAACTCCGGTTAACATAATAGCGGCAGCAAATACAGATTGCATGGTTAACTTTTCATCTAAAACATACCATCCTAAACTTAAAGCAATTATAGGGTTGACATAAGCAGAGGTTGTTACTTTTTCAGTAGAAACAACTTTTAGCAAATAGTTAAAAGCCGTAAAGGCAACAATGCTCCCAAATAGGATAAGAATAATCATAGACCATTGCACTTCCATACTCCATTGCAAGGGAGAAATCCATGATTCACCTAAAATAAAACTAACTAAAAATAAAAGAATGCCAGCAAAGAGCATTTGGTACGCAGTACTCACAAAATAATTGGGCGGCAGATCTGCCTTTGAAACAAAAACACTGGCATAACTCCAACTCATTACACATGTTAATATCATAATTACACCTAATAAATTGTTTTCTTGTGCAAGGACATCTTTTTGACTTACCAAAAGATACATTCCAATAAATCCTAATGAAATACCAATAAGAGATTTCCGTTGCATTTTTTTACCATCAATCATGCGCATTAATAATAACACAAACAGAGGTTGGGTTGAAGCCTCAAGAGCTGCAAAACCACTATCAACGTATTTCAAAGCCCATACAAATACCCCATTGCCATAAACTAAAAATAGAAACCCGGCTATGGAGGAGTTGATAAATTGTCTTTTGGTAATAGCAATACTCCGTTATAAACACACTTAAACAATTGAAAATGAGCAAAATAAATTAAAAATAGTTGCGATTTTATTAGGATAAAACCTTGATAATCAGTATATTAATAGATTAACGACAATCTGTTATAA
>JAKITQ010000010.1 GCA_021647985.1 Flavobacteriaceae bacterium | reverse complement strand
TTTCTTACAGACATAATCATATATTTTCACTAACTTGTAATCCTTGTTATTGTTGTTTGTATCCAAAATAATCTTGTTGAAATTGACTATTAAGATACTGAATATCAATAACTTAAACAAGTTTAAACTGTTGTTTTTTTAACTAATTTAACTTGTTTTTTTGTTTGTTTTTAACTCTTGATTCGCATTTTAAGTTTTAAAATACGAATTGTAAATACGATTTCTAAAAAAATCTGAGTAATCTGCGAGAAAAAAAACTTACCTAAAAGTTGCTTTGATCAAGTAGAATTTTTCTAATTTTTATTGAATTTATGTAGCAATAAAATATTCTGAATTGTAAAAATGATATTTATTTATAAATACTATCACTATTTTTAACCCTGTATATCTAAATTAATACTTTATATTTGCAGTGATGATTAATCGTGATCTAGAAAATAAAATACTAAAATCTCTAAAAAGAAGCTCATCCGTAGTTATTCTTGGACCTCGTCAAGTTGGTAAAACAACATTGTCATTGCGAATTTCAAAAACATTACCATCTGTTTATCTTGATCTTGAAAAAAAAATTGATTTGACAAAAGTCCAAGATATTCATACATTTTATGAAAATAACAAAAGAAAATTAATAGTTCTTGACGAGGTGCAACGACTTCCTGAAGTGTTTTCAGAAATTAGAGGTATCATTGATAAAGAAAGGCAGGAAGGAAACCAAAGTGCAATATTTCTATTTTTAGGGTCTGCTTCTATGGATCTGTTAAAACAATCTAGTGAATCTCTAGCAGGAAGGATTTCATTTCATGAACTTTTTACGATTAATATTTTAGAAATAGACAAAAACAGAGACTATAATGTGAATAAATTGTGGCTTTATGGAGGGTTCCCAAATAGTTTTTTATCTAAAAATGATGATGAAAGCCTGGAGTGGAGAATAAATTTTATAAAAACATATTTAGAGAGGGATATTCCACAACTTGGCCCAAGAATTCCTACTGAAACTTTAGAGCGATTTTGGACGATATTAGCACACAATCAAGGAACCATATTTAATGCCGCCCAAATGGCGAGGAATATTGAAGTTAGTGCTGTGACTGTAAAAAAATACCTCGATCTAATGGTAGATTTATTGTTGGTAAGAAAATTAAAGCCATATACATTCAATATAAATAAAAGGCTAGTAAAATCACCCAAGATTTATGTTAGGGACAGTGGAATTACTCACGCCTTGTTAAATATAAAAGCATATAATGATTTATTAAGTCATCCAGTAATTGGAGGTAGTTGGGAGGGTTTCGTTATTGAAAATATTGCATCCATTTTAAAACTATATGTTAATACCTATTTTTATAGATCGGCCGAAGGTGCAGAAATTGATCTTATTTTAGAATTTAGTATTACCGAACTCTGGGCCATTGAAATTAAAAGAAGTTCAACTCCAAAAGTATCCAAAGGTTATTACATAGCCTGTGAAGATCTTAAAGCAACCCGTAAATTTGTTGTGTATTCTGGTAATGATACTTTTTCTATTAAAAATAATATTACTGTAATTTCATTGTTTGATATGATGAATAAGGTCATAGAATTCCAATAAATTGTTTTAAGTTTTAAAATACGAATTGTAAATACGATTCCTAAAAAAATCTGAGTAATCTGCGAGAAAAAAAACTTACCTAAAAGTTGCTTTGATAAAATAACAGCTATTACACAGAGTTTCACGAAGAAAACACAGAGTTGCACAGAGAAGTATTTAGACCTGTTTATCGATATTCTTTTAATACATGCTTCTGATGACGCTTATCACTGTTAACTTAAAGCCTAAAACTTAGAGCTTAGCGCTTAAACATCTAAAACACATACCTAAAAGCAGCCTTGATCCAATAAGAATTTTCTGATTTTAGCTGAATTATTTCTTTAATTTAAAAAATCCATACTTTTTCTGTTAATAGACTTTAATTATTAAGCATGTTACAAACGGTACACAAGTTAATGTAAGAATACATGGAATGTGAATTAGAACAACCATAAAATAAAGTTAAAAAAACAACTGTTAAAGCGTTAAATTATAATGGGCTATATCAAAATTTATATTCATAAAATATAAACAATTTCCTATTTAATTAATCAATATTTAGTTGTACTTTTGCAAACTCTTTTAAGAGGAAAAAATAAATGTTTAATCATACAAAAAATTTAATTGTGAACACATTAAGTTACAAAACAGTATCAGCTAACAAAAACACTGTAAACAAAGAGTGGGTTATAGTTGATGCAGACGGCCAAACGTTGGGTCGTCTCGCCTCCAAAATTGCTTTTTTAATTAGGGGTAAGCACAAAACTAACTTTACACCACATGTTGATTGTGGAGACAATGTAATAGTTATCAACGCAGAAAAAATTAAATTAACCGGTAACAAATGGGAGGATAAAACTTACATTCGTCACACAGGTTATCCAGGAGGGCAAAGAACGCTTTCAGCTAACGAATTATTTGCAAAAAGTCCAATTCGTGTAGTAGAAAAAGCGGTAAAAGGAATGTTACCAAAAAACAAGCTTGGTAGTGCATTGTTTAGAAATCTTTATGTTTATACAGGAGATCAACACAAACAAAAAGCACAAAATCCAAAAAGTATTAACTTAAACACTATCAAGTAACATGGAAACTATTCACAAAATAGGAAGAAGAAAAACTGCTGTTGCTCGTATCTATCTTTCTGAAGGAAAAGGTAAAATTACAGTAAACAACAAAGATTACGACAAGTATTTCACTACCGAAACTTTGAAGTATAAAGTAATGCAACCTTTAAATTTAACCGATAACGCTACAAGTTTTGACATCAAAGCAAAAGTTGAAGGTGGTGGTGTAACTGGTCAAGCTGAAGCTATTCGTTTGGCTATTTCAAGAGCATTGGTTGAAATAGATGAAGAAAATAAAAGTACCTTAAAAGCAGAAGGGTTAATGACAAGAGATCCTAGAATGGTTGAACGTAAAAAATTCGGTCAGAAAAAAGCTCGTAAAAAATTCCAATTCTCAAAACGTTAATATTGTATTTATTCGAATTGTATCGAATACCTATTGTAAATTGAGAATTATATTATTATTAAAAACAGTTGTCGTAAAAGTCTAGCATCCAAATAATTAAGATCGATGTATCGCTACTTAGTTATTGCTAAAATTAACGGAACGTAAACTAAATTAAAATGACAAACATTGAAATAAAAGAATTAATTGAAGCAGGTGTGCATTTTGGTCACCTTACAAGAAAATGGGATCCAAACATGGCTCCTTATGTATATACTGAGCGTAAAGGGATTCATATTATTGATCTTTACAAGACCGCAGCAAAAATTGAAGAAGCTAACGCAGCATTATCTAAAATTGCAGCATCTGGAAGAAAAATACTTTTTGTAGCTACAAAAAAACAAGCTAAAGACATCGTTGCTGAAAAAGCAGAGAGCGTAAATATGCCATATATTACTGAGCGTTGGCCAGGTGGTATGTTGACCAACTTTATTACTATTAGAAAAGCTGTTAAGAAAATGGCTCATATTGATAGAATGAAAAAAGATGGTTCTTTCGAAGCACTTTCAAAAAGAGAAAAATTACAAATCAATCGTCAAAGAGCTAAATTAGAAAAGAATTTAGGTTCTATTACTGATATGACCAGATTACCTGGTGCTATTCTAATTGTGGATATCAAACGTGAGCATATTGCTATCGCTGAAGCTCAAAAATTAAATATTCCGATTTTTGCTATGGTGGATACTAATTCTGATCCGAGACCAGTTGATTATGTAATACCTTCTAATGATGATGCTTCAAAATCAATAGATAAAGTTTTGTCTTATTTAACCGCAGCAATTGCTGAAGGTTTATCTGATAGAAAAGAGTCTAAAGAAAAAGAAGTTGCTGCAAAAGAAGCCGCTGTAAAAGCGAAAGAAGATGCAAAAGCTAAAGAGGTATTAAAGGCTAAAGAAGATGCAAAAGCTAAGGAGGATGCAGTAAAAAAAGAAACTGCAAAACCAAAAGAAGTAACAAGCGAAAAAAAATAATTGTTTAACTTTTATTAATTGATAATCGATTAATAGCAAATGATTTAATATTATGGCAAAAATAACAGCCGCAGAAGTAAATACGTTAAGAAAATCTACCGGTGCTGGTATGATGGATTGTAAAAATGCATTGGTTGAAGCAAATGGTGATTTTGAATTGGCTATTGAAATTTTACGTAAAAAAGGTCAAAAAGTTGCTGCAAAAAGAGCAGGCAGAGATTCAACTGAAGGTGCAGCAATTGCAATTGTAAATGCTGATAACACAGAAGGCGCTGTAATTGTTCTTGGTTGTGAAACTGACTTTGTTGGAAAAAACGATTCTTTTGTTAATCTAGCAACAGAAATTGCTGAAAAAGCATTGGCAAGTACTACCAAAGAAGAATTATTAAATGCTGATTTTGGAGGTATGACCGTATCTGAAAAATTAATTGAACAAACTGGTGTAATTGGTGAAAAAATTGAGCTTTCTGCTTTTGAAAAAATCGCTGCTCCATTTGTTGGATCTTATATTCATTCAGGTAAAATAGCGACCATTGTTGGTTTATCTGCCAATGTGGATGGTGCTGATGAAGTTGCAAAAGATATTGCTATGCAAGCTGCAGCAATGAATCCTATTGCATTAAATGAAGATGGTGTTGATAAAGATGTAATTGCAAAAGAAATTGAAATTGCGAAAGATCAATTGCGTCAAGAAGGTAAACCAGAAGCTATGTTAGATAAAATCGCTGAAGGCAAACTAAAACGTTTCTTTAAAGATAATACTTTAGTTAACCAAGCTTTTATTAAAGACAGTAAAGTTAACGTTGCTACCTACGTAAAAACTATTGGTGATGTTACTGTAGTTGATTTTAAACGTGTTGCTTTAGGTTAAACCATTTTATAAATTTTTATTGAAATCCTCATTTCTTGATCTTTATCAAAAAATGAGGATTTTTTTTATTACTCTACTTTGTGAAATTTATCTTTCAAAATTTTAAAAACATCTGTGATATAATCTAATAACCTAACATTTTACGAAAGGTATATTTTAGTATATTTGCACAGCTTTTCATTCATTTAATGCATGAAAAATTATTATTTCATCTGACCCTACCCTTCGGTTCAACCGAAAAAGACAGGAAAGACGTTAAAAGTTACATTTGCGAAGTTGGAGCCCAACAGGCAAGTGTGGAAATTAAAAAAATAATTTTATCTATATGAAATATAATAGAATTCTATTAAAATTAAGCGGTGAAGCATTAATGGGTAGTCGTCAATATGGTATTGACCCAGCGCGTTTGTCGGAATATGCCAAAGAAATCAAAACACTAATTGATAAAGGAATTCAAGTTGCTATTGTTATAGGTGGTGGAAATATTTTTAGAGGTGTTGCCGGAGCAAGTAACGGAATGGATAGAGTCCAAGGAGATCATATGGGTATGTTGGCAACAATAATCAATGGCTTGGCATTGCAAGGCGCATTAGAAGATGAGGATTTACAAACCAGATTATTAACAGCAATAGAAATGGATAAAATTGCTGAACCCTATATTAAACGTCGTGCTGTTAGGCATTTAGAAAAAGGTAGAGTTGTAATTTTTGGTGGCGGTACAGGTAACCCTTATTTCACAACCGACACAGCTGCTGTACTACGCGCAATAGAAATTAATGCAGATGTCATATTAAAGGGTACTCGAGTTGATGGTATTTATACATCGGATCCTGAAAAAGACAAAAATGCTGTAAAATTTGATAATATAACTTTTAAAGAAGTACTAAATAAAGGTTTAAAGGTAATGGATTTAACTGCCTTTACTTTGAGCGAAGAAAACGGATTGCCCATTATAGTTTTTGATATGAACAAGATCGGAAATTTATCAAAAGTTGTATCTGGCGAAAAAATTGGTACTTTAGTTAAGGTGGGTTCTAAAAATTAATTTCTTTCAAAAAACAAAGAGAATAAATGAGATGCGAGGCTCTATTTTTTTTGAATAGCCTTAGCTATTGAAAAAAAATATAACGAAGCAGATTATTTGTTATCTTTGTTTCCATAAAGGTTTTCAGAGTTTTCCAGATACTGTCTAAAATTTTATTGTATTATCTCGATAGTACTTCAAAAATTATAGTTGCCTCTGAAAAATTCTGAAAATTTTGATGCGAATGAATTTTTAGAATCCACCTTAAAAATTAATTCGATATTTATTGTTTAAAATTTTATAAAAATGAATGAAGAACTTCAATTTATAATAGATTCTACTAAAGAACAAATGCAAACTGCTGTTTCACATCTTGAATCAGAACTTTCAAATATTAGAGCAGGGAAAGCAACTCCAGCCATGCTGCGTAGTGTAAAAGTGGACTACTATGGGTCAATCACCCCATTAACTCAAGTTGCTAATGTAAATACCTTGGATGCACATACTATTACAGTGCAACCATGGGAAAAAAGTTTGATCCCTGAAATAGAAAAAGGAATTTTGATTGCGAATTTAGGTTTCAATCCTATGAACAACGGAGAAAGTATTATAATTAATGTTCCTATTTTAACAGAAGATAGAAGGAAAGAGTTAGCCAAACAGGCAAAAGCAGAGGCTGAAAATGCAAAAATTAGTATTAGAAACGACAGAAAAGACGCTAATAACGAACTAAAAAAAATCGACCTATCTGAAGATTTGTTAAAAAATTCGGAAATGGATATTCAAAATTTAACCGATAATTTTATAAACACAATTGACGCTTTATATGCTGCAAAAGAAATTGAAATTATGAAAGTATAATCGCTATTTTTTAAACAACATCTCTTCATTTCTATTTTAAAATCAACTGTCATTTTACATTTTTATGTTTAATGACATTACCATATTAAAAAAAATAATTTATCATTTATGAATTTTTGGTCAATTGTATCACGATTTATCCTAAAACAAAGAATATTTATTTTGATAGTTCTAGGATTATTTACCTTTTTTTTATCTACCAAAATACAGAATCTTAAATTTTCGCATACAGAAGCAAATCTGTTACCTAAAGACCATATTGAAAATTTAAAATACGATAAGTTTCTAGATATATTTGGCGAAGAAGGCAACTTAATTATTTTAGCCATTCAAGATACGGCTGTTTTTACTGCTGAAAATTTCAATAAATGGAATAATTTTTCCAAAAAATTAAATTCCTTTTCTCAAGTCGAATTTGCCGTTTCCATAGGTGACATTAAAAAACTTAAAAAGGATAAAAAAAATCAGAAGTTTATTGCTGAACCTTTATATCAAAACACACCTACTACTAATATTGAGGTTCAAAAAATAATGGATGAATTATTCAATAATTTACCATTCTTTGATAACTTTTTATTCAATAAAAATACTGGAACGATACGAACTGCCATATATTTAGACAAGAAAATAGTAAATACAAAAATTCGTGAACGATTTGTATTTGATGATTTAAATCCCGCCATTGAACAATTTGAAAAAGAAACTGGGCTAGATATACGTGTTTCTGGCATGCCTTATATCCGGACTATGAATGCCCAAAATATCATTGACGAAATAGGCCTTTTTGTGGGACTGGCTCTATTTATTACTTCATTGATATTTTGGTTATTCTTTCGTTCATACCGGGCAACATTTATTACCTTATTGGTTGTTAGTATTGGTGTAATTTGGTCGGTTGGTTTTATTGGCTGGTTTGAATATGAAATTTCTGTTTTAATGGCATTAATCCCTCCATTGATTATAGTTATTGGTGTTCCGAATGCAGTTTTTTTAATTAATAAATACCAACAAGAGGTTAAAAAACATGGCAATCAAGCCAAGTCATTACAGCGTGTTATTTCTAAAATTGGAAATGCAACTTTAATGACCAACATTACAACTGCATCTGGTTTTGCAACCTTTATTTTTACAAATAGTCAACTATTAAATGAATTTGGAGTTATTGCCTCAATCAATATTATGGCAATTTTTGTGCTTTCTATTTTAATAATTCCGATTATTTACAGCTTCATGCATAAACCCCAAGAAAAACATCTAAAGCACTTAGAAAGAAAATGGATCGATGCAATTGTTAACTGGATGGAAAATACAGTGAGACATAATAGAATCGCTATTTATATTTCAACAGTAATCATTATTATTGTAAGTATAATGGGGGTTTATACAATCCGTGTTTCTGGAAGTCTTATTGAAGACATGCCCAAAGGCAAACAGTTTTATAAGGATATTGTGTTTTTTGAAAATGAATTTGGAGGTATTATGCCTTTAGAGATTTTAATTGACACCAAAAAGAAAAATGGTGTAATGAATTTATCTACGCTAAAGCGGATGAATAAATTGGATGAGGAAATTAATGAAATACCCGAACTTTCAAAATCTGTCTCCATATTAAATATGGTTAAATATTCAAAACAAACCTTTTATAACGGAAATCCGAAATATTACCAACTCCCAACCGAGCAAGAAAAAAACTTTATTCTCGCCTACACTAAAAATTCTGATACCCATTCGAATATGTTGAAAAATTTTATTGACTCCACTGGTCAATATGCCCGGATTACTACTTTTATGAAAGATATTGGTACGGAAAAAATGGAGCATATCGAACAGCGAATACAAGATAAAATTGAACAAGTTTTTCCAAAGAAAAATTACGATATTACCTTAACAGGAAAAGCTCTTGTTTTTTTAAAGGGCACAAACTACTTGGTTAAAAATTTAGCCATATCCTTATCTCTTGCTATTTTATTGATCTCTTTGTTTATGGCTTGGATGTTTAGGTCTTATAAAATGATTATTATATCACTCATACCAAACATATTGCCTTTACTAATTACTGCGGGACTAATGGGCTATTTGGGTGTACCTATTAAACCTTCAACCATATTGGTTTTTAGTATTGCGTTTGGAATTTCGGTTGATGATACGATACACTTTTTAGCCAAATACAGACAAGAATTGGTTTTCCATAAATGGAATGTTAGAAAATCTGTTTATGCTGCTTTGCGTGAAACCGGAGTTAGTATGTTTTATACTTCCATTGTATTGTTTTTTGGGTTTTTAGTTTTTACGATTTCTAGTTTTGGTGGCACAAAAGCATTAGGTGGCTTGGTTTCTGTAACTCTTTTATTCGCCATGATATCCAATTTATTATTGTTACCTTCGTTATTGTTATCGCTAGAATCTAAAATTGCCAACAAAAAAACGTTAAAGAAACCTGCCTTGACAATTATTATACCAAAAGAAGAAGAAGAAGAAGATAACGACATCAAATAATAGACCTATGAAAGGAATAATACTTGCAGGTGGTAGCGGAACCAGACTGCATCCGTTAACATTAGCCATTAGCAAACAATTAATGCCTATTTATGACAAACCGATGATTTATTATCCTCTATCGGTATTAATGCTTGCCGGCATAAAGGATATTTTAATTATTTCTACACCAAATGATTTACCCTTATTTGAAAGGCTATTGGGCAATGGTAAAAGCCTTGGATGTAATTTTGAATACGCCGTTCAGGAAGTACCAAATGGTTTGGCACAGGCCTTTGTTATTGGCGAAGACTTTATTGGAAATGATGACGTTGCTCTAATCTTAGGAGATAATATATTTTATGGTGCAGATCTTGAAAAAAGAATAAAAGATGCTGCAAATCCAAAAGGAGGTGTTGTTTTTGCTTACCACGTTAATGATCCAGAACGCTACGGTGTGGTTGAATTTGATAATGACAATAATGCCATTTCTATTGAAGAAAAACCAAAAAAACCAAAATCTAATTTTGCTGTTCCAGGTTTGTATTTTTATAATAATAGTGTGATTCAAATTGCAAAAAATTTAAAACCTTCGGCAAGAGGTGAATATGAGATTACTGATATCAACAAAAAATATTTAGAGCAGGGTAATTTAAAAGTTGGTGTAATTGGTCGTGGTACAGCGTGGCTAGATACAGGTACTTTTAATTCTCTTATTCAGGCACAACAATTTGTTCAGGTAATTGAAGAACGACAAGGTTTAAAAATTGGCTGTATAGAAGAAATCGCATTTCGACAAGGGTTTATAAACGCTGAGCAGCTTAAAAAAGTAGCCAATCCATTAATTAAGAGTGGTTATGGCACCTATTTATTGGGTTTATTAAAATAATATACTTTATCTGTTTTAGCATACGCATTACATTACTTATCTTTGCATTTCAAATTTTTGAATCAACTTATTTATAAATAATTCAAATAAAATAAACAAGTGAAAAGATATAGCGTTGCTGAATTATTACAATCAGAAAAATTTTTACAGGAAATAAATATAAAAGGATGGGTACGAACTTTTAGAAGCAATAGGTTTATTGCTTTAAACGATGGTTCGACTATTAAAAATATACAATGTGTTATAAATTTTGAAAGCACTGATGAAAAAATATTAAAAAGAATAACTACAGGAGCTGCCATTGATATCAAAGGAATTTTAGTTGAAAGTCAAGGTAAAGGACAAACGGTTGAAATTCAAGTGAATACTATTGAAATTTTGGGAGATTCTGACCCTGATACATACCCTATTCAACCTAAAAAACACAGTTTAGAGTTTTTACGTGAAAATGCACATTTAAGGGCTCGAACCAATACTTTTGGCGCTGTAATGAGAGTGCGATCTGCCTTATCATTTGCTGTACACCAATATTTTACATCTAATGGTTTTTATAATTTACATACACCCATCATTACAGGTTCTGATGCAGAAGGAGCTGGAGAAATGTTTAGGGTTTCTACATTAGATCAAAAAAAACCACCATTAAATGACCTTGGCGAAATTGATTATAAACAAGATTTTTTTGGTAAAGAAACAAACTTAACAGTTTCTGGTCAGTTAGAAGCAGAAACCTATGCAATGGCATTGGGAAAGGTCTACACCTTTGGACCAACTTTTAGAGCCGAAAACTCTAATACCTCACGTCATTTAGCAGAATTTTGGATGATTGAACCGGAAGTTGCTTTTAATGACTTAGATGCAAATATGGATTTAAGTGAAGATTTTATCAAAAAGGTCTTAGAATATGTTTTAGAAAACTGTAAAGACGATTTGGCATTTTTAGAGCAACGTTTGATTCAGGAAGATAAATCTAAACCAGCAAATTTAAGAAGTGAAATGAATCTTCTTGATAAATTACATTTTGTAATTGATAATAATTTCAAACGAGTAAGTTATACTGAGGCTTTTGATATATTAAGAAATAGCAAACCTAATAAAAAGAAAAAATTTAAATTTCCTATCAACGAATGGGGAGTAGATTTGCAAAGTGAACACGAAAGATTTTTGGTTGAAAAACATTTTAAATGTCCGGTAATTTTATTTGATTATCCGGCAACAATCAAAGCTTTTTATATGCGTTTGAATGATGATGGGAAAACAGTTCGTGCCATGGATGTTCTATTTCCGGGAATTGGTGAAATTGTAGGAGGTAGCCAAAGAGAAGAACGCCTAAATGTATTAAAAGAAAAAATTAAAGCCTTAGATATCGATGAAAAAGAATTGTGGTGGTATTTAGATACGCGTAAATTTGGTACAGCGGTTCATTCTGGATTTGGTTTAGGTTTTGAAAGATTGGTGCAATTTACAACAGGTATGGGTAATATTCGTGATGTTATACCATTTCCAAGAGCTCCTTTAAGCGCTGAATTTTAAATATTTTAATTGAATTAGTTTAACTTTTATGATTTAGAAATACAATACTTTTTTGTATTTTTATCTGGAAGAGTATTGCCTTATGTTAAAACAAAGTTTACATTTTAAATTACAACAAAAATTATCACCACAACAAATACAGTTGATGAAGTTAATTCAATTGCCTACGCAAGCTTTTGAACAAAAATTATCACAAGAAATTGAAGAAAACCCTGCCTTAGAAGGGGGAAAAGAAAATCTTGATGAATTTGAAAACAATCAAGATGATTATGATGAAGGTACAGAAACTATTGAAACGGATATCAATATTGATGAATATTTGAGTGACGATGAAATTCCTAATTATAGGTTACAAGCAAATAACTATAGTGTAGACGACGAGGATTCTCGCATACCTTACTCTGGAGGAGTCACTTTTAACCAACACTTAACCAATCAGCTAAATACTTATACATTAAATGATCAAGAGTTTAATATTGCAGAATTTATTGTTGGGTGCATAGATGGTAGTGGTTATATTCGCCGATCGAATGATGATATTATTGATGATTTGGCTTTTTCTGAAAATATTCATACCACTTCAGAAGAAATTGAAAAAATAATAGGTGTCGTTCAAGATTTAGACCCTGCTGGTGTTGGCGCCCGAACATTAAAAGAATGTTTATTAATCCAGTTAAAAATAAAAAAAGTAAATGAAGAAAGAATATTGGCTATAAATATCCTTCAAAATTCTTTTGATCTTTTTGTAAAAAAACATTATGATAAATTAATCCAAAAACACAGTGTTTCCAAAGAGCAATTAATTTGTGCTATCCAAGAAATAGAGAAATTAAATCCAAAACCAGGAGGCTCGTTTGCAGGTAATTTAACTGTTATTGAACATATTGTACCTGACTTTTCTATTCTTATAAATGACGGAAGTTTAGAACTGAGCTTGAATGCTCGTAACGCTCCTGATTTACATATTTCAAGAGAATATGACAATATGTTAAAAGGGTATGCAGCGTCTAAAAACAAATCAAAATCACAAAAAGATGCTGTATTGTTTATCAAGCAAAAATTAGATGCCGCTAAATGGTTTATTGACGCCATTAAACAACGTCAGCAAACTTTAATGCTAACAATGACGGCAATTATGCAGTATCAAAAAGAATATCTGTTAACCGGTGATGAGCGCAAATTAAGGCCAATGGTTTTAAAAGATATTGCAGATATAATTAATATGGATGTATCTACAGTATCTAGAGTTGCAAACAGTAAATATGTCGATACTCCTTATGGTACTAAGTTAATTAAAGAATTTTTCTCAGAATCTATGAAAAATGACCAGGGTGATGATGTTTCCACTAGAGAAATTAAAAATATTTTACAATCAGAAATTGATAAGGAAAACAAAAAAAAGCCATTAACCGATGAAAAACTATCTGCTTTATTAAAAGAAAAAGGATATTTAATAGCGAGAAGAACTGTTGCGAAATATAGAGAGCAATTGGATATACCTGTAGCGAGATTAAGAAAAAAAATATTGTAATTTATTTCAACACTTCGTGTAATTATGGATGTTGAACCTGCCTCGCCGGTCAATGTCAATAAGTTAAGATTTTTTGTTCTTCCCCTTACCCTAAAGGGAGTCAAAAAAGTTAAGCATTCAATGATTTTCTCCTTTAGGGTTAGGGTAAAAAATCATTGAATGAGAATTTGGATTACTTAACTTATTGACATTGACCTCTCCGGCAGGCAGATTATAAATTGAAATTTTGAATATCAATGCTTTATCGCATCTAAGTGTTTTGATATAGCTAACTTTAAATCAACATTATACAAAAATTTAACAAACTATTATTATTTAAGACCTGTGAAATTTTACAAACTTATATCTTACCTCTTCCACCCCTTACTATGTTCATTTATAGGCACCTTTTTATTTTTATTTTTAAGTCCGAAGCACATTGTAAAACAACAAGAATATATCATTTTATTTATCATATTTGTAAGTACATACATATTACCTATTTTCTTATTAATTCTCCTCAAAAGAATGAAATTAATAAACAGTTATCATTTAAGAAGTATTGAAGAAAGAAAGTTTCCAATAATATTTTTTATTATTTTATCATTTATGATTGGCAAAATACTTTTAAATATTAAAATTATTGATCTATTGGCATACTCATTTTTCGGAATTACCACTGCTTTAGGCTTCACTTATCTTTTATTTCGTTTTAAAATAAAAACTAGCTTACATACTTTAGGGCTGGGGGGTATACTCGGCTTTGTTATTGTTATGAGTTATGATTACCATCTAAATTTTAATTTAATCATATCATTATTATTTTTAATCTCGGGTCTGGTGGCGGTTTCTCGATTAAAATTAAATGCACATAGGCCTAAGGAAGTTTACATTGGCTTTTTAATTGGAATTATTACACAATGGGTAAGTTATCAATTTTACTTATTAACCTAAGTTAGACCTAAACTGCAAACAAAGCTTAGGTGGAACTCAGGTTATTATAACACATAAAAAATTATACCAATTCGTATATCCCTCAAACTAATATCATATGAATTTATTTTTGTATTGGTAAACAGTTCATTTAATCCATAATAAACATGTAAATTCCATTTATTATATCCCGTTGACAAAGTAGCTCCATAAAGAAAATCATTAATCTCAATAATATCTCTTACATCAAAATCATCTCTCTGTTTTAAACTTGAGTTATTTGCGAACACGTAGCTCAATTTAAAACCAGGGTATACCCTCCAAAATTTATATTTTTCTGGCGTTGAGGTACGAAAACGAAGTTCAAAGGGCATTTCAACCGTATGCATAGTGATTTTATTACTTTTAAGAACATTCGATTCGTTTTGCTCATCTTCTCTAACATTAAAAAAATAAGTGTTAAAAGCATATCCTAATCCAATACCTATTCCAAAATTTCTTCTTGCATTGAATGGCAAATCCTTAATAAAGCCAAAACCCAAACCATAAGAAAATCCTGTTTGCGTAATTTGATCAGGTAAATCTAATAATTTAATATAAGTAAGATCTATATAAAGTTGGTCTTCTAAATATTTGTTATCAACAAAAGTAGTATCGGATTGCGCCAGTAAAAAGAAAGGATAAAAAAAAATAAAAATAAAAATTTTCTGCATTGTTTATTATTGAAAAATCAAAGATACCTTATTTAATGAAAATTTCCCAAAAGAGATGAATTTCAAAATAAAAAACTCCCAATAACATGGGAGTTTTTAAACTTATTATAGTAAATATGTCTACTCTTTTTTCTTGATCAACTTTTCAACATCTTCACCTTCTAGAGTTTCAACTTCTACTTTTTCAAGCCCATCAACGGTAGTTGTTGTAGTTACAGTAGCAATTTTATCTCCATTATCTTTTACTTCAACACGAATTTCTTTTTCAACATTTTTTGAACTGGTAAGTGCTTCATGAAGTTCGATAGTCATCGAGTTATGCGCTTCCATTTTATCTATATTTAATGCGATACTTGGAGCAATAACTAGAGCTACAACCGACATTAATTTTAATAAAATATTTAAAGACGGACCTGAAGTATCTTTAAACGGATCGCCAACAGTATCGCCAACAACGGATGCTTTATGAGCATCAGTTCCTTTTCTTCCTTGTTCTTCAATTGTTTTCTTGGCATTATCCCAAGCGCCACCGGCATTAGATTGAAAAATTGCCATTAACACACCACAAGTTGTTACACCTGCCAATAAACCGCCTAACATTTCTGCACCTCCAATAAAACCAACAGCTACTGGAACAACGATTGCCAATAAACCTGGCAATACCATTTCTTTAATAGATGCTTTTGTAGATATATCAATACATTTTCCATAATCAGCAACACCATCAGCTTCGTCAAATATTTTTCTATCTTCAGGAGTTGCTTTGGACATGTCAGAATCATATTTTCTCATAATAACCAAGGCTGCTTTTAATTGAGGAATATCTCTAAATTGACGACGAACTTCTTCAATCATTGCCATAGCGGCTCGACCAACAGCGTTCATAGATAATGCAGAGAATACAAATGGTAACATACCACCAACTAAAAGTCCGGCCATAATTTTTGGCTGAGAAACATCAATTGCAGTAACATTTGCAGTTTTCATAAAGGCAGCAAATAATGCCAAAGCCGTTAACGCTGCCGAAGCAATTGCAAAACCTTTACCAACAGCTGCAGTTGAGTTACCAACAGCATCTAATTTGTCTGTACGCTTACGTACTTCTTTTGGCAATTCTGCCATTTCAGCAATACCACCAGCATTATCACAAATTGGTCCATAAGCATCAATAGCTAATTGAATCCCCGTATTTGCTAACATACCTACAGCAGCAATAGCGATTCCATACATACCTGCAAAGTGGTGAGATACCATAATAGCTGTTGCTATTATTAGAATTGGAAACATGGTTGACATCATACCAACTCCTAAACCAGCAATTATATTTGTTGCCGATCCTGTTTCAGATTGTTTTACTATTGACATTACAGGTTTTTTACCTGTAGCTGTATAATATTCAGTTATTTTACCAACCAATAGTCCTGCAACTAATCCTGTTATTGTAGACCAAAATACGCCCATTGCTCCAGAAGGTAATCCTTCTACAGATTCAGGAATTAAAGAATGAATAATAAAATAGGATGCTATAACCATTAATCCTGCAGAGCCATACTCACCAATATTAAGTGCTGTTTGAGGGTTTCCGCCATCTTTTACTTTTACAAAAAATGTTCCTAAAATAGACATTACAATACCAATAGCTGCAAGAACCAAAGGTAAATAAACAGCTCCTAAACCATCAAAATTTGGTGTAAAGATAAAAGCTCCTAATACCATAGTACCAATAATAGAACCGACATACGATTCGAATAAATCTGCACCCATACCAGCAACATCACCAACATTATCACCAACATTATCTGCAATTGTAGCAGGGTTTAATGGATGATCTTCAGGAATACCTGCTTCAACTTTACCAACCAAATCGGCTCCAACATCAGCAGCTTTGGTATAAATACCTCCACCAACACGTGCAAATAATGCAATTGATGACGCTCCTAAAGAAAATCCTGAAAGTACATTTAATACCATTGATAAATTATCTGCGCCAGGCCACATTTCTTGATAAATCATAAATAATCCACTCAATCCTAAAACACCTAATCCAACAACACCTAATCCCATTACTGCACCTCCAGCAAAAGCAACTTCTAATGCTTTGCCTAAAGAGGTTTTTGCTGCTTGCGTTGTTCTTACATTTGCCTTAGTTGCTACTTTCATACCTATAAACCCTGCTAATGCAGAACAAATAGCTCCAACAATAAACGATACTGCTACCATGCCACTTGAACCTGCTTCAGAAGTTCCTTTAAAATATAATAAGATTGCAACTGCTACCACAAAAATGGCTAAAACTTTGTATTCTGCTTTTAAAAACGACATTGCTCCGTCTGCAATATTCTTAGCAATTCTTGTCATTTTTGCATCACCTTCTTCTTGTTTTACAACCCAATTGTTTTTAAAGATTATAAACACAAGAGCTAGAACACCAAATAAAGGTAAATAATTTACTATAAATTCCATATTTTACTTGTTTAATTAATTGATTTTTAATGGGGCTAAATGTAGTAAAATATGGTTAATTAAAAAAACTTGAATTTATAGAAAAAAATAAGTTAATAATCGATTATATCTACAAATTTATTTAGGTTGCTTAACAATAAAGACTGTACTATTTTACTGTTTATTATAAATTTACATTAAATGTTGAAATAAAAAAATAAAACCCTGTAATTTAAATAATTACAGGGTTTTAAAGTACCTTGGGTGGGAATCGAACCCACACGATTTTGCAATCACTGGATTTTGAATCCAGCGCGTCTACCAATTCCGCCACCAAGGCTTAATTTTGGATTTTAAATCCTTGCGCACCTGCCTGTCGGCAGACAGGTCTACCAATTTCGCCCTGCCTACCGGCAGGCACTTTACCTTAATTTAAAGAGTTTCTTATTTTTCTAAGTTGCTCTTTGGTAATAATTACCTTACTTATCTTTGTATAAATCACATGATAAATTTCGGTTTGCAAATATAAACTAAATGTTTAAAAAAAATATCTTTTTATTAAAAATTTAAACCTGCTATAATATGTCTTATTTAACATAAAAACTTTACAATTCATACTGTTACAATGGTAATAATTATTTAATTTTGCAAATAAATCAATCAAAAACAACACACTAAAAACACACAACTTTATGAATCAAGAAAGGCTAGGGCCAAAAATATTCGCCTCTTCACAAAGCATCGAGTTAGCCCAAAATATTGCTAAAACTTATGGTATTGAACTCGGAAAAGTCAAAAAAAATATCTTTAGCGATGGTGAATTTCAAGTTTCATTTGAAGAATCTATTCGAGGGCGAAGGATCTTTTTAATAGGTTCTACCATGCCTCCAAATGATAACCTAATGGAAATGCTTTTAATGATTGATGCGGCCAAACGTGCTTCTGCTCGTCATATTACTGCTGTAATGCCATATTTTGGATGGGCTCGTCAAGACAGAAAAGACAAGCCTAGAGTACCAATCGCTGCAAAATTAGTTGCTAAAATATTACAGGCCGCTGGCGCTACCAGAGTCATGACAATGGATCTGCATGCAGATCAAATTCAGGGGTTCTTTGAAATTCCGGTAGATCATCTTTATGCATCTACTATATTATTACCACATATCGAAGCATTAAATTTAGATAATATTACCATTGCATCTCCTGATATGGGAGGTTCAAAAAGGGCTTATGCATATTCTAAATTTTTAAAAAGTGAAGTAGTAATTTGTTACAAACAACGTGAAAAAGCAAATATTATATCGACCATGGAACTTATTGGAGATGTTACAGGTAGAAACGTAATTATAGTTGACGACATGGTTGATACTGCAGGTACTTTGGCAAAGGCAGCTGATTTAATGATAGAAAAAGGTGCCATTAGTGTACGTGCAATTACAACACATGCCATACTTTCTGGAGATGCCTATAAACGAATTGAAGACTCCAGTTTAATAGAGCTAATTGTTACAGATACAATTCCTTTAAAACAGAATTCTTCTAAGATAAAAGTAGTATCTTGCGCCCCCTTATTCGCTGATGTGATGTATAAAGTACAAAACAATACATCTATAAGCGATAAATTTTTAATGTAAAATAATTTAAATTCAAAACAAATGAAATCGATTACGATCAAAGGATCTAAAAGAGAAAGCGTAGGCAAGGTAGCTACCAAAGCCTTACGTAATGCTGGAAAGGTTCCTTGCGTTTTATACGGAGGAGACAAAACATTACACTTTGCAGCAGAAGAAAAATCATTCAAATCATTGGTGTATACTCCTGAGGTATTTACTGCAGTAATTGAACTTGAAAATGGCGATAAATTCAACGCTATATTACAAGATATTCAATTTCATCCTGTATCGGATAAAATCTTACATGTAGATTTTTACCAAATATTTGAAGATAAGGAAGTAACAATGGATATTCCTGTTCATTTAATAGGTACTGCTCCTGGTGTTGTTGCAGGTGGTAATATGCGTTTTCCTAATAGAAAATTAAAAGTTAGAGCTATACCTGCCAATTTACCAGATTTTATCAATGCTGATATATCTGAATTAAATATTGGTGATAAACTTTTTGTTACCGAAGTTACTAATGATAAATATGCAATTCTTCATCCAGATAATACCGTGGTTGTTCAAGTGAGAATCTCTCGTTTAACCCTCGAAACTGAAGATGAATCTGAAGAAGGAGAAGAAGGTATTGAAGAAGGTATTGAAGAAGGTGCTGAAGGAAGTGCTGAAGAAGGAGCTCCTGCAGCTAAATAAAATAAAACATACTTTTATTTAAGAGCTTCTCGATTATCGAGAAGCTTTTTTTTATATTTATTGCATGAAAATATGGCATTATCTAAATACGTTATTTCAATTAAAAAACAATAAACCGATTGACATGAAAAAATTCTTAATTGTTGGTTTGGGAAATATTGGTGATAAATATAAAAATACACGGCATAATATTGGGTTCAAAATTTTAGAAGCCTTGGCGGAAAATGAAAAAACACCCTTTGAAACGAAAAAACTAGGTGATCTTTCAAGGTTTCGATACAAAGGCCGCACATTTATCCTCTTAAAACCAAACACTTTTATGAACCTTAGTGGTAAGGCTGTTAAATATTGGCAACAATTAGAAAAAATTCCAATTGAAAATATTTTAATAATAACTGACGATCTAAATTTACCATTTGGCTCCCTTCGTTTAAAAACCAAAGGAAGTGCCGGTGGACATAATGGGTTAAGCAATATCAATGAACATTTGCAGACCCCAAATTATAGCCGGCTTCGTTTTGGTGTAGGTGCCGAATTTAAAACTGGCAGTCAAGTAGATTATGTTTTGGGTAACTGGAATCAAGAGGAAGAAGACAAACTTTCTGAGCGTATTGATAAGTCAACCAAAGCCATTAAATCTTTTGCCCTTGCCGGAATTGCCAATACCATGAGTGAATTTAATGGGAAGTAATTTTATTTGATTAATCCTTAATTTTCACTTTTAAAAATACTCATTTTCTTATCATAAATAGGACTATCTATTTCCAGAAAATCTAAAACACTATGAAATATATTGTGCTGTGACAGCATATCGTTATCCTTTAGCTTTTTTGAATTATTAGATATCCATACAATAAATGGAATGTCCAACTGTTCTTTAGGCGCTATACTTGCAGGTATGCCATGCATGTATAAATTATTTTCTCCTAAAGATTCCCCATGATCCGAAATAAAAATCATTGAGGAATTATACGTATCCAGTTGTTTTAATTCTCCAATCAAAGAAGCCAGAATGTAATCGGTATAAACTATAGTATTGTCATATGCATTGATCAATTCATCATCAGTGCAATTTGCTAACTCAACACTTTCACATACCGGTGTAAATTTTTCGAATTTTTTTGGATATTTTTTATAATACGTTGGGCCGTGACTGGTACTGGTATGAAGTACCACTAATACTTTGTTCTTTTTACTCTCCAAAATCTGCTTTCTCAGCCCACTGAGTAATACTTCATCATATGCACATCCTTCTCCTTCACACAGTTTTTCTAAATCTTTCCTTTTTTGATAGTATTTAATGTTAACCTTTGGTTCTCCCCAATTTGTTGTTCGCCAAATAACTTCAACATCATTTCTGTATAAATAATTCGGTAAAATTTCAAATAATTTACTTGTGTTCTTATGTTCTAAAATACACTTAATCCCAGCTGTAGTGTATGTAGCACATGCCTCTGCATTGAAATGATGAACATTTTCTATTTTTGAAAGTAGTGGATTTGTATTTTTTTTATATCCATATAATAAAAAATTACTACTTCGTGCAGATTCTCCAATAACTAGAACAACGATAGATTTTTTATCATTTTTAACCGTTGCTTTTGGCAATAAAATTTGTTTTTTATTTTCTTGATTTTTATGAAGAAAATATCTGTTTGTATTAACAACATACGACCACGGCATAATCAAACTACCTATAACTTTGGAGTTTTTATCAATCCATAGCCAATTTGAAGCATTGACAAAAACGAGTGCTAAAAGAAAGACTAAAGCTAAGGAAACATGTATTAAAAATTTCTTCAGTTTTACACTTGTATAATTCATTTTAAAAATTAAAATACTTGGCAAAACACCCAATAAGAATAAATATAGCAATAAACCAAAAGATAAAAAGCTGGTTGATTCCTCATAATTGGTATTTAGAATATTCCCAATCATTGTTTCATCTATAAGAACACCATAGGTATTTATAAAATAGAGAGCAACCGCATTAATGATAAAGAAAAGCACGATAATCCACTTACCAAATGAACGAAGTAAATACAAGCCAATATAAAAAACCAGAGCATTTAAAACAATCGATGCAACTATCAGACTTAGAAGAAAAAATACACCACTTGTACTTGCAACCTCAACATTATTATAAAAATATTTATAAAAAGGATACTGGTATAAAATCAAGTTAACAAAACTGATGATTAACGCAAAATAACTTAACTTAATTTTTTTTGACATAAAAACTTATTATTAGATACAAAGTTACGATTAAAGAGGATATTGAAAAATAAAAAATCAGTAAATTATTACTTCCTGTTTTTGTAATTATCACCCAAATACAAATAGCAAATAGTAATATAAAAACAGGATAATACTTTTTGTTTTTAATCCAACGAAACCATTTCATTTTATTATTTATTCTAATACCTATAACGGATACCATAAACCCAAGAGTACTACCAATAACAACATCTAAAGGATAGTGAGCCCCTACACCTACTCTTGATAAAGCGATGACTAAGCCAATAATAAGCAATGATAAAACCCATAATATTCTATGGATTTTTTTCTTAGGCATAAAAGCAAATAAGAGAACTGTTACCACAACAAAAGTAGCGATAGAATGCCCTGAAGGCAACGCTGTGTTTCCGGAAAGAGTCCTTCCGATAATACTAAAATTATCAGGATCAAATACTGCTGCAGGTCTTGGAACAGAGAATAATTTTTTTAACGAAGCGGATACTATTAATGATAATATGGCAGATGTAAACAAGACTTCCCAAAGTTTAGGGGCATAAACAATAAAAACACTTAACAGCGAGAAAGAAATCAGTACATCTCCTAATTGAGTAAGGTTAAATACTAAAACTGGATATTCAGATAATTTATCGTTTAGATAGAAAAATAAATCTTTTTGTGAAGAAATATATGCATCAATAAAGTTATTACCTGCGCTAACAAAAAGAAAATAATAAGAAATCAACAATAATAAAAACACAGCAGGAAACAAAAACCATAATTTTACATTGATAAAATTAACAGAAATTCTACCATTTAACTTAGAATTATCATCAACCATACTTAGGTTATGTTTTGATATATTTAATTAATTCTCTCGTATTGAGCGCTTTGCATAATTATTTAAGAAATGAATATTAGAGACACATAACACTATTCTACCGTGTTGAGTTATTCCCCAGTGACGATTAATCTTACTATTGTATGGGTAAGAATAAATGTCACGTAATGTTATTCCACCGTAACGCTTTTTGCTAAATTTCGCGGTTGGTCTACATTACAATTACGCATTACAGCTATATGATAGGATAATAATTGTAAAGGAATTGTAGTCAACAAAGGTGTAAATGCCTCTTCCGTTTCCGGCACTTCAATAACATGGTCGGCAATTTCTCTAACAATTGTATCTCCTTCCGTTACAACGGCAATAATTTTACCACTTCTAGATTTTATCTCTTGAATATTACTAACTACCTTGTCATAATGCCCCTTGCTTGTGGCTATTACTATCACAGGCATTCTATCGTCAATTAAGGCAATAGGACCGTGTTTCATTTCTGCTGCAGGGTAACCTTCGGCATGTATATAAGATATTTCCTTTAATTTTAAAGCTCCCTCTAATGCAACAGGAAAATTATAACCTCTACCTAAATACAAACAGTTATTAGATAACATATACTTTTTTGCGATTTCTTTTATATGATCATCAACTTTTAACAAGCTCTCAACCTTTTGAGGTATTAATTCTAACTCTTGTAAATAATGACGATATTTTGAACTTGACATGGTTCCTTTGGCTCTGGCCAATCGCAATGCCATCAAACTTAGTACTGTAATTTGTGTTGTAAATGCCTTTGTTGAGGCAACACCAATCTCTGGCCCTGCATGGGTATAAGCACCCGCGTGAGTTTCGCGAGCGATAGAGGAACCCACTACATTACATACACCAAAAACAAATGCACCTCTTTCTTTTGCTAACTTTATGGCCGCTAAGGTATCGGCTGTTTCACCAGACTGAGAAATGGCTATTACTATATCTTTTTCGGTTAATACCGGATTTCTATATCTAAACTCAGAAGCGTACTCTACCTCTACCGGGATTCTGGCAAAATCTTCAAACAAATATTCAGCCACTAAAGCAGCATGCCATGAAGTACCACAAGCCACTATAACGATACGCTCTGCATTAAGAAATTTACCCATATTATCTTCAACCCCCGACATTTTTATAATGCCCTTTTCTCTTAAAAGCCTTCCGCGATAAGTATCTATAATGGCTCTTGGTTGTTCGTAAATCTCCTTTAACATAAAATGTTCGTAGCCTCCTTTTTCAATTTGTTCCAAGTTCATTTGCAGCTCTTGAACATCAGTATCAACCAAAGTATCATCTTTTATTTTTCGTACTTTTACCTCTTTACCTTGACAAATTATCGCCATTTCTTCATCTTCCAAATAAATAGCATCTTTGGTATATTCAATAAATGGTGATGCATCTGATGCAATAAAAAATTCTTTAAGATCTTTACCAACTCCAATGGCAATTGGGCTACCTAGACGAGCTACAACAATTTCATCGGGATTGGTTTTATCAAAAACCGCAATTGCATATGCTCCTACCACCTGATTCAAAGCAATTTGTACTGCTTTACCCAATTTTACATTGTGTTCAGTTTTAATTTCTTCAATTAAATTGATCAACACTTCGGTATCGGTATCACTTTTAAAAGTATATCCTCTCGTTTTTAGTTCTTGTTTTAAAGTATTGTAATTTTCAATAATACCATTATGTACTATTACTAAATTACCTGATTGAGATATATGAGGATGTGAATTAACATCGTTAGGTACTCCATGGGTTGCCCATCTTGTATGACCAATTCCAATAACACCTTTATTTGAAATTTCGTTGTTTACTTTTTCTTCTAAAACAGATACTTTACCTTTCGTTTTTGAAAGGTTAATTTGGGTTCCATCAAAAAGCATTACACCAGCACTATCGTACCCACGGTATTCTAATCTTTTTAATCCATTTATAATTATCGGATAAGCATCACGATAACCAATATAACCAGTTATTCCGCACATTTTTATTTGAGTTTTGAGTTTATTAAACTTAAAAACCTGACAATATATTGTATAGGTTTCGTATTCCTATTAATTATTAGGGTTTTATTATATTTGTAAGTTATCAATTTATTTTTGAATAAAATATCTCTAACTTGATGCGTTTGTCATTATTTGCTGTGGGTAAATTACCTTTTAAAACAACTCCTTTTGGTATCCAGTTAAATGGCTGTACAAGTGTATCTAAAAAAGCGAAATTTGGTGTATCTGTACGAACAAAATTTTTAATTGCCAGTTTTGTAATAGGTTTAGGGTTTGTTTGATCTACCAATTGTGAAAAATATTTAGCTATTCTAAAAACATATTTCTCTGGTACATTCTCATACCTAGGTGGCATACTACTTGGAATCAATTCTCTTTTATATTCTAATTTACCACCAAAAACATCTGGACCAAATAAAGGGCTGGTTAAATCTGTAATATTCGAATTATATTCATAATTATACAAAAATAATTGTTGTGGAACTTCTTCCTGAATTCCATCTACATAAAAAGTTAGAATAGCATCATTGATCAACCAGTTCTTACTTCTTATTTCATCTAATGCCTCGTCAGAAATTAAATCTAATATAGCTTCAGAGCCCGCGGCACCCTGTACATATAACTTTTCCTCCCCATTAATTTTATTAGGGTTTACGATCACATTGCCGATTGCACCTGTGGTATAATCATGTATATAATTATTAGAAAATACACCAGCTAAAGCAAAAATTGCCCTTTGTTTTGTTTTTACCGTAACATCATCTTCGCCAAATGTGCCATTACCATTTAAATCTTCATCGGCAGCTTCATCTTGTATTACCTCATTGGTATAGTAAATAGTGACACTTGAGCCTCTAGTATTTAAATTTATTAATGAACCATCCATACCATTGGCATCAACATAAACGCCTCTAAAATATTTTCTAAAACTATCATTATTATCAAAGTCACTAGAACCACCATTATTTAAAAATCTATTTTGAAAAAAATCATTAGCTAACTCTAATTTTATAGAAGGTATTAAATTCTCTCTCTTAATTGTATCTATATCATGTATTGGATTACCGTTTCCATCTTCACCAATTATAACCAGCTCTCTATCAACATATAAAACGGTGTCATTTACATTGGCTATAAAACTATCTGAGTAAATTTGATCTTTTAATTGATATATTTTATCTGAATAATACACTTGCCCTTGGGTAGGATCTAAAGGATCTAATACGTTTAAAAAGGTACCCAATTCATGTACGGTTATATTATAAGCAATACTTTTATTTCCGTAAATAGAATCTATGGCTTTTATAGATTCATAAATCGTATCATTATTATCGGTAATTTCTTTAATAACAGTGGTGTCTTTTACCATATATGGTATATCTAAAACAACTTTATCTATCAAAGGGTTTTGACCAAAATTCACACCCAATGCTGGTAAACTTAATTGAGAAATTAAAGTTGCTTTTAAATGACCGAAATCATTATCATTACTAACTCCTAATAAGGACAAAGGTTGTCTGGTAAAATCATTATTATCTACTCTAGATTTTTCAATATTTACATTATAGGCAATGATCTCTAAAGTAGAATCTCCCACAGAAAATTTATTATTATCTACTAAATCAACCCCAATATCTTCAAAGTCTTTTTCACAAGATACAATTCCAATTAGCAACATTAATAGCAAACCAATACTTTTAATATTAGTCATAATTCTATTTGACATAAACAATTTTTTTGATATGAATTATAATACTTCGTTTAAGTAGAAGTTTGAATAAGCTTCAGTAAAACTTTCTAAAGGGTGGAATTCTAAAACAGGTATACTAAGGCCTTCGATATAAGAAGATAATTCATCATTTAAGTTTTCTGTTCCTTTAATTACAGCATCTGCATTTTCTATGGCAACTTTCATAAAACTATTGTTACTTTTCTTTTGTAGAGAATGTAATTTATCTTCTGGGATTTTATCAAATTTAATTTTATTTACCAAACTTTCATTACTTAATACACCATTTGTATTGTAATTAAATGCCGAGACAACTATTTTGCTTTCTGCAAATAATGGATCATTTTTATAATATTCTTTCAAATATAAAGGCAATAAAGAAGCCATCCAACCATGAATATGGATTACATCTGGCGCCCATTTTAATTTTTTTACAGTTTCTACCACTCCTTTTGCAAAGAAAATAGCTCGTTCATCATTATCCGCAAACAAATTTCCATCTTCATCAGTAAATACTGCCTTTCTTTTAAAGTACTCTTCATTATCAATAAAATATACCTGCATTCTCTCTTTAGGAACAGAAGCCACTTTGATGATCAAAGGCATATCCATATCGTTGATAATCAAATTCATACCCGATAAACGAATTACTTCATGCAATTGATGTCTGCGCTCATTTATCACGCCAAACCTCGGCATAAACATTCTTATTTGAACTCCTTGATGATGCATTTCTTTTGGCACCTCAAATGCCATTTTAGATACTTCAGTTTCAGGTAAATATGGTGTTAATTCTGATGATATAAAAAGTATTCTCTTGTCTTTCATTTATCAATCTATTTTGGATTCGTGCAAAATTACGAAAATATATGTAATTTTAAGATGTATTTTATAAGTTTACCCCTTTAATTAACAATAATTAACACCAAATGAAAGTTTTTAAAACTATAAAGTCAATACATAGTAATTTATTGGTTATCAACAAATCAAAATCATTGGGTTTTGTGCCAACAATGGGAGCCCTACATGGGGGTCATTTATCCATTATTAAAAAGGCAAAAAAAGAAAATGACTATATAGTAGTAAGCATTTTTGTAAACCCGACACAATTTGACAATAAGGAAGACCTAATCAATTACCCAAGTACGATAGATAACGATTTAAAATTGTTAAAATCCATATCCTGTGATTTTGTTTTTTGCCCAACAGCAAATGAAATCTATGATTCAAAAATAAAATCAGAATCTTTTAACTTTAACGGATTAGACCAAGTAATGGAAGGTGCTTTTAGAAAAGGTCATTTTGATGGTGTGGGAACTATAGTTAAAAGATTTTTTGAAATTTTAAAGCCCAATAAAGCCTACTTTGGAGAAAAAGATTTCCAGCAATTACAAATCATAAAAAAAATGGTTTCCATTAACTGTTTTCCAATTCAAATTATTCCATGTCCAATCTTTAGAGAAGCAGATGGTTTGGCTATGAGTTCTAGAAATGTTCGATTGAATTTACAACAAAGAAATGCCGCTCCAATAATTCATAAAATTTTAATAAAAAGCAAAGAATTATTCGCCAATAAAGGTATTGAAACTGTTAAATATTTTGTTGAAAAAGAATTTGAAAATAATCCGTTTTTAGCTCTAGAATACTTTGAAATAGCTGAAATAGATACTCTTATTTCTATTAATAAAAAATTGAAAAACAAAAAATACAGAGCTTTTATTGCCGCCTTTGCTGGTGAAGTTCGATTAATAGATAATATAGCTTTAAATTAAGTAACTTTGCCAAAATTTTCAAGCTATAATATGTATATTGAAGTTGTAAAATCAAAAATCCATCGCGTTAAAATTACTGGCTCTGATTTAAATTATATTGGAAGCATTACAATTGATGAAGATCTAATGAATGCCTCAAATATTATTGAAGGAGAAAAAGTTCATATTGTAAACATCAACAACGGCGAACGTTTTGTTACTTATGCAATTAAAGGAGGAAGAAAAAGTGGTGACATCGTATTAAACGGACCTGCAGCTAGAAAAGTTGCAAAAGGAGATATTATTATTATTATATCTTATGCCATGCTGGAATTTGAAGAGGCCAAAAAATTTAATCCTTCAATTATTTTTCCAAATGAACTTAATAATTCTTTGACATAATTTTTTGACAAAAAAATATAAAAAAATAATTTTTACCATACTTCCAATTGCTCTGGGAGCTTTTTTGATATGGTATTCATTATCAAAATTAGGTTCAGAAGATAAATTGGCAATTAAAAACTCTTTTAAAACTGCTAATTATTGGTGGGTCGCTCTCTCTTTATTTTTTGGAGTTTTAAGTCATTTATCAAGAGCCTATCGTTGGCAATTTATGTTAGAGCCATTAGGGTTTAAACCTAAATTAGCCAATAATATAATGACGGTTTTAATAGCATATTTGGTTAACTTAATGATACCCCGAGCCGGAGAATTTGCACGAGCCACAGCAATTTCTAAATATGAAAAAATACCCTTTGAAAAAGCTTTTGGAACCATTGTTTCTGAACGTATTGCCGATGTAATTATGCTTTTAAGTATTATGTCGACGGCCTTTTTCTTACAAACAAAACTTTTAAGTGCTTATCTTTTTAAAGAAGAGTCTTCAAATTCAAATGCACTTTATTATATTATTATTTTAGGAATAATTATTACATTAATTTTTTATCGTTTTATTAAAAAGTCTGAAAATAAATTTGTTCAAAAAGTTCAAAATTTTATTTACGGATTAATTCAAGGTGTTATTAGCATTTTTAAAATGAAAAAAAAATGGGCCTTTATTTTTCATACACTCTTTATTTGGTTTATGTACCTGTTGATGTTTTATGTAGTAACTTTTGCTTTACCTGAAACTTCAAATTTACCTTTTAGTGCCATCATTGTTGGATTTGTAGTTGGTGGCTTAAGCATGGCTATAACTAATGGAGGACTAGGTACTTATCCTGTATTTGTAGCCAGTGCAATAACACTATATGGTGTTGGTCAAAACCCCGCTTTAGCATTTGGATGGATTATGTGGACCGCCCAGACTTTAATGGTCTTAATTTTTGGCGGATTATCATTTATATTATTACCAATCTATAACAAGAATCGGATTTAATCAATATTGCAAAAAAAAAATTAATTTTGGATTTATGCAGCGATATAATAGTAACGGTAAACTTTTAATTACAGGTGAATATGTTGTACTTGATGGAGCAAAATCTTTGGCTTTACCAACTAAATTTGGCCAAGATCTATTCGTTGAAGAAAATATAAATTCAGGGTTGATTTGGAATAGTATCGACCACAAAAAAAAACCATGGTTTACATGCCAATTCAAGCTGCCAAATTTTGAGATAAAATCAAATAATTCTAATTTAGAAATCGCTAAAATTCTCCAAAACATTCTTGTTGAAGCACAAAAATTAAATCCTGCCTTTTTACTTACTAATCAAGGTTTTAATGTAAAAACCAATCTTACTTTTCCTAATAATTGGGGTTTAGGCAGCTCCTCTACCCTAATCAATAATATTGCCAAATGGGCAAAGGTAGATGCCTATGAATTACTCTTTAAGAGTTTTGGTGGAAGCGGTTATGATATCGCTTGCGCGGAAAATAATTCGCCAATCATTTATCAAATACAAGAAAATAAACCTAAAGTTAAAACTGTAAACTTTGACCCTGAATTTAAAAATCAGCTTTATTTTGTGTATCTAAATAAAAAACAAAATAGTAAAAATGCTATTAAAAAATACCAAAAAATTAAACAGGACAAGCAAGATATAGTCCGTGAAATTTCCAACTTAACAAAACAGCTTTTAAAATGCTCTATCTTAACAGAATTTGAAAATATTTTAAAAGAACACGAAAAAATAATCGGGTCAATTTTACAGCAAAACCCAATTCAAAAGGAGCTATTTAATAATTATTTTGGGCAAACAAAAAGCTTAGGTGCCTGGGGTGGAGATTTTATTCTAGCAACTGGCAATGAAGAAACGCCAGCCTATTTTAAAAACAAAGGATTTACAACGGTAATTCCATTTCAAGAAATGATTTTATAAATGATGAAACAAAAAATTATTATTATAGGAGGAGGAGCAGCTGGTTTTTTTGCTGCAATAACTATTGCAGAGACGAATCCAAATTTTGAAGTGATAATCCTTGAAAAATCTGGAAAAGTTTTACAAAAAGTAAAAGTTTCCGGTGGAGGAAGGTGCAATGTTACACATGCCTGTTTTACACCAAAAGAATTGATAGCATTTTACCCAAGAGGAAATAAAGAATTACTCGGCCCCTTTCATCAGTTTATGACGGGTGACACTATGGAGTGGTTCGAAAACCGTGGCGTGCCCTTAAAAATAGAACAAGACAATCGAATCTTTCCGGAATCAAATAATTCGCAAACCATTATTGATTGCCTAACCGAAAGTGCAAAAAAAGTTGGAGTACAATTGCAATTAAATCAAAACGTAACCCGAATTGAGAAAACAGGTTCTCAATTTGAGATTGAAACATCTAAGCAAATATTTATTGCAGATAAATTATTAATTGCTAGTGGAAGCAATTCTAAAATATGGCATCTAATCTCAAAGCTTAAACATAAAATAATTGCACCAGTACCATCCTTGTTTACTTTTAATATTAGTGATGATCGACTAAAAGAAATTCCCGGTATATCAGTACCAAATGCAACCGTTTCTTTATGTGATTCAAAATATGAGTCAAACGGACCGCTTTTAGTAACCCATTGGGGACTTAGCGGACCTGCTATTTTAAAATTATCTGCTTTTGGTGCCATCTTTTTAGCCGATAAAAATTATCAATATAAAGTAAAAGTGAATTGGTTATCAAAATCTATAGAAACAGTTTTGAAGAAATTAAAAATCCTAAAAAAACAAAATCCTAAAAAACAGATTATTGTAAACTCTGTTTTTAAAGATATCCCTAAACGATTGTGGGAGAAATTGGTGCTAGCTTCACATATAAAACAAGATCAACGCTGGGCAGATATTTCTAACAAACAATTAGAAAATTTAACAAATCAGCTTTGTAACGCTACTTTTGAAGCCTATGGAAAAACTACTTTTAAAGAAGAGTTTGTTACAGCGGGAGGGATAGATCTTAAAGAGATTAATTTTAAAAGATTTGAAAGTAAGCTTCATAAAAATCTTTTTTTTGCCGGAGAGGTTTTAAACATTGATGCTATAACCGGTGGTTTTAATTTCCAAAATGCATGGACTGGAGGTTTTATAGCTGGAAAATCAATTGCCGAGTAATATTAAATCCCATTTTTATATTATTTTCGTTTAATCTAATAGTATTACTGTTTTTTATATTCTCTCATTTGTTTGGTAGGTTCAATTATCGAATAGCCATTCCATAATTGGTCATCAAATTGATCTACATAAATAAGTTTTACAAATTCTTTCTGTTTAAAATCTTTAAATTGTTTATTCGAAATTTCTTTCTGATCTAATACCAATATTTCAAAAGAGTATTCTTCAGAAGAAGAAAGATTTAATCTAACTTTTACTTCATCGAGTTTTTTATCCAATAAAAATCTTTTCCTTTTCTTTATTAGTGATATGTTTCTATCAACTTTCATTCTTATTCCCACTTTTTTTGAACAATATTTTAATTGATATAAATCGTTTTTCTTTTCAAATGAAATAGATCCATTAAAAACGTTCTTTGTATATCCTATTCCGAATAGATTAATATTTGTACCCGTTTTCCCTTGTCCATACTCATAATCAGCTCTGATCAAGGCAAATGATTTTATGGCAATATATACTCTACCTTCAAATTTGCCTCCTTTTTTTGGAGTAAAATCAATTACGTAAACGTCTTCTCCATTTATAACTGTACCGCCAACAAGGGTATATTCGTATTTACCGGTGTGGTATAAAAAATCCCAATCTTTCTTATTGTTAAAAGAACTATATTTCAAGGAGTAATTAATTGCGTTTCTATAATATTTGGTTTTAAATTCTCTCTCATTTAATAATTTTAAAGAATCGTTTTTTGCTTTATTGGTATCTTCGCTATAATCAATTTTACCACCGAGAATTCCGCTTTTAATTTTCCAGTATTCTTTTTCTTCAGTGTTTTTTAAAAGGTTTTCAAAAAGTGATTCTAATTGCTCAACATCTGCGAGATTTTTATCTTTAAGGCTCACCATTTTAATAGGGTCGACTTTGAGATGAAGTGAATCAACATTGCTATTTGAAAAATATAGATCACCCAAAAAATCTGTAAAAGAAACCGAATGTTTTGGGATTTTTCTTTCAATTTTTTTAATCATTTCTTCATTCAATTCAGGAAATGAGCTTTTCTTATAATCAAAATGGATATTATTAATATCAGATATAAACCGCTTACGAATAAATGTTCGACTTTTATTAAAGTTTCTTTTATAGTTTGATTCCTTTTTTTTTAGTACTTTTCTTACAATTGATTCTGCATTTAAATCATTGGTAAAAACAAAAATTTCATTTAAATTATATGTGTTTTCTTTTAAATAAACAATAGACACGGTATCTAGTTGTGTGATAGGTATGTTTTTCGAGTCATATCCAATATATTGAAAACTCAAAGTATCGTTTTTATGCAGTGCAGTAATATTGAATTTAAACTCCCCTTTTTCATTGGTTATTGTTCCCGTATTTTTATGCAAGAGAACTATGTTTGCATAGGGCAAAGGCGTATTGCTGTCAAAATCAAGTAAAACCCCTTTTACTTCTTTATTCATTTTAACATTTGTAGTATCTAATATAGTTTGCGAAATGGAAGTATTATAAAGAAAAAGGGTTAAAACAGTAAGCCCTGTTTTATTCCAATTTTTTAGATATCTATTAAAAAACTGGAGTTTGTGTTTCTTCGAAATGGTAAAAAATTGTAGTAGTGTTTGCATTAAAAGGTTTTTAAGTTGTCAATCAAAAGAATTAAAATATCCTCTTACAGAAACCCAAAAACATGTTAAATAACATAAGTTTAACAAATTTAAACGCATCCATGCTTTAAACTCCAACAACTTTACTTCTTCTTTCCATCAAAACATTATTTTTCCGTTGCTTGTTTAAAAGGCCTATTTTTGATACTTCTGACCAATGACTTGATAACATTGATTCAAATTGAAGGTTGGTATTCATTAATTTCCATTTTATTTAAAAAAAACAATATTATTCTCCAATTATAATTTACAATAATCCTTAATATCTCTGTTGAGTTATGAACTTCCCTGATAAGTGTTGACTGGTTTTAACTGATTTTTATTCAATAAATTTGCTTATCCTTTTTTTAGATAAAAAAAGAATGAAAAAAATCTTTTCCTAAAGTAAATCAATATCATGGTGCAACTTCACCTCTATGGGGTTTTAATGCATCTCTATAGGTGATCATGTCTTTTTCATCTACAGTTATAAAAGCCAAGCAATACATTTCAGAAATTTTATTGGTTGCAACTTCATAAAACTGAAGATTTTCTTTAACAGCAAATTCTTCTAAATGGATAACATGATGTTTGGCAATTTCAAATGCTTCTGGACCACGAAAATCCCAGATTAATTTTATTTTTCTATTCAAAATGTTTTTTTACAAATATATCCTATTCATGTTGGAAAAGAATATATTTAAATACAAAATAAAACCCATATTTTTTATACTTCGTTACCTGTAGGCATTGCTTCAAATTCCGAACAATCCAAACGGATATCAGTAGTTAATAACTCTTTTTTCATAAAATTACAATAATCTTCATTTTTAGAATTATCATAAAATTTACAACCAAAACAGGTTCGTTGAACCGTTAAGATTCCGTTGTTATTTAATTGATAAATTAACTTGCTCAATGTTTCAAATACATTTTCTAAATCTACCTTTTCAATATTTTTAAGTTGCATTTCTATTGGGTTTGCAAAATTTTCAGTTTCAGAAACCGTGCTTCTCCCTAGGTTAGATAATAAAATGGAATACCTGCGACTATCTGATAAAGAATAATCTTTAATAATGTATTTCTTTATATCCAACACGCGGATAGCGTCACTTATAGTTGGTTTTGTAACATTAAACTCCTTTGCCAAATGGCTAACATTACAGAGTTCCTGTTTGTGATAAGCAATAAAAATTAAAATTTGAATTTGAATAGGGCTCAAACCAATAACTTTTGCGTGTTCCCAAAGTAAAACTTTAAAAACTTCTGATATACGCTCTAAGCCAACAACAATTTTACTTGTGATACTTTTTTGTTGAAATTCTATGTTAAAAATACTCTTGTCCATTTATAAAAATACCTGCTAATAGTTTACTTTAGCAGGTAAAGTTAGTAATCCTAATTAATCTATTCAAATAATTAATTACAATTTTCCATTTCAATTATATAATATCCTTTGCTTATAATTTCGTTTTCCATAAATTCTATTGCTTCTTCAATATGACAGAACACACATTTCTTCGATGTTAATTCTTCACTTTTGAATGATTTGCTTTTCAAATAATCTCTGCCAAAATCAAAAACCTTGGTTTTATCAGTCAATTTACTGTCAACAACAATATCAAAATGCATTATTAATCCATCTTGTCTTTTTACATAAGTGTCCCAAATAGATACCTTCATAAATTACTTTTTTACAACATATGGAAGAGAAAGGTCACCACTTGCAACACTATAAACTTTATAGACTCCTAACATTGGTTTGTCTTTCATTTCAGTATTTACTTGCATAAAACATGCGACACCATCGTATTTAAAATCAATTTGATTATTCATTCGATAATCGGGAACAACAACTTTTATAGTATTTCCTTTTGTAGTGACTTGGAACCCTGGAGAATCCATATACATTGGCATTCCAGGGTTTGTTGGTGGCAATACAACAGTTGTATCATTTTTATCGAATTGCTTAACGGATAACCCTCCGTCAACGCTTTTGTCTTCTATAAGAATTACCCAATGTGGATGCCAAACGATTCCATCATTAGCATAATTCTTATCATTGTTTTCATCCCAAAGTGGTGTATCGTCAAAATCTGGATGTGAAGTTAAAGCCAATGCTACAATTCCGGCAGTTTGATTAAAACCAACATCAGTTGGTTTTAATGATGTTGGAAAAACATACCCTAAAACAGGAGCACCATTTAATTGACCAACTGGTTTTGGAGTTGTTTCCCCTGCATTTCCTACAACTTCTATTTTCCAAATAGTACTTGAAATTGATGCCTTGTGCGTTACAGATACTTTTTTTATTTTAAAATTATCATTGTCATAATTTTTGCAATTGCCACAAGCATAAAGCGCAGTGCTTGTAAAGATTGTTACTGCTAATAATATTATAATATTTTTCATTTTTTAAAATTTGTGTAGTTATTAATTCTATTTTAAATAGGATTCCTAACTACTGATTAGAAATTTTTTAACCTTTAACATCTTCCATAGATGCTCCAAAATTGATGTGAAGAACGTTTCCATTTGGAGTAACCAATGCTGGCACCGATTTTACACCTATCTTTTCGGCTTCGTCTATGCGAGACTTATCCTTAGTTAAATTTACAACTTCTACTTCTAAAGGGTTAATAAAATTCAAAATGGCTTGGGTCTCGTCCTAAAATAGGTTGACCATTTTTGGTTGTTTATTTGTTCAAATTTAGTAATTAATTCACGGAACATTGATAACTTTTTCTAAAAAACTCCCTTTGGGTTTTAGAAAAAGTTATCAATGTTCCTTAAGCTGTTTTTCTTTTATATGATTTGTATGTTTGTTTATCATAGTTTAAATGCACTTAAACATACTGAACATCCTGCGTGATAAAAAATTGATTTACTCATAGTTACTTTTTTTAATTAATTTGGCAATATTGCCGATACAAATATAGTAAGGATTCCTAACTTATAAAAATTAACATGTATGTTTTTAAAATAAAATTTATTTTATTGAAAATTTATTACTGTAATGTTAACTTAAAATACTAGTGTTATGTCAAGTGTATTTTGTCGTATAAGTAGAAGTTATAAAAAAGATGTATTACTTAGATTAGAAAATGTTTAGTTAAACAATTATCTTTGAACTAAATTTACTGTTTTGACTGAAAATGATTTTGTCCTTAAAAAATACAACTCCAATAATTTAAAAAAAGGAACCTTTACATGGAGAAGTCCTAGTAATATTGCTTTGGTAAAATACTGGGGGAAAAGTGAACCGCAAATTCCTAAAAACACTTCCATCAGCTTTACCTTAAACAATTGTCATACAACAACAACTTTAGAGTTTTCAAAAAAAGAAAATCCTTCAAATGGATATGATATTCAAGTTATTTTTGAAGGCTTAATAAATAAAGATTTTAAACCCAAAATTATAAAGTTTTTTGAAAGAATTGAAAAATATATTCCGTTTATCACGGAGTACGGTTTTGTAATCAAAACAGAAAATTCTTTTCCACATAGCAGCGGCATAGCATCTTCGGCAAGCGGATTAAGCGCTTTGGCCTTATGTTTAATGAGTATAGAAAAAGTATTCAACACAAATTTAACAGATGATTATTTTAATAAAAAAGCATCGTTTCTAGCCCGATTAGGATCTGGAAGTGCCGCTAGAAGTGTTGAAGGTGAAATAGTTGTTTGGGGTAAACATGATGATTTTTCGTATAGTTCTGATCTTTATGGAATAAAATTCCCTAATAATATTCATGTGAATTTTAAAAATTACAAAGACTCCATTTTACTGGTTGACAAAGGTGAAAAAAAAGTTTCAAGTACACTTGGTCATAATCTTATGCATGAACATCCATTTGCAAAAGCACGTTTTGAACAGGGCAACAAAAATATTTCTGCTATGAATAAGATTCTTCAAAATGGCGATCTTAAAGCGTTCGTTCAATTGGTAGAAAGTGAGGCCTTAACCTTACACGCCATGATGTTGACTTCTAACCCATATTTTATTTTAATGAAATCAAATACTCTAAAAATTATTGAAAAAATATGGGATTACCGAAAGCGCAACCAATCTAATATTTGCTTTACACTAGATGCCGGTGCCAACGTACATGTGCTGTTTCCTGAAAAGGAAAACGATCAAGTTAATGCGTTTATAACAAATGAATTAATAGCTTTTTGCCAAAATAATCAGTATATTTGTGACAAGGCCGGAACTGGGGCATGGCAATTGTAAAAAGAAATTCCGATTCCTTTTTCATATAAAATTATATTTTTATCTGATTTTTTAAATAGAGAAAATTAACCCTATATATTTTAATCAACTTTATAGTTGAATAAATATGTATTTTATTAACTTCAATTTCTCTAATTATGAAAAATATTACCTCACTAATACTAGTAATTTTATTGATATTACCCTTTGCTTTATCTTCTCAAAACGATACCATTTGGTACGATAGTAATTGGAAAAAAACCACTAAAAATAATGCGAACTTTTACCGTAGTAACGTAATTAAAAAAGGGAATTCTTATTGGTTTGTTGATTATTATATTTCCGGATCTAAACAAATGGAAGGCTTGTCATTAGATAAAGAAAAGGAAGTATACCAAGGTGAAATAAAATGGTATCATGAAAATGGAAAAGTCTTTCAAAATGTTAACTATAAAGATGGTATTTTAAATGGTAAAAGACTAGTGTATTTTGAAAATGGAAAATTAAAAAGTGAAGAAAGCTATACACAAGGAAAGAAAAATGGCAAATGGAAAGCATGGTTTGATAATGGTAATCCAAAAGAAACCGGTTTTTTTGAAAATGGTCAAAAAGAAGGTGTCTGGAAAAGTTATTATTTAAATGGCAAATTAAAAAATGAAGGTAAATATGTTTTCGACAGAAAAGTAGATGTTTGGAAAACGAATTATTACGACGGCACTGTTGAAAATCAATAAAATAAAGTTTTTATACAAGTTTTTCTCTAACTTAACGTTTAATAAATGTTTACAAAATTAATTTCTATTATATTTGTACCCAAATTGTTATAAACATTAAAGAATTACTAATGAAAGGACCTTTATTTTATGCTAAAATTTTACTTTTTGGTGAATATGGTATTATTAAAGATTCGAAAGGTTTAGCCATTCCTTATAATTCTTACCAAGGGGCATTAAAAGTTTCTGATGTTTTTACAGACAAAGCCAAAAAATCAAATACTAAATTACTTGAGTTTTACGATTATTTATTGCTTTTAAAAGATGCGTCTGTTCAATTGAGATTGACCGAGTTTGAAAAAGATATTTCAAATGGCATGTATTTTGATTCCAGTATACCGGAAGGTTACGGTGTTGGAAGCTCTGGAGCCTTAGTTGCTGCGATTTATGATAAATACGCAAATAATAAAATTACCGTTCTTGAAAATTTAACACGAGATAAATTATTACAACTTAAAAATACATTTTCTTTAATGGAATCATTTTTTCATGGAAAAAGCTCTGGTCTCGACCCTTTAAATTCTTATTTAAGTATCCCAATATTAATCAACTCTAAAGACCATTTAGAAGCAACTGGGATTCCTTCACAAAAAGAAGGTAAAGGTGCTGTTTTTTTGTTGGACTCTGAAATGGTTGGCGAAACACAACCTATGGTTAATATTTTCATGAATAAAATGAAAAATGAAGGCTTTAGAAAAATGATAGACCATGATTTTGCAAAATATACAGACGCTTGTATTGATGATTTTTTACAAGGTGACGCAAAATCTTTATTTAGCAACGTAAAAAGTCTTTCAAAAGTAGTTTTAAAACATTTTAAACCAATGATTCCTAAATCTTTTCACCTACTTTGGAAACAAGGTATTGAGACCAATGATTATTACTTAAAACTTTGCGGATCAGGAGGTGGTGGTTATATTTTAGGATTTACAGAAGACTATGACAGAACAAAAAATGTATTGAAAAATTATAAATTAGAATTGGTTTATCGATTTTAAAAAAACTGCTATTTTATCATGGATCTACTCAATATAGCAGAAGGAAACACACCAAAAAATCCAAAAAAATATTCATTAATCTATAAGTTTTTGAGCCTTTTATCAGTAGTAAGAGGTTACAATATCGCCATTATCGTTTTCGCCCAATACTTGGCCGCTATATTTATTTTTGCTCCGCACAAATCTTTGCGAGAAGTTATCTTGAACTTAGATCTTTACTTCATTGTATTGGCAACAACTTGTGTTATCGCTGCTGGTTATATTATCAATAATTTCTACGATAGTAAAAAAGACAGAATTAACAAACCATTAAAGTCTAAAATTGATAGTATCGTTGGACAAAGAACCAAACTAAATATCTATTTTGCTTTGAATTTTATTGGAGTACTATTTGCCTTTTTTGTTTCTTGGCGAGCTGCATTATTTTTCTCTGTTTATATCTTTTTAATTTGGTTGTATTCTCATAAATTAAAAAAGCATCCCTTAATGGGTTTGTTTTCTGCCGCAACATTAGCAATTTTACCATTTTTTGTCATATTTATTTATTATAAAAATTTTTCTACTATAATTTTTACACATGCAGCATTTTTGTTTTTTGTATTAATGATACGAGAACTGACTAAAGATTTAGAAAATATCAAAGGTGATTTTGCACAAAATTATCAAACCATACCTGTTAAATATGGTGATTATTTTACTAAATTATTGATCACGATATTGGTGATCTTTACGCTAGACCCTATCTATTTTTTATGGAGATATCCAGAAATTGGAATGATGAAATATTATTTCTATTTTGTAGGTATAGTTTTTGCACTCTTTCTCTTTTTATTATGGAGAGCAAATTCAAAAAAAGATTATGTGATTCTACATAATATAATTAAATTAGTAATTGTAATTGGTGTTATTAGTTTAATGTTAATAGATACATCAGTAATCATTCAACGTATTCTTAACGCCCGAATTTAAGTGATCTTTAACACATTGATATTGAATTGATTTTGTATTTTTGCAAAAAATATATAAATGACTTCAAAAAACAACTCGTCGCGAGGACGACAATCTGGTTCTTCAAATAAACAAACCAAAAAAGATGGATCTTCTTTTGAAAAATCTAAAAAACCTTTTGGCAAATCAAAAGATAAAAACTTTAGACCACATCCGCAAAAAATTAAAAATTTTAAACAAAAATCTTCAACTGTTACTAAAACAAGCGAGTCCGATGAAATTCGACTAAATAAATACATTGCAAATTCGGGTATCTGTTCAAGAAGAGAAGCTGATACTTATATCAAATCAGGTAGTGCAACGGTAAATGGTGAAATTATTACCGAAATGGGTTTTAAAGTAAAACTAACCGATGAAGTACGTTTTGATGATGCTTTAATTTCACCTGAAGCCAAACGATATGTTTTATTGAATAAACCAAAAAATTACATCACCACAATGGATGATGAAAGGGGTAGAAAAACAGTAATGGAATTGATAAATAAAGCAGCCAAAGAACGCATATACCCTGTTGGTAGATTAGATAGGTTAACAACAGGCTTGTTATTGTTTACCAATGATGGAGAAATGGCTAAAAAGTTAACGCATCCAAAACATCAGGTAAAAAAACTGTATCAAGTTAATTTAGATAAAAAATTATCTATGACTGATTTAAATAAAATAGCCGAAAATTTTGTTTTAGACGGCAAAATGGTATTTGTTGACAAAGTATCTTATATAGAAAACAAACCGAAAACCGAAATTGGTATTGAAATCCACTCTGGAAGAAACCGCATTGTTCGAAGAATTTTTGAGCATTTTGGCTATAAAGTGACTAAATTAGATCGAGTTATTTTTGCTGGTCTTACTAAAAAGAATTTATCACGTGGCGTATGGAGACATTTAAGTGAACAAGAAGTGAATAATTTAAAAATGATTTAAGTTATTAAAATAGAAGTTCATTTGGTTAACCATAAATTGCCATTGGACATATCAATTTATTTATCATTATCTGAATCTTCTGCCCGAAGCAATTGATCTATAGCTTCTCGAATATTAACTTAGAATCGCATTTTTTTTATTGAAAATTTGAAGTGAAATAAATAATAAGGCCATAGGAATCAATGAAAAATAATAAGTGGTTTGCCCGTCAAAACTATCAAAAACATGACCAGTTATAATAGAGCCTGTTGTACCGCCTAGAGCTGAAAATATAACAATTAAACCTGACATAGAGCTGTGCATATGTTTGGGCAGAGAACTTAATATTACAGAGTTTATTGTAGGATATATAGGCGATAAAAAAACACCCATTATTGGAAAAAGATAAGCAACAAAGGGTGCATTTAACCATGAAATATTTTCCTTGGCTACAATGTTTTTTATTAATGGAATTGTAAGTAACACCACAATTGCACTCATAATTATGCAAAAAGAAACAACATATATCCAATGAATTCTCTTAAGAGCGATACCTGCTCCAAATCTTCCAATCGCAAAAGCACCCGCTAAAATTGCTCCGGCTTGAATACTCATACTCGCTGGAACATAGAGAATGTCTTTATAAAAAGTTGGTGTCCAGGTTTGGAAACTTTGTTCAATCAATACATATAAAAAAACGCTAATAACAAATATAAATACCAATGGCATAACAATCATTTTAAGCATTTCGAAAAGGTCTTCTTTTGAAGATCTTCCTTCAATTTGAGCTCCTTTTTCATCAAGTTTAGCAAAAATAAGTGAAATAAAAGCTAATGAACTAAGTACACCTAATATCCAATAGACATTTAACCAAAAAGGTGATTTTGGATTTGCATCATCAATAAAAAGACTAAATAATATGTTTCCTAATAAAACCCCTACCATAAAAACACCTTCTATGGTGCTCATAAAACTAGAGTGCTCTTTGGTATTATTGGTTATTAAACCTATTGTTGCAAAAACACTAACTTTTATTAAGGCAAAAGAAACGCCTACCACAAAAAATTGAAATTTAAAAAACCAAAAATCATTAGCAAATGGCATGGTAAACGTAGTTATAATAACCAAAGTCAATGCAATAAGCATCGCCTTTTTATATCCTAGTTTTGGTAAAAATGATGCAACAAAAAAGGAAATAAATGCAATTGGTAGATCTTTAAATCCTTCTAAAATACTGGCAGTAGATTTAGATACATCAAAGTTGCGTTGCATCTGTAAAATAACTGCTCCAACACTATTCAATAACATGGCAAAAACCAAATAATTAATAAATAGTGATAATTTTATTCCTAAGTTTTTCACCGGTTTAATTTTCTATTTTATTAGACACAGAACCAAATCAAAATTATATTTTTTTATACCGTTTGACCTTTAAATAAATAATATTAACTACTGTTAGTTAACAATTAATTAAGTGATTTTATGAAACAAATATAGGTAAGATATATTTTTATTGAATTTTTTTATAAATTTGCCCCTAATTTTTGAATAATTACTAATACTATTTTTCTCAATAATTGAATAACTAACATATATAATAATTGGTTCAATAGTTTATTCTTTTAATTAGAAAAATCAAATAATTAATAAGTCATTCATTTCCATAATATTAAAACAGTTATGATCGGTTATTGTGAACAGTTTAGACCTCAATTTCATTTCACACCTAAAAAAAACTGGATGAATGACCCTAATGGCTTAGTATATCACAATGGTATTTACCATTTATTTTATCAATATTATCCAGATGATATAGTTTGGGGACCAATGTATTGGGGACATGCCGTAAGTAATAATCTTATTAATTGGAAACACAAACCGATAGCACTTTATCCCGATAAGCATGGGTATATCTTTTCAGGATGTGCAGTTGTAGATCACGATAATACTTCAGGTTTTGGAACAGAGAAAAATCCACCACTAGTTGCTATTTTTACTTATCACTTAAGGGAAAAAGAAGAAGCTGGAAGAAATGATTATCAAACCCAAGGAATTGCATTTAGCTTAGACAATGGAGATACTTGGGTAAAACACGATAACAATCCAGTATTAGGAAATAAGAGTATAAAAGACTTTAGAGATCCTAAAGTGTTTTTTCACAAAGAAACAAATCAATGGATTATGATCTTAGTAGCCGGAGATCATGTTAAGTTTTATAATTCTCCTAACTTAAAAAAATGGACTCATCTAAGCGATTTTGGTAAAGAAATTGGAGCGCATGGTGGCGTATGGGAATGTCCGGATCTCTTTAAATTAAAAATTGAAGGTACCAATGAAGAAAAATGGATACTTCTTATCAGTATAAATCCGGGAGCACCGAATGGTGGGTCAGGAACTCAATATTTTGTAGGAGATTTTGATGGAGAAGCTTATAAGGTGCAATACAAAGACCACAAATGGGTTGATATGGGTACAGATAATTATGCCGGAATTACATTTAATAACACGCCAAATGGTAAACGCATACTAATAGGTTGGATGAGCAATTGGCAGTACGGGTTAAAAACACCTACTAAAACCTGGAGAGGAGCAATGACCCTACCCAGAGAGTTATCACTCATCAAAGAAAACAACAAATGTTTTTTACGAAATGAGGTAATAAAATCTTTCGATAATCAAATTACCCAAGTCTTAAAAAAAGATTACATATATTTAAAGGATGTTTTCGGACTAAAACATTCCAATTTCAATCAAACAGAAATCAGATTCAATACGAATTTATCGAAAAGATTAAGTATTTCGTATAAAAATAATAAAAACGAATCTTTAATTTTTGAAATTAATCCTGATAAAAAAGAAATGATTCTGGATAGAAAACAATCAGGATTAGTAAATTTTGATGAGAATTTTGCAAACTGTTTTCATAAGTTAACCTATTTTTTGTCTGACAAAGTGGTTGATGTTAGAATAATACTAGATTGGTCATCTATTGAGATATTTATTGATCATGGAAAGTATGTGATGACAGAACAAATTTTTCCAACAGAATTTTATAAAACACTACAAATATCGTCAAAAGATAGTGTTAGAATTGAAAATTTTAAATTAAATCATGTTAAATCAATTTGGAAAGATGAATAAAGTATTTCTTTGGTCAATAGTTGTTGCCTTAGCTGGTTTTCTTTTTGGCTTTGATACGGTAGTTATTTCGGGAGCCGATAAAAAATTACAGATTTTATGGGGTTCTTCTGATGTTTTTCATGGTTCTATAGTAATGGCTATGGCGCTTTGGGGAACAGTAATCGGTGCCATATTTGGTGGTATTCCCACAAATAAATTTGGAAGAAAGAATACCTTAATAATAATTGGGGTTTTATATACTTTCTCTGCTATTGGCTCAGCACTTGTCAATGATCCATATACCTTTGCTTTTTTTAGATTTATAGGTGGGTTAGGTGTTGGTGCTTCAACTATTGCAGCCCCGGCTTATGTATCTGAAATTGCACCTGCGAAAGACAGAGGGCGACTTGTTGCCCTTTATCAGTTTAATATTGTTTTTGGAATTTTAATTGCTTTTTTATCCAATTATCTATTAAATAATATAGGTGAAAATGCATGGAGGTGGATGATTGGAGTGGAAGCTATTCCTGCTGTAATTTATACCTTATTGATACTAAGGGTACCAATGAGCCCAAGATGGCTTCTATTAAAAGGTAGAAAAAAAGAAGCTAAAAATGTTTTAAATTTGATTTATCCCAATCAAGACGTGGATGCATTAATTTCTGAAATTGAAAAAGGCCATAAAACTCATATCCATAGTAAAGAAACTATTTTTATGAAAAAGTATCACTTTCCTTTAATGTTGGCATTTCTAATTGCTTTTTTCAATCAACTATCTGGAATCAATGCCTTTCTGTATTATGCTCCACGTATTTTTGAAGAAGCCGGCCTAGGTGAGCGTACAGCATTATTAAGCAGTATTGGTATCGGCATTACAAATTTAGTATTTACCATTATTGGAGTGGCTTTGATTGATAAACTCGGAAGAAAAAGACTTATGTATTTTGGTTCTGTTGGATATATAATTTCTTTATCACTTGTGGCCATGGCATTTTTTATGAATTGGACCGGACTAGCTGTTCCAATTTTCTTATTTATTTTTATAGCCTCTCATGCCATAGGTCAGGGAGCAGTTATATGGGTGTTTATTTCTGAAATTTTCCCGGATCACTTGCGGGCATCAGGTCAATCATTCGGATCATCGACACATTGGGTATTAGCCGCCATTATTCCTTCCACTATTCCATTTTTATTTGCAACTATTGGCGCGGGAATTGTCTTTGCATTTTTCGCTTTGATGATGGTTTTTCAGCTGTTGTTTGTATTCTTTTTGATGCCTGAAACTAAAGGAATTACTTTAGAAGAATTAGAAAAAAAATTAATTAAAAAATAATCGGTTATGCCAAAAGTAACTTGCTTTGGAGAAGTGCTTTGGGATGTTTTTCCTAGTCACAAAAAGATAGGGGGTGCACCATTAAATGTAGCTTTAAGGTTATATTCTTTTGGTATGGATACAAATATAATAAGTAGGGTTGGAAATGATGAAATAGGGAGAGATTTGGTACAATATGTCAAAAAAAATGGATTAGATACTTCATTAATTCAAATAGATGAAATTCTAGATACAGGGTGCGTTGAAGTAACTTTAGATGAAAACAATTCAGCAACATATAAAATAGAACAACCTGTAGCTTGGGATAATATAGAAGTATCAGATCAGGCTCTTAAAAATGTAAAGTCATCAGATGCTTTTATTTTTGGAAGTCTAGCTTCCAGAAATGAAAAAACAAAAAATACTTTATTGAATTTATTGCTAAATGCTTCATTTAAGGTATTTGATGTGAATCTTCGTCCTCCCTTTTATACTTTAGATTTGTTGTTAGAATTAATGAATAAATCGGATTTTATTAAATGTAATGATGAAGAGTTAAATGAAATATGTGCAGCTTTAGGTTGTAATTCCGAGTCCATAGTTGATCAAATAACCTTTCTTTCTGAACACACCCATACTTTTCAAATATGTATAACAAAGGGTAAAAATGGTGCTATATTACTTTTTAATGGCCAATTGTACAACAACAACAACGCCTACCCTATTAAAGTTGTTGATACTGTTGGAGCAGGTGATTCATTTTTGGCTACTTTAATTAGTAACCTTTTGAAAAAAGTACAACCGGGCGAAGCATTAAACATTGCTTGTGCTATTGGTGCTTTGGTAGCAGGTAAAAAAGGAGCTAATCCGAAAATTTCGCAATCGGAAACAACAACTTTTATAAAAAAATTTAAAAATGACAACCATTAATCTATAAATCTGATTTCGATTAATACTAAAAAAGTGTCAAAGTCGTATATTTTGCATTCGTTTAAGACTATAACTAAAATTCTATACCCAAGCCAAATAGGTTGTCGGGAATTTTACCGATTTTATTTTTGTCTGTAACAAGACAAAATTTTCAAGCATAGCCATAGCTACGGTTTAAAATTTTAACGCAGTTAGAGGAAAAAAGAAAGAGAGAAAAAACCGAAAAGCTATTTGGCTTGGGTATATTTCATATATTGGGTTTAACAAGAATTTCTAATAACTAATTTCGTTGGAAGAGTAATCTCTTTGTGAGTAACTGTTTTATTCTCTTTTAGAGTTCGTATTTCGTCGAGTAAAATTTCCATAGATACTTTCCCCATTTTATATGCTGGTTGATCTACAGTGGATAGCGTAGGACTAATAACAGAAGACATAAACCAGTTGCTGAAACCAAAAACAGCAATTTCTTCAGGAACTTTTATCTGTTGTTCTTTAAGATATTTAATGGCACCTATGGCTATTAAATCAGTTATAGCAAAAATAGCGTCAACTTTAATTTTATCAGAAATCAATTTTTTCGCATTAGAATATCCATCCTCAAAATCAGAATTATTATCACATAAAAATACCAACGAAGGATCAAAGTCTATATTATTATCTAAAAGTGCTTGTTTATAGCCATTAAACCTATCGACAGAATTTTTAGGATTAAAATCGCCTCTAAAATGTGCAATTTTCTTATAGCCCTTCTTAATGAGAAAAACCACAGAACTATATGCAGCTTCGAAATCATCAATTTTAACTTTCGAACATGCAATAGAAGGTTCAATTTTGTCAAATAGAATTAAAGGTATATTTCTACTTAAAATCTTTTTTAAATGAACAAACTCATTAGTTTCATTGGAAAGAGATATTAATATGCCATCTACCCTCTTATCAATTAACAAGTTTACCTGCTTTTTTTCAAGAGAAATACTTTCATTAGACTGAAGAATTATTACCAAATACCCATCTTTTTCAGCTCTTTCTATAATACCATCAATAATTTTAGAAAAAAAATGATGAACCATAGTTGGAATAATTACACCTATTGTTTTGGTATGCTTTTTTCTAAGGTTAACGGCTACTTGATTTGGTGTATAATTTAGCAACCTTGCTGTATGTTGTACTTTTCGTTTGGTTTCATCACTTATTTCGAAAGAGTCATTTAAGGCTTTAGAAACCGTAGAATTTGATAAGCCTAGTATATTTGCTACGTCTTTTAATCTTATTTGTGGCATCAAACTAAATTAATGTATTTTTCAATACAAATCATAAATAAACGAACAATTTTCTATATAAATAGCTGCAATGACGTAAAGTGCAATGGCATTTACGGTCTTTAATAATGGGTGAATCGATTTGTAAAATTTAGATTTTTTAGAACCAAGTGAACTGAAAAAGGGCTTACAATATAATATTGTATCAAAAAACCATATTTATTAAATAATCATTAAGATAATTTAATCTACGAAAACGATTTCGTTGTACAAGTTATTAACACGAAAACGATTTCGTAACATAATAAATCATGAATTAAAGTAAATCATTATATCTTAGACTTCTAATTAATAGAATTATACTAATTCCTAATAGTATATGTTTTTGACGGAATTGTATTAGTCTATAAGCCATTCTAGTTTGTAAATTGCAGAACTATAGCCTGCTCTTAAATAAATATGATGAAATTATTAAATATTTAAATTTCTGAAAATCATAAATTTAAATTAATACATGTAATATATCGATCTAATAATGTTATCAACTAACTTCTAATAATTTAGAAGTTAGTTGATTCAAGATTTTTTTATAACCTTAATGAATTATAAGATAACTTTTAATTTTATTTAACACATTATTCAATTTTTATTATCAATTCAATTACCCTATATTAAGAATATATGATTTTTAATATTTTAATTTTATTATTACTTATACTTAAATTAATTATTATTATGAAAATTAAATTACTCAAACAATTTATGTTTTTGGGTATTATGCTATTCGGTAGCGTAATACTCGCTCAAACAGTGAGCGGAACAATTACAGGTGATGATGGACCATTACCTGGAGTTAATGTCCTTGTTAAAGGCACAACCAATGGAGTTTCTACAGATTTTGACGGAAATTACACCATTGATAATGTAGGTTCAGACGCAGTACTAGAATTTAGTTTTGTTGGTTTTACAACCCAATCTATTACTGTAAACGGACAATCAACTATTGATGTACAATTAGCAGTTGATGCCGAAGCTTTAGACGAAGTTATCGTGATTGGCTATGGTACAACTACGGTAAAAGATGCAACCGGAGCAGTTGCTTCTGTTAGTTCAAAAGATTTTAACGGAGGTGCTATTGTCGCACCTGAACAACTTATTCAAGGAAAAGTTGCAGGGGTTCAAATTACCCAATCAAGTGGTGAACCTGGAGCCGGAATAGCGATTCGTATTCGTGGTACTAATTCTGTACGATCCAATAACAACCCCTTATATGTTGTTGATGGGGTTCCTCTATCTGGTGAAAATACATCCGCTGAAAGTGGAGATACCGGATTTGGCTCTAGCTCAGCGGTAAATCCTCTTAGTTTCCTTAATCCGAGCGATATTGAAAGCATAAGTATTTTAAAAGATGCATCGGCTACAGCAATTTATGGCTCAAGAGGTGCAAATGGTGTGGTTATTGTAACAACTAAAAAAGGAAGGGGCCAAGGAGGTCGATTTGAATTTAATTCAGCTATGAGTTCGTCATCGCCAGCAAATAGATATAATTTATTAGGTGCGGAAGACTTTTTGGGTGCAGTTACTCAATTTGGTGGTAATGCTGCTGCTCAAGATTTTGGTGCTAATACAGATTGGCAAGATGTTGTTACAAGAACTTCTTTTTCACACGATCAAAATTTTGCATATTCACGAGCTTATGACAACGGGTCAGTTAGAGCAACCATTGGCTATCAAGACTTGCAAGGAATACTAGAAAATTCTTCTTTACAGAGAATTTCAGGTAGATTAAATTTATCACATCGCTTTTTTGATGACAAATTAAAATTAAATTTACAGTCAACCATATCAAATGTTGGTGATGAATTACCTGCGATAAGTGGTAATGCTGGTTTCCAAGGTGACCTTTTAGGCTCTGCATATTCTGCCAACCCAACTTGGCCTAATGATCCTGATTTTGATTCAGGAGGTCAAAGAAACCCTGCAAATATGCTAAAATATATACAAAATACTTCTGATACAGATAGAATATTGCTTAATTTTTCTGCTGATTATGATTTAACCTCCGATTTAAATGCTAAAATCACTTTAGGTTATGATAAGTCAAAATCAACAAGAGAGGTTCAAACATCTGGTTTGGCAAGAAATGCCGGTGATGGAATTTTTGGAACTGGTTATGCTACATTATCTGATTTGGATGCTGAAAGTAAATTATTAGAGCTTACCCTTACTTGGGATAAAGAATTTGGTAATTCTAAATTAAACCTTCTCGCCGGTTATTCTTTTCAGGATTTCCAAAGAAGTGGTCGAAATGTTCAGGGTTGGGGTTATAATACTACCAATATGAACGCTATGGCAGGTGATCTTAGAACAACTGCTTCTTCTATACAGAACTCGATAACAGGATCATACCAACAATACGGTAGGGATGCGAATGGTGGTTTTATCAATCGTTTATTTCCAAATCCGGTAACTGATGTATTAGCGACAACAGGAGTTTCTCCGGTATCTTCAATTTATGGAGATTTCTTTGATACTACTGATGAAATACAATCTTTCTTCACAAGAGGAAATTATACCATCGCCAATAAATATTTATTTACCGGTACCGTAAGAATTGATGGATCATCTCGTTTTGGTAGTGATAATCAATATGGTATATTTCCATCAGCAGCTTTTGCTTGGAAAATAAATGAGGAAGATTTTATTGGAGATGCTGTTTCCCTTTTAAAAGCAAGAGTAAGTTGGGGTATAACAGGTAATCAAGATGGCTTAGGACATGGTAATTTTATTCGTAGAGAACGATATGCTGGTCCTGATATTACTGGTGGTGGAGATATTAATACTCCTGGGCTTGAAGTTGTTTCATTTGCAAACCCAGCTCTAAAATGGGAGGAAACAACGTCATATGGATTTGGTATTGATTTTGGATTAAATAATGATAGATTGACCGGTAGTTTTGATTTGTACAGATCGGAAACACAGGATATTTTGTTACGTGTTGAAGCCGCACAACCTTCACCGCAACCTTTTTTCTTTATAAATTTAGATGCTATTGTATTAAATCAAGGTGTTGAATTTTCTATTAATTATGACTTTTTTCAAACGGATGATTTTACTTGGAGCGCAGGATTTAATATTGCATATAATGAAAATGAAATGCAAGATTTTGGAGGGCAAATTCCAGCTGGTACTATTAACGGACAAGGATTATCACAAGCATTTTCGCAAATTTTGGCAGGAAATCAACCCTTATTCTCCTATTTCTTAAGAGAATTTGAAGGCTTTGATGCCAATGGTCAACCAATTGGTGATAACCAAACATTTGTGGGCAAAAGTGCTTTACCTACAACTAATTTCGGTCTTTCAACAAACCTAACCTATAAAAACTGGGATTTTTCAGCATTTTTAACAGGACAATCAGGATTTTATATATATAATAATACAGCGAATGCCTTTTTTACCGCAGGAGCAATTGCCAATGCGCGTAACGTTACACCCAATGTATTAACTAGTGGGGAGGCAGGAAATGCAGAAGCTGCAGTGTCAACAAGATTTTTAGAAAAAGGTAATTTTGTTCGTTTACAAAATGCTACTATCGGATATACTGTACCAATAGGTGAGGATAGTTTTTTAAATTCTTTACGATTTTATTTAACAGGACAAAACTTGTTTTTAATCACAGATTACACAGGTTTAGATCCTGAATTGAGTACAAATCCAGGCAATTCAGCTCTGTTGAATAATTTACCAACAGCTGGTATAGATTATACATCTTATCCTAGACCAAGAGTATTTACGCTTGGATTAAATGTAACATTTTAAAAAAATAAAAAGTCATGAAAATTATGATTAAAAAACAAATAAAAGAAATAGGTTTATTGACATTGATGTCAGTTCTATTTATGATCTCATGTACTGATTTAGAGATCAAAGAAACTGATTCTATCTTCAGTATTTCAACAGATGAATTTAATGGTGTTGAAAATGTAGAATCATCATTAACAAATTTATATAATGCATTGAGAGGTCAGTTAGAAGATCAAGCTAACTATTACGCAATGGCAGAGGTTTCTACAGACGAACTTTTAGTACCTACAAGAGGAACTGACTGGGGTGATAATGGTATTTGGAGAACATTACATGCACATACATGGACTCCACCTCATGCATTTGTATTTACTGTATGGAACCAATTCAATCAAAACACTTTTTTGGCTTCCGAGATAATTGATAGCAGAAGTAATCCAACTCCCGCACAAGAGGCAGAAGCAAAATTCATAAGAGCGTATAGCATGTGGATTATTATGGATACATATGGAGTAGTTCCATTTAGACAACCTGATGAAGGGCCAGAAATTGATCCGGTTGTGTTAAGCACCACCGAAGCTTATGATTTTATTTTACAAGACTTAAATGATGCTATCTCTAATTTACCGGCTACAGGCCCTAGTTCTGAAACTGGAGTTGCTTCAAAAGCCTCTGCTAATTTCTTAAAGGCAAGATTACTTTTAAATGCACATATTTATAAAGGAACTGGTTCTGCTGATTCTGGTGATATGGCTGAAGTAATTGCAGCAGTAGATGCTATTGCCAATGACGGTTTTGGACTGCAAGCAGGTTATTTCGACCTTTTTACAGAGGCTGTTGATAATGAAACCATTTGGTTTACAAGAAGTTCTACAGGTAATAGAATATGGAATGGCTTACATTACAATCAAATTTCTCCAGACAATACCGGTGGTGGATGGAATGGTTTTACCACCTTAGCCGAGTTTTATGACCTTTTTGAAGGGAATCCAAATTCAAACTATGTTGGTGATGGTCAAGAAGAACGAAGAGGATTTGTACCAGATAATCTTACTGCTGATGCTAGTAATTTAGGTATTGGTTTTGGGTTTTTAATAGGGCAACAATATGATGCTACTGGAACTCCACTGAATGATAGACCTGGTTCTCCTTTGGTATTTAAAAAAGATCTACCTGGTTTGGTTGGTAATGATGAACAAACTGGAATTCGTATGATAAAATATCACCCTGTAAATGGTGCATTTGCTGGTCATCAAGTTATATTCAGATATGCAGATGCCCATTTAATGAAAGCAGAAGCTATGATGAGAAGTGGTGGTGATCCATCAGCTATGGTTAATGAACTAAGAGTCTTAAGAGGTGCTCAGCCATTGCCAAGTGTTTCTGAAAGTGATCTATTGGATGAAAGAGGGAGAGAATTATATATAGAATTTGTTAGAAGAACCGACTTGATTCGATTTGGTCAATTTACAAAAGATTGGGATTTTAAAGATCCTGGTTCTATAGGTGATGAGAATAGAAACTTATATCCAATTCCGTCAAACGCTATACTATCTAATCCTAATTTAGTTCAAAATCCTGGATATTAATTTTATCCTTAAAATAGATAAAAAGCCCTTTTTCTAAAGGGCTTTTTTTTATTGCTATTCATCTATTTTAAGTATAAAACCTTGATTGTGTAAATTTTCAATTTTAATGGAAGGGTCTTTACTTAAGTATTTTCTTAAATGTGAAATAAAAACATTTAAGCTTTTTTTGCTAAAAAAATCATTTTTACCCCAAATATTATTTAAAATCTCCTTATGAGAACATAATTGATTTTTTTTCGATATAAGGAGGTACAATAACATATTTTCACGAAAGGTTAACTGCTTAGTAAAACCATCTTTATAAACCAATTTTAGATTGCTTTTGTCATAAGTATACTCTCCAATAGTAATTTCTTTAATATCAATGTTCGAAGCGTTTTTTTTAACAGATAAAGTATGTAAAAGTGTATTTAATCTTACTACCAATTCTTCTTCATCTATCGGTTTCTTTAAGTAATCAACAGCCCCCAAAGCAAAGCCTTTTAAAACATCAATTTTTAAGGAACGTGCAGTTAAAAAAATAAATGGTGTCTCCGTAAAATGTTGCTTAATTTTATTCGCCAAAGTAAAACCATCCGTATCGGGCATCATTACGTCTAAAACGATCAAATCGAAATATTCTCGTTCTAGAACTTCAAATGCTGATTTGCCATTTTTGCTCCAAATAACATCAAATTCCTTCATTCTTAAATATTCCGAAAGCAAATACCCTAATGATTCGTCGTCTTCTACTAATAATATTTTTTTGCTATTTTTCATTTTTAATCAATGGTAAGCTAATAATAAACTCAGACCCTTGGCCTAAAGTACTTTTTACTGTTATTTTCCCTTTATGCAATTTTACAATTCTTTTTGCATAATTCAATCCCAAACCATATCCTTTTACATTGTGAACATCTCCTGAAGACACCCTATAATATTTATCAAAAATATTCTTTTTATCATTATCTGAAATACCAATACCATTATCCTTCACACTAATGATTAACCTTTTTTCTTCTTGAAATACCAAAAGAGCAATTTCTATCTTTTCATTTGAGTACTTTTTAGCATTTTCTAAAAGACCGTTTATTGCATTCTCTAAATGATAAGAATTACAATTAAGCATATAAATTTCACCCTTAACCTCACTCAAAAATTGAATATTTTCCATTGTGGCTATTTTTTTAAAATCTTTAATCAAGTTTATAATAACAGGATTAAAATCTATAACTTTTCTCTCAATAAAATTTCTTTTACCCTCTAAACTTGCTAATTCCAGTACTTTTTCTATTTGATTTTTAAGTTTATCGACTTGACTTCTAATCAAACTAACCAATTCCTTATTTTCATTTTCTGTTTTTTCCAATAAAATCTTAGACGCAATTCCTATAGAAAAAACTGGGGTTTTTAATTCATGTGTAAGGTTATTAATAAACTCATTGGTTATTGTTATTAGATTTTTTTGCCAATAAAATGATTTAAGAACCCAAATTATCACGAATAAAATTGCTACAATAAAAAGCAAACTGGGTATGGTTAGACCATTTAATTGAGACAAAAAATATTTGTTCAAATTTTTAAATTGAAGCTCTAAAATTAATCTTTTTTTTACCAATGATGGTAAATATCCATCAAGCACAATTTGATATTTTAAAAGAGTGTCTTCATTGTTATATGACTTAGGAGATAATAAATATTCTGTCGTATCTTTTGTATATAAAGTATAAGTAAACTCTGATTTTATGCCTTGTTGTAGAAGTTTCTCTTTTAAAAAATCATTTAAAAAATAACTTGAGGCATCATAAACACTATCAATACTTAACTTGAAATAGGTATCGTCTTTTGTAATAGCTTTTCCAACCAAGAAAGTCAACTCGTTAGATTGACCAAGCACTTCTTTAATTTCATTTACCGCCAAACCAATTTTTTGATTGAACTGAACTTTGGCAAGATTTAATCCAATACGCAAATATTGATATTGCACAATTGCAATTCCAATAATCGAAATTATAAATATTATAAATATTACTATATGAAACTTTTTTCCATTCATAGAACACTAATATCCATAAAATACATTTATAAAATAGTTTTTTTGTTTATCATTAATCTTTTTAACCTTTCATTAATCTTTTTAAACTTTCATTAACCACAATCTATTAACTTTTGCCATAACTTAGCCGTGATAATAATAATTAAGTAAAAAAGTATAAGTATAAAAAAGCTAGCTTCTAAAGTTAGCTTTTTTATTGAAGCGATCATAAATATTTAAATTAGAATTATCAAATATGTTCAACCCTCAATATCGACCTTGTAATAAATGGGTACCGTAAAAAAATAGAGCCCAATGAAACGTTATACATTCTTGATTATTTTATTTTATTTTAATTCTTGCAGTGATAAAAATAAATTGTTCGAATTAAAACAAGATACTGGAATTAAGTTTAGCAACACCCTAACCCCAACGCCATCTTTAAATATTCTTACTTATCTCTATTACTATAACGGCGCAGGAGTTGCTTCCGCAGATTTTAATAATGATGGCTTAATAGATCTTTATTTTACCGGAAATCAAGTTCAGGACAAACTATATATTAATAAAGGAAATTTTCAATTCGATGATATCACCAAAATGGCAGGAATAAAGAATTTTGATGGATGGACAACCGGAATAACTCTTGTTGATATCAATAATGATGGCCTGTTAGATATTTATATTTGCAAAGTTGGTAAGTATCAAAATATTGGAGGAAAAAATCTGCTATATATAAATCAAGGTTCTTCTGGTGAAAATTCTCTAACTTTTAAAGAAGAGGCCAATGCATACAATTTGGATATTGTCAGTTTTGGTACACAGGCCTCTTTTTTTGATTACGACCTGGATGGTGATCTGGATATGTATTTACTAAATCATTCTGTTTTTCCTAACAGAACATATGGAAATGGAAAATTGAGACATAAATTTGATAGTCTTTCGGGCGATAAACTTTTCAATAACGAAAATGGGAAATTTATTGAAGTTTCAAAAGAAGCAGGAATTTTTCAGGGTAAAATAGGATATGGATTGGGTATTTCTGTTAGTGACCTCAATAATGATGGATATCCTGATATCTATATTGGGAATGATTTTTTTGAAAATGATTATCTCTATATGAATCAAAAAAATGGAACTTTTAAGGAGATTATTTCACAAAATGAGACAAAATTAGGTCATACAACACATTATTCAATGGGTAATGATATTGCCGATATAAATAATGATGGACTAACCGATATCATTTCATTAGACATGCTCCCTGAAAATATTGAAACTCTTAAAACGTCGGGGTCAGAATTTAACAATCAAATTTATGATCAATATTTGAAGAATGACTATCGTCCTCAATATATGCAAAATACCATGCATCTAAACTTGGGTAATACATCTTTTTCGGAAATTGCATTTTCTTCGGGTATTGCTTCTACCGATTGGTCTTGGGCGCCACTTATTGTTGATCTTGATAATGATGGTTTTAAAGATGTTTTTATTACCAATGGAATAAAAGGCGCTACGAACGATATGGATTTTATGAATTTTATTGCTAATGACAAAATTCAGGAACGTATTAATAAAGGAATGAACCAGGAAGATTTGAGCTTTACTAAAGAAATTCCTGAAAAAAAACTAAAAAATTATTTTTTTAAAAATAATGCCGATCTCACTTTTTCCAATGTTACCAACCAATGGTTTGAAGAAACTTCTTCATTTAGTAATGGCGCAGTTTATGCTGATCTAGATAATGATGGTGATCTGGATATTATTGTAAATAATGTAAATAATATAGCAACAATTCTTGAAAACAAATCTGAAACAATTAATCAAAATAATTATATAAAAATTAAATTTGAAGGCTCCTCAAAAAACAAATTTGGCATCGGAGCTAAGGTTCTTGTGTATTTGGATTCCTTGACAATTACCAACGAAAATTTTTTAACCAGAGGATATTTATCGGCTGTGTCACCAGAATTGACCATTGGTATTGGTAAACATGAGCTAGTTGATTCCCTAACTGTAATTTGGCCCGGAGGAACATTTCAAACTTTAACAAATATAAAATCCAATACCGCAACTGTTTTTAAATTTTTTGAAGCTTCATATAATTATTATTCCATCAGTTCAAAAGATAAGAACTATTTAATAAATGTTGATGCTCCTATTGATTTCAAACATCATGAATTTCCGTCTAACGAGTTTAGCCGTGAACCACTAATACCTTATGCCAAAGGATTTGAAGGGCCAAAAATATCGATAGTTGATTTTAATTCTGATGGCTTAGATGATATCTTTATTGGAGGCGCAAAAAAACAACCTGGAGCATTATATATTCAAGATGTTAACGGACTATTTTCATTATCTCAACAGGATGTTTTTGAAAAAAATAGTGTCAATGAAGATACAGATAATATTTTCTTTGATGCCGATAACGATGGCGATCAGGATCTACTTGTTGTCTCTGGCGGTAATGAATTCAAATCAGGAACAGCATTGGCACCAAGATTATACCTCAATGAATTCGGCAAATTAAAAATAAGTAATAATTTTAATAATATTGAGATAAATGCATCTGTTGTTAAAACATTTGATCTCGATGCTGATGGAGACCTAGATATCGTAATTGGAGCAAATGCACTACCTCAACAATTTGGGAAATCAGCAAAGAACTATATTTTTGAAAATGATGGTCAAGGAAACTTTAAAGATGTTAGTGAAACTAAAGCAGTTGGGTTTTCAAGTATTGGCCTTATTGAAGATATTGTGATTGTTGATTTGGATGACGATGGATTTCCAGATTTTATTACTGTAGGCCATTGGATGCCGATTTCGGTATTTATATATGATGGAAAACGATTTAAATTACAAAGAAACAACAACCTTGAAAAATCCAACGGATGGTGGAATAGCATTATTGCGGAAGATTTTGACAAAGATGGCGACATAGATCTTGTTGTTGGCAATTGGGGATTAAACACACGTTTAAGGGCCTCAAATAAAGAACCTCTACAATTATATAGAAATGATTTTGATGATAATGGTACCTCAGAACAAATAGTTACTTACTATGCTCAGGGTAAGGAAACAGTGTTTTCTTCAAAAGATGAACTGACAAAACAGTTACCCATGTTGAATAAAAAGTTTCTTTCTTATAGCGATTTTGCAAAAGCTGAATTCTCAGAATTATTTGATATAGAGAAAATTGAAAATGCATATAAAAAACAAATTTTTGAATTGGCAAGTTGTTATTTTGAAAATAATGGAAATGGTAAATTCATTAGTAAGAAATTGCCTTTTTTAACACAGGCCTCATCAATAGAAATATTATACGCAAGCGATTTTAATAATGATGGCTTTAAGGATATATTAATAGCTGGAAATGATTATCATATTAGTACACAACTAGGTAGATTAGATGCCTTTCATGGAATTTTACTACTCAATGATCAAAATGGCTTTTTTACCATTAAAAAAAATCAATCGTTTGATATTTCAGGTCCAGCAAGAGACATTAAAAAACTAAAAGTAAATGGAAAGGAGTACTTAATAGTTTCCATAAATAATAATAGCCCAATATTTTTAAAAAAAACTAAAAACTAAAACAAAATGAATTTTCAACTATTTAAAGTGATATGCATTTTTCTGATAATCATACCTTTATTTTATTCTTGTAGATCAAATAAAGAAGAAGATCTAATAACAAAAGAAGAGGGTTTAACATTGTTCACACTGTTAACACCTGAAGAGACTGGTATAGATTTTATTAACGAAGTTGTAAACCAAAAAAACTTCAACATCTTTAAATATCGAAACTTTTATAATGGTGGTGGAGTTGCTATTGGCGATATAAACAATGACGGACTTGCGGATATTTACATGACAGCCAATATGGGGCCCAACAAACTCTATTTGAATAAAGGAGATTTTAAGTTTGAAGATATTTCTGAATCTGCTGGAATTACAGGTAATAAGCCTTGGTCAACCGGGGTTACGATGGTTGACATCAACCAGGATGGCTTATTGGATATTTATGTGAGTAATGCGGGTAATATGAAAGGTAATAATCACGACAATGATCTATATATCAATAACGGTGACCTAACTTTTACAGAGAAAGCGGCTACATATAATCTGGCAAAAACAGGTTTTAGTACACATGCAACTTTTTTTGATTTTGATAAAGATGGTGATCTAGACGTATATATTCTGAATAATAGTAATATACCTGTGAGTAGTTTGGGTTATGCCGAGCAAAGAGAAGTTCGAGCACAGGATTGGGAAGGTGTTCCTGATATATTTAAAGGGGTTGGAGACATGCTGCTGCGTAACGATGGAGGAATATTTACTGATGTCAGTGAAAAAGCAGGTATTTACGGTAGCCTCATAGGGTTTGGATTAGGGGTGATGGTCAGTGATATAAATGGTGATCTATATCCCGATATTTATGTTTCTAACGACTTTTATGAACGTGATTATTTATATATAAACAATCAGGATGGTACTTTTACCGAAGAGATTAAAAAATGGACTTCACATTTGTCTCTTTCCGCTATGGGAATTGATATGGCAGATATTAACAATGATGGGTATATAGATGTTTTTGTTACCGATATGCTGCCAGAAGGAGACCAGCGTGTTAAAAGCGTAATGGAATTTGAAGGATATAATATCTTTAAATTAAAACAAAGCAAAGATTTTTATCAGCAATACATACAAAATACCCTTCAGATAAACAATGGAAATAACACCTTTTCTGAAGTAGCTTTTTATAGTGGTGTGGCTAAAACTGATTGGAGTTGGGCTGGACTTCTATTCGATATGGATAACGACGGATTTAGAGATATTTATATAACCAATGGGATAAATCATGACCTTACTGATCTTGATTTTGTAGATTTCTTTGCTAACGATATTATTCAAAATATGGCGCTTACTGGTAAAAAGGAATCTATTGACTCAATTATAAATAAGATGCCAGTAGCACTTCAGTCTAACTACGCATATATGAATAATCATGATATAACATTCACCGACAAAACTAAATCTTGGGGACTTAAAATTCCGAGTTTATCTAATGGTGCTGCCTATGCTGACTTAGATAATGATGGTGATTTAGATATGGTCATTAATAATGTAAACATGAAAGCTTATGTATATAAAAACAATGCGGAAACGGTTACAAATAACAATTATATTAAACTTAAGTTTGAAGGAAACAAAAAAAATAATTTTGCCATTGGCACTACTGTAAAATTATACTACGATAATAATATTGTTTTACAAGAACTTATTCCTTCCCGGGGTTTTCAATCATCGATGGAATATACAATGACCATAGGGTTAGGAACAACAAACATTATCGATTCATTAAGAGTAATTTGGCCGGATGATAAGACACAAAAATTGGTGAATGTAAAGGCCAATCAATTCCTCGAATTTAAACAGATGGATGCAAAAGAAAATTATATCCCTCACAAAAAAAATATTAATAAAACACTTCTAAAAGAAATACCAAATAAGCAATTAATTACCCATAAAGAAAATAGTTATTCGGATTTCGACTATGAAGGTCTCATCTCTAAAATGCTCTCACAAGAAGGTCCTACAATGTCAATTGCAGATATTAATGGCGATGGTAATGAAGATATTTATTTTGGAGGTGCTAAAAGACAAGCTGGTATTATTTATTTAAACAATGGTAACGGAAATCTTAAAAGAACCTTTCAAAGAGCATTAGAATCTGATGCAGTTTTTGAAGATACTGCTTCTGCATTTTTTGATATTGATGGTGATGGTGATATTGATCTTATGGTTGGTACAGGAGGTAATCAAGTGGGCGAAGAAAAAACTTATCGAACACGCTTATATTTAAATGATGGTAAAGGAAATTTTACAAAATCTGAACTTTATTTACCCTCTACGTACAACAATATTTCGGTTATCAGTCCTTTTGATTTTGATAGCGATGGAGATATTGACGTGTTTATAGGTTCAAGAAGTGTGGTAGGTACCTATGGCATTGATGCCAAACATTTATTTTTAGAAAATAATGGCGATGGTACGTTTACTGATGCTACTGAGCGTTTAGCATATGATCTTAAAGACGGTGGCATGATTACTAATGCCATTTGGGCTGATATTGATGGTGATAGCAAAAGTGATCTTATCACTGTCTCTGAATGGGGAACAGCTATAATTTACAAAAATTCAGGAAGAGCATTGTCCAAATTTTCATCCGATCTGGATAATTATTTTGGCTGGTGGAATGTTATCGAAGCAGCTGATTTAGATAATGATGGTGATTTGGATCTCATTATTGGTAATCAAGGCAGCAATACTGCCTATAAAACTTCTGAAGAGAACCCAATGAAAATGTGGATTAATGATTTTGATAATAATGGCACGATTGAACAGGTCGTTACACGAAATTTTGATGGAAGAGACTTTCCAATTCACATGAAAAAAGAGCTGACAAATCAAATGGTCTCCTTAAAAAAACAAAATCTTAAAGCATCTGAATATGCAAAAAAATCCATAGATGAACTATATACATCTGAAATTCTTAAGAATACTATCATAAAAAAAACTACAATTGCAGAATCTATCATTGCAATAAATGAGGGCAACGGAAAATTCACAATTAAAAAGCTTCCGTATAATGTACAATTATCCTGCGTTTGTGGAATTACTTGTATAGATATTAATAATGACGGGTTTATGGATATTATTACTGGTGGTAATAATTTTGAATTTAAGCCACAATATTCCCGAATGGATGCTAACTATGGAAGTGTTCTATTGGGCGATGGGAAAATGGGATTCACCTGGCAAAATTATGATATCAGTGGATTTTTTGTTAAAAATGAAATAAAACATATAAAACAATTCAAAGACAAAAGTGGTAAAACCTATATAATTACTGCAATAAATAATAATAAACCTAAAATATTTTCAATTAATGAATAAATATATTTTATATCTCATATGCATCGTATTGAATATTGGTTGCAGTCAAAAAGAAGGAAGTGTTTTTGAGAATCCATCGTCCGATAAAACTGGTATTTTCTTTAGCAATACCATTACTGAAACAGATGATCTTAATATATTAGATTACCTCTACTTCTATAATGGTGGTGGTGTTGCAATTGGTGACATTAACAATGATGAACTTCCTGATATTTATTTTTCAGGAAATCAAGTTAAAAACAAACTATATCTTAATAAGGGCAATCTGGAATTTGAAGACATCACTATAAAAGCCGGTGTTTCAGGTAATAGCACATGGAATACCGGATCTGTAATGGTAGATATAAATGGGGATGGACTTTTAGATATATATGTTTGTTCTGTTGTTGGTATAAACGGTTTTATTGGACACAATGAATTGTATATCAATAATGGCGATAATACCTTTACAGAAAGTGCCGCCAAATATGGATTGGATTTTGAGTCTTATAGTTCTAATGCAACTTTTTTAGATTATGATCTTGATGGTGATTTAGACATGTATATCCTCAATCATGCAGTTCACACGCAAGAATCTTTTGGTCATGCCAATTTGCGAAATACCAGAAACTTCCAAACCGGAGATAAATTAATGCGTAATGATGGAAATAAATTTACTGATGTAAGTGAACAGGCAGGTATTTATGGAGGTGTTAATGGTTATGGTCTTGGCGTATCCGTATCAGATTTTAATCAAGATGGGTGGCCTGATATTTATGTAGGTAATGATTTTCATGAAGATGACTATTATTATATTAACAATGGCGATGGTACTTTTACCGAATGTTTAAAAGAATATTTCGGACATACTACACGGTTTTCCATGGGAAATGATGTAGCTGACCTTAACCATGATGGTTGGCCTGATATTATATCCTTAGATATGCTTCCTGAAGACGAAAAAGTCTTGAAATCATCTGAAGGAGATGACGATTTTCAAATTCAAAAATTGCGTACCAAACGTTACGGGTATCATTATCAGTTTACAAGAAATATGCTTTACATAAATCAGCAAAATGGAAATTATACAGAAACTGCATTATTAAGTGGTATAGCTGCAACTGATTGGAGTTGGAGTGCACTTTTTGCAGATTATAATCAGGATGGAGAACAGGATTTATTCATTTCCAACGGTATCCCTAAACGACCAAACGATCTTGATTTTATAAAATTCGTGTCCAATAAACAAATTCAAAAAAAAATTATTAATACTAAATTAATCGACCAGGAAGCTATTGATATGATGCCTTCGGGAAAAGTACACAACTATATTTTTAAAGGAAGAAATAATACTGTTTTTCAAGATAAATCAGGCGATTGGATTATTAAGGACAGTCTTATTTCTGGGGCAACCGCTTTTGGTGACCTAGACAATGATGGTGATCTTGATTTGGTGATCAATAATATCAATAGCCCTGCTTCTCTCTACATTAATAAAACCAATAAAAAAGCCAACTATATAAAAATTAAATTCAACTATTCTAATCCAAATAAGTTTGGAATTGGCACCAAAGTGTTTTCTTACCATAAGGGTAAACTTCAATACAAAGAACTATACACGGTAAGAGGTTTTCAATCATCTTCAGAACCCTTAATTCATTTTGGATATGCAAATGTAAAAATGATAGATTCGATCAAGATAGTTTGGCCTGATAAAACTTTTCAACTATTAAAAAATGTGACAACCAATCAAACTTTAATTATTGCTCCTGAAAAAACTAAACCATTTGACTATCAATCTCTTCAGTTAAAACAAGATATAATATTCAAAAAAGTTGAAGGTAATCTCGGCATAAATTTTAAGCATACAGAAGATAGTTATATTGATTTCAACAGACAGAAACTTATTCCGTATAGGGTATCTGACAGGGGTCCAGCAACTGCTGTAGGCGATATTAATGATGATGGTAAAGAAGATCTTTTCTTTGGAGGTTCTAAACATATACCCTCAAAAATATATATACAAACAGATTCCGTTTATATTGAAAAAAAGATCATTTCGATTGCAAATGATTCTATTAAAGAAGATGTTTCAGCCATAATTGCTGATTTCAATAATGATGGAAAAAATGATCTGTTCCTCGGTTCAGGAGGAGCCGATTTCTACAATAAAATGAAACCTTTATTAGATAGTTATTATATACAAAAAGATTCGATATTTGAAATTATAAAACTTCCTGAATATTTTGAAAATGCATCGGTCATTAAAGCCAATGATATTGACAATGATGGAGATTTAGACCTTTTTGTAGCCAGCAATGTGGTTTCTAATGATTTTGGAAAAATACCAAATTCCTATATCCTGATTAACGATAAAGGCCGTTTCTCTCTAGTAAAGAATGAGGCTTTACAAAATGTTGGAATGATTACTGATGCCGTTTGGGATGATTTTGATAATGATGGTATTAAAGACCTAATAGTTATTGGCGAATGGATGCAGCCAAGGTTCTTTAAAAATAATACTGGTACTTTAATTGAAGTAAAATTATTAACTAAAAACCTTAATGGCTTGTGGCAGAGCATAATTCCTTTTGATCTGGATGATGATGGTGATATAGATTACTTGCTTGGAAATTGGGGTATCAATACAAAATTCAAAGCCTCAAATAAATACCCAATGAAAATGTACTATGCTGATTTTGATCAGAATGGCAGTACGGAAACCATAGTTGTTACAGAAAAAGATGGTAAATATTTTCCTTTGCAAGGTCTAGATGAACTATCTGGTCAATTGGTAAGTCTTAGAAAAAAATTCAATTCCTATAAAGATTTTGCTGGCAAATCTATTGATGAAATTTTCGATAATAAAACTTTGAATATTACAAATATATTAGAAGTAAACACCTTAGAATCCGGCTATTTAAAAAATGAAAACGGCAAGTTTATTTTTATTCCCTTTCAAGTTGAATTACAGGTTTCTCCAATAACTGCCTTTTTGAATTATGATTTTGATAAAGATGGTAAAAATGAAATTTTGGCTGCCGGAAATTACTTTGGAGTAAAACCATTTCATGGCAGATTTGATTCCTTTTCAGGCGCTCTGATAAAAGGTGAAAATGAAATAATTTTAGGTCATAAAATCGGATTGGATTTGGCGCAAAAATCAGTTAGACATCTAAATATTATAACCTTAAATAATAAAGCCTATTTATTGGTTACCATAAATGATAATGTGGCTCAAGTTTATGAATTAAATAATTAAAAGTTAAATTATATAAAAATGAAAAAGCTACTAGTACTAATGTTAGCATTTACACTTTTGATTTCTTGTAATAAAAAAGAGGAACCCATAGTGATTACCACCCAAAATTTTCATGAAACAGTAGATAAAGTTGTAGAAATAATGGTTCATGACATTTTTTCTCCTCCTGTAGCAAGTAGAATTTTTGCCTATCCAAACATTGCGGCCTATGAAATTATTGCTCAAAAAAATGATAAATATTTGCCTTTAAAAAAGCAGGTTACTGATCTTACCGAAATTCCTAAAGCAGACGTTTCAGAACCAATAAATTATCAATTGGCTGCATTAATTGCACATATTGATCTTAGTAAACGATTGATTTTTTCTGAAAAAACTATGGAAATCTACAGAGATAGTCTTTATCGAGTTTGGAAATTAAAAAATTCGACAGTATTCAAGGCATCTAAACTTTATGGTTTGGAAGTAGCAAATCACATTGCTTTATGGATGGATAAAGATAATTACAAACAAACAAGAACAATGTCAAAATTTACTATTAATTCTGATGACCCTGAAAGATGGCAACCTACGCCACCTGCTTATATGGATGGTCTTGAACCCCATTGGAGTAAAATACGTCCCTTTGTTATAGATTCAGCAGCTCAGTTTAAACCGCTACCACCGCCTAAATTTTCTATGGAGAAAGGCTCTGATTTTTATAAAGAACTTAAAGAAGTATATGATATAAGTAACCAGATTACTAAAAATGGTGATGCATCAGAAGAAGTAGAAATTGCTCAGTTTTGGGATTGTAACCCATATGTTTCAGTTACTCGTGGACATTTGATGTTTGCCACTAAAAAAATTACTCCAGGTGCCCACTGGATAGGTATATGCAAGATTGCCTGTAAAAAATCAAATTATGATTTTGATAAAACGGTTTATGCATATACCAAAACAGCTATAGCTATTGCGGACGCATTTATAAGTTGTTGGGATGAGAAATATCGTAGTAACCTTATCCGACCCGAAACATTGATCAATGAACATATTGATGAAAACTGGAAACCTATTTTACAAACTCCTCCATTTCCTGAATACACGAGCGGTCATTCTGTAGCTTCGGGAGCTGCTGCTGTTGCATTAACAGATGTTTTTGGCGATGATTTCTCATTTGATGATGATACCGAATTACAATATGGCTTACCTGTAAGAAGTTTTACTTCGTTTAATCAGGCGGCAAATGAGGCAGCAATTAGTAGAATGTACGGCGGTATTCATTATCGTGCAGCCGTAGAAATAGGAGTTAAACAAGGAAGAGATCTCGGTAAGTTTGTTGTAAAGAATCTTAATATGATCTCAAACGATTGATACATTAAAATCTAACAATTATATTTTTATGATATTAAAAGAAAAATCCATTTTAGTTGGTAGGTCATTCATTTATTGGAGAATTGTACAAGTTTTATTCGGCTTAATTGGTTTAGGTATTTTCTTATTTTTGATTTTTATTCCTGACATTGGAATTCATGCCTTCTGGAACGTTTTAATTCCAATAGCCCCTGCATTATTAGTGGTAGCTACCGGACTATGGAGGAATATTTGTCCATTGGCCTCTATTTCACTTATATCCCGACATCTCGGTTTTTCTAATAATAAAAAGCTCAAAGTCAAACAACAGGCAAAGCTCCAGTTAATCTCAGTCGTTTTATTATTTATGATTATTCCGTTAAGACACACTTTATTTAACACCAATGGACCAGCAACAGCGATTTTAATTGGTGTAACAATTTTATTTGCTGTTGTCCTAAGTTTTAAATATGATTGGAAAAGTGCCTGGTGTTCTGGATTGTGTCCAATACACCCAGTTGAAAAACTGTACGGGAGAAAAAGTTTATTTGAATTACCTAATGCACATTGTAGTTCATGTGTCAACTGTGTTAGTGTTTGTCCAGATTCTACCACCAATATTCACCCTCTTTATAAAAAGAAAAAGAAATTCAACCAAAGAATTTCAGGAACTTTAATGATTGGCGGATTCCCAGGTTTTATTTGGGGATGGTTTCATGTTCAAGATTATTATAATGGTGAAGGGTGGCAATATTTATTATCTACTTATGTATATCCTTTTGCCGCAATGACAATTACTTTGGTGTTATTTATTACTATGAAAAAAACATTTGCTAAAAAATACGAAAACGTAATTATTAATTTATTTGCAACAGCGGCAGTTTCACTATATTATTGGTACCGCCTTCCTGCCCTTTTTGGATTCGGTTTATTTCCTAGTGATGGCATGTTAGTTGACTTGAGTAATTCTATGCCAAGCTGGTTTCCAAGTATATTGCAAATATCAACAACAATTTTTTTTATATGGTGGTTAAATATCAATAAAAAGCAAACGACCAGTTGGCTATTAAGACCACCCTATGACAAACAAAATAAATCTATTGTTAATATTATAACATAAAATTAAACAATAAAACATCTCTTAAATAATCTGAAAAACAATTAATTGACTTATTAAATGAAAAAAATTAAATATTTAGTTCCAATCATTCTTATAGGGTATTTAACATGGTATTTATTTATAAAACCCTATGATTATTTGGTTAGCTTTAAAGCAAAAACATTTCCGGGAACAATTAATCAATCCATAAAAATATGGAGCTCCGCTTTAGATGATTCAAGTATTATTGAGCAAGATGATATACATATTTTAAAGCAAAAGGTTTCTTTCAAGGACTCCACCTACATATATAAATGGGAAATAAATGCTCTAAATGATTCTACATCAAAAGTAAAAGTGTACATAACTGATGTCAATCACAGTTTAATGAATAAAATAACCATTCCTTTTGGTTATACAGATTTTGAAAAAAGAACCAAAAAATCTATACTTGACTTTCATAAAAAACTCAATGAACATATAAAAAAATTCAAAATAACTATTGAAGGCCAAAGCGAATTAAAATCTACATATTGTGCTTTTGTACCTATCAAAGGTCGTCAAATAGGTAAAGCGTCTGGCATGATGCAAAATTATTCACTATTAAGTACAATTCTTTTTGAAAATAATGTGGAGCTAAATGGTCACCCCTTTGTTGAAATAACCTATTGGGATATGACAAAGGATAGTATTCATTATAATTTTTGCTATCCGATAATAAAAAGCGATTCTTTGCCTAATCATAAATTAATTAAATACAAACAATTTGAAGGTAAAAATGCATTAAAGGCAATTTATAATGGAAATTACATAACTTCAGATAGGGCTTGGTATGCTTTAATAAATTACGCTAAAAAAAATAATATCGAAATTGAAAAGAAACCAGTTGAAATATTTTACAACAATCCAAATTTTGGTGGCAATGAACTTGACTGGAAAGCCGAAATTTATTTACCGATTAAATAGAATTACTTACTTTTAAACATGAATATTAAAAAACCATGCTTAAATTTTTGGCAAATCTGGAATATGAATGTTGGATTTTTAGGAATCCAATATAGTTTTGGCTTGCAACAAACAGCAATCAATCCTATTTTTCTTTATTTAGGAGCCTCAGAAGAGATGTTACCTATTTTAAATATAGCTGGTCCTGTAACTGGTTTAATAGTTCAGCCTATTATTGGCGCTATGTCAGATAGAACCTGGTCTCTTCGTTGGGGAAGACGTAAACCGTATTTTTTAATTGGAGCATTATTGGGCAGTTTATGTTTATTTGCGTTCCCTCATAGTCCAGTACTCTGGTTTGCTGTTGGCTTGTTATGGGTTTTGGATGTTGGAAATAATATGGCGATGGAGCCTTATAGAGCTTTTGTTGGAGATAAATTACCAAAAAATCAATTGAGTTTAGGGTTCCAAATGCAAAGTCTTTTTGTAGGTGCTGGTATTTTATTGGCAAATGGTTCCATTGTTTTATTTCAATATTGGTTTGGTGGAGAATCTGTTGAAGAAGCAGGAACTATCCCGCAATGGTTATATTATTCGTTTTTTATTGGTGCTTTTCTATCATTAGCGACTATTCTGTGGTCAGTTTTCAAAACTCCAGAAATCCCACCTACTGATGATGAACTTGCCGAAATAAATCACATTAAAGCCTTACCTCTAGGTCAACGCATAGCCAAACCTTTTTTGGAAATTGTTGAATCTATAAAGAAGATGCCTTCGTTTATGTGGAAAGTTGGTGCTGTTTACCTATTTCAATGGTATGCACTCTTTATATATTGGCAGTTTACAACACCACTTTTTAAACTAACTATGGGCTATTCAACTTCTGAAGCAGCTTCTCAAGCTGCTAAAATGAGTCTGACATATAATATAGTGACCATGGTCATTGCGCTTGCTCTAGTACCATTAACTCTTCGTTTTGGAGGTAGAAAAATCTATGCTGTGAGTTTACTAGGTACAGCAATAGCTTTATTTTCAATCTCTTATATATCTGATCCAAACCTTGTACTGATACCTATGATTTTATTCGGAATAGGTTGGGCCGCTATGATGGGAATTCCTTATACAATGGTTTCGAAAATTATTCCACAAGATCGAAGAGGTGTATACATGGGAATTTTAAATACGATGATTGTGATTCCAATGTTTATTCAAACACTAACTTTTGGACCTATTTATAAATACTTATTAGGTGGAAATGCAATTAATGCAATGTTATTTGCTGGCGTTTTCTTTATTATTGCAGCTTTTCTAGCGACAAGATTGAAAGTAGATCCTGATGATGAATCTTTAAATGAATAAAATACAGTATTAAATTTTATGAAGGTATAAACTGATTGGCGGATAGTTGCTTCCTCCAATTGAAATTAACAGTTTGTATCAATTCTTGTCTGTAATGTTTTGGAGTAAAAAATTTATTTTTTTTAAACAACCTATTAAAATTAGCTATATTATTAAACCCAGAAATAAATGCAATTTCGCTTATTGAAAGATTTGAATCTATCAATAGTTTTGATGCGTGACCTAGTCTTAAATCAACTACAAATTGGGTAAAACTCTTATTTGTACATTTTTTAAAAAAATGACCAAAAGCTGAAGGGCTCATATTAGCTTCATCTGCCAAATCATTTATCCTTAAATTACGATTGTTAAAATTAGCTAAAATGTACTTATACATTTTGTTTACCCTATCCCCTTTCTCATATTCTTTAATTGAGATAAATCCTTCACCTGCTAAATATTTTTTGTTATTAGAAATAGAAAGTAATTGCAAGATTTTAAGAAACTCAATTACTGCATTAAATCCACTAATAGTAACTAGATTATGTATTTTTAAAGCTATGATTTTAAAAGTATCACCTGTGAATTTTAATCCTCTTTGAGAATCCTTTAAAAGGTTTTTTATCGATATAAAATCATCTTTTAAAAATAAAGATTGATTGAAAAGATTCTTCGAAAATTGAATTGTTATTACATGTGCATTATTTCTTTTTGTAGGAGGTACATCATCATCATCCCATTTATGATATATTTCAGGCCCTATTAATACAAGGTCATTAGAACCGTATTTTTCAACAGAATCGCCAATTATTCTGTTCCCTGAACTATTCAAAACCAAGGTAAGTTCATAAGCTGAATGATAGTGAATAGGATATTCAAATCCAATTTTCTCAGAATTAATAATGACAAAGACATCATTTTGAGTTAAAGGAGTTATTTCTTTAAAAACTTTCATACGATTCAAATAATTATTTTAAAATCAGAAAACCTATTATATATGCGAATCAAGAGTTAAAAACAAACAAAAAAACAAGTTAAATTAGTTGAAAAACAACAGTTTAAACTTGTTTAAGTTATTGACATTCAGTATCTTAATAGTCAATTTCAACAAGATTATTTTGGAT
>JAKITQ010000009.1 GCA_021647985.1 Flavobacteriaceae bacterium | reverse complement strand
TTCTGCCAAACCCAAAATATCACCAATTTTATCGGAGAGGTCTTGGGCTTCTCTATTAACTTTTTTAAAAAAAATGGTATCCTTTAAATTATAAGTCTGTAATGCTATTTTTAATAAATTACTGTTTTTGATGGAGTCATTTTTTTGATCTTTATTAAATAGATAAGATTTGATTAAAAATTCTTTTCTTTTTTTTAAGTCCAGATTTTTGTTTTTAGCCTTTTTAAGAAAAATTAAAGCACTATCCATTTTAACCTGATTAACATCAAACTTATCAATTGGGTTGGTATTACAACTTATAATTATTATCAGAACAAGAACAATTAAAATTGAAATCAAAATATGTTTAAATAAATAAGTCAAATAGATACTCAATAGCCATTACATTTAAAAACAAATGTAAAAAAAAACCTTAAACAAAAGTTTAAGGTTTTTAAAATTTATAGATTAAAGTAAATTATCTACCCATCTCTTTCATTATCAAGTGTTGCGGAAGTCTCTCCACCTGTTGCTTGTAGTTCTTTCATTTGTTCTTGTGCCAAAACACCATCTTCAACAGAAGTGTCTGAAGTACAAGATAATACGTTCATAAAAATAAATAATGCGATAAAATATTTAATAGTTTTCATAATGTTATTTTTTAAAATTTAGACAATAGTTTATTTGCTAGAACCCTAGCGGTTTATAGTTTTTTACAAGGTAAAGTTTGTGACAGTTACATTGTTTCCCTTAAAATAATGTAAGAAGCTTCTTGCTGGGACCAATATATTATGAAATCAAAACGCACACTAATTAATTGTACAATCTTTAGTGAAAGTATCCCATATAAGGGTAAAACAGGGTATTGTGAAAGGTATATTATTTAGTGAAACTGCTATATCTGTGAGTAAAACACTATATTTTGAAAGGAAAATCTAATTTAATGTTTGGTAAGAGAAATAAGATAAGGTGTTATTCATCAATTCAATATTATCCAAATAAGTTTTGGTAAAAGGAATATCATGCCGATTATTTTTAATGGTACAGGTAGATTTTCCAAATTGAATTCTCGAAACAAAATCTTTGTTAATAATATAACTTTTATGAATTCTTAAAAATTCTTTTGGCAGAAGTTGCTCAAATGTTTTTAAGGTTTTAAAAGCACTAATCACTCTACCATCTTTCATATAAAAATCAGTAGCATTATTATCGGCTTTTAAAAAAAGAATTTCATCGGTATTTAAATATTGAAAGTCTTTATACGATTTTAAACAAATTCTCTTTTTAATTACTACCGGAAACCTCTTTTGAAAATTCAAAATAGTTTTTCTAATTTCTAAATCTGTTATGGGATTGAGTAAAATATCAGAAAAGCCATTTTTTATTACTTGATACGATTTGTTTTTAAAAGAAGAAATAGCAATAAAAGTTGGCAATTTTTTCATAAAATTACTCAATTCATGCACAAACAAAAATGGGTCATCAACCGTGTTGTCTATATTAAAAAATACCAAATTAGGCGATTCTTTTAAAATGGTATTCATTGCCTCTACGTTGTCACCGGTAGATCCATTGCATTTATAATGCTGAAAATCATTGAGTATACTATTAATTTTTTCAATAGCACTTCGATCTTTTTCAATTAAAAAATACTTATACATAACTAGATTTTTAATAATCTTACCAAACTACTAACAGTATAACGTAATTAAGTGCATAAAAAGTGTACTAATTTTACCCACCTTATGCACTATTACAAACGTAAGGTTCTATAAATTTGTTGTATTAATTATTATGAGTCTATAAATCTTTTAATTAGTAGAAAGACGGGGTTAACAAATATGTTATCAAATGATATTAAAAACAAATGTAATTATTGTAGTTGTGGGCGGTTTTTAAGCAATTAAACCGAGGGAGACCAGTTCTTCATAATTTCAAAATATTTGTCTCGTCTTTTTTTGACTTGATTCAAAAGCAAAAGTATTAAAATTTATCAATTAATAAAAAACTAATTGATGTTGGGGAAATTAAAAAATGAGAAAATAAGAAAAGAAAATGAAAAAGATTGAAAAAAATAAATTATCAATTGGTATGGATTATTTCGATAACAAAGGGTCAGACAAAACAATATTTATTGCGTTGATTGTTATTACCATAGTAGGTATTCTAATTCCATTAATTATTGCAACTGGTTTATCTTTCTAGAAAATTAAACTTATGCTTCTATATTGTAAAAGTTAACGGAATTCCTACCCCTAAAATTACCACTTCTTAAACAGCAATATCTATTTAATTATCTACTAGGGTACTTTCCACAACTCTAAATCACAAAGTATATTTAAAAACTAAAGGCTAATCAAAAACCAATTATTCATCTTAAAAATATTATCAGTTCATTAATCTCAGGTTAAAGAAATTTTTTAATCGATCATGGCAATATAAATCATAAATAAAATTTATTTTTGCTTTTAATGAAGCAAAAAATCCTAATATCTATTGTTGGAGCAACAGCAATTGGCAAAACAACACGAAGTATTGCATTGGCCAAATATTTTAAAACCGAAATTATTTCTAGTGATTCTCGTCAGTTTTATAAAGAGATGTGTATTGGTACTGCCGTACCTTCTGAAGATGAATTAAAACAGGTACAACATCACTTTATTCATAACCGATCAATTTTCGATGCTTATAGTGTTGGTGATTTTGAAAGAGATGCGCTTATAAAATTGGATCAGCTTTTTAAAGAACATCCTATTGTGGTTATGGTGGGTGGAAGTGGTTTATATGTTGATGCGGTGATAAATGGCTTAGACGATTTTCCTAAGGTAGACCCAACTATTAGAAAAAATTTAAAAAAAGAATTTGAAGATAAAGGAATGCATGCTCTGCAAATGCAATTAAAAGAATTAGACCCAGTTACTTTTCAAAAAATTGATATCGATAACAAACAAAGAGTTATCAGAGCTTTAGAAATATGCATCGGAACCAACAAACCTTATTCCTCTTTTTTAAAAAACAAAGAAAGTGCTAGAAGATTTAAAACCATTAAAATTGGTATTTCAGCCGATCGGGAAATAATATACAATCGTATCAATATACGAGTAGATCAAATGATTGCCAATGGATTGATGGAAGAAGCCAAAAAATTATATCCTAACAAAAATTTAAATGCGCTCCAAACTGTTGGCTATCGTGAATTATTTCAATATTTTGATGAAGAGATCACCCTTGACTTTGCCATTTCTGAAATCAAAAAAAATACACGCCGTTTTGCAAAAAGACAAAATACGTGGTTTAAAAGAGATCCAGATATTTTATGGTTTGATTATCAAGAAAAAAATACAAGCATAGCAGCATCTATTCAGGAACTCCTAAACAATAAAAAATATACATAGTCACCTAACTGTGAGATAATTAATCTACTTTGTATTTCAATTTAAAAATAAAAACAATTAATTACTAATTATCCTGTAAATTTATTGACTAAATTATTTAAGGTGGGTTCTAAAAATTCATTTCTTTCAAAAAACAAAGGGAATAAATGAGATGCGAGGCTCTATTTTTTTTGAACTGCGAAGTACATCATGAACTCCTATAAAAAATATAAAAGTGTGAGTAATAGCCTTAGCTATTGAAAAAAAATATAACGAAGCAGATTATTTGTTACCTTTGTTCCTATAACGGTTTTCAGAGTTTTCCAGATACTGCCTAAAATTTTATTGTATTATCTCGATAGTACTGCAAAAATTATAGTTGCCTCTGAAAAACTCTGAAAATTTTGATGTGAATGAATTTTTAGAACCCACCTTAAGCCATGACCAACCAATACGTAGATATCGAAAACTTAAAATACTTATTATTTGAAGTACACGAAATAGAAAATTTATTAAAAAAAGAACGCTTTGATGCCTATGATAAAACGGCAATTGATATTTTTATCGATTCGATTAAAACCTTTTCAGATAAATCTCTATTTCCATATATAAAAGATATGGATGAAAACCCTTCCTATTTTAAAGATGGTAAAATTATTATCCACCCTCAATTTAAAAATATTTTAAAAAGTGCCGGTGAAATGGGTATTGTTGGTTCCATTTATGATTTTGATGATGGTGGTTTACAATTACCCTCTTCTATATTTCATGCCGCATATTTTATTATGGAAGCTGCAAACAATCATGTGCCTGGGTATTTTGGCTTAACAGCAGGTTCGGCCAATTTAATTCTCTCTTTTGGAAGTCAGTTTTTAAAAGATACTTATGTACCAAAAATGCTCGACCTCACTTGGGGAGGCACCATGTGTTTGACGGAGCCTCAAGCGGGTAGTTCGCTTTCTGATGTTGCTACAGAGGCAGTTCCTACCCAAGAAGATTATTTCTTAATTAAAGGGCAAAAAATATTTATATCGGCGGCAGATCACCAATTTTCAGATAATTTCGTGCATTTGGTTCTTGCTCGAATAAAAGGTGCTCCTTCTGGCATTAAAGGTGTTTCATTATTTGTGGTTCCAAAAAACAGACCCAGTGAAAATGGTAAACTTGTTTATAATAGTGCTGCTATTGTAGGCGAATTTGAAAAAATGGGACAAAAAGGTTATTGCACTACACATATCGTTTTTGGCGATAATGATGATTGCAGAGGCTGGCTTGTTGGTGAAAAAAATAAAGGATTGTCCTATATGTTTCAAATGATGAACGAAGCACGTATTGCAACTGGGCGAATGGGAGCAGCCATTGCATCTGCCGCCTATTACGCATCTCTTCAATATGCAAACGAACGTCCGCAAGGAAGAAAATTAAATAGTTCAGGTCAAAAAAATACCGATGAAGAACAAACTTTGATCATCAATCATCCGGATATTAAAAGAATGTTATTTTCTCAAAAAGCAATTATTGAAGGCTCATTGAGTTTAATTTTTGAAACGGCAATTTATTTAGATAAAGAAATGACTAGTGCTTCACCCGAAGAAAAAGAAAAATATAATTTATTGCTCGAATTGCTTACACCTGTAGCAAAGACCTATCCTGCCGAGCAAGGAATAAAATCTACAAGCCTTGCTGTACAAATTTTAGGAGGCTATGGCTATTGTTTTGATTTTATGCCACAACAATATTATAGAGATGTAAGAATTATTGCTTTATATGAAGGTACCACGGGTATTCAATCACTAGATTTATTGGGTAGAAAGGTTCCTATGAAAAACGGAAAAGCTATTGCATTATTGGCCGCCGAAATGCAATCTGCTATCAATGAAGCCAATACACACAATACACTAAAACCTTATGCGCAAATACTTCTTGAAAATTTAGACTTGGTTCAAAAAGTTATAAATCATTTAATGCCCTATGCGATAAAAGGTAATCATGAACGATATCTAGCTGATGCAACTGTTTTTATGGATTTCTTTGGTACAATTGTCATTGGATGGCAATGGTTAAAAATTGCTGTAAATGCAGAAAAAAACTTAAAAGAAAACAACCAAAAACAAACAAAAGAGTTTTATGCAAGTAAAATTCATACCATGAAATTTTTCTTTAATTATGAAATAACTAAAACAAAAGGTTTGGCTAAAACCTTATTAAATAATGAAGAGTTAACCATTCATACTTTTGAAAACATATTCTAAAAACTAAATCATTCATAAAAAAAAACTTATAAATATCTTTATTTTTACTAAATTTAGCACACTATTAACTTGAATATCAATACATGTTAAAATTTGAATCTCCTCTTTTGGCTTTTGAATATTGGGAAAAGAACAGTCCTGATAAAGAATTTTTAAGACAACATATCAATAACAAACTCATTATTTACACTTTTAAGGAAAGTGGAAATGAAATAAGGCGAATGGCAACCGCTTTAAAAGCTTTCGATTTTCCTAAACAAAGTAAAATTGCACTATTGTCAAAAAATTGTGCACATTGGGTAATGGCCGATATCGCAATAATGATGGCGGGTCATGTTTCTATACCTATTTACCCTACCCTACAAGCCGATACTATTAAACATATATTAGATCATAGCGAATCAAAAGCCATAATTGTTGGTAAATTAGATGATTATGCTTCTCAAAAATCAGCAATTTCAAACATGCCTATTATTAGTGTAGAAGAGTATGGTAATTATGAAACGCTTACTTGGGAGAATATTATTTCTCAAAATGAACCTTTAAAACATTTACCTGATAGTTTAGCTACCGATTTAATTACAATTATTTATACTTCAGGAACAACGGGCCTACCTAAAGGCGTTATGCATACCATAGAAAATTTCACCAATGCATCTAATGCTTTTGTAAATAATATTCCACTATCAAATCACCCTAAATTCTTCTCCTATTTACCTCTTTCTCATATTGCAGAAAGAATTGGAATAGAGCTCGGTGCCATATTTCGAGGGGCATCTATGACCTTTTCAGAATCATTAGAAACATTTGCAAGTAATTTAGAAGATACACAACCTGATTTATTTTTTGCAGTACCGCGAATCTGGACCAAATTTCAGGAAAAAATATTGCAAAATATGCCGCAAAAAAAATTGGACCGCATGATAGGCTTTCCAATTATTGGTAATATCGTTAAGAAAAAGATTCAAAAAAAATTAGGCTTATCTCAGGCAACCTATATATTTTCAGGAGCTGCACCTTTAGCATCGAGTCTTATGATTTGGTTTGAAAAATTAGGAATTAATATTTTACAAGGATATGGAATGACTGAAGATTGTATACTTTCTCATACCAATATGCCTGGAGCTAATGTTATAGGTAGTGTTGGTAAAATAGCTCAAGGATCGAAGGCTATTTTATCTGCTGAGGGAGAAATTTGTATTAAAAATGATTGCCTAATGGTTGGATATTTTAAATCACCCGAAGAAACTAATAAAATTTTTGATGAAAATGGCTACCTAAAAACCGGAGATATTGGAGAATATGACCATGATGGGTATTTAACAATTACCGGTCGTGCAAAAGATCAATTCAAGACAGACAAAGGAAAATACATATCTCCCGCTCCAATTGAATTAGAGTTATCTAAAAATGAAAATATTGATCAGGTTTGTATTGTGGGTATGGGAATTCCGCAACCCATATTGTTGATAGTTCTTTCTTTAATAGGTAATGAAAAAAACAAACAAGAACTAACACAAAATATTATTCAATCCATAGATATAATAAATGGAACATTAGAAAAGCATGAAAAAATAGAAAAAGCAGTTATCATGAAAGAAGAGTGGACTGTTGCCAATGGTTTGATGACTCCAACTTTAAAAATAAAAAGAAGCCAGGTTGAAAAAATTCATATACCCATGTATAGGTCTTGGTTTAACTCTTCAGATCAAGTTATTTACGAGTAAATAAAAAGTTCTTGAAACCTACTACTTCCGAGAAAAAACTATAATGTATTGTACAATTCATAAAAGAAACTTTCCATTTCTTTTTTTCTAATGGAAGCATTTCCCTGATAATGGTTGTTCATATAACTAAATATTAATACCGTACCTTTTTTAGTAACCAAATAACCACTTAAATTATAATTGTTAGACAAGGTTCCGGTTTTGGCATAAATATAGGGCTCATCATTTTTAAAGTACTCTTTTAAAGTACCTGATTTTCCACCAACCGGAAAATAGTCAAACAATTTTTCGGTAGGTATTTCTTGATACATTTTCTTTAATAGAAAAACATAGCTTTCTGGAGTAAACAAATTATATCTAGACAAGCCCGAGCCATCTACCCAGCGAGGTTTTTGTGGTATACCTTGCAAATAATTTTCCAATGCATAGGCTATTGCCTTTTTAACACTAAAAACACTATCTACCTCATTACCAACCTGTAACATTAACTGTTCGGCAATAAAATTATCACTAAAATGTAACATCTTTTTATAAAGTGAATCGTATTTTACACTTTTAAATGCATTAAAATAATAGATATCTTTATTGGGTATAAGCGTTACTTTAGTGTTTGTGATGTCACTCAAAAGATCTGCCACCAATTGGTTAGATGTTTTAAACGGAATTTCTTTTTCATCTAACTGTTCTGATTTTTTTACATAAAAATTGTTTGTAAAAAACGCTCTTCGTGTTTTGATTTCCTTTTCTATTTTAATATTTTCTTTAAAAAAAATAGGCGCTACTTCAATAGCATCTTTTGATTTTGATATTTTCAATATGTTTCCATAAATTGGAAAAAGACTTTTCTCCGGCATATAGTAATAAGGGTAATCATCCCAAGACCAACCTGCACCATAAACAGGCTCTGCTATTTCCTTATCAATTAAATAAATACTTTTGTTAGAATTAATTAAATATTCTAAACTTTTACTTTCATCAAATCCATATAAAAATGATGGATCGGCTGTGCCTTTAATGATTAGTGAATCATTTTTAATTTGGTACTCAAATCCTGTTACAGAATCTTTAAATGTACGAAAAGCAGTATAAAAAGTAAACAATTTCGTATTGGAAGCCGGAGTAAAATATTTAGCTCCATTATAATTTATAATTTCCTTTTCTGTTTTGGTATTGTAAACTACAAAGCCTCTAAAAAAATTATTGATTTCAGATTCTTTCTTAAACCTTTGTTCTATTTTCTTGGTGCTTGCACAAGAAGCTAAAACCATAATAATTAAGCCACTTAAAATCAAGTTATTCTTCAAAATATTCTTCTTTAAATCCAATTAAAAATAATTTTTTTTGTGCCCTTGTTACTGCGGTATAAAGCCACCTAAGGTACGAAACATCTTGTCCATTTGGCAAATATGGTTGTTCAATAAAAACATTTTCCCATTGGCCTCCCTGCGATTTATGACATGTCATGGCATAAGAAAATTTAACTTGAAGGGCATTAAAATATTTGTTGTTCTTTATGGCGAGCATTACCTTGTACTTAGATCTTTCATCAGCATAATCCAATGCGATTTCTTTATACAATCTATTGGATTCTTCATAAGTTAATGACGGACTTTCACTTTGTAAGGTATCTAATAATATAACCGTTTCAAACGGAATTTGTTCCGGATAATCAATCATGCGCAACTTAACCTCAGCAAATTTAAATCCATATAAATTCTTATAACTAAATATTTCTAAAATCTCACAAATATCGCCGTTGGCTATAAAACCAACATGGGTAGAATCCTTCAACCAATAATAATTATTTTTTACAACCATGACATAATCTCCTGTTGAGATTTCATTTTCCTGTCCCAGAATATTCAATCTAATTTGTTGATTGTATTGATTCGCGCGTTTGTTTGATCTTACTATAAAAGCAGTTGACTCAACACCATTGTCACTATAGGCACTGTGAATGGCGTCTTGTATTTCATATCCATCCGTTAAACGGATGATATCCGAGTAATTTAAATCAAAAGTAAAATCTCTAAAAAAAGTATCTTTTAAATTTACCCTCAATTGGGTAGCATTGAATAAGATTCCCGATTCATTATGTTGTCGCATTACTTCATTCAATTCAATTTCTTCAACTTCTTTATCAAATTGACAGGCAAGGGTATGGGCATCTAATGCTGGGCTCAAATCTAATTTTACGGGTGGTAACTGAGCTGTATCTCCAATAAGAATCATTTTGCAATTTTTACCAGAATAAACATAATTCACCAAATCATCTAACAAAGAATTACTTTCAAAAAGTTTTGAATCAAAAACAGTATCGGGTATCATAGAAGCCTCATCAACAATAAAAATAGTGTTTGTATGCTTATTTTTTTGAAGGTCAAAATTAACGCCACCGTTGCTATTCTTTTTTGGGAAATAAATTTTTTTATGGATAGTAAATGCTTCTTTTTTAGAATAAATACCAATTACTTTAGCAGCTCTCCCTGTGGGTGCCAATAACACAAATTTTAATCCAAATTGCCCTAAATTATTTACTAAAGTACTTATTATTGATGTTTTACCCGTTCCGGCATAACCTTTTAATAAAAATAAACTTTGTTTATTGTTGCTTAAAACGAAATGCGACAATCGCTTTAGTAGTTCATCTTGCCTGTTTGTGGGAGTAAAAGGAAAATGGTGGACAAGTTTGCGATATAGTTCTAATTCGTTTTTAATCATTTATCCTTTTTGGTTAGCGTCAATTTAATACAAAATTAATCAATAAAATATAATATTAATAACTATTCTTAATAGGTTGATTTCATTTCATAACAAATAAAAATTTCAAAAAACCTACAATCCTCAAAGGCAGAACCATAGAGGTATTTCCTACTATGTGAACAAGGTCAAATAAGTTAAGCTTTTTTTGTTCTTCCCCTTGCCCTTAAGGGAGTCAAAAAAGTTAAGCATGCAATGATTTTTCCCTTTAGGCTTAGGGTAAAAAATGGCTCTAGTTTAATTTAGCGTTGATATTTGTAAACAAAGTCGATTGTTCTGTTTTATTGGATGTAATTTTTAACATCGAGTAACCCCGAAGCCTTTAAAATTAGGTAATGCGAATGTAATAGCTATTTTAAACTAGAGCCTAAAAAATCATTAAAAGAGAATTATTTTTATTCCTTAACTTATTAGACATTGGCAACGTTCGGCAGGCGGGTACTTGTTTCATGGCCAATCAAGTAACTGACCATAAGCCTGATCGAAATATTTGTTTAGAATTCTTCTATTTTGAGAATTCCCTTTTCCTCTTTTCCGTATGGAATCCCATCTAGCTGGCACACCGCATTGTACACCTGAATTATGATATTATTTAATACTAATAAATACCATACAAAACAAAAACGCTGTAAATCAGTGATTTAAAAGTGTTTTTGTGAGGATTATTGGGAGTGATAGGATTAGCTCCTAAAGTCGCTGATCTTGTTTTGGGATATTGATACAAACAAAATCCTTTCAATCGCTAACGCAATTGATGTATTTTTTATTTTCATTCGCTTTCAAAATCGAGCTTTTGACGCTCTGAAAACAAAAAATCCCTCCAAGTTTCACTTGAAAGGATTTTGTTTGTCGGGGTGGCAGAAGCCCGTTTAACCTTATTAGACCATATATTACAAGGGCTCACAACATGTCTAAATTATTTGTGAAACTTATGTGAAATAATGTTTTTACTCTTTTACACCCTTTAAAAATAATTGTAATTTATTTTAATTCTAAATAATACAATTAACAATCACTCTAATATTTCATCAAATCTAGCACCATCTACTTTTCTGAAATTCCAATTTATCTTTATCAACTTGTTCTAAAAGTTCATCTTCTTTTTCTACTAAAGGGTCATACCAATCGGCTTTTTGATTTGCCCATCGCAACCAGTTTTTCAACTCTTCTGTTAGGTTATTTTTTTTGATAGCTTTCACCTCGATCTCTTCTATATAATTACGTAAATCATCCGCTTTTTTCCATAATTGTGATTTATGGATTAAAGACCTAACATTCACTAGTTCCAGTTCTTTTCTTTTTTGAATCTCTTCTTCAATTTTTCTCTTACGCTCATTTTCTATTCTTTGCATTTCTCTTTCAATTCTTTCCTTTTTTTCACTTGCAGCTCTTAATTCTAAATAAACTATTATTTTTGAGAGCTTATTTTCCAAGGGATCCCTTTTAGTATCTTTCCATTCATAACCGTGAAACTCTTCTATTCTTAAAGTCAGTAAACCCGAAGGTATATAATCATAATTATTCCAATATTTACCTTTTTCTATAATTCGCTTCCTGGTCTCCCTCACACCTATTTTAAAGGGTTCATTATCAACAATGACAAATGTACCATTATGATTATAGTATTTTTCATTATAACGAACTACAACCTTATGCCCTCTTTTAATTAAGAGTTTTATGAGTCTATCAGAAAATAATAATGCTCGTTTTATCGATTTCTTTCCTACATTAATATTGAAAACTTCTTTTGATGTACAAATAAGTCCTTTCGTATTATGAAAATGAGAAGATTTTTTATTCTTCAAATCATTTTTTGCCTCTACTATTAATTTATGTGGTTTAACTAGTCTTTCTGGTACTTTTAAATACCTTTCAAGTATATTTTCAATTTCTTCTTTTAGTTGCTGCTTTTCGGATAGTGGCTTTAATTCTATTACTTCTTTCTTTGCGATCTCATTAAATGAAATTTCATTGTTATCATCTAATTGCGGTAATGGTATTTTAACAACTTCTTTATTAAATTTAATCTTACTCCAATAACCGGAACCCGGATAAGGAACATTATTGTCTTTGCATATTTTTTTTATTGCACTGAAAGAAATATCATTTTCTTTAGCTATAGTTGATAAAGGTTTCGACCAAACCAGATCATAAAGCTCTTGACGGGAAAATGTTTTTATACTTTTCATAATAATATTTGGGTTTAATTTTATCTCAAAATAAAAAAATATAATTTTTAATCAGCCCCCTAATAACTAATTATTTCACTCTTTTTTTGTAACATTACAAATCTTTAGTTTTACCTATTCAATACTAAATGGCTACAAATAAACACGCACAAATTCGCTATAACACACTCGACAAATGTTTCCGTAATCCAGGGAGGCAATACACTCTTGAAGACCTTTTAGAAGAATGCAACCGGGCTATCTACGGTTTCGATCCAAACTCAGAAGGTATTAAACGCCGTCAATTATATGATGACATTCGCTATATGGAAAGTGAACAAGGATGGAGCATTGAATTAGCCGAAAATATTAAACAAGGTAGAAAAAGAGTTTATCGTTATGTTGATTCTAATTTTTCCATTTCAAACCAACCACTAAACGAAGCAGATGCCAACCATTTAAAATCTGCTTTACTTACCTTATCGAGATTTAAAGGTCTCCCTCAATTTGATTGGGTAAATGAATTAACCATTAGATTAGAAGATAGTTTTAGCCTAACAAAAGAAACCAAAGATATCATCAGCTTTGAAGAAAACGAGTATTTAAAAGGTAAAGAACACATAACCCAACTCTACAATGCAATTCATTATAAAAAGGTTTTAAAAATTAAATATAAAAACTTTAAATCCGAAGAACCTCAAATCTTTATACTTCATCCCTATTATCTAAAGCAATATAACAATCGTTGGTTTTTATTTGGCAAAAACAGAGACTTTGAAAATCTAACCAATCTGGCATTAGACAGAATTATTGATATTGAAGAAGCAAATGGACAATATTTAGAAGCAGATATTAATTTTAATGAATATTTTGAAGATGTGATAGGCGTTTCAGTTAATGAGGTGCCAATTCAAAAAATACTTTTAAAAGTTTCCAAAAACGCTATAAATTATATCAAAACAAAACCGTTGCACGGTTCACAAAAAATTAAAGAAGAAAACGATCGTTTTACATGGGTAGAGCTCGAATTAATTCCAAATTATGAACTAGAATCACAAATACTTTCCTTTGGTGATAATATAGAAGTTGTCCATCCATTGAACCTTAGAGAAGGGCTAAAAGAACGCATTGAATTGTTACTTACCAAATACAAAACTTAAACTATGCACAAACACTGCATCTATCCAACATACATTTGCATATGTTTAATTATAAAATCATAATGTTATGAAAAATGATACCCAAATTTCTTGCCCAAACTGCGGAACTCTAATCGATGTAAACGATATTTTAAAACATCAATTAGAGAATTCTATTCGACAAGAATATCAAGCAAAAGAACTTTATGCTAAAAAAGAACTAGAAGAAAAAGAAGATGAACTTGCTAAAGAAAAATCTGCTTTTGAAGATATAAAAAAAAAAGAAACAGAAAAATTTCAAGATTTACTGGAGTCTAAATTAAAAGTAGCATTGAAAGCTAAAGAGGTGAAGTTAAAATCAAAATTGGAAGAGGAAAATTCAGAGCAATTGGCTGAGCTTAACAAAGAACTTCAAGAACAATCTGACAAGTTGAAAGATTTCAATAAAAATATTGCCGAAATTGCTCGATTAAAACGTGAAAAAGAAGAGGCTGAATCCAAAGCTAAAGCAGATGCTGAAATTGCTCTTAATGAGAAATTAAAAGAAGAGGCTATTAAGATTAAAAAGATAGTTAATGAGGCGAATGAGTTGAAATTCAAAGAGTATGAAAAACAATTATCCGATCAAAAAGAATTGATGGACCAAATGAAACGCAAACATGAACAAGGTTCTATGCAAATGCAGGGTGAAGTACAAGAACTTGCTATTGAAGAATGGCTGGCAAACACTTTTCCTTTAGATACCATTGATGAGATCAAAAAAGGAGCTCGTGGTGCCGATTGTATTCAAATTGTAAATACTCGAGAAAGTCAAAATTGTGGTACAATTTATTACGAGAGTAAACGTACCAAAGATTTTCAACCATCATGGATTGAAAAATTTAAGAATGACATTAGAGAAAAAGGTTCTAATATTGGTGTTTTAGTCACTGAAGTTCTTCCAAAAGATATGGATAGAATGGGATTAAAAGAGGGTATCTGGATTTGTACTTTTGAAGAGTTTAAAGGTTTGTCAAATGTATTACGTCAAACAATTATCAAGGTTAGTAATGCCATAGTTTCTCAGGAAAATAAAGGAGATAAAATGGCAATGTTATATGACTACTTTACTAGTAATGAATTTAAATTGCAAATGGAAGGTATTGTTGAATCATTTAACCAGATGGCAGAGGATTTAGAATATGAAAAAAATGCCATGACAAGAATCTGGAATAAACGTGAAAAACAAATCCTAAAAGTAAAATTGAATACTATAGGTATTCACGGTTCGCTAACTGGAATTGCAGGTAAGGCCATTCAAGAAATTAAATCCTTAGAGCTACCTGAAGCAAATGATGAATGAAATTAAGAAAATATAATAATTGTGCATAACGACTGCACACATAATTAATACATTTGTAAAATGAAATTATTAGTCCATTATTAATGACCCAAAAATCTATTATGAATAACTCTTATATATTATCTGAATTATCAAATAAGCTATGGCATACTACTAAAATGCTTTTAGATACAAATGATATTAATGGGTTTTATAGTGTACTGTATCTCCTTGTATTACAAAGGTCTGGATTGATTCCTGAAGATCTAGAACAAAAAGATAATATAAAGGAAATTTTAAGAGAAGAAATCTATAAAAAAATAGATAATAACTCAAAAGAATTAATGAATATTCATGACGATTTTCTTGAAATACTTAACAAAAGATCACTTTATTATAAATTTATATTGCCTTTATTAAGAAAATTGGATAAAAATGCTAATGATATCCAATTCCCAGAAATATTTGATGATTTTCTTTATAAGGTACAAGAGCGAAAAGGACGTTTAGGAGGCATTAACATATTGCCAAAAGAAGTAAGCCAGTTTTTAAGTGGATTAGTAGAATTGCCCAACAAAGCTGAAATTTATAATCCTTTTGCAGGTCTAGCTTCATTTGGTGTTTTTTCTGGTAAAGAAGAAAAGTATTTTGGACAAGAAATTGATGCAAAAACTTCATCTCTTGCCTTATTAAGATTAATGGCCTATAATAGATTTGAAAACTCTGTTATGATTCAAGGAGATTCAGTTGAAAATTGGAACCCTCAAGGAATTAAATATGATTTAATTATTGCTAACCCACCTTTTAGTGTAAGATTAAGCAATCGTAATATTGAAGGAGAATATGTTCGCTCATATGAACATTTCTGTTTAAAAAAAGGAATTAACGACTTAAAATCATCAGGTATTTTAATTGCCCTTGTATCACAAAGTGTATTGTTTGGTAAAGGACCTGAAATAGGTCTTAGAAAAAATTTAATTGAAAATGATATACTTGAAACTATTATTTCATTGCCAAGTAATATTCTTTTAAATACAAATATTCATACATCTGTAGTTGTTTTAAATAAAAATAAAAAGCATAAAGGATATGTGAAGTTTGTTGATGCCACTTCATATGTAAATGAATCAAAAAGTAAGATCAAAAAATTTAAGTCTGAAGAATTAATAACCTTAATAAATTCCAAAGAAGTAAGTAAGAAACAAAAATTTGTCTCCAATAATGACATTGTTGCATTGGATTATAATCTTATTGCAAAAAGATACCTTACCGAAGAATTAAAACCTGAGAAAGGAAATCAATTAGTTGAGCTTGGATATTTAGTAAATCAAATTGCTAAAAAATCCAAAAAATATGATGCTAAAGGTAGATTTGTGAGAATAAGAGACCTTTCAAATAATTCAATTAATTTTGAAAAATCATTCAATGATGTTGAAATTCGTGACATTCCAAATTATGGGAGTGAATTACCTGAAAATAGTTTATTATTGGCTCTTCGTTGGAAGGATTTAAAACCAACATTCTTTTTTAGTAGTAAAAAAACCATCTTTTATTCTTATTCTGATATTATAGCATGTAGAATTGATGAAAGTAAAGTTGATAAAAAATATTTGATTAATGAATTAAATAAAGAATATGTAGATAATCAGAGAGAAAAATATAGTACTGGTAGTACTATTTCAAGTATATCTAGAAAAAATATATTCAAAATTAAAATTCAACTTCCTCCAATTGAAATACAAAGAGAAAAAGTGCTTTCAATAAAGGATGATTATCTACGAAAAGAAGAAGAAAAATTAATCAGGCTAAGAGAAGAAATTGGTATTGACGTTGCAGATCAAGAGAGTGTTTTAAGGCACCAAATAGCTGGTTCATTAAAAAATGTACGAGGAGCTTTTAAATCTGTTAAAAAAATTATTGATGAGAAAATAGGGTTTGAAAACAATGCAATATTTGATTTAAAAACCTCAGAATCATCTAGTCTTAACTTTGGTGAATATCTCGAGTTAATTAATCGAGATTTGAATAAAATACATCAGTCTATTTTAAGATCTAGAAAAGAGTTAGATTTGTTAGATTTGAACATAACTGATATTGATGTAATTAAATTTTTACGACAATACACGGCAGAATTAAATGCAAGACATGATAAAATTTATAATGTTAAGTTTGATTTTGATAAGGAGTCACTTCAAGAGTCTGGCAACAAAAAAGTATTTATTAAAGGTGATAATGATTTAATTAGAAAAATGTTTGATAACCTTATTGAAAATGCTGAAAAACACGGTTTTAATAATACTATTTCGGCAAAAAATACAATTGATATTTATTTAATGTTCTCATTTGAAGAGATGGAAATTCAAATTGATTTTTCAAATACAGGGAGTCCGGTATTGGAAGAATTTAATTTTGAACATTTTATTCGAAAAGGAATCAGTTTGGGTCAAAACTCAGGTAATGGATTTGGAGGTTGGTATATTAATAAAATAATGAAAAAACATCAAGGAAAATTGGAATTTACTGATGAAACAGGTTCTGAGGGAATAGGTGGAGATCTGGTTTCAACTTTTGAACTTTATTTCCCGATAATAGCAGTATAATTATGAATAAATACAAGGTATTATGGTTCGATGATGAGCATGCCACTCTAGAGATAATTAAAGATGATGCATTGCAATATGGTATTGAGCTATTTGGTTATGAAAATGCTAGAGATGGTATAGAAGAACTTGTGAAGAATTATTGGTTTTATGATGCTGTAATACTTGATGGTCTCTTTTTTAAAGATTCTAACCAAAAAGGAGATACAGTTGATAATAAAGCTTTTGGTTTAGTCGCAAATAAATTAAGGGAATTAAAGGCACAAGGGAATATTATTCCTTGGTTTATTTTTTCTGGTCAACCAAGTTTTGTGAAAGAGAAAAATGACTTAGTTGAGGTATTATCAGAAGAACAATTTGCAAATGGAAAAGTATTTGACAAAAATATTGATGAAGATCTTGAGGAGCTATGTAAAGAAATTAAAAATGCATGCGCCAATATTGATTCAGTTAAAATAAAACATCATTACCACGATGTTTTTGAAGTGTGTACTAGAAAATATATTGGAGAATATGCCGCTAAAGATCTATTAGATATTCTATCTGATTTTAAAAATATTAATCTTGGAAAATATTTTACTTCAATTCGTAAAATTATTGAAGATCTTTTTTTGGCATTTAATAAATTTGAGTTGTTACCTAAGGAATTTGTTTCGCCTAATATAGCTTTAAATGAATCAAGCAAGTTTTTATCAGGCAAAACTGAGAAGGGATTTACATTAAATAAAAACTCTCAACTTCCACAAGTTATTTCAGATAATTTAAGGAATATTCTTTCTGTAACTCAGCCTGCATCACATAGATCTCATATTGACGACCATTTAAATTTGGTGAATACAAACTATTTAATAAAAAGTATTGTTTTTCAATTACTTGATGTAATTGTTTGGTTTAAAAAACATGTAGATTTCGAGCCGGGTGCTGAAAATTGGAATAGAGAAAATATTACTTCAAATGATTCAATTTCTAATATAATACCAGGTATAGTTATAAATTATAATATTTATAAAGGATTTGCCTTTTTTAAACCTAATAATGGGGGAGAGAATATTTTTATACCACCACATTTGGTTGAATTACACAGCTTAAAAGAAGGTATGCCAATCGGAATTGAGTCAGAAGAATACACTGATAATAGAACACAAGAAATTAAAGTTAGAGCAAAAAAAATTAAAATATAACATGATCACAGGAGAATTAAAATCACAAGTAGATAAAATATGGGAAGCCTTTTGGACAGGTGGAAACTCAAACCCTTTAACCGTAATTGAACAATTTACTTACTTATTGTTTATACGCCGCTTAGATGAACGCCAGCAACTGGAAGAAAAAAAATCAAATATGATTGGTATCCCTGTAAAAGATCCCATTTTTACCGAAGACCAGAAAGAATTGCGCTGGAGCTCTTTTAAAAATAAAGATCCGCAAACTATGTTCGATTTGTTTACCCGACCTACTGTGGATGGAATGACTGTTTTTGATCATATGCGAAATACAGGTAGCAAAGCCGGTGTATTTGCAAAATATATGAAAAATGCACAGTTTCAAATTGCTACTCCTAGACTTTTAGATCTTGTGGTACAGATGATCGATAAGGTAAAAATGGATGATCGTGATACCAAAGGTGATTTGTACGAATATATGCTTTCTAAATTAAGTACAGCAGGTACCAACGGACAGTTTAGAACACCTCGCCATATCATTAAAATGATGGTGGATATGGTAGAGCCTAAAAAAGAAGATACTATTTGTGACCCGGCATGTGGTACAGCAGGGTTTTTAGTTGCTGCAGGTGAATATGTGCATGAAAATCATCCCGACTGGTTTCACGAAAAAGATTTTAGAGAACACTTTAATAATAAAATGTTTACCGGTGTTGAGTTTGATGCTACTATGCTTCGAATTGGGGCAATGAATATGCAATTGCATGGTATTGAAAATCCTAATTTAATTGGTAAAGACGCTTTAAGCGAAAGTAATGCTGATATTAGAGATGAATTTACTTTGATACTCGCAAATCCACCTTTTAAAGGTAGTCTGGATTATGATAGTGTGGATAACGAGATTATTCAAATGGTAAAAACCAAAAAGACCGAATTACTCTTTTTAGGTTTGATGTTACGTATGTTGAAAACAGGCGGACGATGTGCTGTGATTATTCCTGATGGCGTATTATTTGGCAGCTCAAAAGCACATAAACAAATACGGCAAGAGATTATAGATAACCAAAAACTCGAAGCTGTTATTTCTATGCCCAGTGGGGTATTTAAACCCTATGCAGGGGTTAGTACAGCAGTATTGTTCTTTACCAAAACCAACAGCGGAGGTACCGATAACGTCTGGTTTTACGATATGAAAGCCGACGGTTTCTCTTTGGATGACAAACGCACAGCATTGGTCGAAGATTTCTCCCCTATTTTAGAGGAGATGTCCAAAGAACAGAGGAGTACTTACATTGAAAAAAACAATATCCCAGATATCATCACTCGTTTCCATTCTGTAGCTCCCCTCTTGAGAGGGGCTGGGGGTGTGTTTGCTGAAACTGACCGGGCTCGCACCGATCAATCTTTTCTTGTATCTTTCTCCGAAATCAAAGAAAATGGATGGGATTTGTCTATTAACCGATACAAAGAGATAGTTTATGAAGAGGTAGAATATGATGCTCCAAATGTTATTATTGCTGATATTGAAACCCTAGACAAACAACGTGCTGAAGCCATTTCTAACCTTAAAAAAATGTTGAGGTAATGGAACGGAATGATAAATATTTGGGAGATATATTTAAAATCAGCTCAGGAGGAACTCCTAGTAGGAGAAAACCAGAATACTTTGAAAATGGCAATATTCCTTGGGTTAAAACCGGTGAGTTAAAAGGTAAATATGCAAATAAACCAGTTGAATATATTACGAAAGAGGCATTAAATAATTCTAGTGCAAAGATATTTCCTGAAAAAACAGTTTTATTGGCAATGTATGGCGCAACTATAGGGGCTTGTTCAATACTTGATTTTGACGCATGTACAAATCAAGCATGTGCTGCATTATTACCAACAGATGAATGTAATGAGGTGTTCCTATACTATTACTTAACAGCAATTAAAGATGAAATAGTTAGAAAGGGAGTTGGTGGAGCACAACCTAATATATCAGCAGGTCTCATTAAAAAAATAAAAATCCCACTCCCTCCACTTCCCGAGCAAAAATGTATCGCCGCCATTTTAGACGAGGCAGATAAAATACGACAGCTCAATAAAGAATTAATTCAAAAATACGAAGCCCTTACACAATCACTTTTTTTAGATATGTTTGGAGATCCGGTTATGAATACGAAGGGGTGGGAGAAGGTTGAATTAAAAAATGTAACATCTAAAATAGGAAGTGGAGCTACTCCAAGAGGAGGGAAAGAATCATATCGTAGAGAAGGCATTTCTCTTATAAGAAGCATGAATATTTATGATAATAAGTTTAAATATAAAAACCTTGCTTTTATAGGAGAAGAACAAGCAGACAAGTTGAAAAATGTGATTGTAGAAGAATATGATGTTCTATTTAACATTACTGGAGCGTCTATTTGTAGGTGTTCTGTTGTACCTCAAGATGTATTACCTGCACGTGTGAATCAGCATGTTTCAATTCTCAGGCCCATTTCAAAAATGATTGCACCACTTTTTCTTAGTCATCTTTTGATTTCTGAAAATAGTAAAATTAAACTTTTAGGTGTAGGATCAGCTGGAGGTGCAATTATGGAAGCTATTACTAAAGAAACTCTTCAAAAATATAAAATTATTATTCCTCCAATCGCTCTCCAAAACAAATTTGCATCTCGAATAACTGAAATAGAAAAGCAAAAAGTACTGGCAGAACAGGCATTGGCAAAAAGTGAAGATTTGTTTAATACTTTGTTACAAAAGGTATTCATGCCTGCTGATGGGCACAATAAAGGATAACAAGTATGAAAATTAAATCAATAAAAACAATTATTTACGGTCTCACATTTATTAGTTTTATCAATGCTCTTTTAGTAAAAGTTTTAAATATTGTTTTAATACCTGTATCAGAAAGATTAGCCGAGTTTTTATACGATATTTCCATTGCTATTTTTACAGGTGGCCTTGTCTTTATTGTATCAATTGTCATCCCTGCTTTTTACTTAAAAAAGAAAAGAAATGAGATAGTAAAAAATCAATTTATTTCTATGAAAAACTTTATTGATCGTAGAATAGAGAGGTTTGGATTAAACAACAAGGATTTCAACGAAGAAAGATTATTTGAGCGTATTAATAGTTTAAGTTATGATACTAAAATTGACGATCATATTGTCTATGACTCTCTTCATGAAATACACAAAAGAGTTAATGAATTTTATAACGAAGTTTCTCCTTTAATCATTGAAATGGAAGATATTGAATTATCAGATAGTTTAAGATCAATAAAGACAAATAGCTTTTTCAAACGAAATGCTAAGTTCTTAAATTATAATTTAGAGGATTTAAAAGATACAAAACTTCAAATCGGTAAGTCTTATTTAGATTTTATTAAAAAATTAAAATCCTTTGAAAATAGAATTAAATAAAAATTAATTTTTAAGAGTATTGTGTTGTGTAAATATAATATATCAAGATGGCCTGGAAAAAAGAAGCATTAGCAAAACAACTGAAATTCAAAGAAAGTTTAGGTATAGTAAAGTCTGGCACTTTCGGTAAGGATAATAAGCCATACCTAAATATTCTTCATCCTGATAATGCAAAAAACGGAGCTAATTTTTACTGTTATAACAACCCAATCGAATGGCAGACACTGAAAGAATGGGCAAACAAAGACAAAGGCAAAAAAGTAGATTTTACAGGTTTGGGCTTATCCAATATGCTAAGAAGTGAACATATTCCGTTCAACTTTTTTTATCCCTTAGAAAAACTTAGAAATAACAATCCTGAATTTCTAAACAGTTTTTTAGAAAAATTATTGGATAATAATATTAAAGTAGATAAAATAACCCGTATCAAGATTGAGTTTACATCCAATCTACACAAATCAAAATTATTAGATGACAACACTTCTTTCGATGCTTATATAGAATATTTAGATGGAAATAAAAAATGTGGTTTAGGTATAGAAGTCAAATATACAGAGAAATCTTACCCCTATGGAATTACGGAGAAAAAGAGAATGTTAGATAAAGATTCTGAATACAACAGAATAACAAGAGACAGTAAATTTTATAATGTAGAAAGTATCTCTAAGCTTAGAGAAAAAAAGCTAAAACAACTTTGGCGTAATCATTTACTGGGTATTAAATTGGTTGAATTAAAAGAGTTGGATCAATTCCATTCAGTATATATCTACCCTCAAGGAAACACCTATCAAAAAGAAGCCTGTGATAAATATTTAGATTGTTTAGTAGATAATAAAAAACAGAGCTTTGTTCTGGTAACTTTTGAGAAATTTATTTCGGTTGCTAGCGATGTTCTATCAAGCGAAGAACATAAAGAATGGATAGCATATTTAAAGAAAAGGTATTGAAAACATTAAAATAATTTTATATGATCACACTAGTAAATTTTTTAGAGGCTGTAAATATATCAATCAATAGGTCAGATTATAAGTTCCATCTAGCTATGCCATCCGAAAATAGCTCTCCTATACTAGAATACCATAATGGTACTTTTGAAAAATATCAAGCTCTTCAAAATAAGCGTAATTTTCAATGTGAACATATAATTAGTTTGATTACTCTAAGTGAAAACAGATGGTTGTTTGTTGGTGTTTTTAAGGTTTTAGGAATAGAGCCACGTGATGAAAATAAATTTAAGTATACCTCAGAACTACTAAAAGATCAGGATGATTTGATAGGTAGAATAATCATTGAATATAAAAGAACTTCTAGGAGTTCATATCGGATAGGTAGAACAATTGAAGATCAGTGCTTAATCTCTGAAGTTTTACCCAAAAAACTTACAATTGGTCAATATCCTGGAAATAATGAAGTTTGTATCAGTTATCATGATTTAAATCTTATTTTCTCTCAAAACGAACCAACTTGGTTTGGAGCTCTATCTAGTATCAAGGGAATCTATCTCATTACCGATACTAAAAATGGTAAAAAGTATGTTGGAAAAGCAGATGGTAAAGATGGTATCTGGCAAAGATGGAAACAATATTCTAAAAATGGACATGGTGATAATACTGAACTCAAAGCAGTTCTATACGATAAAGGAATAGATTATAAATCAAATTTTCAATTTACGCTTATTGAAATAGCAGACTTTCAAACTCCAGATTTAAAAATCAACGAGCGAGAGATCTTTTGGAAGAAAGCATTTAGATCTAAAGATTTTGGTTATAATGGCAATTAATAATATCATGAGAATATGAATAAATAGATTCAATGATATAAAATATAAAAATTGTGTTATTTCATTTTCAATTCCAAATTAGAGTTTTTTTTATACCATGATTATTATCAATACTTAGTAATATGTAATTAGTATATTCGTAAGTGATAACATGAGCAATTTTAACTTCTTACAAACGGAATGGCTTTCCCTCTTTAAAAAAATGAAGAAGGCAGAAGAACGTGTTTATACCGAACCGGTTTCTACTGCCAGTTATTGTCGTTTAGCACTGGAAGAAAGTATTTATTTAATTTACGATCTTGAATATCTGGAGCTTCCTTATAATACAGACCTGGTAAGCTTGATGAATCAGGAAGATTTAAAAAACATTATTCCTTTTACGCAAAAAAATGGTTTACATATTGTTCGAAAAATAGGCAATAATGCATCACATTATGGCAAAAAGATAAATACGAATGATGCATTAATCAGCATCAAATATATGTATGGTTATTTAAAATGGTTTGCACAGAATTACAGTAAAAACATACCCGAACTTCCCGGTATATTTAAGGAAAGTATCATTCCAAAAAAAGGAGCTCATCAGCAACAGCTAAAACAAATTCAAAAAGAACAGGAACAGGCACAACTTGCTCTTAAAAATCAAATTGATAAACTTCTGGCAGAGAAAGAAGCAATTCTTGAAAAAGCAAAACAAAGTGAAGAAGCTCTTAAAGCCTTTAAGTTAAAAGAAGCAGAGGATAAAACTATCTTACAAAAACAAAAACAAGAACGCCTTGTTCCGATAGCAACTGAATTTACTGAAGCAGAAACCCGAAAACACCTTATCGATGTTGATTTAAAAGAAGCCGGATGGGAGTCTTTAAGAAAAGGCCGTGATATAGAATTTCCGGTAAAAGGAATGCCAATAACACCTAATAACCCTAAAGGAAATGGTTTTGTTGATTATGTACTGTGGGACGATAACGGTTTACCTTTGGCATTGATTGAAGCAAAAAGAACAACAAAAGATGTGGAAGTTGGTAAACACCAGGCTTTTTTATATGCCAATTGCCTTGAGCAAATGTATAAACAACGCCCTGTAATTTTTTATACCAACGGTTATGAAACTAAAATTTGGAACGACAGTTTTTACAGCACTCCACGCAGAATTTATGGTTTTTATACCAAAGAGGAATTACAATGGCTTATCCAGCAACGCAGTACCCTTAAAGATATAAGAAAAGCCAATGTTGACCCTGATATTGCAGGTCGTCCTTATCAAATGGAAGCCATACAAAGAGTAAATGAGTCGTTTGTTGTAGATGGTGAAAATGGTTTAAAAGGAGATAAACGTAATGCTTTGTTGGTGATGGCTACTGGTAGTGGTAAAACCAGAACTGCCATTGCTTTAGTAGATATTTTATTTAAATACAACTGGGTAAAAAGAGTACTATTTTTAGCAGACAGAAACGCTTTGGTACGTCAGGCAAAAAGAAACTTTGGAGATTTACTTCCAGATTTATCGGCAATTGATTTAACCGAAGAAAAAGAAAATAACAATACGCGTTTGGTTTTTAGTACCTACCCCAGTATGATGAACCGAATAGATAATGTTCGAAATTCTAAAGAACGTTTTTACGGAGTTGGTCATTTTGACCTGATAATTGTAGATGAAGCACATCGTTCTATTTACAACAAATACAAATCTATTTTTGAGTATTTTGACTCTCTTGTCGTAGGATTAACAGCCACGCCAAAAGAGAGTATTGACCACAATACCTTCGACCTGTTTGGTTGTGCAAATGGTGATCCAACTTTTAATTATGCTATTGAAAATGCTGTACCAACTTATTTGAAGTATTTTAAGAATATTGATGTTTCCACGAAGTTTCTTCGTGAAGGAATTAAATACAATGACCTTTCAGATAAAGAGAAAGAAAAATACGAAGATACTTTTGAAGATGAACAAACTGGTTTATTTCCTGAAGAAATTAGTGCAAGTGCTTTAAATAAATGGTTGTTTAATAAAGATACCGTAAATAAAGTGCTGGATGCATTAATGGCTAACGGATTAAAAATTGAAGAAGGAGATAAAATTGGAAGAACAATCATTTTTGCGGTCAACCAAAAACATGCGGAATTTATTGTAGAATGTTTTACCGAGAGATACCCTGATAAACCTTCGGGTTTTATGGCTACAATACATAATAAAGTTTCGCATAACCAAAGCCTGATTGATGCTTTTTGTGACCAACATAAAGAGAACTTACCACAAATAGCTGTATCGGTTGATATGCTTGACACTGGTATAGATGCTCCAAGAATCCTTAACCTGGTATTTTTTAAATTGATCAGGTCTTACTCTAAGTTTTGGCAAATGATTGGTAGAGGCACACGACTTTGTCCTAATGTTTTCGGACCTGGAAAAGACAAAGAACATTTCTTAATTTTTGATGTATGTCAGAATTTTGAATTTTTTGATATAAATAAAACTGGTATTGAAACCAGTTCGTTAAAACCGATAACGCAACAAATATTTGAAACGAGGTTACAGTTAAGCAGGTTGTTGGCAGAAACAGGAGAAGAAGAGAATATTGAACTTTCCAATGAGTTATTAGGTAAACTTCATGGAGCAATTAAAAACTTAGATCGTAATCGTTTTCAAGTGGATATGAATTTGCGCTATGTTGAAAAATTTATGGAACGAGAAAGTTGGAACAATTTAAATGCAGATGATGTACATGAAATTACAGAATACCTCTCTACATTACCAACGCCTGAAGCTACAAACGAAGTGACAAGAAGATTTGATTTAATGATGCTAAAAATGCAATTGGCACAATTACTAGAAATGAGATCTGTAGTTAACTATCAGGAAAAACTTATTGTAATTGCCGGTGAGTTGAGTAATAAATATACGATCCCGGAAGTGTTACGAGCAAAACCAACCATTGAAAATCTTAAAAACATTGAATTTTATAAGGAGGTCTCTCAAAAGAAATTAGATCAAATTAGAGAGGAGATCAGAGAACTGGTAAAATATCTGGAAACTGCAAGCCGGAAGATTGTTTATACTAATTTAGAAGATTCAAATCTAACTATAATTAATGATGAAAGAGAGCCTTATGCAACCGGAGATAATCAAATGTATAAAAAACGTGTAGAGCGTTTTATCAGAGATAACAAGCATCAGTTAACCATTTCAAAATTATCTTCAAATCAGCCTATTACAAAAGAAGAATTAAAAGTTTTGGAAGACATTCTTTTTGATGAAGAAGAAAGAGGTTCAAAAGAAGATTTTAATAACGAGTATGGCGAAGATCCATTGGGTGAATTTGTGAGAAGTATATTAGGATTAGATACAGAAGCTGCAGAAAAAGCATTTGCAGATTTCTTGCTGACCGGAAATCTTCGAGCAGATCAAATGACGTTTATCAACAACATCATCACTTATTTAACCAAAAATGGTATCATAGATAAAAGCATGTTATTTGAACCACCATTTACAGATGTAAATGATCAGGGTTTATTAGGGGTTTTTGATGATGCGGATGCATATAAAATAATTAGTATTATTGATGAGATAAATGAGAATGCTAAGGTGGGTTAAATAATTTAAAGGAGTATGTTAAGAGAAAAAGCTAAAGTAAAATGAAAAAATGAATATTTATGGTTTAATTGATTGATAAAAGCTAAAATATAATTGTTAATAAAAATTTGATAAATCATTTTTAATGTCCATATTTGCAATATATTTACAAAAACAGCCTTTAAAATGATATTAGAAATTCGTTTAAGTAATTTTTTTTCAATTAAAGATGAAATAACTTTAGATTTAAGAGCCGGTAATATTAAAACACAAAAAGTAAAAACATTAAGTAATAATGTTTTTGAATTTGAAAAGAATAAAGTGTTAAAAACGGTTGCTTTGTATGGAGCTAATGCCTCCGGAAAAAGCAATATTATTAAAGCTATTCGATTTTGTAATTCAATGGTTTTTTCTTCACATCAACACAATGAAAATGCAATATTTAATTTTCAACCTTTTAAATTTAAAGGCTTTCAAAAGAAACCTAGTTATTATTTTATTCGATTTGTCAGTAATGATATTGAGTATGAATATGCATTTTCTCTAACACGAACTGAGATACTAACTGAAAGTTTATATTATTTTCCTAAAGGAAGAAAAGCAAAAATATTTTCGAGAGACGAATCTTTAGGTAAAACTAAAAAAGATAAATATTCTTTTGGATCGGTTATTAAAAGACCAATGGATGTAGCTGAAAACACTTCTAATAAAACCTTATATATCTCTCGGGCAAGTCAAATGGATAGGATTGTAGGTAAAGAAATTTTTAATTTCTTTAGTACTGTTTTTATCCTTGGCTATAGAGGGTTTAATGCAAATTCTGTTGAGAATTTATTCAACAAAAATAAAGATCAACTTTTGCAAGCTCTTAAAATGGCTGATAGTGATATTGTTGATATTAAAACAAAAAAGGAATTACAAAAAGTAAAAAATCTTACAGCTAATTTTTCCACAAGTCAAGTATCTGTTGAAGACAAATTAGAGCCCCAATTGAGAATTATTACTTACCATAAATCTTCACCTAAAATACCATTTGATTTCAATTCAGAAGAATCTTCTGGTACAAAAAAAATGCTTTTTATTATGCTTACTATTCTTGATATTGTAAAAAATAATAAAATTTTAATGATTGATGAAATTGAAGATAGTTTACATACTAATATCATAGAATATATAATCGAAATATTTAATGCAAGTGGGCAGGCCCAATTAATTTATACAACACACAATACTAATCTACTCAACTTAAATAAATTACGAAAAGATCAAATTTATTTTGTAAATAAAAAAGAAGATGCATCTACGGATTTGTATTCTCTTTACGATTATAAAGATTTTAGAGATACCATGGATGTTGAAAAGGCATATCTTCAAGGTCGTTTTGATGCTATTCCTTTTATTGATGATTCTATTGAGAATATAAAATCAATTATAAATGAGTAGAAAAAGAAAACCATCAAGAGGTAAGAAAATAAAGCCTACTTTTTTTGTATTCTGTGAAGGTAAAACGGAAGTACAGTATATTAAATTTTTAAAATCCCAATACCGAATACCACTTGAAATTGATTCAACCATCAAAAGTATTAGTATTGATGAGAGATACATTAGAAGTTATAAAAAAAATAGTCCTATACACAAAAAAGATCAAACCTTTTTGCTTTATGATCTAGATGTTCCTGGTGTGCTTAACAAGTTATCTATAATCAAAGGTGTTAAACTTTTAGTTTCAAATCCATGCATAGAATTATGGTTTTTACTACACTTAAAAGAGCAAAACGGGATGATCAATTGCAAAAAATGCAATAGTGATTTAGATAAAAAAAGTAAAGGGTACAAAAAAGGAATTATTTCAATTCTTCTAAAACAACAACTTAAAAACAAACAATTAAAAGCAATTAATAGAGCAAAAAAATTGAACCAGTTTAATAATCCTAGTTCTTCTGTTTATTTGCTTCTTGATGAATTAGAAAAAATTAAAAAAGAAAATTTATAATTTTGAAATTTAATGTCTAATTTAAAAATAACCCATTCTTAGCTACCAAAGACTTCATTGATTAGCAATCACCAATAGGTAATTGCACCAAACATATTGATACTCAATATTTTGATTTTTTAACAAAAACAAATCAAATTTTACTTCTAAACCTTGGGTCTAAACATTTACTTTTGCCGGTTGAAAAGCAATTTACAATCCTGTTTAAAAAGAATTACTGTGATGCAAAATTTTGAAGAAAATGTTAATGTATTTGTTGAAGAATCATTTATAATAGAGAAACGAAATTACAGTAACATTATCAAAGATCACATTAAAGAGAGTTTTGAGTATGAAATTTCCTTTAATAAAATAGAAGCTGCTATTTATAAAAAATTGAATGACGTAAAGTTCAATCCAGTTTATAAAGATCTAATTTATCTTTTAGAAAAAATTAAAAAAGATTATGGAATTGACAAATTCAATAAAGCTATTAGATCAAATGAGTTTCAAGAAGAATTAAAAGCACAAAATAAGACTTTAGATGAATTTATTAGTATTCATAAAGAATATCAAGCCGAATTTGAAGTCCTAAAATTCCATCATCAAAATCGTGAAATTTTTAAAAATTATTTCATGATTAAATACAATCCTGAACTTAAAGATAAAATTGATTATTACGATCTAAATCTCCATCGAGGGGGAAGAGAAAATGATTCTTTAGCTAATAAGGAAGTAGAAAGACTTCATTTAATACTTAATCCCCCATCAAAAAATAAAGGTAAAAAGCTTGAAAAATATGGTTTAAACTTATCTACTAAAGATGTTGCTGTATTCATGATTTTGTTTAAGGATTACTATAATATTAAATTTAACAGTTATGTTGAATTTACTGAGCTTTCCAGATTATTTTTTGATGATTTACATCTAAATATAAAAGATAATGAAGTTAAATTAGGAACCTCTATCAAAAGGTATATAAAAGGTAAAGAACTGTTGGCTGGTGATTTCAATTTTGATACCTCCCAAAAGAAAATCTTAGAAATCTTATTAGATATTAACTTAAAAGATTTTAAAAAGTATATTAAAAAAGTAGACCTAGACAAGTTTAAGAGCCTAATAAAGCAAAATGCGCGCTTTTGATATAAATTTCTATTTTTTTTCTCAGAATCATTCTCAGAAAAACAACTTCATCAAAACCATAACAAACTAAAATACTGTTTGTTATGGTTTTCTTTTTCTCAGATCATTCCTCAGGTATTTATGCTATAATATTATTTAAAATACTCATTTACAAAACAGTAAAAATACTTTTTCTCAACATAAAGCTTTTTTATGCAAACCATCTTATTGAGTCATATTTGATATCAGAAAAGCTGATAGTATTTATTCGCTTAATTAATATTTCAAAAATGAAATACACAGAAGATAAGTTAGACTACCTTATTAAAAAAGTCGACACGATCTACGATAAGTTTCTCAAAAGAGAAACAAGTGGCGTAAAAGAGTTTAATGGTTACATTTCACAAACAGATGCAATTAAGAAGTACAATCTTTCAAAGGACTGGTTTTGGCGAAGAAGAAATTCCGGACAGTTACCATTTAAAAAACTTGGAGCTCGCGTATTTTATGCACAAAAGGATTTGTTTAACCTTTTAGAAGATTTTTCACAATGCTAAAGAACAAACTAATTCAAGTACGATTAAATGATTCTCAGTTTAATCAGATTATAGAAAAAGCAGAATCAAAAAATCAATCAGTTTCTGAGTATGCAAGAGAAATTCTTTTACATCCGGTAATTAATATTGTTGATGAAAAATCAGAAAGTGATCCTAAAATTCCAGTATTTCAAAGGCCTGAATTTATTAAGGTGGTAATCTGGATCTATTCAAAGAAAGATGGTTTGAATAATGATAATAGTATCGATGAAGCCAATCTCTATGAATCATTAATTGATTCTTTTATCATGGATCTGGAACCTAAATATCTGGATTACTTTTTTATTGTAAAAAAGGGTTTAAGTAAAATCATCAAAGAATATTCACCGCTTTATGGTGTGAAATATGGTTTTAATAAATCTTATGACAATACCTATTTTGACTATGCAGCATTTGAAAAAATGATATTGAATGATCTAATGTAATACAATTGGAGTTTACCGGTTGAAAACTGATTATATATACATTTATAATCGTAAGTACCTGAATAATAGCTATTTTATTATTTTCTTCGAAGATTTCAGGTTACCGGTTGCACCATTTTCAATGGGATATTACAAATCTGTATTACAACATATTACAAACTGTTATATCAATAATTTCAAACACAAATAAATACAATAAGGCAGTTTTACTATACAAAGCAGCATAGGAAAATTATGTCTAAAATTCAAAAAATAAAATGGATATAGCGACCATAAAAGAAGAAATTAATAAGCGTGTTAAAACAAAAAAAGAACAGGCTATAGAACAAAGAGATAAAATTATTGATCAGATGCCATTACTGATTAGATCATTTATCAGTGAAGCATTTATTTATCAGAGAGTGCCTCAGGAATATTTACTGAGCTCCATATTAAATGCTTTTGGTAATGCAATCGGATCAACAGTTAATTTAGAAGCCCTGGGTTATACCAACTCACCAAATATATATTCTGTGATTGTAGGTAGCAGAGGAGACACTAAATCTCTTGCCATCAGTTTTGCTTTAAAACCAATTTTAAAACAGGATAATGAGAAGTATGACGTATATAAACAAGCAGAAGCCGAAAATGAAATCTTACCGGATAAAGAAAAGGTTCTTTTAAAAAGGGAACAGATCTTAATTTCAGATGCTACCATTGAGGCAGCTTTAAAAATACACAATGAGAATCCAATTTCAATAGGATTATATAAAGATGAAATATCAGGTCTTATTGATAATATGTCCAATCCCAACAGTAGAGATGGAAGTCAGTGGTTGATGTTATTTTTGGAGGGTTTTACCAACGGTACAGTGATTATATCAAGGAAAACTACCGATAGTTACCGGATAAACAAAGCTTGCCCTTTGCTGATTGGTTCTATTCAGAATCAACTGGTCTATAAAATCTTTGAAAAAGGGAAACTGGAGAGTGGTTTTGTGGATCGTTTACTTTTTACAGTTAAACTTGAAGGTAATGATATCGTAAACAGAGAAAACATTTCAAGTGATGTACTTCATGGTTATAGTAATCTGATCAATAAAGTACTAAAGTTTCGTTACAAGGAACCTTTTACAGAACCTATTACCCTTCATCTTGATGAAGAAGCTGAAGATCTGTTATTTGATTACTCTCAATCATTGATCAATAGGAAAAATGATTATAAAACACCTGTTAAGGAATATCTGGACAAATTAAATATCAATGTATATAAACTGATCATCATTGTTCATTCCATGATTTCACTTTCTGCCTATGATGGTATTCCTGAAAAAGTCCCTAAAAAGGCTGTGCAACTGGCAATCGATATTACAGAATTTTATCTTTTGAATTTTGAAATATTACTGGAATTGAATCCTGTAAAAGATGTTGATGCTACCATTAACGGAGTAATTAATTATGCCAGACAAAATGGTTTAACACAAAAAGATGTATCCGTTTTTACTAAAAAAGACAAAAGTACAGTTAGCAGAAACTGGAAAAAGTAAAAATAACGTGCAACTCGCAACTCGGACTTAAACTACTGTTATACTATGGTTTAACTCAAAAAAGTAGTTGATTTTGGTTGCACAGTAAAAATAATATTTAAAAATCAGTGCAACCAGAATCAACTAAAAAATGAGTCTAATCACCAACAATACAGAGCATTAACTCAAAGTTGACGGTTGCATGCAAATTAACAAATTATGAAATTAGATAAAATAAAATTAGATTTAAAATTCAAACCAAAAAGAAATTATAAACTGATTACACCTTGTTGTAACCGGTCAAACAGAGATGGAAAATATATCAACTATATGGGAATGGATGATCAGTATGGTTATTGTCATTCCTGTGGAAAAGTAAGTTTACCCAAACAAGAGTATCTGGATAAAAATGGTGAAAAATATGTCTGGAATGAGAATCTAGGAACTTTTGAAAAAGTCTTTGATACAGGAATGGTCAATCAATCTAAAACAGAGTACAAACCTGTTACTCCTTCTAAGAAAATTGAATTAAAATACATTAATCCTTCTTTGGTGAAGGAAAGTTTTATACAGCAACCGGAAAATAATCTTTTAGCTTATATCCGTAAAACCTATGGTGATGAGAAAACAGAAAGGGTTATTAATTTGTATTATCTAGGGACGGATGCAACCGGCTACACCCTGTTTTGGAGTGTAGATAAAGACTTAATGGTTAGAAAAGCCAAGGCTATTAAATATGACTCATCCGGCAAAAGAACCAGTAAGATTCGATCACCTTACTTAAATGAGCATGGTTTCAAAACCTGTTTATTTGGGGAACATTTACTAAAGTTTGGGAATAGCGATAAAGATATTTATGTACTGGTAGAATCTGAGAAAACTGCTATTATTTCTTCTATCATTCTTCCTGAATACTGGTGGCTTGCCTATGGTGGCATAAATGGTTTAACTTCTGATAAAATGAAAGTTCTCAAAGGATTTAGGGTACTTATCATACCGGATATGAGTGAAAATGCAGTTTCCATTATCAGAAAAAAATTAAAGGTTATGGAACAACTGGGAATCCATGCAAAGATTTGGGATATGACAAATGGAAGAACGGATAAGCAATTAAAACAGGATTTAGATTACAATAACGATTTAGAAGATTTATTAAAAAAACAAAGCAATTATGAGAACTAAATATACATTAAAGTTTTACGTAAATAAGTACACGGAGAAAAATGGTAAATGCCTTATTTACGGAAGAATTATTCATAAACAAAAGAAAAATGAATTTGCTACTCAACTAAACATTAAACTCTCCGAATGGAACAAGGAGTTTATGCAACCCATCAATAATCCATTTATGAAAAGAGAATTATCTAAAATTGAAAGCGATATTCAAAATACGGTAAACCGATTGGAATACGAGCAGATCCATATTGATTCAAAATCCATCAAAGATTACTATACCGGAAAAGATAAGGTAGATATGGGAATTATGGAATATATGGATCGGATCATAGAACTGAAAAAGAAAACCACAACTTCATCTAATCATAATAAATATGTGGTACTAAAAGTTAATATAGGTGATTTTTTATGGCAAAAACATAACGTTAAAGACTTTAATATGAAAAAGATAAACTTGAAGTTTATAACAGACTTTCATGCATTTTTAAAATCTATTAATTCAAAACAATTTAATAAACCATTAGAACAAGACACAATTGCAGGTAAACATTCCTATTTTAGATTTGTACTTCGTCAGGCTTTAAATGAAGACTATATTAGAAAAACTCCTTATGATATTTATAAGATAACAAAAGGTATTCCAAAAATTAAACGTCTGACTGCTAGTGAAATTAGAAAGTTTGAAAAATTGCAACTAAAAACTAAAAAAGAAGAAAATGTAAGAGATATTTTTTTATTTTCAGTCTTTACAGGGCTAAGGTTTTCACAGTCAAAAACGTTGACAATGAAAAGCATTACTATTGATAATGGAGAGTATAAGCGAATTTTTATCTATGAACAGATGAAGAATAAAACCTTATTAGATATTCCATTACTTAAAAAAGCCAAAAGTCTAATTGAAAAATATGACCAGTCGGATGCCAGAATTTTATCTGATTTCGTTCTTCCTCCAGTATCAAATTCCTATTTTAACAAGGTTATTAAAAGAATAACTAAATCCTGTAATATCCCATTTAAAATGACACATCACGTAGCTAGGCATACTTATGCAACTACCATTTTAATGGAAAATGATGTTGGAATCTATGAGGTTCAAAAATGGTTAGGGCATAGTTCTATTAATTCAACCAAAATATATGCAAAGATAACATCCCTAAAAATGAATAATACTGCTAACAGGTTAGATGACCTTTACACCTCTGCTGCGTAAATATTAAAGTCCGTGAAGCTTATTTTCACGGACTTTTTATTATAAATTACAAAATGAAATACTGTTTAGTATTCAATTTTTAACCTATTTAGTTGACTGTTTCAAAAAGTTTATCCAATTTATCAGCAGTAATACCCAGCTTATTACGAGTAACATGAGCATACACACTGGTTGATTTAATATCTGCATGACCAAGCCATTTGGAAACTTCAATTAAGGGAACATTATTTTCCAATAGTACTGTTGTAGCACAGGTATGACGTGCAACATGATGGGTTAGCTTTAACTTGATATGTGCAATGTCTCCAATCGCTTTTAAATATGCATTGAGTTTCACATTAGAGAATTTAGGCATTAAACAACCGGTTCTTTTTCTGTATTCTGTGTTTTTATACTTATTGATCAAATATAGTGTTGGTTGCAATATGGGAATTTCAACTTTGTCTTTGGTTTTTTCTTGATATTTAATCAAGTATTTTGGCTTTTCATTTTCATATTCAATATCCTTTATTGTAATATCCTGTGCATCTTTAAAACGTAAACCAGAATACACTGAAAATAAAAAGATATCTCTTACTACTTCTAGTGATTCATTATCGCTTAAATCAATACTTTTTAGTCTTTCTAATTCAGAATACGACAAATACTTAATTTCTGTTTTTACTTTTTTAATAGGAAAATTTTGATATGGTGGATGCCTAATAACACCTTCTTTATGAGCAGAAATTAAAATTGTTCTAAACATACTATGCATTTTTTGTATATAAACAGGTGATAATGGACGGTCATATTGTTTAGAAACCATTGCTTTTAAGAATATATCAAAATCACTCAGAAATTTAAAATCTACATTTCGTAAATCAAATGAATCGGTATTGTATCGCTCTTTACAATATTTCTCTAAATAGGTTTTTAATGTAATAAATTTAGCTGAGTAGCCCTTAGCCAATATCTTAATTTGACCTTTATCATATAGATAGTAATTGATATACTCAGAGATAGAAAAACTGCCCTGACTCTTATTCTTAATTGTTTCAACTATCAACTTAGCCGTAATAGTTTTATTATCAAAATAAAATTTATCCGCAATTTCTTGGAGCTTTGATTCAATTTCAGATATTCTTAAATTAATATTCTTGTCAGAATTTGATCTACTAAATTGTTCATTCCAATCTTTTTCAAAAATTAAAATACCTGTTGAAAATTCACTCTTTTTTCTATCGATGATTATCCTACAATGAATAATCATTTTCCCCTCTTTATTCAGGGTTCTTTTTAAAATAAATTTTGGTGATATATTTACTCTCATTTGAATACGTTTTATAATTATTAAACAATAATTAGTCATTACATATCAATTGAAGTCGAGTAATTTTAGCCGTGTTTCACGATTGCAATTGGCTAAAAAATAATGAATCAATCGTGAAACAAAACCCGGTTATTGATACATTTATGAAACTTTATTGAGCAATAATAGAGTAAATTAGGATAGTATACAAACACAAAACCCTTGCATTGCAAGGGTTTATGATGTTTCAAGACTTTTTGAGAAGTCTTTTGGTCGGGGTGGCAGGATTCGAACCTGCGACCTCCTCGTCCCAAACGAGGCGCGATAACCGGGCTACGCTACACCCCGAATAATTTTCAACGTGCAAATATAAAACTATATCTTAAAATTACAAGTAAAAATATTATTTATTCAAAGGCTAAATTATAGATTCTGTTTATAGCATTTGAAAGATCTGGAATACTCACAATACGGCTCTTTCTAATGGTCTCTTTTCCGTCAAAAAACACCAATATCGTAGGCTCAACAAATACGTTATTATTTGCAGATATTTCTGGTGATGTATTCATATCTATATGACAATATTCAATTTTCGGAAATTCTTTTCCCATCAAATCCATCACTTTTGGCTCTAAAGCTTCACCAACCGAACAACTTACCGTAGAAAAATAAAATAATACGCCCATATTATCTTTTAAAATATCATGAAATTCATCTTCGGTACTTATCCAGTTCACACCCATAAGAGTCAAATTTTATAGTGAAGTCAAATTTACAAAACAAAAAATCACTTTGTAATTATAACTATTAATTTTAATTATATGCCAATTAATAAAAATAATAAAGATTATTAAAATTAAACTTAATATTTCCATATTTTTGCAGCATATTAAAAAAAGTAACACAATGAGTAATACAATTGAAAGAATAAAATGCCTGATAATAGGCTCAGGTCCAGCTGGATATACAGCTGCTATTTATGCCGCTAGAGCAGATTTAAATCCTGTAATGTATACTGGTATGCAAATGGGAGGTCAATTGACAACTACTACAGAGGTTGATAATTACCCTGGGTATCCTAAAGGGACAGACGGAACTGCTATGATGGAAGACTTTAAAAATCAAGCAGAACGTTTTGGTACTGATGTCCGTTTTGGCATGATAACTAGTGTTGATTTTAGCGATAAAGTTGGTGGCATACACAAAGTTACTGTCGATACCTCTAAAGTTATTGAGGCAGAAACCATTATCATTTCTACTGGTGCAACAGCAAAATATTTAGGATTAGAAAGTGAGCAAAGATTGATAGGTGGTGGTGTTTCTGCTTGTGCTACTTGTGATGGTTTCTTTTATAAAGGCCAAGATGTTGTTGTAATTGGTGCTGGTGATACAGCCGCTGAAGAAGCTACATACCTGGCTAATATTTGCAGCAAGGTAACTATTTTGGTTCGTAAAGATTTTATGCGTGCGTCAAAAGCCATGCAACATCGTGTAGAAAAAACTAAAAATATTGAAGTGATTTTCAATACAGAGCTCGATGAGGTTTTGGGTGACACTGTTGTGGAAGGTGTTCGCGTTATTAACAACAAAAACAATGAAAAACAAGAATTAAAAGTTACAGGTGTATTTATTGCAATTGGACACAAACCAAATACCGAAATTTTTAAAGGTGTTTTAGACATGGATGATGTTGGTTATTTAATAACAAAAGGTAAATCAACTAAAACCAATTTACCAGGAGTTTTTGCTGCTGGAGATGTGCAAGATAAAGAATATAGACAAGCTGTAACAGCGGCAGGAACAGGCTGTATGGCAGCATTAGATTCAGAAAGGTATTTGGGCGCATTGATCTAAATCATCTTGAATAAATTATAAATAAGTTGCCTGAAAAGCTTACTTGCAAATCCATAATAAACTTTATTGGAAAATCTTGTTAATTTTAGATTTACGCTCTGAATTCATAGAGAAAGCAATTATTTTTTAGGCAATTTTTTAAATCTTTAACTTTTTCATACTATTACCATACCGCTCTAAGACTAATAAAATCAATATTCCTAACAATATAAATCCAATGGCATACCAATTATTGGTATCCGATAAATCAGGAAGATATCTTTGATAATTTTCAATAATTTTATTTCCTTGACTATCTAACAATAGGTTTCCATTTTCAACTTTATAAACATCTTTTTTCCAAGGCCAAACAATTCCTAAAGAACCAGCAATAAAACCTATTAGTATAGCCGTTACGATTTGATGCCACTTTTTTAATAAAAACCCTAGAATATGAGAAGTTACCACCAAACCAAAAATGGATCCTAAGGTAAAACTTCCAATAATTTTTAAATAACGCAATCGAACTTGATCGTGTATAAATTCAAAATTCCATGAAAATATATCTACAATTGTTTTAGATAATTCATTGACAGAATCAACCAATAATAAAACATAATTACCCAATAAAATTAAAATAAAAGACCCAGAAAGTCCAGGCAAAGTCATACCCGAAACACCAATTATACCACAAAAAAACACAAACCAAAGGTTGTCATTCTCTTTGGCCGGACTCATTAAGCTAATGGCTACTCCTATAACAATTCCAATGACAATTGTAAAAATATTTTTTTTTGACCAATTTTTAAATTCCTTAGCAATATAATAGATAGAGCCTAAGATCATTCCGAAAAATGTACTCCAAACAAATAATTCATAATGATGTAAAAAGAAATCAAGAACCCTAGAAACACTAAAATAACTAAAAGTACTTCCCGCAAAAATCAACAACAAAAAACGACCATTAACATATTGGTAAAAACTTTTATATCGCCTATTAATCAACAACATAAAAGCTTTTCTATTGATCTTTCTTAAAGAATAAATAAGTTCTTCATAGAATCCAACAACAAATGCTACTGTACCCCCAGAAACACCCGGCACCTTATTGGCTGCCCCCATGGCAAGTCCTTTTATAAAAAGAAATATTTTATCCGATAAATTTCGAGTTGCATTCATTTAATTCTCTTTACTTAAAGCCATTCTTTCTAATAAAAAAATAAAAGCAACTCCAGCTAAAGCTAATAATATTGCATAAAAAAATTGACTTTCTCCTTCATAAGCAAATGGAGAAATACTTTGTTCATTCAAAGGAACTTTTTCACCTTGAGAGTTTACTCGCCAAGTAAGTGTTTCTTTCCATGGCCATATTTTATTTAACGAACCTAAAACAAATCCTGTTAAAACCGCTAAAGTTACATTTTTATAATGGTGAAAAAGCCATTTTAATATTCTTGAAAATGTAAGTAAACCAACTATTGCTCCTGCTCCAATAAATGCTATCATTTTAATATCTCTGTTATGAACTGCTTCTAGAACAGGCTTATATGCACCTAAAAGCACCAAAATAAATGCTCCAGAAATACCAGGTAAAATCATAGCACATATAGCTAATGCTCCTGCTAAAAACAAAAATAATGATGAAACTTCACCAGAAACTAAAGGTTCTAATGTTGTTATCCAATAGGCTAGTACTGTGCCAATAATAAGTGTTACAATAGTAACGATATTCCATTTTGTAATTTGCTTTCCTATAAATAAAATACTTGCAAATACTAGTCCAAAAAAGAATGCCCATAACAAAACTGGCTGATTATCAAGCAACCAAGATATTAGCTTTGCGAGAGAAAAAATACTAATGCCAATTCCAATTAAAAGTGACAACAAAAAATTACCATTTATTTGTTGCCATGCTGCCTTAATTCCTTTAGTTTTTAAAACTTTTAAAGTAGTTAAGTTTACAGAACTTATTGAATCTAAAAGCTCTTCATAAATTCCAGAAATAAAAGCAATTGTCCCACCTGACACCCCAGGAACAATATCAGCAGCACCCATTGCCACCCCTTTTAAGGCAATAACAAAGTAGTCTTTTAAATTTCTTTTCATAGATTAAATAAGGTTTTATTCGAATTTCTATTCTAATAAGCAAAGTCCAAAGATAAATAATTTGAACCATCCAAATTAGTATTTTAGATGGTTCATTTTTAAAAATTTGATTTGGTTTTTTATTGGAGTGAAATATATTTTTGCACCAAATAATTAACTTCTTTTCGCGCAAATACAGTTGGAAATAATTTTTTGATTACCTTTTGATAATCTATGTCCAAAATCAATGATTTTTCAAGAAAGAAAAAACCCTCTTTATCTTTTTGAACTAAAAAATGCAAACAGGCAAGTCTATAAAATATATCTTGATCTTCTTTGTAAATTTCACGTGCATCCAACAAAACCTGAATTGCTTCATGAAATTCACCTAAAAAATGTAATACATCCGCCAAGGCAATAAAAACTTCTAACCTATCATCTTGTAAGCCAATGCATTTATAATAGGCTTGAGATGCTTCTTCAAAAAGATTTAAATTCAGATTGATCTCAGCAAATTTATGCCAATACAAATTATTTTCTTCATCAATACTTAAGGCTTTTTTAATATAAATTAGGGCTTTGTGATAACTTTTGGTTTTTATAAAAATATCAGTAAGAGCCAACCATCCTTTATCTAATAATGGATCTTCATTGACAGTTTTATTGTAAAAGTCAATAGCTTTTTGGGGTTCCTTTAATTTTTCATAACATTTACCAATTCGCAAATAGGCAAAGGAAGTGGGTGTATCCAATTCCATCGTTTTAATATAAAAATCTATGGCTTCTTCATACTTAGAAAGGGCTTCCAAAGTTTTTGCCTTTTCAAGATGTGCACCAATAAAATCTTCATCAATTAAAATAGAATATTCAAAAGCATCAATTGCTTTTTTGTAATTTTCTAATATATAATATTGCCTACCTAATTGGTGCCATGCAATTTCACTATACGGTTCTTTATCAATATATTTTATTAAATAATTAACTGCTTCATCATGCTGGTTTAACATATCATAGCAATAAATTACATTGTACAAAGAAGAGTAATTTTCGAATTCAACATCTAGACTTTTGGCGAAATTAAATCGAGCCGTATCAAAATCGTCTAAATATAAGTACTCCATCCCAATCATTGATAATATTTCAGCTTCATCTTCAGCAAAAATCAATGCCGTTTGTAATGCTTCAACCGCTTTTACATGGTTGCCTTTTTTAGAATGGATTGTAGCCATTTGGATATATATCTCATCATTGGAAGGTTCAATATCCTGCAACTGATTTAATATTTTTTCAGCTAGGTCTAATTTATCATCTAAAATTAATAATTCAACATTTATCAATTTTAAATTAACTGATGTTGGGTGTTGAGACAAACCTAAAAGTAATGCTTTCTTTGCCAATGAAAATTTACCATTATCCACATAAAAAAGAATAATTTCTTCAAACTCATTGGAATCAAAAAAACAAACACTATTGGTTTTAAGCATCATTTCAAACTTTGATAAAGGTATGTTATCGTTTCTATCTGAAAATTGCTCCATATAAATTTCATTTAGGTATACCTCTAAAGTAGTCGAGATAGCTGCTCAAAAATCAATATCCAATATTTTTTCTTAACAATTTAATTAACACTTTTTTTTATACAAAAACATCACAAAAAAAACTGTAACTTTGCACAAATAAATAATGCCTTTATTGCTACTATGGCCAAAAAGATTTTACTTAACGAAAAAGAAATTAATATCATTTTGCATCGTTTGGCTTGCCAGCTTATAGAAAATCACCAAAATTTTTCAAACACAATATTAATTGGAATACAACCAAGAGGAATCTATTTAGCCAATAGATTGGTTCAATTATTAAGTTCGGATTATCAAATAAAAAACATCAAATTAGGCAAACTCGATATTACTTTTTATCGCGATGATTTTAGACGAAGAGAAGATCCTTTAGTAGCAAGTAAAACGGATATTGACTTTATAGTTGATAATAAAAATGTGGTTTTTATTGATGATGTTTTATTTTCTGGAAGAAGCATTAGGGCAGCACTTACGGCAATTCAAACATTTGGAAGACCCAAAAACATTGAACTGCTGGTTTTAATTGATCGAAGATTTAGTAGACATTTACCTATCCAACCAGATTATAAAGGAAGGCAAGTCGATGTAATAAAAGATGAACAAGTAAAGGTTTTTTGGAAAGAAAACGACAAAAAGGATATGGTTTGTATTATCAATTCAGGTAAAACACCTATTTAAAAAGGATTTATTTAGATTATTGAAAAAATATTAAAAAATCAATTTTATAAAAATGGCTAAGTTAAGCGTTGACAATTTACTAGGCATCAAACATTTAAACAAAGAAGATATTAATTTAATATTTGAGACTGCCGATCATTTTAAAGAGGTTATCAACCGACCAATTAAAAAAGTACCCTCCTTAAGAGATATAACCATTGCTAATTTATTTTTCGAAAACAGCACACGAACCAAACTATCATTTGAATTGGCTGAGAAAAGACTTTCTGCCGATATCATAAATTTTTCTGCCTCACAATCTTCTGTTAAAAAGGGAGAATCTTTAATTGACACGGTCAATAATATTCTTTCCATGAAGGTAGATATTATTGTTATGAGGCACCCCTATGCAGGTGCTGGTGATTTTCTAGCAAAACATATTGATGCTAAAATTGTAAATGCTGGTGATGGGGCTCATGAGCACCCAACGCAAGCGCTATTAGACTGTTACTCTATTCGTGAAAAATTAGGAACTGTTAAAGGTAAAAAAGTTGTTATTGTTGGAGACATTCTACATTCAAGAGTAGCTCTATCAAACATATATGCATTGCAGTTGCTTGGAGCCGAAATAAAATTATGCGGTCCAACAACATTAATTCCCAAGTTTATAACAAAACTTGGAGTAGGTTATGAAAATAACTTAAAAAAGGCTTTAGAATGGTGTGATGTAGCCAATGTGTTAAGGGTACAACATGAAAGAATGGATATAAAATATTTTCCTTCAGTAAGAGAATACACACTATTATATGGTATCAATAAAGAATTATTAAATGATATAAATAAAGATATTGTTATTATGCATCCTGGACCAATAAATCGTGGAGTGGAACTAACTAGTGATGTAGCCGACTCTAAACAAGCGATTATTTTAAATCAAGTTGAAAATGGTGTAGCTATACGAATGGCTGTAATTTATTTATTGGCACAACAAATTAAAAGATAATAACCAACTGTATTTAAACGTATTATGATAATAAAACCAACAAATACATACACAAAACTACTTACAGATGACAAAAATAGTGGAAAAGAAATAATAACTATTTTTGATTTTTTTAAAGAATTTAATGAAAATTACCGTAAATTTAATAATGTGAATTTAATTCTTGACTTTTCAAGAAATATTAACATAGATTTAAAAGGAATCTTGTTATTTTCGCCAAGAAGTCAAGAGCACAAACAAAATAATAAATCATTTGTCATTGTTTGTAAGGGTATTAATTTTGATAAATTACCAAGCGAATTAATAGCCGTACCAACTTTACAAGAAGCAGAAGATGTTATTGAAATTGAAGACATTGAACGCGATTTAGGAATTTAAATACAATCTATGGTAAAAAAACTACTTTTTATTCTTTTTTTATTAACCTTTTCAACAGCAATCTTTGCTCAAGACATCGATTCTAAAGATAAGAATATTCTCGAAAATTCAGTAAGTGGAATTAGCAATGTTGTTGCATCACCAAATCCATTTAGTGTGACCACGCGAATACGATTCACTGCTGAGGAAGCATTTGAAATAGATTTTTATGTAAAAGATTTACTTGGAAATACGGTGCATGCCCAAAAGGTTAAAACAAAACAAGGATCTAATTCAATTCCCTTTTATCGAGATGATCTTGAATCTGGAATTTACATTTATTCATTAAAAACCAAATCAAAAGTTATATCTAAACGTATTGTGATTAAATGAGTTTAAAACTCACCATATTAGGATGCCACTCTGCAACTCCACGTACATTTGCACATCCAACATCACAGTTTTTAGAAATTAACCATAGGTTTTTTCTAATTGATTGTGGCGAAGGTACACAGGCACAATTACGTAAATACAAAATAAAGTTCTCTAAGATAAAACATATCTTTATTTCACATCTTCACGGTGATCATTTTTATGGATTAATAGGTTTAATTTCAACATTTAGTCTCCTAAACAGAGAATCTGAATTACACATATTCGCACCAAAAGGAGCCGAAGAAATAATTAAACTTCAACTAAAACTCTCTAAATCATGGATACATTATCCTCTTTTTTTTCATGAACTAAAATCAAAAAAAAGTGAATTAATTTTTGAAGATGACCATGTTCAAGTAACAACCATTCCTTTAAAACATCGAATCTATACAAATGGTTTTTTGTTTCAAGAAAAAATTACAGAACGAAAATTGAATATTGCTGCTGTTTTAAAACAACCTGAAATTGAAATATGTGATTATCAAAATTTAAAAAACGGAAAAGATTTTATTAAAAAAAATGGAGATATCATCTCTAATAAAAGTTTAACACTAGAACCTCCACAACCTATAACATATGCTTTTTGCAGTGATACGATATACAATGAAGATATTATTCCTATTATTAAAAACGTTGACCTACTGTATCACGAATCTACATTTTTAGATGATAAAATTGAATTGGCAAAAAAAACAAAACATGCCACAGCCAAACAAGCAGCAAAAATTGCAAATAAAGCAAAAGTTGGCAAGCTAATATTAGGTCATTATTCTAGTCGATATAAAAATTTAGAACCTTTTTTAACAGAAGCAAAAACAGAATTTGACAATGTCGTTTTGTCTGAAGAAGGAAAAGTATTTAAAGTGGAGAACGATAATGGTTAATATTGCCCTGTACTTAATAAAACCAAGGTACAAGCATGTTCAAAAAATATTTTATTTTCAGCTAAAATTAATTCTAGTTCCTCATTTTTTGTGCCCGGATTAAAAATAACTCGATTTGGATTTAATGAAATAATATATTCGTAAAAATCTTTTTGCCTCTTACTGTTCATATACAAAGTAATGGTATCAATCTCATCATGTTTTGGTTTACCACTATATATTTTAACCCCCTTAACTTCACCCTCTTTTAACCCTACCCCTACTACTTTATAATTATTTTGAACCAGGCTTAAAATCGCTAAATTAGAATATCTCCCCATTTTTAATGAAGCCCCTAATACCAAAGTTTTTTTATTTATATCCATATTTTCTTATCAAATTTTTAGAACTATTGTAAGTCTCCCTTAATTTGAACTGTTTAAATTTCTAATTTATCAAAGTTATTGTTTGCGTAGTTATTATGAACTTCACTGATTGGTATTGATTGGCTTCTATTAATTTTTCATTTTCAAAAATAGCTAAACAATATTTAAATAATGAAACGGTATCATTATTTAACTACTTTTTCTTGTCATAAACTATTATTTTATTGATATTGCAAGCTCTTAATTAAAAATTTTGTCAATAAAATGAATAAAAAAATACTTTCTCTGCTACTATTAATAACTCCTATTTTTACATTCGCCCAAGAAAAGGGACTTGATCAGCAAATTGATGAGGTTTTTGGAAAAGCAACTGGATGGTTTGTAGATTTAATTTTTTACCAAATTCCTTTTTCAGATGATATAAAGGTTTTTTGGGTATTATTTCCGTTAATAATTGGAGCGACTTACTTTACCATTTATTTTAAGTTTATAAATTTTAGAGGTTTTTTTACTTCCATAAATATTGTTCGAGGAAAATATGACGATATTGACCATCATGAATCATTAAATGAACCAGGTATTTCTGAGGTTGGACAAGATATTAAAGGCACCATCGCTATTGAAAATCACGAAGGTGAAGTATCTCATTTTCAAGCATTAACAGCGGCTTTGTCCGCTACTGTGGGACTAGGGAATATTGCTGGTGTGGCAATCGCAGTATCAATTGGTGGCGCTGGCGCCACATTTTGGATGATTGTTGCTGGTTTACTGGGCATGGCATCTAAATTTGTTGAATGTACCCTTGGTGTAAAATATAGAGATATTGATGCAGACGGAACTGTATATGGCGGACCAATGTACTACCTAACCAAAGGATTAAAATCAAAAGGTCTTGAAAAACTTGGTAAAATATTAGCAGTGTTATTTGCTATTTTTGTTATTGGAGGCTCTTTTGGTGGTGGTAATATGTTTCAAGTGAATCAGGCTTTTCAACTTGTTGAGCACATTACAGGTGGAGAAGCTTCTTTTTTACATGGCAAAGGATGGCTATTTGGTATTATCATGGCAATACTTGTTGGTATCGTGATTATTGGGGGTATTAAAAAAATTGCAAAAGTAACAGATAAGATTGTTCCATTTATGGTTGTAATTTATGTTGCGGCATCTTTGTTTGTTCTAATTTCCAAATATGACATGATAGGTGATGCTTTTTTACAAATTTACAATGGTGCCTTTAGTCCTGAAGGTGTGGTAGGCGGCGCCGTTGGAGTTTTGGTACAAGGTTTTAGACGTGCTGCTTTTTCGAATGAGGCAGGTATAGGATCAGCATCCATTGCCCATGCGGCAGTAAAAACCAAATTTGCCGCTTCTGAAGGGATGGTTGCTTTATTAGAGCCTTTTATTGATACAGTTGTTGTTTGTACTATGACTGCCTTAGTGCTCGTAATTACAGGTAATGTTGCTGCAGAAAATGCTTCACTAAATGATGCTCAGGCCATTTTATTAACTTCTGGCGCTTTTGCCTCCGTAATTTCATGGTTTCCATATGTATTAACAATAGCCGTTGTTCTTTTCGCATTTAGCACAATGATATCTTGGTCGTATTACGGTTTTCAAGGATGGGCATTTTTATTCGGAAGAACAAAAAGAACAGAGTATACCTATAAAATTTTATTTTTAATTTTTGTGGTTATTGGTCCTGCTGCAAGTTTAGGGTCGGTGATTGGTTTTTCCGATGCGATGATATTTGCCATGATGGTTCCCAATATGATTGGTCTGATAATTTTGGCGCCAAAAGTTAAAGAAGAACTGAATAAATATATGCATGCTATAAAAGCCAGAAAAAGCTAAAATCTCTTATATGAAATTCTTAAAATCCCATTTCTGGTATAACAAAAGCCAAAGAAATGGGATTTTATTATTGATACTTATTATATTTATTTTACAATTGGTCTATGTTTTTGTAGATTTTTCTAACAACGACATTTTGAATTACGATGTCTCGGAAATAGACCGATATCAAGCACAAATCGATTCCTTGAAAAAGGAACAAAAAGAAAAAAGTAAAGCAAAAATATATCGGTTCAATCCAAATTTTTTAACGGATTTTAAGGCGTATCAATTGGGTTTGAATGTTGAGGAAATTGACCGTTTATTGGCCTACAGAAAAACTGGAAAATATGTTAATTCCATCCAAGAATTTCAAAAAATAACTGGTGTAAATGATAGCTTACTCCATGCAATCTCTCCTCTTTTTAAATTCCCTGAATGGGTAATTGCAAAGCAAAATGCAAAAACCTCTCCTAAGTCTTTATCCAATAACCGAAAAATTGCAAACACTAAAACAAAAGATCTTAACTTGGCTACAATAAACGATTTAAAGACAATTGATGGGATTGGTGAAAAACTTGCCAAACGAATTATAACCTACCGCAAACTCTTACAAGGGTACACATTTAATTACCAGCTATATGAGGTTTATTATTTAAAAAAAGAAGTTGCTGATCGTATTTTAAAACAATTCTCTGTATTAAAAGTACCAATAATTAAAAAATTAAATATCAATTCAGCAACTTTTAAAGAAATTCTTAAATTGCCATATATTGATTATGAACTTACCAAAAAGATTTACAACTTTAAAGACGAATTAGGAGTGTTTACGAGTATAGAAGACTTAAAAAAAATTGACTCATTTCCGCTAGATAAATATGATAGAATAACATTATATTTGACTGCTGATTAAAAACAAAAAAACATGAATTTTGAAAATTCGGAAACCCAAAAAATGATAGCACAATCTATTCGTGATTTTGCTAAACAACATATTGCTCCATTTATGATGGACTGGGATGAAAATCAAACTTTTCCAATAGATTTATTTCGTCAATTGGGTGAAATGGGATTTATGGGCGTTTTGGTTCCTGAAAAATATGGCGGATCAGGTTTAGGATATCATGAGTATATTACTATTATTGAAGAAATTTCAAAAGTAGACTCTTCTATTGGCTTATCGGTTGCTGCTCACAATTCACTCTGCACCAATCATATACTTGAATTTGCAAATGACATTCAAAAAGAAAAGTGGCTTCCAAAACTAGCATCTGGTGCATGGATAGGTGCTTGGGGCTTAACCGAGCACAATACCGGAAGTGATGCTGGTGGCATGAGTACCACAGCGGTTAAAGATGGAGATTATTACGTTTTAAACGGCGCAAAAAATTTCATTACGCATGGTATAAGCGGTCATATTGCCGTTGTTGTTGTTCGTACTGGTGAAAAAGGAGACTCTAAAGGGATGACTACTTTTGTTATTGAAAAAGGAACAGTAGGGTTTACTTCGGGTAAAAAAGAAAATAAATTAGGCATGCGTGCCTCTGAAACTGCTGAATTAATTTTTGCCAATTGCAGAGTACATAAAGATAATATTCTTGGTGAAGTGGGTCAAGGTTTTGTACAAGCTTTAAAAGTTTTAGATGGTGGTAGAATATCTATAGGTGCCTTATCTTTAGGTATTTCAAAAGGCGCTTATGAGGCATCTTTAAAATATTCTAAAGAACGTATTCAATTTGGAAAACCAATAAGTGAATTTCAAGGTGTTTCGTTTAAATTAGCAGATATGGCTACCGAAATAGAAGCTTCAGAATTACTATTACATAAAGCAGCCTTTTTAAAAAACAACGGTGAAAAAGTCACCAAAATAGGTGCCATGGCAAAAATGTTTGCATCAGAGGTTTGTGTGAAAATTGCCAACGATGCTGTACAAATCCATGGTGGCTACGGTTATACCAAAGACTATCCTGTAGAAAAATTTTATAGAGATGCTAAACTTTGTACCATTGGCGAAGGTACAACTGAAATTCAAAAACTAGTAATTTCCAGAAATATTTTAAAATAAACCTATTTTATCAAAGAAGTTTGTGTTTGTTTTATATTTCCATTTCATTAACAATTATTAATATGCATTTAATTTCATAAATTTACAAGTATAATAATTACCATTTCAATTTGGTATTTAAAATTCTAGATTTATGACTATAAAAAATGTCACCATAGCGGGCGGCGGAACTCTAGGTTCGCAAATTGCATGGCAAACTGCCTTTCACGGCTTCGATGTAACTGTTTATGATGTATTTGAAAAAGGTTTGGAAACAAGTAAGAATTTTCATAAAAAATTTGCAGAACTCTTTTTAAAAAATCGTGGTGTAAGCCAAGAAAAAATTGATCAAACTTTTGCAAGGCTTCGGTATACAAGCCATTTAGAAAATGCTGTAAAAGATGCTGATCTTATTAGTGAATCTGTTCCTGAAAATATAGAAATTAAAAAAAGTTTTTACAAAGATTTGGCTAAAGTGGCTCCCGAAAAAACCATTTTCACAACCAATTCGTCAACAACTTTACCTAGTGATTATGCAGAAGAAACGGGTAGACCCGAAAAATTTCTAGCCTTACATTTTGCCAATGGAATATGGGATGCTAATGTTGGTGAAGTCATGGGGCACGACAGAACAGATCCTAAAATATTTGACATAGTAGTTCAATTTGCCAAAGATATAGGTATGGTGCCTATTCCTATTCACAAAGAACAAGGTGGTTATGTTTTAAATTCACTATTGGTACCTCTTATTTCTGCTGCTTTAAATTTAATGAAAAATGAAGTTTCGGATATTGAAAGTATCGATAAAACATGGATGATTAGTACCGGAGCAAAAATAGGCCCTTTTGGGATAATGGATACTGTAGGTATGCAAACTATTTATAATATTGATATACTTTGGGGTAATAAACTAGGTGATAAATCTTTATTGGATCGCGCTGCTTTTATTAAAGAAAATTTTATTGACAAAGGAAAAATGGGGAAAAGTGCTGGTGAAGGATTTTATAAATACCCGAATCCAACATTTAATGACCCTGATTTTTTGAAATAAGTTGCTGTCTTTTCTTTTGAAATATCCATTGAAGGGTAAGAAAATGGCTTTATATTGATTTTTCTAAAAAAATATAAGGCCTCCATTTTTAAAATAAAAAATTATAATATTATATTTTTTGTAAACCCATTTTATTTCCTTTAATCACCATAAAATCATAGGCCTCTTGATAATCATTGGCTATTTTCCCATCTAAAATAGCCTCTTTAATAGATTCTTTTAAAATACCAATTTCTTTACCTGGCTTTAAACCAAATGTTTTCATAATAATTTCCCCTGTAACAGGTGGTTGAAATTTTCGTACTCTATCTCTTTCTTCTACTTCCTTAATTTTCTTTCTAACCAATTTAAAATTATTCTGGTACTCTTTTTCTTTTGCCTTATTTTTAGTAGTAATGTCTGCCTCGCAATGGGTCATCAAATCATCAATAAAATCTCCAGCATCAAAAATTAATCTTCGCACTGCCGAATCTGTTACATTTTCAGCTAAAATTACAGGTCTAGAGCTCATCATAACAATTTTTTGTACATACTTCAGCTTATCATGCAATGGCATCTTTAATCGAATAAATATCTTTTTTACCATTTTTGAACCAACAAACTCATGCCCGTGAAATGTCCAACCATTTTTTTTATCAAATTTTTTGGTTGGTGCTTTACCAATATCATGCAATAAGGCTGCCCATCGCAACCACAAACTATCTGTAGTTTTAGAAATATTATCTACCACTTGCAAAGTATGATAAAAATTATCTTTATGCTTTTGTCCTTTAATTTGCTCAACACCTTGTAAAGCTGATAATTCAGGTAAAATAAAAGAGAGTAAATTGGTTTCAAATAAAAGTTTTAATCCTATTGAAGGCTTATCACTAATTAATATTTTATTCAATTCATCAACAATACGCTCCTTTGATATTATTTTAATTCTTTCTGAATTTAATGTTATGGCATCAAAAGACTCCTCTTCAATTACAAAGTTTAACTGGCTTGAAAAACGAATGGCGCGCATCATTCTTAAAGGATCATCACTATAGGTTATAGAAGGATTTAAAGGTGTTTTAATGATTTTACTTTGCATATCTTGCAATCCATTAAATGGATCTAAAAGAGTCCCGAAATCATTTTTATTCAAGCTAATTGCCAAGGCATTAATAGTGAAATCTCTTCTATTTTGATCGTCTTCTAATGTTCCTAAACTAACTTTAGGGTTTCTACTTTCCTCGGAATACGACTCCTTTCTCGCACCAACAAATTCAATTTCAACATCCTGATAACGAAGCATGGCTGTACCATAAGTTTTAAAAATTTGTACTTTGGGCTTATTTGGCAATAAAGATGCAACATGCTTTGCCAATTCAATACCACTACCAACAACTACAATATCAATATCTTTTACGCTATTTCTTTTTAGAATAAAATCACGTACAAAACCACCTATAACGTAAGTTTCTAATTGCAATTCCGCAGCAGCGGTAGCAATAAAATTGAATACTGAATTAGTTAAAGCAGATTTATAACTTTTACTTTGCATAAATATTTACTTTCTTATAAACTCTATTTTACCCTTACTATCAATTCGAATAATTTGAGACGCTGTACTTTGATTTTTTTCGAGCTGTAAATTTACTATATAATCTGCTTTATGCAACAAAGATTTATCTATTGTATCAAAATTTTTAGGAGCTATTTTTCCACTTATATTTGCAGAAGTGGATACAATAGGTTTGCCAAACTTATGGATAAGTTTTTTACAGAAATCATTATTTACAATTCTAATAGCCACCGTGTTATCTGTAGCAATTACATTTTTTGCCAATCCTCTAGGGTCATTATATATTACACTGGTTGGTTTGGATGAGCCATTAATTATACAACTAACCTTAGCTGGAATGTGTGAAATATAATTCTCTAACATTTCCCAACTATCTACTAAAACAATCAAACTTTTCGATTCGGTTCTTTTTTTTATTTTATAAATTTTAGCCACTGCAATTGCATCGGTTGCGTCACATCCAATACCCCAAATGGTATCTGTGGGGTAAATAATAGTGCCGCCATTCTTTAATATTTCTATCGATTTTTCTAACTCCTTACTCATAAATCAAAAATAATTAATCTCATTAGTTTTTCTAAATTTAGAACCTTTTTTATGTATATAAGTTCAGTAATCTTCTTTATTCTTAAATGAGGAACAAATTTAGTACATTATCATCATTTAATTTATTTAATTATTTTACAATACAAAACTTAAGACCAACATAGGAAGGTTCGACCAACTAAAAAATTGACCCGAGCATGTTAAAAAATTTATCACCTAAGTAAATCATTAATAGCGAACACTATGTGTTACCTCTAAAAAAATATAATTTAAACACATAAAATTATATTTTTAGAGTCTCACGAATAAATATTATAAATGGCAATTCAAAATTATAGAAGTACACTATAATATCACTTATCTTTATTGTACAGTCTTTGCAATTCAATATATCTTTGGCGTACACCAAAAGCATTCAGAAGTGATATTTTATAACCGTTTTTCCCATCCAAAAAACCTAACCTCATCATAAATTGATAAATAAATCTATACCTCGGTTTGATGTAAAAATGATATAAATTTGGATGTAAGTTTTTGATATATAATTCTTTAGCTTTTAGTTTTGCATATTTTATTAACTTTTCTTTATATATATTCTCATCTTTAAAAGAAAAATGATCCAATTTATTCTTTAATATTTTTGTCTTTCCATCAATCAATAAAACCTCATGAACTAATTTAGTTATATCATAATGGGCAAAATTCTTATTAAATAATCTAAAAGTTATATTGGTTTGATAACCGCTAAATTTTAATATTGAATTCTTAAAATAAAATTTCCTATAAAACCCAAATGCTACAATATCATAAGGATTTTCAAGAGTATTTAATATCTCATTTTTCAAATCAATAGAGACTCTTTCATCTCCATCAATAAATAAGACCCAATCATTTGAAGCATGCTTTAAGGCTAAATTACGTTGACTTGAAAAATTTTTAAATTCATTTTGAATCACTTTAACATTATCGAACTTTTGTAAAATTTTAAAAGTTCCATCCTTGCTAAAAGCATCTACTACAATTATTTCATCTACAAAATCTAAATTATGTATTAACTCAACTATATTATCTGCCTCATTTAAAGTAATGATCAAGGCCGATAATTTAAATCTCTTATGGTTGCGTTTAAGATTTTTATTTAGGTCTAATTTCATTATTATCTATCATCAAATTAAATTTCAAGAAAGATCTTAATTCCTGAAAAAACAATTCCGGTTTAAAATATTTATATAAATATAAAGATTCATTTTTTAATTCTTTTTCAGATTTTCCAAGGAATAAATCTGATTTATAATCTAGTAAATGAACGGATTTATGAATTTTACCATCTTCAAAAGTTGCCCATATCTGTTTTTCAATCCAGGGTGAAAAAATAATAAATGACGGTTTTTGAAGTGCTTTTGCTATATTTATTGCCCCACCATCATTTCCTATTATTAGATCACAAGTATTCATTAATGCAATATACTCTCTTAAACTTCCGCCTAAAACATCAAAATAGATAAGCGCTTTAGTATGCTTTTTGCATTGATTATATATTTTCATTGCATCTTCTATCTGATTTGGATAATAATTAAACAAAATGTTAACATCAAAATGGTTTGCAATATCATCTAAGATTTTAGACATATAATCAAAAGGGTATGTTTTATTTGCAGCACTTCCTATAATAGAAACCATTATAGTTTTTTTGCTTGGATCTACCTGATGTTTTTCAAGAAGGTCTCTCGCATATCCCATTTCTTGTTCTGTAACATATAATTTAGGAACAGGATCCATATCTATATTCAATTGCAAAGGATCAAGTAAAGATAATTTACGTTCAATGGTTAAACCCAAATTCGTTCTGGCTTTTTCCAACAACGCAATATTTTGAGTATATAAAAATGACCTGCCTTTTTTCTTATAAGAAATTCGTTGTTTTGCACCAGATAAAAAAACGGTTAACCAACTTTCAAGCTTTGAATAAGAATCAATTAAAATATCATACTTTTCCTTTCTTATAGAAATCATAAACTTAAAAAATGCCCACTTGCTTTTTCTATATGTTTCGGTAAACAAGACTAGCTTATCAATATTCGGATTTCCTTGCAAAACAGGTATGGTAGATTCATATACCATATAATGAATTTGTGCATCAGGAAAAGCTCTTTTTAAATTATTGCAAAGAATAGAACCCACCAAAACATCGCCAATCATTTTTTGTTGTATGACAAGAATTTTCTTCAAACAAATTTATCTCTACAATTTATACTGCTACATCATTCTCGCGTAAAGCATTATTTAATGATGTTTTTTTATCGGTACTTTCTTTACGTTTACCTATAATCAAAGCGCAAGGTACATTAAAACTACCTGCTTTAAATTCTTTGGTATAAGAACCTGGAATTACTACCGATCGTGAAGGAATTACACCTTTAGTAATAATCGGTTCGTCTCCTGTTACATCAATTATTTTAGTGCTCATAGTCAATACCACATTGGCACCTAATACTGCCTCCTTTTCTACTCTCACCCCTTCAACAACAATACAACGAGAACCAACAAAGACATTATCTTCAATAATAACAGGTGCTGCCTGCAATGGTTCTAATACGCCACCAATACCAACACCACCACTAAGGTGAACATTTTTACCAATTTGCGCACAACTTCCTACGGTTGCCCATGTATCTACCATAGTGCCTTCATCTACATAGGCTCCAATATTTACATAACTTGGCATTAAAATTACTCCTTTTGAAATATATGCACCATGTCGTGCTACTGCATGTGGTACAACTCTAATTCCTTTTTCTTGATAACCTCGCTTTAGCGGAATTTTATCGTGGTATTCAAATATTCCAGCTTCCAATGTTTCCATCTTTTGGATAGGAAAATACAAAACAACTGCCTTTTTAACCCACTCATTAACTTGCCATCCGTCAGTAATTGGTTCAGCAACCCTTAGGCTCCCATTGTCTAGTAAATCAATTACTTTTCTTATTGCAAGTTGTATTTCTTTATTTTTCAAAAGCGCTCTATTATCCCAAGCACTTTCAATAGTTTGTTGTAAATTATTCATTTATTCGTTGTTTTTCAATTGATTTTGCAAATATAAAAAGGCTTCATAAATAATGAATCTTAAAATGTGTTTAGAATTACAAAAATAAAGTAAATTTGCATCATATTAAACATTGTATGGCACAAATTCTCTCTTTAGATTACGGAAAAAAACGTATTGGCATAGCTGTTACAGACGATTTTCAGCTTATTGCATCAGGATTAACTACGGTTAACACGGAAGATATTTTTTCATTTTTAGAAAACTATGTCAAAAAAGAAAATGTAGTTTTGTTTTTAGTTGGCGAACCCAAACAAATGAATAATACCCCTTCAGAAAGTGAAATTTTAATAATTCCTTTCATTGAAAAATTAAAAAAATTATTCAAAGATATTCCCATAAAAAGAGTAGATGAACGGTTTACGTCAAAAATGGCATTTCAAACTATGATAGATGGTGGGTTAGGTAAAAAGAAACGTAAAAACAAAAGTCTTATTGATAAAATTAGCGCCACAATAATTTTACAAACATATTTAGAAAGAAATTAATTATTAACCCAACTAAATATAGGTGAAATAATTTTCAGTATTAACATTGACACCAAACATAAGTTATGCTCCTCAGTAAACAAATTAATCAAAATTCACCTTTAAACAATGATGATTTTATAGATATCATTGAGAATTTTGAACCTAAAGGTGAAGTAATTGATGACAGAGGCAGAAATAAAATAAAAATCTTTAAAGTTAAAGAGCATATTATCAATGTCAAATCATTTAAAGTACCTAACTTAATCAACAAAGTAGTTTACAAATATTTTAGAGAATCAAAAGCCGAGCGTTCATTTAAACACGCAAACATACTTCTTGATAAAGGTATTGGTACGCCTAAACCATTTGCATATTACGAATTTACAACTGCCTTATATTTTAAGAAAAGTTACTTTTTTAGTGAACATTTAAATTATGACTTAACCTTTAGGGAGTTAACCGGAAATATAAAATATCCAGATTATGAAAATATACTGAGACAGTTTACCAGATTTACGTTTCAAATGCATGAATTAGGTATTTATTTTAAAGACCATTCACCTGGCAATACCCTAATAGTAAAACAAGGAAAAAATTATGAATTTTATTTGATTGACTTGAATCGAATGGTATTTCATGAATTGGATTTTAACGCTCGAATGAAAAATTTTTCAAGGTTAACATCTGAAAAAGAAATGGTAAAAATGATGAGTAAAACATATGCTAAATTAAGTGGTGTAGATTTTGAAAAAAATTTTGATAAAATGTGGTTTTATACAAAACAATTTCAGGAAAAATTTCACAAGAAAAAACGATTAAAACAAATGCTGTTCATTAAAAAGTAAAACTTAAGATTTCCTGAAATATTTAAGTAACTATTTAAGCCCAAATTTTCAAAATAAAATTCCAATCAATTTGATTTGATAGTAATTAAGGTTTGTGACTGTGATTGAGTTGTTTATTAAATGATGAGGGTGAAAAATTTAATTGATTTATAGATTTGTTTTTTGATTGCATTTGACAAGATTTATGCCAAATTATTTTAAACCTTATCTTTCAAAAAAAATCAACAATTTTATGTATAATATTCTATATTGTAGCACTTTTACATAGCATAATATCCGTTAAGTAGTCTCTCAAAAGCATAAAAAATATGCATCTCGATAGTTATACAGGGTACAACACTCATTTTTATTTTTAATATCTCGGAGAATTTAGATTTATTTTATTACAGATTTTTATCTTTTTTAACAGTTTAACTTTAGGGAAGCTTACAATCAGTTGGATAGAATAATGTTTCTTCTATATTTAAAATACTTACAGCATTTTAAATCTCTTCTGTCATAAAAACATATTATGGTAAACTTCCTTTTTTTATTAATAAAATTTGATATGCATCAATCAATATTTCCCAGTTTTTTTTGACCATATATTCCACAACTAATTTACCTTTCCCTCCCCCAGGTAATTTACAATCATCAATAAGTACAATAGAGTTTTTGTGAAGTTTATTTTCAATTACTTTAAACTCCTGTAAATGATGTTCTTGGCTTTTAGATTGGATCTCTTTATCTATTCTAGAATAATCATAACTATCTAAATATAATAAATCAATTGGTTCATTAAAAGTGCTTAAAAATTTAATTGAATCATTTAAAATTATTGATACAACATCATTTAAACCTTGCTTATCAATTTCTTCCTGCGATCCAAGTACAGAAGCTTTACTAATATCAACAGAGTAAAGTTTAGCGTCATTTTGTTGCGCCCACTTTCCAAAAACAATAGTAGCACCTCCATCACCTTTAGTATTTTTAAGGCCTTCTCTTGAGGTACCTGTTTCAACTATTATTTTAGCATTTCTTTCGCTTAAAAGGTTTAGCGTTTTAGCAAAAGTAATTCTTCGTCTTCTAAAATCATATTTAAAAGGCACTAAAGGAATAAGTGACTTATGTTTTATAAATTTTAATAACACGTGAATGATTGCGAAAAAAAGCAAAATACTTACAATACTAATAATTATTTTTATGACCATTATTAAAATTTAAGGTTTATTTCTTTACATTTTTTTATAATATCCGAATGATAGGTTTTCATTTTTTTATAATTTAATTGTAAAAGTATACTTCCAATTTATTGTTTCAAAATTACAATAATTATTAAAAAAATATTATTCCCTTTTGTTTTTTCGTATATAAATAAATTAAAAACAACTAATAAAGCCGACAATTTACTCTTTATCAAATAGCAAACTTTTATATACTTCTACATATTTATTTGCTGTGGTATTCCAATTATAACTTTTAGCTTTTTCTATACTTTTTAAAGTCATTTCTTTTTCTTCTTCCAAAAAGGTGTTTAACCCATTTGCTAAAATAGTAGCCATATATTCAGCATCAAAATTATCCCAATAAAAAGCCTGATCACCGCATACTTCGGGTAAAGAAGTTTTGTTCGATGTAAATACTGGTTTTCCAAACCGCATGGCTTCAATAGGAGGAATACCAAAACCCTCTCTTAATGATGGAAAAACAAATGCCAAGCAATTTTTTAAGTAATAATGTTTATCAGCTTCAGAAATTTTACCGGTAAGAAAAACCCTATCTTCAAATTTATATTTTTGTATTAATGACTTTATTTTATCAGCATAAGTTGTAGTATTTTTACCTGAAATAATTAAGTTTATTTGTGGTAAAAAATGAAGCATTTCTATTAAAGTATGGAAATTTTTTCGTTCATTAAATTCACCAATAGAAAATAAATATGGTCTTTTAGATATAATTTTAGGTTGATAATTTTCGGATACATAAATGTCTGTTACTGGATTTCCATTATAAATAACATATTCAGGAATATCTGGTACATCAAAGTACTTATGGGTTGATATTTTTGCGAAATTTGAAATATAGACAATAGCATTACACCTATCTAATTTTTTTTTAAACGCAATATTTCTTTTATGATTCATATCATCAGAAATTTCATCAATAAAGTTTACATCATGAATGGTAAGTAAATATGGAATGTTATGATACGGTTCTATTGTAATATTTTGGTTAAGTGAATGCCATAAATCAAACGGTTTTCTAATTCGCAAGTACTTGTATCTCCTAAATGAAAAATATTTTTTATAATCAAAATAATCTTGAAACTCATTTTTTAAACTTATTATATCTTTAGCATGCAATGTTATTTTAAATTCTTCAGGTTGAGCAACATATAACCCCTTAATTAAGTGGTAATTAAATTGTCCAAAACCAAAATTTAGGTTTTTAATATTGTGTGATTCTAAAAATATATTCTTCATAAATTATAATCAACAAAGGTAAATGTTAAATTTAATTAATGGCCTCTTTCAATCTTAAATTAAAGTATACTGGAGAAATATTGGAAATATAACTATAATTACCCAAAGAAAATTTATTTACCTATCAAATTAGCCATCCCCCGAAAACTTCATCAACACCGCTGTGAATTGTTGATTTTATTGATATTTCAGGGTAATTTAAACTTGGAAAACTGTTTAAAAAGTTGTATTTTGTAATTGATTAAAAAAAGCAAAATTCACCTTAAAAACAGTTCGATGAGCAAGATACTAACAAAAAAGATACAAACTCAATTGAATGACTATTTTTCTTTTAATACAGAAATGACCAGACCAGAAACTCGTTGTTTAAAAGATATGGTTTTAGGCATTTTAAAATCAAAAACAGTATTTGTGAATCAAATTGCAGCCTCCCTTAGAGAGCCATTAAAACTAAAAGATGTTTGTAAACGTCTTTCAGCCCAGTACTTAAAGGAGGATTATGCTGAGAATGTCAGATCTGAGCATCTTAAAACTGTTGCTAGCAGTATTTCAAAAGATAGCTTCATACTTATGGACGGTACAGATATTAGTAAAAAGCATGCTAAATATATGGAAGGTCTGGAATTTGTAAAATGTACCACTTATAATAGTCCCTTATATTTTTGTATACGAATGATATATAGTTAGTTATATAACAGTGATTAAATAGGGTAACTCATTGATATTCAGCTGTACAATGCACATAATTCAAAATTCATAATTCATAATTCAAAATTGAACGAAATATTAATGATTTAAATTTTACATTTGTTCTTTGAAATTATTTTTGATTTAATGAATTTTTTTACACAAATAAAGGGTTTTGTACTTATATATATTATTATGTCACTAGTATCCTGTGATAATAATAATTTTGAGACCTCTATTTCTAACAAAAGAATTGATTTTAAAACCCTTCAAAAGGGTATAAATATTGATAGTTTATATCAAGTAGTTGCTCAAACGGAAAATGACACAATCAAAATTAACAACCTAATTTCCATCTTTAATTTATCTATAAGAAATAGACCGATTAGAGAAGATATTTTAGAAGAGGCGTTTAAAATTTCAAGAAGCATAGATTACCCTGCCGGAATTGCCAATAGCTTGAGACGGAAAGGAGTAAATGCCAGATATGATCACTATTATTTAAAATCATTAAAACTACATAAAGAAGCGTTACCTTTTTATGAAAAATCATGGGATGTTAACGAAAAGGTCAAAAATTTAAATAGCCTAGGAGTTACATACAGAAGATTAAATATAGAAGATGAAGCAATAAAATACCATCTTGAAGCTCTTAAATTATCTGAAAAAACCGGATATACAAAAAGTATGGCTATCGCTCTTAACGGTATAGGGAATGCTTATGTTACACTAAAAAAATATGATGAAGCAATAAAGTATTTTAAGTTATCTCTCAAACTGAACCAAATCAACAACAATGAGAGGGGTAAAGGTTATTCTTATAGTAACTTGGGAGAGGCCTTTATGTATAAACAGCAATACGATACAGCTTTTTATTACCATGAAAAGTCAATAGAAATAGCTAAAAAAGCAAAAAACAAAAACGATATAGCTATAATATATAGCTCTATAGGCTTAATGTTTCAACATAAAAATGAGCTGAATACAGCTTTAGATTATTACTTTAAAGCGATTCCTATATTAACCAAATACAAGAGTAAAAGATTATTGAGTTTTACTTTGATCAATACAGGAATAATTTATAGAAAGCTGGAAGACTATAAAAAATCAAAAGAATATATTATGTCTGGTTTAGAATTGTCAACCGAAATTGGATCAAAAGGGAATTTGGTATTAGGCTATGAGGCGCTATCGGAGCTAATGGAATCAAAAGGAAACTATGATAATGCTTTAAAAGAGTATAAATTGATGACTGTTTATCGAGATAGTATTTTTAATATTCAAAGTGAAAATAATATTGTAGCGATGAATATTAAATTTGATTCGGATAAAAAAGACGAAAAAATTGAAAAGCTAAACCTCGAGGTAAAGATAGATGACAATAGAAATATAATTCTTTTTTTAACCATAGGATTATTGCTTTTAATAAGTGTATTTTCTTATCTATATTATAGAATGAGGTTTAAGAACAATAATATGTTGATTGACAATATGCGAAATCAAATACAAGAATATCTTAACCAAATTTCTATGTTGAAGGACGATAATAATAAAAAAGAAGGTCAAGATTTTTCTCAAAATTTAGATGAATTCGGATTGTCCAAAAGAGAGAAAGAAGTTTTAAATTATATTACCCAAGGATTAAAAAACCAGGAAATCGCCGATAAAATGTTTGTGTCGTTATCTACAATTAAAACACATACAAAAAACATTTTTGAAAAGTTAGACGTCCGAAATAGGATTGAAGCAGCAAGAAAGGCACAAGCTATTTAAGAATATTACTTTTTAATAAATCTATTCTGAGTAACACGATATATTTTATAATAAGCTAATAAACAGCTATATAAATTGTTTATGTTTAACGAAAATCATACTTAAGTACGAATCATTTTTATCCTAAAGTATGAGTTTAATACGGTGTTAGTATTATATTTTTGCCAAACAAACTTGAAGACAGCTTAACCAAATTCAATTAACCAAAGTTTTTCGGGTGACTAAATTCTCCCTGTCCCCCCCCTAATCACCCGATTATATCTATTTAAATTGAAACATGAAATTATTAAACAAAACTTACATCGTGTTTTTTATAATAGTATTCATAACTTCTTGTAATAATATATACGAAGAAAGAAACCCTCAGTTTTTGACTTCCATAGATATTAAAATTCCGGTTGAATTGATCGAAAACATAGAAACGGTTGATTTTTTTGAATCTACCGAGATTGCTATCAATGAATATTCCGATAATATTGAAAAAATGGTTTTAAACGGGAAACATATTCTTTTAGAAGACCCCGTTAATTTGAGTGAATTAGATAAGAAGAAATTAGGTTTAATGAACATTCAATATGTTTCTAATACGACGCAGATGCAGAGTATATTACAAGACACTCAAAAATATATTAAAAACGCCAAAATTAATGGGTTTGACGCATCACAAATTAAATCACTAAAGCGAATTGAAGAAATATTAAAAAACAGAATCGCTGATATCAATAATAAATATAAAAAGTATTTTAAATAACTTAAGACCGTTGCAAAAAATGATCTCAAATAACATGACCTATTAAATTGTAAGGTTTATTTTGTTATTTGATCACCCGCATCAAACAAAAATATTTATGATAGAAAAACACAAAACATCAAAAGAATTGGTAAAATTATTTCTTGAAAAAATAGCCATACGAAATAGATTAAATAATGAAAAATTATGCACACAAATACACAGGCACGAGCCGAGATTATAGATAAGTTTCTTAATGAATTGCAATTAAAACCAACAGATCTTGCTAGATATCTTGAATTGAATCACGATTTTTGTTGTTATGCATATACACAATTTGATCATACCGAATAATTAAAGTTAAAAAACAGAATCACTGAGATAAATAATAAACACAAAAAAGCATTTTTAATGAAAAAGTAATTTGAATTTAGTATGTATTTTTCTATAAAACGAAGTTTCTATTAAAAGAGCTTCGTTTTAGTTTTTTATATCTGATTTTCCACCTGTTTTTTCTAAAAGTTTAATTTCTTTAATAATCATTTTTTGAGAAATAGATTTACACATATCATAAACAGTCAATGCAGCTGTACTTACACCGGTTAATGCTTCCATTTCAACGCCAGTCTTACCATCAATTTCAACTTTGCAGATAATTTCAATCTCGGTATCATTTAAAATATCAATGTTAATTTCTACCCCATTAATAATTAATGGATGGCACATTGGTATCAATTCTGATGTTTTTTTTACCGCCTGAATTCCGGCAATGATTGCCGTTTGAAAAACAGGTCCTTTTTTCGTGATCAAGTCGTTATTGTTAAAAACAGAAATAATTGCTGCACCTAAAAACATTTCTGCTTTAGCAATAGCAATCCGTTTGGTAATTTTTTTATCACCAACATTTACCATTTTTGGTTGATTTTTTTTATTTAAATGTGTAAATTCTTTCAAAATAATATATTAAAAATTTCGATATACTAATAAACTAAAAACTTCGCCCTTTTTAAAAACCTCTTTTCCGATAGGTAACTCTATAAAAGCGTCATTATCTACTAAGTTTGCTAAATCTCCAGAGCCATGGCCTGTAATAGGTTCTGCATAAATTGTACCATTTTTGTTTTCTATTTTTACTTGTAAAAAGTATGTTAAATCAGGTTTAAAAGTAAAGTCTTTTGCCAATACTGCAAAATTATTATTTTTATACGAAATTCCAACAGATTTCTCATACCAAGGGTAAAAATATTTTAAACAACTCACAAAAGTTGAAACCGGATTACCTGGGAAAGCAAAAACAACAGTACTTCTAGAAGTATTTTTAATTTTTTCACTACTATTTAAAGGCACTGTGCGCCCAAACCAAAATGGTTTTCCGGGGCGCTGACGGACTTTATGAAATAATTTTTTCACAGCCAATTCATCAAAAATTTCAGGTAAAAAATCAAATTTTCCTTTACTTACCGCACCGCTAAATAGTAAAACATCATAGTTGTTTAAAATTTTTTCAATTTTTTTTTTGAGTACAGATTTATCATCTGAAATATGTATGTTATCCGCATTAACTTTTAAATAATTTAAAAGACTAACCAATGTGTGTGCATTACTTCTTCTTATTTGATAATCTTCAGGAGTTTGATCAACTTCTACCAATTCATCACCAGTAGAAATTATCATTATTTTTGGGTTTTTTGCAACTTTTACTTTGGATTTCCCAACAGTTGCCAAAACACCAATTTCGGCAGGAGAAATAATCGTATTTTCTTTAACTAAAACATCATTTTGTTTTCTATCTAATCCTTTTTTATGAATATTTTGAAAATAGTTGACTTCGTCAAGCTTTACTTGGGCAATATTATTTTCAATTTTTACCAATTCATAAGGTATTACAACATTGGTATTTAATGGTGTCATTGCACCAGTCATTACTTCAATACAGTAATTATTATTTTGTAAAGTAAGTTGCGCATTTCCTGCGGCTTGAATTCCTTCAATAGTAAAATCTCTTAATCCATCTTTAAACGCATTTATATTTATTGCTATTCCATCCATACTGGCACGATTAAATGGCGGAAAATCTCTATCGGCAACAATATCTTCTTTTAAAACTCTTCCTAGCGAATTTTTAAAATCAATTGCTTCTTCACCAAAATTTTCTGTTTGGTTTAGAATTATTTCAAGTGCTTTTTCGGATGTAATCATTTTATTAATTGAAAATTGTAATTTTACAATTTTGGTTAAGTAAATAAGTGAATTCTCATTGTTTTATCTACCCACCAATGGTAGACATACTTTCGGAAACTTTTTTATTTTTTCGGTTAGCTTCGGCAACAAAACCGTTGATAGGCTTTTGCTGTACCGTTTTAATAAAAAGTTCTTTGAGGTCGTCATCACTTGCTCCGTTTCTAATAAAATCGCGAATATTAAAAACACCATCATCAAAAAGGCAGTTTTTAAACATACCAGTAGAGGTTATTCTAATTCGGTTACAGTCTCCACAAATTGTACGTGTAAAAGCTGGGATAATTCCGAAAGTTCCACGATAGCCTTTAATTTTAAAATTTTTAGAAGTAGATGATTTTTTATCATCAAGCGGAATAATATTTGTAAAATATTTTTCTGCTTCTTTAAATATTCTGTTTAAGTTCCATACTTCATCAGTTTTTCTTAATCCGACTCCGTTAAATGGCATTTCTTCAATAAAACGAACAGCAATATTTTTATTTTTTGTCAGTGCGATAAAGTCGCCAATTTCATTAGTATTTACGCCTGGTAAAATAACCACATTTAATTTTAAAGTTAACTCACTTGCCAACAATTGATCTAAAGTTTGCATGGTTTCATCAAAAATATCACGGCGTGTAATTTGTTTAAATTTATCCGCGTTAAGCGTATCTAAACTTAAATTAACAGCATTTATGCCAAGTTCTTCTAATTTTGAAATATGTTTAGAAATCAATGCACCATTGGTAGTAATATTGATTTGATCTAAATGATCATTAAATGAAAGGCTTTCTAAAAAATTAATAAAATCTTTTCTAACAAAAGGTTCTCCACCGGTAAGTCTTACTTTGTTTACGCCTAATTCACTCAAAACCCGAGTAATACGATACATTTCTTTATAGCTAAGTAGATCTTTTCTATCTACAATATCTATGCCATGAGCGGGCATACAATACTGACATCGTAGGTTGCAGCGATCGGTAATTGCCAAACGCAAATAGGTTATTTGTCTTCCAAATTTATCTACTAACTTTTTCATTTAACTCATGCAAGAAATAAGGTGGTAAAACTACGAAATTTAAAAAAGTAATGTATAAAATATTGGTGTAAAGATACAATATCCCTTAGATTAGTATACCACTTAAATCTAGGTTTAAAATGTATGCAATTTGTTTTAATCTTGTAACGGATAAATTGGTGCAGCCATTCTCAATCTTACAATAAGATTTTTGACTTATATCCAATTTTTCGGCCATATATTCTTGCGAATATCCTTTTTCATTTCTTGCCAAACGCAATTTGTTTAAAATATTTTCCATGATTTTTGGTTAGTTTTGCCAATAACACTGGCATTAAAAGAGATATTTTGGAAATATTTATAACAAAAGTAATCAGAAATAGGCTAAGTTAACATACCCATTTACCGTGATTTTTAAAACTACCTATTTCCGCTAGGAAGCATAGGGTATAATTTAGAACTTTTAGGGGGTTGACTTAAATGGATTTTATTCCAAAGTTTGTAATTGAGATTTTTTATTCACAAAAATTTGTAATGAAACAAATATTCCCCAAAGAAATAATTAATAATTCAGTAGAAGTACACCGTTTTAAACACAGTATAAAAAGCAAAGTAATTTACGGTATTGTATTGTTGAGTATATTTGGTATTGGAGCAAGTTTGCCTTTTGTGTTTTTAGATATTTACTCATCTGCTAAAGGAATTTTGAAATCGGAAAAAGAAAGAAATCAAATAGCATCATTATACTCCGGTAAAGTTACATCAGTTTTTATCAAAGAGAATAAATATACACAACAAGGAGATACGCTATTAATCATTGACAATACTATTGGAAAAGAAAAATTGAATTTAATATCTAATCAATTAGAACAAACCAATCTTTTTATAAATGATTTAACTTATCTATCTAATACGAAAAAGCTCATTCGAGATTCTTTAAATTCCTTCTTATATCAAAAGCAATATTTGCAATATGCTCAAAAATTACTAGAACTACAAACTCGTTATAAAAAATCAAGAAGAGATTTTAAAAGACAGCAAAAACTATATAAAAAAGAGGTTATTGCCAAAGTAGAATATGAAAATAGCAGTTATAATCTAGATTTAGCTTTTAACGGATTAAATCATTTTAAAGAACAACAACGCAACCAGTGGCAGGCCGAATTAACACAACAAAAAAATAGATCTATTGAATTAAAAAGCACTTTATCTCAATATAAAAATGAACAAGAAAATCACATTATTACAGCTTCAGTCAATGGAACAATTCAAAATTTAAAGGGATTAGAACCAGGAAATTTTATTACTGCAGGAACTGTTATTGCAGAAATTTCACCAGATACTGATTTAATCGCAGAGTGTTATATATCTCCATCTGATATCGGTTTATTAAAAATTGATAGCACTGTTAAATTTCAAGTTGATGCGTTTAATTATAACCAATGGGGTATGGCTACAGGTGAAATTAAATCTATAGGTAATGATATCGTGATGATTAATAACACTCCTATGTTCAGAGTTGTATGTTCTCTTGATCAAAAACAGTTACAATTAAAAAATGGTTTTGAAGGAAAATTAAAAAAAGGAATGACTTTAAATGCTCGTTTTTATATCAGCAATCGTTCAGCTTTTGATTTACTATATGATAAAGTAGACGATTGGTTTAATCCGAGTAGTCTTAATAATTAATATGTCTAATATAAAAATAAAACAACATGATATTACTGATTGTGGAGCTGCTTGCTTGGCTTCTGTTACTGCTCACTACAAATTAGAAATCCCTATTGCAAGAATAAGACAATATGCGGGTACCGATAAAAAGGGAACAAATGTTTTAGGTCTGATAGAAGCTGCTCAAAAGTTAGGTATGGAAGCCAAAGGTGTTCGAGGCGATTTTGATAGCTTGTTTAAAATACCGAAACCAGCTATTGCACATGTAATTGTCAAAGAAAGATTGCAGCATTATGTAGTTATTTACAAGGTTGATAAAAAGTTTATAACAATTATGGATCCAGGCACAGGTAAGATGTATAAAAAAACTCACGAAGATTTTAAAAAAGAATGGACCGGCGTATTGGTTATTTTACTGCCCGATGAAAGTTTTACTTCCGGTAATGAAAAAGTATCTATTCTAAAACGTTTTTGGTTTTTGCTAAAACCACACAAATTTGTATTAGTTCAAGCATTGATTGGCGCAATTATTTAAACACTACTTGGTTTGTCAACATCCATATATATTCAAAAAATAATCGACCACGTATTGGTAGGCGGTAATACTAAATTACTCAATTTATTGAGTGTTATTATGCTCATAATATTAGTAATTCAAGTTTTTATAGGTGTTTTTAAAGACATTTTTTTGATTAAAACAGGTCAACAAATAGATGCTCGACTCATTTTGGGCTATTATAAACACTTGCTAAAATTACCACAGCAATTTTTTGATACGATGAGAGTGGGTGAAATTATTTCACGTATAAATGATGCTGTAAAAATACGCGTGTTTATCAATAGCACTTCCTTATCATTAACGGTAAATTTTTTTATTGTCATTTTTTCATTTGCATTGATGTTTAGTTATTATTGGAAATTGGCCATGATTATGCTGGCTATCATTCCTGTGTATTTGATTATCTATTGGATAACGAATCGATTAAATAAAAAAACCGAACGCAAAATAATGGAGAGTGCTGCCGATTTAGAAAGTCAGTTGGTAGAATCGTTAAATGCTGTAGGTACTATTAAACGTTTTGGCTTAGAAGATTTTGCTAATATTAAAACCGAAACACGTTTTATTAATTTATTACATATTGGTTATACCTCAGCTTTAAATAGTATTTTTAGTGGTACTTCTTCACAAACCGTTTCTAGATTTTTTACAATTATTTTAGGCTCTAGTTTAAAATAGCTATTACATTCGCATTACCTAATTTTAAAGGCTTCGGGGTTACTCGATGTTAAAAATTACATCCAATAAAACAGAACAATCGACTTTGTTTACAAATATCAACGCTAAATTAAACTAGAGCCTTATTTTATTATGGAGCGGTACTTACTTTGTAATTGACCAAGAAATATCACCAGGTGAATTGATGTCTTTTTATGCAATAATTGGTTATTTTACTGGTCCAATTTCAAGTTTAATAAGTGCAAATAAAAGTATTCAAAACGCCCTAATTGCAGCCGACAGGTTATTTGAAATTATGGATTTAGAACGAGAAGAAACTGAAAATAAATTCAAACTCACTGCCGATAAAATTGGTGATATTTCTTTTAAAAATGTAAAATTTAGATATGGTACAAGAGTGGAAGTTTTTAGCGATTTTAATTTAACAATTCCCAAAGGGAAAATTACTGCAATAGTTGGCGAAAGTGGGTCGGGCAAATCTACTTTGATTTCATTATTGCAAAATATGTATCCGCTACAAAGTGGAAGTATTAGCATTGGCGCAATTGATTTAAAATATATTGAAAATGCAAGTTTAAGAGAATTGGTTAGTGTTGTGCCTCAAAAAATTGACTTATTTGCGGGTAATGTGATAGATAATATTGCCATAGGTGATTTTCAACCCAATATGGAAACTATCTTAGAGATTTGTAAAAACATTGGTATTTTAGAATTTATTGAAACACTACCCAATGGCTTTAACACTTATTTAGGCGAAAATGGAGCCTCATTATCTGGCGGTCAAAAACAACGTATTGCTATTGCTCGAGCTTTATACAAACAACCTGAAATTTTGGTATTGGATGAAGCCACTTCATCATTAGACAGTACTTCCGAAAATTATATACAACGTACTATACAAAATTTGCGTGAAAAACATAAAACCATTATTGTAATTGCACACCGCCTAAGTACAGTGGTACAAGCAGATGTTATTGTGGTATTGGAAAAAGGAAAGGTAATAGAGAAAGGTTCACATAAACAATTATATACCAAAAAAGGACATTATTATAATTTATGGAAACAACAAATGCCAGTTTTGAATTACGATTAGATCGATTTGCGATTTTAGAATTACAATTAAACAAATACACAATTAAACGCATAAACAGTTATAAGATGAAAACACTTAAACAATTAGAAAGATTACGAAAGGCACATAAACTGATTCAACAACAAAATACGGGTACGCCTGCTGAATTTGCTATTAGACTCCACATTAGTGAAAGGGAATTGTATCGTCTTTTATAATTCTTAAAAGAAGCAGATGCATCGATCTCGTTTTCAAGGAATTCCAGCACTTATTACTATCGTGACGATTTTGATTTACTGGTTAATATTAGTGTACAAGTATTGGTAAACGAAGAAATAAAAACCATTTATGCTGGAAGCACTTTATTAAAAGAAAATTATGAAAATATGCAGTTGTTATCTTCCACTGACAGGTTTTGGCAGTGAACAAATATATCTTAGCAGTATCAAAACAAAATACTAGACGTAGTATAGTTAGACGTAACAAATGTTTTTGATAAACGTCATTGCAAATATAATGTTATTGCGAGAAATTGCCTAAGCAATTTAGTAGCAATCTCTCCATAAGAATATAATTTTTGCAAGACAAAAATAAATGTTTAACTTCAAATTTTAATAAAATGAAAAATTTAGAAAATTATGGTGTTCAAGAGATGGATGCTAGAGAAATTAGAGGAACAGAAGGTGGTGGCATATGGAGGACTTTAGAAAGAATTTCAACTGCTTTAGGGTTAGCTGATTTTGCTAGTGATGTTATAGATGGCTGGAACTCACATGAATGTGCTCACCCAAGATGATAATTGTATAATACACTAACTAGTTGATTAAAAAGATTTTTAAAAATAGGTTATTAATACTTGGAGGTATTCTTTTTGTAAACATTGCTCTATTAGTCACTTTAGATTTAATCGAAACTTTTTTTAAATTAAATCTCCCTGAAATTGACAATAAGGAAGAAATAATGAATAGTATTTTTTTTTATTCAATCTTCTTTATAATAGTAGCTCCTGTTTTAGAAGAGGTGTTATATCGACTTCCTCTTAGAAATAATAAACTCTCTTTTTTAAGTTTTTTAGTTGGTGGTATTTATATTTTTGCATTTGATTTATTGTTTGTAAGAATGATATTGGGAATATATTTAATGGCGATTATTTATTTAATCTTCTCTAGAAGGGAAACCTCAAAGATATTTGTAATAATGTCAATATTAGTATTTACAATTTCACATATTGGGAATTATAATTTATTAGAAGTTAAGTCAATGAGTTTGCTAGAATTATTATTTATGTTTTTACCCCAATTGATTTTAGGAATTATTGTGACTTTATTTAGAATGAAATTTTCTTTCAAGTATGCATTGTTATATCATGTAATTTATAACTTAATAATTGTTCTTTTAGCAATAAATTTTGATTGAATTACGAAAATTATATTAATAGTTAATTTAAAAAATTATGAAAAATTTAGATTTTTATAGTGTAGAAGAGATTAATAGTGAAATAGCTTTTCAAATAAACGGAGGAAGTTTTGGACGTAAACTAGGGGCTGCACTTCACAGTATGTGGGATTCCTTTGTTAGTAGTTTTGAAAATACTGGAGCAGGCACTTCAAATTCACTTTACGGTGCACAACCATTTTATTAAACCTATTTCATTATTCAACACTTTTACAGTGACGATTTTTGACAGTTAAATGTAAAACGAGTATTAAGAAATTATGCTCGTTTTTTTTAATCCCCCGCTGGCACACGATTGTATCGCATCCTTCTACTTACCTTCACGATTTCTCTAAGCAATTTTGGCAATCTCTCCATAAGAATATAATTTCTGCAAGACAAAAATAAATGTTTATAGAGGTGCAATTTGTTAAAATATATGTATATATAAATTAAGGTTACTTATGAAATTCAAAACAATGATATATATATTGATTATAATTATTGCTTTATTGTCAATTCTGCATGTAGAATTTCCATATAGAAAACTAATTTTATATTTGTTAATAGTATATTCTTTAATAAATGATGTGGCTCTACCTTTGATAAAGAAACTAAAACGATAATGAGTGCTTTTTGAAGGAAGCATATAAATTCTTTTTTTGGTTTGTTGGGTACATTCTTCCTACTGTAGATTTTTATGAAATATGTGGATAAAGAAAAATTTATAAGCCTTGGTTTTCAAATCAAAAACAGATTAAAAGAATTTAATTATGGTATTGTAATAGGTGTTTTAATAATGATTGTTGGATATTTATTACTAATTTTTATGGATCAAATTATATTTAAAAAAATAATTTTCAATCCAAAAGAGATTATATTATCCATATTAATTTACTCCATCGTTGCCATTGTTGAAGAAGTATTGTTTAGAGGTTATGTTTTAAGAAATTTGATGATTTCATTTAACAAATATACCGCACTAATTATTTCATCACTTCTTTTTTCTTTGATGCATGGGTTTAACCCCAATATTGATCTTTTTGGCCTTATTGATTTGTTTTTAGCCGGAATACTCTTAGGAATATCTTATGTCTATACAAAGAATCTATGGTTTCCTATTGCTTTACATTTTAATTAGCCATCCCCCGAAAACTTCATCAACACCGCTGTGAATTGTTGATTTTATTGATATTTCAGGGTAATTTAAACTTGGAAAACTGTTTAAAAAGTTGTATTTTGTAATTGATTAAAAAAAGCAAAATTCACCTTAAAAACAGTTCGATGAGCAAGATACTAACAAAAAAGATACAAACTCAATTGAATGACTATTTTTCTTTTAATACAGAAATGACCAGACCAGAAACTC
>JAKITQ010000008.1 GCA_021647985.1 Flavobacteriaceae bacterium | reverse complement strand
GTGTAATTTATCGGTACTTATTGCCAATTCTCCACCCAAACCAAATTGAAAACCATCTGTAAATCTTGTCGAGGCATTGTGATAAACTGCAGCCGCATCAACAGATTCTAAAAATTCATCAGCCACATTCTTATTTTCACTAATAATTACCGCCGAATGACCTCCCCCATATTTATTGATTTTTGTAATAGCCTCTTCTACAGAATCAACGGTTGCAATTACAATTTTATAATCTAAAAATTCTTTATACCAAGTATCTTCATTGGGCATATGCGTTACACCATCTAATTTTGAAGTCACCTCGTCGCCAAGAATTTCAACCTTATGTGTTTTTAATTTATCAATCAATTTGCTGATAAAAGCATCAGCGTCTACCAAATTCAAATCTACCAAAACCTTATCTAAAGCATTACATGCTGATATTTTTGCTATTTTCGCATTGATGATAATTTGCAATGCTTTTTCTATATCGGCTTCTGCATGTACATAAACAAAATTATTACCCCTTCCACTTACGATAACCGGGCAAGTTGCATTTTCTTTGACAAAGGCAATCAATTTTTCTCCACCTCTAGGTACAATTAAATCCACGTTTTGTGTTGGATTCTTTAAAAATTCTTGGGTTTCTTCTCGGTTAAAATTTAAATATTCTACCCAATTTTTTGAAACTCCATTTTCCTCTAAGGCCCTATGCCAAAGGTCAACAATAGCCAAATTAGAATTTATAGCTTCCTTACCCCCTTTTAGCAGTATTTTATTTCCTGATTTAAAAGCTATTCCACCTGCTTCTACGGTTACATCCGGACGAGACTCATAAATAATCATTACCGTTCCAAATATTGCTGTTTTATTAATAATTTGCATTCCGTTGTCATGATCAAATCGCATAAGCTCTCTACCTACAGGATCTTCCTGACTAGCCAATTGCTCTAAAGAATCAATCATTCCTTTAATTTTATCATCATCAACTAGCAAACGATCATACATTGCTTTATCATGTTCTGCAAAAGTATCTACATCTTTCGTGTTGGCTTCTAAAATGCTTTGCTTTTCAGAATCAATCCATTTTGCCATACTTTTTAAAACGGCATTTCTTTGTGCTATGGTAAGTTTTTTATTCATTTCTATTTTCATTAAAGAATTTCTTTCAAGGCATTGACAAATTCATCTATTTGACCTTTAGTTACACATAATGGAGGAAGAATTCTAAGCAATTTTTTATTGGATGCACCTCCAGTAAAAATATGCTTTTCGAAAATTAATTTTTTTCTAATCTCTGCCACTTCATAATCAAATTCAAGTCCTAACATCAACCCCTTTCCCTTTACTTTTTTAACCTGTGGTATTTCTTCAATTCTATTGATAAAACAAGAAGAAACTTCTTTTACATTTTCAATCAGCTCTTCATTTTCTATTACTTCCAATACAGCTAATGCTGCTGCGCAGGCTAAATGATTTCCGCCAAAAGTAGTTCCCAACATACCGTATTTTGCTTCAATGTTTTTAGATATTAAAACCCCTCCCATAGGAAAACCGTTAGCCATACCTTTGGCTATGGTAATAATATCTGGTTGTATGTTATGGTGTTGGAAAGCAAAGAATTTGCCACTTCTACAATAACCCGATTGAATTTCATCTAAGATTAAAAAAACTTTATTTTCTTTACATATTTTCTCCAAATCCTTAAAAAAATCTGTTGTTCCTTCATCCAAACCACCTACACCTTGAATTCCTTCAATTATAACTGCACAAACATCACCTTTGATTAGCTCTTCTTTTACTAAATTAATGTTATTTAAAGGCAAAAAAGTTACTGCTTGCTGTTGATTTATTGGAGCATTGATATTGGGATTATCTGTTGCTGCTACAGCTGCTGATGTTCTACCGTGAAAAGAATTATTAAAAGAAATCACTCTTTTTTTATTCGTTTTAAAAGAGGCTAATTTCAATGCATTTTCATTGGCTTCAGCACCTGAATTACACAAAAACAAGTTGTAATTTTCACAGTTAGATAATTGTCCTAATTTTTTTGCGTATTCCGCTTGTAAGGGTATTTTTATAAAATTGGAATAAAATCCAATTTTATCTAATTGATCTTTTAATTTATCAATATAATAGGGATGCGTATGTCCAATAGAAATTACTCCATGCCCACCGTAAAGGTCTAAATATTTGGTGTTATTTTCATCCCAAACATAACAACCTTTAGCTTTTACTGGAGTTACGTTGTAAAGTGGATAAACGTCAAATAGGTTCATTGTATTATTATAGTTTTTTGTTAAAATCCTGAGATTCCCACTTTCGTGGGAGTGACATTTAAATTTCGTTTATTTTATTATATGAGGCTACTAGGCCTTGAATTAAAGAGGAGCTCAATCCATTGTGTTCCATTTCATTCAAACCCTCAATAGTACATCCTCTTGGTGTTGTAACTTTATCTATTTCTTGCTCTGGGTGACTTTGTGAATCAATTAATAATTTTGCAGCGCCTAAACAAGTTTGCATAGACAGTTGCTGTGCCTCATCACTATGAAAACCTAGTTGTACAGCGCCTTGGGTCGTAGCACGAATCAAACGCATCCAAAAAGCAATTCCACTAGCGCAAATTACAGTTGCAGCCTGCATATGTTTTTCATCAATACAAAGTGTTTGGCCTAGTGCGTTAAAGATAGTTTTTGCACAATGCATTTTTAAGTTCGCCTTTTCATTACCACTCAAACATGTCATAGATTCTGCAACAGAAATAGCTGTGTTAGGCATTGCTCGAATAATGGAAACATCACTTCCAATAATAGCTTCAATATCTTCAATTTTTCTTCCAGTAGCAACCGAAATAATTGTGTGTTTACTGGGGCTTACAACATCTTTAATTTCTTCTAGAACTTTACTTAATTGTGCTGGTAAAACAGAAATAATTATTACATCCGAAAATTTTACGGCTCTTTTATTATCACTAGTTAACTTAACCGCCGACAATTTATTTAAATGTTCAAGAGAAGATAAGTTTCTTTTAGTAAGATATAAGGACTGGCATTTAATATCCTTTTTTTGACTTAATATTCCCACCGCTATGGAATATCCTAAATTTCCTACTCCTAAAATTGCTATTTTCATACTGTTATTTTTTATTAATATACCTACTCAGTTTGTTTGTATAAAAGATTAAATTTTAAAAATAATTTGCTTTTAAATTGAGTCCAGAAGTTTCTTCAAAACCAAACATCAAATTCATATTTTGAACAGCTTGACCCGAAGCACCTTTTAATAAATTATCAATAACACTGGTTATTAGTAATTTATTTTTGTGTTTATACAAATGAATCAAACATTTGTTGGTGTTTACTACTTGTTTTAAAAATACCTCTTTATTGGTGACAATTGTAAATTTTTCATTTTTGTAAAATGTATTGAATATTTTATAAGCATCTTCTAATGTGCCATCAAAATCCGTATAAACATTAGCAAATATTCCACGGCTAAAATCACCTCTATTGGGTACAAAAATTATTTCATTTGCAAAATCATTTTGTGATTTTTTAATACTTTGTTCTATCTCATCTAAATGCTGGTGTGTAAATACCTTATAGGATGAAAAATTATTATCTCGCCAGGTGAAATGTGTTGTTTTTGATAGTGATGTTCCCGCCCCAGTTGCTCCGGTAGTTGCATTTACATGGATGTCATTTTTTATCAGATTAGCTTTAGCTAAAGGCAAAATTGCCAATTGTATTGCTGTAGCAAAACACCCCGGATTTGCTATATATTTTGCATTTTTGATAGATTTTTTGTTCAATTCCGGTAAACCGTAAACAAATTCCTTATTTTCGAAAACCTTATCTTCCTCCAACCTAAAATCATTGCTCAAATCAATTATTTTGGTGTTTTTAGAAAATAAGTTCTCTTTTAAAAATTTGCTCGAATTTCCATGACCCAAACACAAGAACAAAACATCAACCTGCTTATTTATTTTATTTGTGAATTTCAAGGCAATTTCTCCAATTAAATCTTGATGGATATCACTAATATTATTCTGTGCATTTGAAGTACTAAAAACAAAATCAATTTCAGTATTTGGATGATGAATTAAAATTCTGATCAATTCTCCAGCTGTATACCCAGCACCGCCAATAATTCCAACTTTAATCATTTTCTAAGAATTAACATGGTTAAAAATTTTACCTTGATTGGCTGTTATTTTAATAAATCCTTTAGCCTCATCGGCTGTCCACCCTTCATTACTTTCACCATAACTTGCAAATGATGCATCCATTAAATCATGTTTAGATGCAATTCCATTCACGGTAAACCTATATGGGTGCAAACTAACAAAAACCTCACCTGTAACATATCGTTGCGTATCTGCTAAAAATACCTCAAAATTACGCATTACTTCATCTAAATATTGACCTTCGTGCAATAACATGCCGTACCAATTACCCAACTGTTCTTTATGATGTTGCTGCCATTTTGTTTGGGTATGTTTTTCTAATAAATGGTGTGCTTTAATAATTATTAAAGGAGCAGGAGCCTCAAAACCAACCCTTCCTTTAATGCCAATAATTGTATCACCAACATGTATATCTCTACCTATGGCATATTTTGAAGCCAATTTATTTAACTTTTCAATATTATTTATTTGGCTATCCTGTTTACCGTCAATGGCAATGAGTTCGCCTTTCTCAAAACGCAATACAATATCTTTAGTGTCAGATAATTGCAGCTGACTTGGATATGCATTATCTGGCAGTGGCAAGTGAGAACTTAAGGTTTCTTCACCCCCAATACTTGTACCCCAAAGGCCTTTATTGATAGAATATTTTGCTTTTTCCCAAGCGTATTTTATACCATTATTTTGTAAATATTCTATCTCTTGATGTCTTGCCAATTTATTATCTCTAATTGGTGTAATGATTTTAATATTTGGTGCCAAAGTTTGAAAAATTAAATCAAACCTTACCTGATCATTTCCTGCACCAGTACTTCCATGTGCGATATAATTAGCGCCAATTTTTTTTGCATAATTTACAATTTCTATGGCTTGAATTATTCTTTCGGCACTAACAGATAAAGGATAGGTATTGTTTTTTAAAACATTTCCAAAAATTAAATATTTTACAACTTTGTCATAAAATATTTGAACTGCATCTATTGATTTATAAGATATTGCTCCTAATTCCAATGCTCTTTCTTTAATGGATTGAATTTCTTCATCATCAAACCCACCTGTATTAACACTTACTGCATGCACTTCAAACTTTTTATCTTGTGATAAATATTTTGCACAATATGAAGTATCTAAGCCTCCGCTATATGCTAAAACTAATTTTTTCATTTTTATTAAATTTAATCTTTCTTCCAAAAAAACAATGGAAGTAATGTATTTTTTTTATTTTGTTTTTTCTTTAAAAACAAGCTTTGTTTAATTCTTTTTAATCTACTTAAAACCTTTTTATTATAAGGGTGTTTTTTAACTTTATCTTTATGATTGGGGTCGTATAACATACCCGTGCATAAGCACATTTTTTGCTCCGTTCTTTTTAATACATCATAATTCATACAAGTTTGACATCCTTTCCAAAAATCTGGATCATCTGTAAGTTCAGAAAAGGTAACGGGTTTATATCCTAAATTATAATTGATTTTCATTACAGCCAAACCAGTAGTAATTCCGAATACTTTTGCCTTATGGTATTTTTTTTTCGAGTAATCAAAAACCTTTGCTTTGATCTTTTTAGCAAGGCCTTTTTTTCTATAATCAAAATGAACCACCAAGCCCGAATGTACAACATAGCTTTTGTTACTAAAAACTTCTATATAGCAAAATCCGGCAAATTTATCTCCATCGAGTGCAATAACAGCATTGCCATTTTTGATCTTTGTTTGAATATATTCAGGTGTTCTTTTCGCAATACCTGTGCCCCTATCTTCGGCAGATTTATCGATGGTTTCGCAAATATCCCTTGCGTACCTTAAATGTTGTTGTGTGGCAATTACAATTTCCATTGAATGGATTTAAAAACTTAAAAAATAATTTTATTTAAAATGCAGAGATGGACTCACCTAACTCTAATATAATTACAAACCCTTACGGGCGACGGCGAATATTTAAGAACGGTGTATTATTGAAAACGATTGTTGACCTAATAATTATTCTTTGAAAGTAATTTTGAAATTGCATTTTTAAAAGTTGTAATGTGAAATTTATATAATATTATAATTAGCAAAAATGAACCTAATTAGCTGCGGCGCTCGGGAGAGCGGCGATTAATATTTAAAGTAGTATGATTTTGTATTTTTTTCACAGTGCAATATTACAACAATAATTTAAACAGAAAAAGAAAATATTAATTTATTGCAGATTTTTCATTAAATCATTAACAATAACGCATTAAAAAATGAGTTTTATAAATTTTTTCTTGAAATAATCTATAATTCTTTTAACTTCTACTATTTTTAAATCAGCCTTGTCAGATAAAAGATATAAAACCGCTACGCTTTAAGAATAAAGAATATGTGCTATTTCTTGCAAATTTAATTTACCTAAAATTTATAGACCAACAATATTTGATGTTTGATCAGGTAGCTCGTAATAATTATGAGCAATTTGATTTTAATCTTAGCCAATAAAATATTGGTTAAATCATGATAAAAAATAATTATACCATAATATTTAGCGAACATGGCCTTAATTAAATTATACCTGATTAATTTTCATAGCTTTACAATAGAAGTTTTTAGCACTTTTTAACAATTTTGCAATTTGGTGAAGCTCATTCTATATTTTTGATTGTAAATGAGTTCTAAATGATTCATAAAGAAATTAATATTTATAGACGCTATGCTTAAATTATTACTCTTTTATTTTCTGTTTTTTTCTTTGCCATTTTATGCGCAAAACAGTTTTCAATCGACTTTTGAAAAACAAAGAAATCTACCTATTTTTAGTAAGAATGACCCTCACACGTTTTCGGAAAGAAATTTAGTAATACTCGACAAAAATTATTCAGATAAGAATTCTAATCAATGGCTAATTAACCCTTTAATGCCTAATAATAATGAGCCTTCCTCTGATTTTTCTTCATTACTATTAAAAAAACAATTGGAAGAGTTAAATCATATTACTCCTTTTGAAATATCACATAACCCAACGTTAGAAAGGTTTATAAGAGTTTATTTAAATGACCGAAAAGAAAGTATATCAAAACTCATGGATCGAGCTACTTACTACTTCCCAATTTTCGAAGCGTACTTAGACAAATACAATCTGCCTTTAGAAATAAAATATTTAGCCGTAATTGAATCGGCTCTAAAGCCAAATGCAACTTCCAAATCTGGTGCCAAAGGCTTATGGCAATTTATGCTTACTACAGGTAAACAATTTGATTTACAAGTAAACTCCTATGTAGATGATCGTTTTGACCCTTTAAAATCTACAGAAGCAGCATGTAAATATTTAAGTAGTTTATATACCATGTTCAACGATTGGGATTTAGCTTTAGCTGCTTATAATTCGGGGCCTGGAAACGTACGGAAAGCTATCAAAAGAGCAGGTGGCAAACGAAACTATTGGGAAATTCGTCAATTTTTACCACAAGAAACCCGAGGTTATTTACCAGCCTTTTATGCAACTTATTATATTTTTGAATACGCGAAAACCCATCAATTAGAGCCAACAAATTCAGCGTTGACCTATTATGAAATTGATACAATTCATGTTAAAAAACAAATTACTTTTGCAAGTATTCAAAAAAATATTCCGATTAAAAAGGAACTCCTAATAGCTCTTAATCCACAATATAAAAGAGAAATTATACCCTATTCAAAAAATCAAAAATATGTATTAACATTACCTAAAAACCTAACGACCATTTTTATTGAAAATGAAAATGAAATTTATCAGAGTTCACAAACAAAATCACACCAAACTCAACGAATAGAAATAACAAAAAATAATAGCTATATCGTTGAAAAAGGTGATAATTTAAATAAAATAGCTGCTAAATATAGTATAAGTCTCGAACAGTTAAAATTATGGAATGGTTTACAAACCGACTATTTAATTACAAAACAACGTTTGGTTATAACCAACAAAAAACAAAAACAACATGCGATTAAATAATAAGTTAGTCTAACAAAAGATATTAAACCCCAAGAAAAGCCGTGGACTCAATAATAGAAATCAACCCAAGTATCGAGATACTCACCACACTCGCAAGGCGAGTTCGACTAACTAAATTAATAATCAGATTAAAAATACACCCAATACATTTAACTCGTTAAATCATTTTTTTCTTTTTTATCAAGAAAAAATGAAATACCTGTCCGGCATGAGGTCTTAAAATAATAGTAGAACCATAAGTTTAAATCTTTAATGTATGAGCGGGATAAACCAGAACAAAAGGACTCATGTGGTAGCTAGGGAGAGGGGGATTTTGTGAACACAGATCAAAACTTAATTTAACACTGATTTAACTTTATAAGATTTAATATTTCTTCAACTTGCGACATCCAAACCAAGATCGTTATTTTATTAATAAAACAAAAGATGGATAATAAATTATTGAAGGTCAAACTCACCTTACTCTTATTAACAATTTCATTTGTAAATTGGGCACAAACCATTGAAGGTAAGGTTTTTGATAAAGAGAGTAATCCTTTAGAATTTGCAGCTGTAGCTGTGATTAACCCGGCAGATTCTATTTTGATAAGTTATGCATCCGTTGACAAAAACGGTAAATTCATTTTAAAAAATGTAACCGAAGGTAAAAGAATATTTCAAGTTAATTTTATAGGTTATAAAACATATCAAAAAATAATTACATTTAATAATAAACCCATGAATATGGGCGTAATTATCTTGGAAGGAGCCAATGAATTGGACGAAGTTATTGTTAATGTAATTACGCCTATTACTGTAAAGAAAGATACAGTTGCGTATAATACAAAAGCATTTAAAGTAAGAGTAGATGATACTGTTGAAGATTTACTTAAAAAATTACCTGGTGTAGAGGTAGATGCCTCTGGAAAAATTACCGCACAAGGCGAAGAAGTGACCAAAATATATGTTGACGGTAAAGAATTTTTTAGTGGTGACCCAACCATCGCAACCAAAAATTTATCAGCTGATGCGATTAAAAGTGTAGAATTAATTGATGAAAAAAGTGAAAAATCAAGGGTGTCTGGTGTAAACGATTCAGAAAGAGTAAAAGTGATAAACTTAAAGTTAAAGGATGATAGAAAAGTAAACGATTTCGGAAAATTTCAAGGAGGCTACGGAACCGACGACAGATATTTAGGGAGTTTAAATTACAATAGATTTTCAAAAAAATTACAAACTTCTATAATCGGAAAAATGAATAATGTAAATACATCAGGATCGGATATTTCCGAAATTATGGTATTTAATACTGGAGGTGGAAGAGCCTTTTTTAGTGGTTCACCTACACCTAACTCTGGATTTGTAACTACGGGTGTAGGTGGTTTAAATTTGGGTTATGAAATAGAGAAAGATCAAAACTTAAATGCTGATTATTTTTACAATTATACCAATACAACTACGGGTGATGTTATTTCTACACGTACCGAGTTTATTGGTGATATAGAAATTTTATCTGAAGGAAAAAGAAGAAGTGAAAACACAAACAATAGACACTCTTTAAATTTTAATTACAGAGATAGATCTAATAAATTAAGCTCCTTATACATTGATGGGGGTGCAAATTTAAGTGCTAATAATGGTAACAGTATCAATACCTTAGATAAATTTAACGGAGATGGTGAATTAGATTTGCAAAGTATTGGATTAACCGATAATAAAAGTAATAATGCTAATGGAAACATACGATATGATTTTACAAAGCGGTTTAATGATAAAAGTAAACGTCATATAACCTCGAAAGGAGGGTTTAATAGTTCAAAAAGTTCAAGTACGAGTAATAATAATCAATTAAATAAATTTAGTATCTCAGATCCAGATGATACATATGAGATTAAACAAGATATAAAAAGAGAACAAGATTTAGACAATTTGGGTTTAAATTTAAATATAAACTATATAGAACCTATAACTGAAAAGCATCTTATAGATATTGGCGTTGGCGTGAATTATAAAACAATTGACGATGATGTTAACCAAACTAAATTAGAAAATGATGTTGTCCAAAACCCGTTAATATACACTCAATATTATGATATTACAGATTTATCTGGTGGTGTAAAATATAAATATGACAATGATAAATTTACATTTTCTATTGGTGCCTCAATTTTGAATCAAAATCAAAAATTTGGATTAACAAACGATTTAGGTTTTAACAATTCATACACCAATATTTTACCAACCGTTAGAGTAAGATATAGACCAAAAAGAGGAAAATTTATGCGTTTTAGCTTAAATAGATCTATAGACCTGCCTAGTTTAAATCAAGTAACACCCGTAATAAATGACTTTAACCCTTTGTTTATTTTGCAAGGCAACCCTAATCTAACTCCAGAAGACAGGTACTCGCTTTCAGCTATTTATATAAATCATAATTTCGCAACAGGTTTTAGCTTATTTACACGCATTAGTTATGATTACACGAGTAATACAATTGTAAATTCTGAATTCACAGATATTTCGACCAATATAAGGTATTCTTCTTTTGAAAATTTGGGAGATCGAAATAACTTTAATATTCGCACGAATTTTAGCAACAGAATTAAGTCTTGGGGGCTTAGATATAGTATTCGTGTAAGTGGTACCTATAGCGAATATATGTCTATTATTAATTTTGAAAATAATGAAACTCAATCAAAAGATGGCACTTTGGGCTTGTCGTTAGAAAACAATAAAAAAGATAAAATTGACGCGATGATTGGTGCGAACTGGACACAAAATTACACCACATTTACCACTGGAAATAATGCAGACAGGGATTTTTTACAACAATCATATTATGTAAAGTCAGATTGGAATGTTACAGATAGATTTAATTTAAATTCGCAATTTAAATTCGATATTTATTCAGATAGTAATTTTGGAGCCAATCAGGTAGTACCTATATGGAATGCTTCAATTTCTTATGCCATGCTTAAGTCAAAAAGTCTTACTGTAATGCTTTCTGCTTTAGATATTTTAAATAAAAACATAGGTATAGAAAGAAATAGTTCTGACAATTACTTTGAGGAAATTCAAAAAGATGTATTGGGTAATTATTATATGCTAAGTCTAACCTATAATTTAAATGGCAACAAAAACCCAAATGCTAAAGGTCGTTCTTCAGGCCATAGAATAAGAAGAGGACATTAACCCTATTATATAGTGTCTGGTTGGAAATAGGTAATTAAAAAAAATGTTGATTTATATTAATGATGTAAAATATTTACACCTGAGAACCAAACTAAAGATATTTAAATGATAAAAATAACTTCTGATTAAAATTTTGTGTTACTTTTATCGTTTTGAAACAGAACATATTGAAAACAAACAAGATGAAAATGAATTTAATGCAGAAAATAACAATAATAATTTTATTATTTGTAATTTTTAGTGGATTTTCTCAAGAAAACCTAAAAACTAAAGACAGTGTTTTAATTAACAACAAACAAAAAATTGTTGACAATTTGTTAATTAATTCTACAATTGACACTATAAAATTAGATACTACTCTAATTTCTGGAAAAAATATTACACTAATTGACCATGTAGAGGCCAGTGAATTCGATAAAAAATGGATGCTTTCCTTAAAAAATTCTTTGGTGGATAGCTCTTTAATAATTCTACCACAAGATACAATTGGTGCCAATTTAGTGATCAAAAATTTTTCAACCGAACTATTAAAAGAACGATTGGAAGTTTTAAATAGCAATACACCTTTTGATATTGAATACAATCCTTCTTTAGAAAAAATAATCAAACATTATTTAAAAAACAGGCCAGAAACATTAGCCAATTTAATGGGAAGAGCCAAATACTATTTTCCACTTTTTGAAGAGCAACTTGATAAATATAATATTCCGCTTGAGATAAAATATCTTGCAATTGTTGAGTCTGCATTAAAGCCAAATGCAAAATCTCGTGTAGGGGCTAAAGGCCTTTGGCAATTTATGTATAGTACTGGTATGATGTATGATTTAAATGTTAGTTCTTACGTTGATGAAAGGTGTGACCCCATAAAGTCAACAGAGGCCGCATGTAAATATCTTTCCAAACTATATAGTATTTTTAATGATTGGGATCTTGCATTGGCAGCCTACAACTCCGGACCGGGCAATGTAAATAAGGCTATTAGACGGTCTGGAGGTAAAAAGAACTATTGGAATATAAGACATTATCTACCACGCGAAACAGCCGGTTATTTACCTGCTTTTTATGCAACTTTATATATTTTTGAATATGCAGAAGAACATAACCTGCATGCCACCAATGAAATGCTCAACACATTTGAAACAGATACCATTGTTGTAAAAAGGCAAATTACATTTGAACAGGTAAACAAAGTCCTGGAAACAGACAATAAGTTGTTGGAAATGTTAAACCCACAGTATAAATTAAATATTATTCCTTTAGTAAAGGATAAAAATTACACTTTAACTATTCCAAAACACTTAGTGGGTAAGTTTGTTTCAAACGAAGCCCAAATTTACGCTTTCGCGGAAGCAGATGATGCCAAACGAGAAAAACCTTTTCCAAAATATTTTGAGGCGAATGATCGAATTAGATATCGAGTAAAAAGCGGTGATTACCTAGGTAAAATAGCAAAACGATATGGTGTATCTGTAAGCAGTATCAAACGGTGGAACAGATTAAAGTCTAATAATTTAAGAGTAGGTCAACGCTTGACAATATATCCTAGAAATGCAATGGCAAGTAACGCAACTAGCAAGAAAAAAAGTACAAAAACCAAATCTAAAAAAGCACTTCCAAAAGGTAAATACACTACTTATACTGTTAAAAAAGGAGACTCTTTGTGGTTGATTTCTCAAAAATATCCAAAAGTTTCTGTAGCACAAATCCAAGAATGGAACAATATTTGGAGTACTAAAAGTCTGAAACCAGGAACCAAATTAAAAATATATTAATTGGCTTCTTTAAAATCAAACTAAATGCTAAAAAAAATAACCCTAATTGCATTACTTTTTATCATTATTTCCTCCTGTGAAAAAGATGATAAATTAACCTTGGTAGGGTCAACCGGGCGTATAAATCATGTTTTGATTGTTATTAAAAACTCGGATTGGCAAGGTGAAGTTGGTGATGCCTTACGTGAGATCATCGCAGAACCTATAGAAGGATTACCCCAAGAAGAGGCTCAATTTTCAATAAATCAAGTTCCCCCTGAAACATTTACATCTTTATTTAAACGCTCTCGTAACATTATGTTTGTTGGTTATGATAAAAAAGGAAATTTTTATAGCAACTCCAATATTTATGCCAGTCCACAAATAACACTTTCTATTTTGTCGGAAAACAAAGAAGCATTAATTGAAAACATTAGATCACATAAAAATGAAATTATTTCTACTTTTAAGGATAACGATTTAATTGTTTATCAAAAAACTTTAAAACGAAAATCCTACGACCGAAAAACGTTTAAAACATTTAATACATTAAATTTTTCCTTAAGAATTCCGTCAGGATATAAACAAGTGGAAGATGATGGAACATTTTTATGGTTTAGAAATACGATTAGCAAAGGTTTATTAAACATTATTGCATATGAAATACCTTTTTCACCCAATGATACTTTAAGTGTAGAAAACATTATTAAATACAGAGATTCTATTGGTGAAAAATATATTCCTGGTCAGTTTGAAAATACTTATATGAGAACAGAACCTCAATTCAAACCAATTACCAAAGAGGTTAAAATATTGGGCTTGGAGGCTATGGAATCTAGGGGACTTTGGATTGTAGATGGAGATTATATGGGTGGACCATTTATTAGTTATGCTATTAACGACAAAAAAAATAATCGAATTTTAATTATCGAAGGATTTAGTTATTCTCCTTCAGCAAAAAAACGTGATTATGTTTTTGAAATGGAAGCCATTTTAAAAACTGTAAATATCAATTAGAATAGGTTTAATTTCCAATCGTATTTTATTTTATCAAATCCTGTTCATTATGACAGGATTTTTTTATACACACTTTTAATATTTTGTTAAAAAACATTAAAAACTTTCATTTTACTTGAACTAAAAACGAGTACCCATATCAATTAAAATTTACAAACTATTGAATATCAATTCAGTAGTATTTTTTCTAAATATATTTGTAATGAATAAACAATTTTATTGTCTATTGATTCAAACAAATTATTATGACAAAAAATAAAATCATAAAAAGTACTCTAACTATTCTAGTTGTTGGGGTGTTGATTGTAAGTGGAATAGCCTACTATATGTTTAACATGCCACATCGTAATGTACAAAATACTTCTACAGATTATCAGTTAACAGCTACAAGTATTGTTGATGAATACTTAAAAGATCCTAATCTTGCAAATGACAAATATTTGGATGATGAAGGTGAATCAAAAATTATTGAGATTACGGGTGAAATTGCTAATATTTCAACAGATTTTAACAACCAAAAAGTTATACTATTTAAAGATGAAAATGCCAAAGCGGGTGTAACCTGTACTTTTACTCAAAAAACCAACGAATCTATTTCAAGCCTTAAAGAAGGTCAGAGTGTTACTGTAAAAGGCGTTATTCGAGCAGGCGCAAATTATGACGAAGATCTAGAGATGTACGAAAATGTAATACTTGAAAAATGCAGTTTAATAAATTAAAAATAAAGCAATAATTAATAATTAAATTCTAAACTAAAATGAAAAACTCAATTTTACCCTTACTAATTATAATCACTTTTTCTTTTTCGGCAATAGCACAATCAGAAAGTAAACTTGTTAGCAAAAAAACACATTTCAAATTTTATTCTCATACTGCTATTGAGGATATTGAAGCAAACAATTATAAATCGGTTGGAACGATAAACACAGCCACTGGCGAAATAGTTTTCTCGATTCCCATGCAGAGTTATGAATTTGAGAAAGCCAAAATGCAACAGCATTACAATAGTAAAAAGTTTTTAGACACTAAAAAATTCCCTAAATCAAAGTTAAAAGGAAAAATAACCAATCTATCAGATGTTGATTTTAAAAGTGACGGTACTTATAACATACAAGTAGAAGGCACTATGACGATTCATGGAGAAACTAAAAATATCAATGAAAAAGCAACGATTACTGTAAAAGGAGCAAACATAGTTTTAAATTCCAAATTCAATTTGACTTTAGAAGATTATGGTATTGCGTTTAAGGATGGGAAACCTTCAACGAATATTGCTAAAACAATTGAAATTAGCGTTGTTGCTGAATATTAATTTGTGTATTACCCTTGTGTGTCAGATTTATTCCTATTATTATAAGTCTGACACATTTTTATTAATCACACCTTTTATAAAATATTTTATTTTTAAATAGCAAACCTATTTAATTAACAGTGATTAAATTTTTGGTTGTATAAGTCTTTATTTTTCCGTTTTTATCACTATAAATTAAAAAAGATTTTAAATGGGTATGTTCTTCTAAAAAAATCACACTTTTTTCAAAACCCATAGCCATGAAAGCTGTGGCATAACCGTCAACATCAGCACAATCTAATTTGGCAATAACTGAAGCACTTAATAAATTGCTTTTACTTGGATATCCGGTTTTGGTATCTATTGTATGTGCATATTTCTCACCTGTTTTTTTATCAATTTTAAATTTACGATAATTACCAGATGTTGCAATAGATTCATTATTAAGCTCCAATACAGTTTGAAAAGATCTTGATCCGTCAAAATTAGGCTTTTCGATCGCTATTTTCCACAATAAACCCTTATCATTTTTTCCTCTTGCTCTAATTTCACCTCCAATTTCAACCAAATAATCATTGCTGTTATTTAATTCTAAAAACCTACCAATGATATCAACTGCATAGCCTTTTGCAATGGCATTGAAATCTAAATAGGTTTGCGTATATTTTTTATAAACCTTATTATTTTTAATACTAAGCTTATCAAAGCCAACATATAATAACAAGCTATCTATTTGCTTTTTATTTAAATTATTCAATTCTTTACCTGGACCAAACCCCCATGCATTTACCAAAACACCAATAGTAGGGTCAAAAGCACCATTAGTTTCTTTGTATATTTTTTCTGATTTTTTAAATACCTCTTGAAACATTTCGTCTATAACAACAGTTGTATCTCCTTTGTTTATTTTAGATATATCAGAATTTGGTATATAAGTAGATAAGGATTTATTCACCAAAAAAATTAAACTATCTATTTTCTTTAATCCAATTTTATTCGTTTGTTTATACGTTATATGGTAAGTTGTTCCAAGCGCTCGACCTTCTAACTTAAAATATTTTGTATTATCCTTATTATCACACGCTATAAAGAAGAAAAACGCAAAAAACACTATAATTTTTTTCATAATAAAAATTATCAATACTTTAACATTCAAAGATAAGTTTTATCTTAGATTTGTATTGATATTTTAAGCGCTTTATTATTAATTGTGCGAAATTTTTAATAATTTTGCAATCACATTAAAATTACAAATAAATTATGAAAAAATTACTTTTTGCATCCATTGTGCTCTCACTTTTTCTTACTTCATGCGTATCGTCAAAAAAATATGCCGATTTAGAAGCTCAAAATGGAAAAACAAAACAAGATTTAGTCGACGCAAAGGCTGATCTTCAAACCTGTTTGATTGAAAAAGATCATTTGACTTCTTTAAATGAATTACTTAAAGAAGATAAGTCAAGGTCTTTAAAACAAGTTGAAAATTTAACTGTATTGACACAATCTTCTTCTGATAATATTAAGGAAGTTATTTCTCAATTGAGTGAAAAAGACAAATACATCAATGGTATTCGTGCAGCAATGACTCAAAAAGATTCTATCAACTTGGCTTTAGCTTTTCAATTGAAAAAAGATCTTGCTGCTGGTATTCAGGATGAAGATATTCAAATTGAAATTGAAAAAACAGTTGTTTATATTTCAATAGCTGACAAAATGTTATTTAAAAGTGGAAGCGCTACAGTTTCTGACAGAGCTAAAGAAGTTCTTGGAAAAGTTGCGACCGTAATTAATAGCAAACCAGATATGGAAGTTCAAGTAGAAGGTTATACAGATAATGTTTCTATCAATACAAACTGCTTAAAAGACAACTGGGATTTAAGTGTTGCAAGAGCAACTGCAGTGGTTAGAGTATTACAAAATGATTATGCGGTTAATCCAGGAAGATTAATTGCTGCCGGTAGAAGTGAATACGTACCATTAGCGACTAATGATACTGCCGCTGGCAGATCAACCAATAGAAGAACAAGAATTGTTATCTTACCAAAATTAGATCAGTTCTTTGATATTTTGGAGCAAAAACCAGAGTAATCAAACTTCAATTGATTTATATCTAACAAAAAGATCGTTTAAACAATTGTTTAAACGATCTTTTTTTATACGTTTTATTGGGTATTTTATTTACCTACAATAGCCTCTTCTGTTTAGTATCTAATTGATTTGTATCTAGTTAGTCAACAATGTTTAAATAAGACAACTCACGTTAACTTTTAACTTTTAACTTAACATTCATAACTCAAAATTATACGAAGACACAATACTTTATAGAAATAAATAATGTCATTTTAGCATCTTACTAATTTTGTTGATATAGGTTTCATTGTTTACCAAATTATAATGATTACCATCATCAATTAAATACAAGGTACTTTTATCTGTAACTAATTCATGTAATTTTTCACTGTTATTATAGGGTACTAAATCATTCTTTTTTCCGTGAAAAATATAGATTTTACAAGAGACTTTATTTATATATTTATAAGTTTCAAACCTATACTTCGAGATCAAATTAATTGGTAAATAAGGATAATGCGCTTTTGCAGTTTGATATAAACTGTACACTGGCGATTCTAATATCAATAGTTTAACCTGATTAATAGAAGCTACATACGTTGCAAAGGTTGCTCCAATACCTCTACCAAAAACAACAATTTTTTCTTTAGCATAATATTTTAGCATTAAATTATACCATAACATAGAATCTTTTAACATGAAGTGCTCATTGTACTTTCCGGTACTTTTACCAAAACCTCTATAGTCATTCAATAATACATCATAATTTAATTTCAAAAAAATCGTTGCCGATCTACTCCAATGTTCTATATTACCTGAATGGTTATGGTAAAAAATTACAACGCCTTTTGACGATTCTGCTTTAAAGAGTAAACCGTTTAAAACTTCACCATCTTCAGTTTTTAAATTAAACTCTTCAAAATTATTATTAAATGAAAATTGATAATTGGCAGGTAATTTTTCAGCATGAAAAATCATTGTATCTTGTATAAAGTACATAGCAGTACTAATAGTAGCAAAAATAATTCCAATTACTATTAAAAAGATAGACCAAATAGGCATTTTTGATTCTTTTTATTTTGATAAATATAAAACGTTAATATTAAATCTAAACTAAAAAACAGCACCAAGGTGCTGTTTTTTTTTCTTATTACAAGATTAATTATCCTCCAAAATCATCAAATCGTATATTTTCATCGGCCATACCAAAGTCTTCTCCCATTTTTTGAACGGCATTATTCATCATTGGCGGTCCACAGAAATAAAGTTCAAGATCTTCAGGAGCTTCATGTTTCGATAGGTATTCATCAATTACTGCTTGATGTACAAAGCCTAAGAAACCATCACCTTCATTATCATCAACATTTTTCTTTACTTTCCAATTATCTTCTTCGGCAGGTTCAGAAAGTACTATGTAAAATTTAAAATTAGAAAATTCCTTTTCCAAGTCTCTAAAATGATCTACATAAAACAACTCACGTTTAGACCTTCCTCCATACCAATAGGTAACTTTTCTATTCGTTCTTAAGGTTTGGAATAAATGGTATAAATGAGATCGCATTGGAGCCATACCAGCCCCTCCACCAACATAAAGCATTTCTGCATCACTTTCATTGATAAAAAATTCACCGTAAGGACCTGAAACTATAACTTTATCACCGGGTTTTTTATCAAATATATATGATGAAGCAATTCCAGGGTTAACACTCATCCATCCATTTTTTGCTCTATCCCAAGGTGGTGTAGCTATACGAACGTTTAACATTACGTTTCTTCCTTCTGCAGGGTAAGATGCCATAGAATAAGCTCTTTCTACATTTTCATCATTTTTCATAGCCAATGGCCATAAATTGAATTTATCCCATTCTAATTTAAACTTATCGGGTTCTCCCGGATGTTCTTTTGGATGCGCTGTGATATCCATATTCTTAAAGTCCACTTTTGTATTAGGAATTTCAATTTGAATATAACCCCCTGGTTTATAATCCATATCTTCAGGTAACTCAACTACAAATTCTTTAATAAAAGAAGCAACATTATAATTAGACTTAACTACAGCTTCAAACTTTTTAATACCAAATATTTCTTCTGGAATAGTAATTTCCATATCAGCTTTTACCTTTACCTGACATGACAATCTAACTCCTTCTGCCAATTCCTTACGAGTAAAATGAGGCACTTCCGTTGGTAATGCTTCACCTCCACCACTTATTACATGACATTCACATTGAATACAAGTTCCACCTCCACCGCAAGCTGAAGGTAAGAATATTTTCTCGTTACTTAAAGTTGTTAGAAGCGTACTACCTGTTTCTACTTCAATTTCTTTTTGACCGTTAATCAAAAGTTTTACTTTACCTGATGGAAGTAATTTTGCCTTAGCTACTAATAATATGGTGACTAAAATAAGTATTAATAATAAAGAAAATACGATACTTGCTACTATTGGATTCATACTGTACTGATTCTAATAAATATTATAATTTAATTCCTGAAAAGCTCATAAAAGCAATTGCCATTAAACCTGTAATGATAAATGTTATTCCTAAACCTTTTAAAGGTTGAGGAACATTTGAGTATGTGATTTTCTCTCTAATAGAAGCAATAGCTAAAATTGCAAAGAAAAAACCTATACCTGACCCTAGTCCATATACAGCAGATTCTGTAATGGTTGAAAAGTTCTTTTGTTGCATAAATAGTGAGCCTCCAAGAATTGCACAGTTTACTGCAATTAATGGTAAAAAGATACCTAATTCACTGTAAAGTGCTGGTGCAAAACGTTCGATTATCATTTCAACCAACTGCACCATAGATGCAATTACAGCAATAAACATGATAAAGCTTAAGAAGCTTAAATCAATATCTGCATATCCATCACCTAACCAAGTTAATGCTCCTTCTTTCAACACATAAGTGTCTAATAAATAGTTAACTGGTACCGTAATTGCCAATACAAAAATTACTGCTGCCCCAAGTCCAACTGCTGTTTTTACTGTTTTTGATACAGCTAAATAAGAGCACATTCCCAGAAAATAGGCAAATACCATATTTTCTATAAAAATACTTCTTACAAATAAACTCCCTAACTCTTCCATTTTATTTATGTATTATCAAATGTGCTTTTGAATGCATTTGAAATTTTTATTTAATTTTCTATTAATTTTCTGTTTCTTGATCTATGAAACCAAATCAATACACCTACCGTAATTAAAGCCATTGGTGAGAGCAACATAAAACCATTATTTTCATAACCGTATTGGTAAAGTCCTGTTGACTCAGCAATGGTTTTTGCTTTGTGACCTAAAATCTCATATCCCATTAATTTACCTGAACCTAAAAGTTCTCTAAAAAATGCTACAATAATTAATATTAAACCGTAACCGGCAGCATTCCCAATTCCATCCAAAACTGATTTCCAAGGGCTATTCGCAAGGGCAAAAGCCTCAAACCTACCCATGATAATACAGTTGGTAATAATCAGTCCAACAAAAACAGATAACTCTTTACTAACATCATAAGCATAGGCTTTTAATACCTGATCTACCAATATCACTAAAAATGCAACTATCAATAACTGAACAATAATTCTTATTCTATTTGGTATTATATTTCTCAGTAATGAAACAATTAAATTACCAAAAACCATAACAAAAATTACCGCAATAGACATGACTATTGCTGGCTTTAATTGTACTGTTATTGCTAAGGCAGAACATATACCTAATACCTGTACTGTAATTGGATTATCATCGTTTAAAGGATCAATTAATAACCTTCTATTTTTTTGCGAAAACAACGCTTCTCTTTCCTTAGCCATAATTAATTATTTTTAAGATATGGTAAATAATTTTTTAATCTTTCTTCCAACATTGCATTTACCCCATCTGCTGTAATTGTACCTCCAGAAATTGCATCTACTCCATGCATATCGCCAATTTTTGCACCTCCTTTAATTGCTTTTACAGAAACAAAATTATTGTTATCATCAAATATCGTTTTACCAATATATTGATCTTCAAACCAAGATTGATTGATTTCGGCACCCAAACCTGGAGTTTCTCCTGCGTGGTCATAAGAGGCTCCTATTATTGTATTTTTATCATCGTCTAAAGCAATATATCCCCAAAGTGGGCCCCATAATCCTGATCCATATAATGGAATGATATAAAAAGATTTACCATCCTTCTTTGCAACATAAACTGGGTAATGTTGATTGTTTGGCTCTTTTTTAACTTCTTTATGTAAATCCATCGTAAAGGCATCAATTGCATCATCAACAGTCCCATCAGGTTTCAATGCCAATTGCTCTTTAATATATTTATCAAATTTTACAGAAGCACTATCTCTACCAACATCTACTCCAATAGTTGATAATATATTTTGCATTTTCTCTTTTCTTACATTTTCTTTTTGCAATGGTTTCAAATTTGTAGCTGCAAAAGCTAAAATTGAAGCTACAACAACTACCATTACAATTGCGAAAATAAAAGTGTATATGTTACTATTTCTATCCATAATATTTACGCTTTAACTTTTTGTGCTCTTTTTTTTCTGCGTTTCACGTTACCTTCAATTACATAATGATCTATAGTAGGCGCAAAAACATTCATTAAAAGTATTGCCATCATAACTCCCTCAGGTAGGGTTGGGTTTACCACTCTAATTAATATGGAAAAGACGCCAATTAAAAATCCGTAAATCCATTTACCCTTTGTAGTTTGTGCTGCAGAAACGGGATCCGTCGCCATAAAAACCATACCAAAAGCAAAACCGCCCACTAATAAATGTTGCCACCATGGGAAATTAAATAAAGCATTTGTATCACTACCTATAGCATTAAAAAACAATCCTGTTAATGCAGCCCCAATTACTGATGCTAACATAATTCTCCAGCTTGCAATACCTGTAAACAGCAAAATTGCTGCTCCAATTAGGATCATCAAAATTGAAGTCTCTCCAATTGAACCAGGCATATAACCCATAAACATATCAAATACACTTGTATCTGGAATAATATTTCCTGCTAAATCACCTAGTATTGTTGCTCCTGAAACACCATCGGCAACAGAATCAGCAACCCATACGGTATTTCCTGACATAAATGGGGCATAAGAGAATAAAGCAAAAGCTCTTGCAATTAAAGCCGGGTTTAAAATATTCATTCCTGTACCTCCAAATGCTTCTTTGCCAATTACTACGGCAAAAATCACGGAAATAGCAAGCATCCACAATGGTAAATCAATGGGCATTATCATTGGTATTAACAACCCTGTAACCAAGTACCCTTCGTTAACATCATGTCCTCTTTTAATTGCATAAGCAAACTCAATACCCAAACCAACACCATAGGATACAATTATCATTGGAAGCATTCTAATTGCACCAAAACTAAAATAATCCCAAAAACCATGACCTTCGCCCATATTTTGGAACCCTATATTCCACATACCAAATATCAAAGCTGGTAAAAGAGCTATTACAACTGTAATCATTACTCTTTTTAAATCTATACCATCACGAATATGTGCTCCTTTTGTTGTTGTGTGATTTGGCACGAATAAAAACGTATCAATTCCGGCAAATGCGGGAGCAAATTTTTCATACTTACCTCCTTTATCAAAGTGAGGCTTGATTTTATCTAATTGTTTTCTTAAAAAATTCATTAACCTACTTCTTTAATCATTAAATCTAAACCTTTACGGATAATATCTTGAGTTTCAATTTTTGAAGTACTTACAAAATCAACCAAGGCAAAATCTTCGGGCGCAACTTCGTAAATTCCTAAGTTTTCCATTTTTTCAATATCATCTCTCATCGTTGCTTTTAATAATTGCATCGGATAAACATCTATTGGCATCACCTTTTCCATTTCACCCGTTATTACAAAAGCTCTTTCTTCACCATTAAAGTTGGTATCTAAATCGTATACTTTCTTTGGGGTTAACCAAGAAAAGAATGTACGTGACATACTAAACTTATCATTTCCAATAAACGGCACCCATCCCAAAAAACTATAATGATCCCCTTCCGGTAAGACCGAAATAACATCGTCATAAAAACCTATGGCGTCTTCATTACTAACTGAAGTACCCGTTAAAGGATTTCCACTAATAATTCTACTTTTAAGTGTTGTTAATTTACCAGATATAATATCACTAATCTTTGAACCTTGTGTTATTTTGTAATATTGTGGCTCCTTTACTTGTGATCCGGCAAGTGCTACCGTTCTAACAGGATCAATTTTACCAGTTAAAAACAAGGCGCCAATGGCAGCTACATCTTGTGGGTTTACAACCCAAACTCTATCTCCAGCATTTATTGGGTCAATTTTAGAAATTTGAACTCCAACATTACCTGCAGGATGTACTCCTTTAACTTTATGCAAAGTAACTCCTGTTATTTCATTTAAAAATGAAGAGCTACCCGCACCTACAGAAAGGTGCACTTTACCATCGGTTAATTTAGACAAAGCATCAATACCTGCCTTAAATTCATTTTCTTTACCCGACAATGCGAAATCATGAGATGCCGCTAAGGGTGCTGTTTCATAAGCAGATATAAAAATTGATTTTGGAGTTTCATCAGGACTTGCAATAACATCGTATGGACGTTGTTTTATAAATGTCCAACAACCACTTTCTAACAACATTTCCTTTATTTGAGGTGCTGCTAAATTACTTGCTGTTTCAATTCCAAAATCTTTGAATGAATCACTATTGTCTGCTATAATTTTTACCGATAATATTTTACGTTTTGCACCACGAACAATATCCTTAATCTCTCCGCTAACCGGTGAAGTGAATTTTATTTTATCATTGTGCTTTGCATAAAAAACGGTATCTCCCGCCAACACTTTATCACCAACCTTAACTACTAATTTTGGTATAATGCCGTGAAAATTGGATGGATTTATAGCAAATATTTTTGATCGATTACAGGAAGACAGACTAAGTTGTGCTGTTCCTTTTAGCTTAATATCTAAGCCTTTCTTAATACTAATGTCTGTAGACATAAATTTGCTTAAATTAAATTTCTGTTTTCTTTACTATAACAATACGTTAAATAAAAAAAACAAATGTTTCTTTAACGAGTGCAAATTTAATAATTAATATTTTATAGTTTAGCAAATAAATAACATTTATTTAGATAAAGTTTTGATTTTATTAACATCTAAAATAAATATATTGATTTCAGCGTATCGAGTGCAATCCTTAAAGTATAACTCACTATTTATTAGCTTATTAACATGACTAAGTTTAACAAATTCCTTTTTACTGTTTCCGTAGGGTATCTAAGCATTTTCCATATTTCAGCTCAAAATAGGATTACTGTTATCCCTCCACAAAACATAAAGTCTATAGTTTTAAAACCATTGAGGCCAAATAACTATGCGCCTATTATTAAATTGGGTGAAATTCTTAAACTTTCTTTTGATGATCTACATGCTCAAGAAACCATATATTATTACAAAATTGAGCATTACGATTACAATTGGAAAAAATCAAATTTATCTTCAACCGATTATATGACAGGGTTTGAAACAGATCGTATACGTGAATTTGAAAATTCTTTTAATACCTTTCAGCCATACACACATTATGAATTAAATATACCCAATCAAAATAATCGAATTAAAATCAGTGGTAATTATTTGATTAGCATCTTAGACTCATATCAAAATGTGCTTTTTAGTCGACGGTTTATCATTTACCAGCCCAAAGTCAATGTAGGTATAACCGCACACAGAAGCACCGATATAGTGAGCATCAATGAAAAACAGAGTGTACAATTTGTAATAAATCATCAAAATTTATTAATAAACAATCCAAATCAAGAAATAAAAGTTGCCATTTACCAAAATAATGATTGGAATTCGGCAATTTATAATATCAAACCAAGATATGTTAGGGGGTCACAACTTTTATATAATTATGTAGATCAAATCTCTTATTGGGCTGGTAATGAATATTTATATTTTGACACCAAAGAAATTCGCAACGCAACTAACAATGTTGCAAAAACAAGATTAGATGACATTTTTAACACTTATCTATATTATGATGAAGCAAGAGGCAATCAACCATATACTTTCTACCCTGATGTAAATGGTAATTTTGTTTTGCGAACTATTGATACAGATGATGTTTCGCTAGAAGGAGATTACTCTTATGTTCATTTTGCATTAGAATATTTAGATAATTACGAAAATGATGATATATATGTTTATGGTGCATTTAATGATTGGGCAATTACAGAATCAAACCAATTAAAATTTAACAGGAAAACCAATTTTTTTGAAACAAGCCTATTACTTAAACAAGGTTTTTATAATTACACCTATGTCACAGTAAATAAATATTTTCAATTAAACAAACACGCCATTGAAGGCTCTTTTTATCAAACGGAAAATAATTATACCGTGATAGTTTATTACAGAAAATATGGTGAAAGATTTGATCAGGTTATAGGTATGGGTAATGCCAGTTCTGAACAATTAAACAATTAATTAATTGCAACTATTTTCTACTCCCAAATATTCTTAATAAAAATAAAAATAAATTGATAAAATCAAGATACAGCGTTAAGGCTCCTAAGATGGCGCTCTTTTCCATACTTTCTTCATTATCAAAGCCCTTTTGAGCTATTGCTTTTAACTTTTGTGTATCATAAGCGGTCAAACCAATAAATATAGCAACGCCTAAATAGGTAATTATCCAATGCATCATACTACTTTGTAAAAATATATTTACAACAGATGCGATGATGATACCTATTAAAGCCATCATTGCCATGCTTCCTAATTTAGTTAAATCAGTTTTGGTAAAATAACCATAGGCACTCATCGCTCCAAAAGTTCCTGCAGTAATTAAAAATGTGGAAGATATAGATGCTGAAGTGTAAATCAAAAAAATGACCGAAAAAGTTAATCCATTTAATATGGCGTAAATTAAAAATAACATGGTTGCATTGTATGCACTCATGTTATGAATACGCTTTGCGATATACATTACCAAAAGAAATTCGCTGATAAGCAAACCATAAAAAATTATTTTATTACCAACTATAATTTGCAGAGCAGCTTCAGACTGCGCAACAAAATATGCAACAAGACCAGTAGCCAAAAGAGCTACAGCCATCCAATTATAAACTTTTGTAAGATAAACCGACACATTACTATTACTTATTTCTATCGAATTTTGACTGTAATTTCCTATACTATTATTCATGCAATTTTTTTATTTAGTAATTAACAAAGATAATACCAAAAACATTGCCTAAGTGTTATCTAAAAATCTTTTTTTCTTAACTTTTTGTTAATTCTCCAAACCGGTAAAATAATCCATAAAGTCATAACAACAAACGATATAATCATACCCGAATTTGTACCGAAGAATTTTTTAAACACAGCTCCGGTATAGCCCAAAAGTGCAGAAATATCTAGTTTTAACAAAATTAATATTCGAGATAAATCAATGGGGTTAAACATGGTTGCAAATAAAGAAAACTTATCTAATGGATATTCATTAAACATAACCAAAATGATTAAAAATGCACCATCATAAATCACGGCTAAAAATAACCACAATAAAATTGCATAACCAAAACCCTTTATCTTATTTTCATTAGATAACGCAATATTAAACGCCAAAGCAACAAAAATAAAATTCAAAAAAGACCCCACTACCAATAACAAGCCAAAGTCGAATATTGCTGTTGATCTAAACAGGCCATAAAGCAAAAAGGGGATTCCCAAGCCGAGTACTAAACTCAAAGTCAAAGAAATGGATATTCCCAAATATTGCCCCATAAAAATGGTGCTTCTTTTTATAGGTTGTGCCAATAAAAGCTCGGTAAATTCTTTTGAATTATAATAATACATTACGCCAAAAACAGTTCCTATTAATGGTGTTAAAACAATAATAATATTCAATAATGTGATAACCGCTTTATTCATATCATTATTTAAAAATAACAATACAAAACCCAAAGCCAGATAAAAGGCAAAGTATACATAACTCCATCGGCTACGCATTAAATCGTAAAAACTATATTTTAAAATTTTAAACATTTTCTTTGGTCATTAAATTAGCAATAGCATGTTCTATATCAGTCTGCCCTGTTCTCTTTTTTAATTCGATAACACTTCCTTTAAAATATATCTCACCATCTAATAAGAATACTATTTCATCTGCAATTTCTTCTACCAAACTCATGATATGTGTAGTAATTAAAAGGGTTTTTCCTTTTTCTTTTTCTTTTTGGATAATGTCTTTTAAATGAATTAATGAAATAGGATCCAAACCTGTAGTGGGTTCATCTAAAATAATTAGTTCACTATCAAACATAAAAGTTAAAACGATATTTACTTTTTGTTTTGTACCGCCTGATAAGTTACCCAGTTTTTTATCCAAAAATTGCTCCAAACCAAAAAGTGAAATCAGCTCAACTTCATTGGCTTTTTTTGGTCTTAAATTTTTAACCATCCCAATCAATTCATTAACAGATAAATTACTGGGAAAATTAGCTATTTGGGGCAAGTAATTAATTTGATTTCGATATTCCCATTCTTTTAATATAGTTTTACCATTTAATTTTATATCACCAGAATTGGGAATTACCATACCTAAAATACTTTTAATCAAGGTTGTTTTACCAGATCCGTTTGGACCTAAAATAGCAAATATTCCTCCTGAATTAATTTCTAAATCCAATCCTTCAAGAACAGTTAATTTGCCAAATTTTTTATTTAAATTATTAATTTGTATCATTGATTTGTTTCATTAATGGGTTATTATCCACCAAATTATCTGGGGTAAATATCGGAGATACTTTTTCAGAAAAATTGATAATATCTACAAATAAACTTCGTAATAAAATAATGGTTTCTGGTGTATTATGTACTATATACGAAAATAATTTTACGGGACGATAAGGTACATCTCCTACACCGTTTTTATCCAGATCATAACCAGAATAATCACTCCAATAATTATTATCAAATTTATTTGAATTGATCTTACTATTGTAAGAAAGATCCAATGCATTGTGCATAAAATTGTTTTGCGAAAAGTTATTTTCATAACAGGCACCAACAATTTTAACAGCCCAACCATTGCGCAAGAAAGTATTTTTTTTATAATTCATTCGGGTAGAGCCGTCAACGCTAATCCCAATAGTATTTTGTTCAAAAATATTATTCTCGATTTCGGCGTCATAAATTTCCTTAAGTAATAATCCATATGAAGCTGAACCCCAGTTTTCTGAAAACTTATTGTGGTGCATTTTAATATATTTAGAAAACATAACGGCAACACCGGCGCCATTTTTTGAAAAGACATTGTTATAATATTCATTTTCGTTTGAAAACATAAAATGTAATCCGTAACGCAAATTATTGTAACTATTATTATTATAAATTTTGCTTTTTTTAACGAATTCGAAATAAATTCCATCTCTTAAACCGTGTAAGTCATTATTACTTACTTGCATATTAGAGCAATGCCAAATATGAATACCATTTCCAGAACTCGCTTGATTTATTGCTTTACTGCTAATATTATTATTATCAATAATTCCGAATTTTGATTTTTCAATAAGCAATCCAAAAAATACGTTTTCAAATTTGTTGTTCTTTATGGTGAAATGATTTGACTTAGAAACTAATATGGCTGCAAAATCTTTGGTGTAGCTCTGCCCCACATTTATTATCGTGAAGCCTTCAATAGAAAAATTATTAGCACTAAATTTAAAAATAGTTTCCTTGTTTTCCCCATCCACAATTGGATTATCTATACCAATAATTTTTATAGATTTATTAATAACAAGGTTGTGTTCTTTGTAAATACCTGATTTAACAATTATTTCATCACCATCCAAAGCAAATTGAATTGCCTCATTAATAGTTTTTATCTCGCAAGTTGAACATACTTCAATTTGTTTTGCTTGAATTGTACTAAATAATATTGTTAATAAAATAAATAAACTATTTTTTATTTTATTCAACATGATATTTTTCTTTTATGGTTGACCAGGTATAGAGTTTACCCCCACTTTTTTGTAAGGTTTCGTTTGCCAAAGAGTCACTCGAAAAAGCTGATAAAAAAGCACCCATCGGGCTTTTAATTTCTTCACTAATCAAATACGTTGCAGTGATAACATCTGTCATATTTCCTGGGTTTCCATAGTCTGAAACCAAAAAGACAGAGATATTCTCAGTAGTAATATCATCTAAACTATTTAGCATACATTCAATAGAATCAAATTTATATTGCTTCCCTTTTTTTGTTATATACTGTGAAGCATGTTGCTGATCAACAATAGTCATTTTACAAAAATGACAGGCTTCTTGACCAAAATTAATTTTTTCAGGCTCAACTTTACAGGAAATAGATAACAATAAGATTACACCAAATACTGCTAAATAATGATTTTTCATTTTGTTTTTAGTTAGAGTTTGTAAATATAATTAAATTGAGCATAATGAAAATTCATTATGCTCAATTTAAAAATAATAGTCCTTAAAATTTATGTGTTTTTAATTTCTTTCTTCCCTACAAAAAAGGAAATAAAAGTTAACATCATTCCAGTAAACATAAAATATGCTCCCGCTCTTGGATAAGAGTGTGCTGTAAAATTAAGAATGTGTTTGGTACCAAATAAAGGGGGTTGAAATCCCATAATTGAGCCATCAGGGTTGGTGAATTTCATGATGGCCTTTGGATCTAAATTATGACCATAATCATACTCCCAAAGATAAAAATCATACATTCCGGCAATTCCTAAAATTGACATCAGTATAAACCAATATAAAAACCATTTATGTTTCCCAACAAATCCAATTATGACACCTAAAAAAACCATTACCCCAATAACAATTGGAAAAATTTTAAATTCAGGAATGGTTTCTGGTATATATTTCATACCAACATAATGATTCATCAAATTAATATTTTTAATATCAAATTCATGGGTGTCAGTAAATTTATTAATATGAATATCCATACCCAAAGGAATAGGATATTGCGGTGCTTCTAATGTAATATTCCATAATGGAAAAACAAACAAACCCAGTAGCAACAAGGAGCCTATTATCATTAATATTTTAGATTTTTTCATGATATACGTATTTGATTAACAGATAAACAAGTTTTTAAAACAAGTTACTTTTATGGTGATAATTCATGAAAACAACAAGACAATTTCATTTTTTTAAGTTTAAATAAAAACGGACAGATAATAATCTCTGCCCGTTTTCAAAATAATTAACCTAACTTATTATTATTCGGCATCAACTGCATCTCCATCCAAAGTAAATTTAATTGGCACACTTGATCCTTTTGGTGATACCCTAACATAACCTTGCATTTCTTGATGTAAAGCCGAACAGAAATCTGTACAATAGAATGGCCAAACTCCAACTTGTTTTGGGTACCATATAAATGTTTCTGTTTGTCCTGGCATGATCAATAACTCAGAAGTTTGTGCTCCAATCATTGCAATACCATGTGGCACATCATAATCTTGTTCTAAATTAGTTACATGAAAGTATACTTTATCACCCACTTGAACTCCTTCAATATTATCTGGTGCAAAGTGAGATCGTATCATCGTCAAATAAATATGCACTTCATTACCTTTTCTAACTACTTTAGATTCCGCTTCGGTTTTGGCAACATAAGGATGTTTATTTTCTTCTAATTTATATATTTTACGAGAGTTTTTTGCTATAATATCGGCAGGAATTCCTGCTGCATAATGTGGCTCACCAACTGTAGGAAAATCTAATAAAAGTTCCATTTTTTCACCTGTAATATCATATAACTGAGCTGACTGCGTTACCTCTGGCCCAGTTGGTAAATAACGATCTTTAGTTATTTTATTCATAGCCAATAAATATTTACCATATGGTTTTCTTGAATTACCTCCAGGAATCATTAAGTGACCAACAGAATAATATGTTGGCTTTCTATCTATAACTTCCCAGGTTCCTAATTTCCATTTTACAACTTCAGAGGAAATAAAGAAAGTAGTATAAGCGTTTCCTTGCCCATCAAACTCCGTATGTAAAGGGCCTAAACCAGCTTGTTTTACGCTTCCTGCGTTAACTTCTTCATATTTTAAAATAGGAATTCCATACGCCTCTCCATCATATAATTTATTTTCAATGGCATTTAACATTTTAGTAAAAGAATGTATCGTTACATCAGCAGATAATTTACCACTTCCAACTATATATTCACCAGAAGGATCAACATCACACCCGTGAGGAGATTTAGGTGTTGGCAGAAAAAATATTGCGCCCGGTACTTCACTCGGATCTACCATAAGAACTTCTTTTATCATCGTTGAAGTTGCAGAATGTGTCTCATCACTATAAACGTTATGTGCATAATTCGTTGCCATTTTTTTACCACCTCCATTATTTACATATTCTTCAATTTTTTTCCAGTTAATCGCGGCAATAAAGTCTTTATCGTTTTGCGATGCGTTAACCTCTAAAAGTGAATTTGCTTCTTCAGTATTATAGGTAGTAAAGAAAAACCATCCATGTGATTTACCTCTTCCTGGATGTGCTTTATCATAATCAAATCCAGGCATTAAAATTTGAAATTTTAAACTCATTCCTCCATCTTTCGGATCAACTTTCAAAAATGATAAAGTTCCTTTGAAATTTCCTTTATAATCGTCAATAGATATATCCCTTTGTGGCACAGGTACACCAAATCTTGTTCCAGCAACAACATACTCCGTATTGTCTGTTACATAAGATGAACTGTGATTTCCTGCTGAGTTAGGAATTTCAATAATTTCTGTTGTTTCAAAAGTTGTTAAATCAATCTTAGCAATTCTAGGAGTATTGTTTCCATTGATATAAATATATCTTCCATCTATTTCTCCATTGGTTTGAGAAATATCAGGGTGATGTGAATCATCCCACGGAATAAATCCATGAGAAGTATTTAACATGGGTTTGGTTTCTTCATTAAATCCATAAGCTTTTTCAGCATCTACAGAAAAAACTGGAATCACCTTAAACAATCTACCTGATGGCAAACCGTAAACAGCTAATTGCCCACTAAATCCACCAGATAAAAAAGCATAAAACTCATCATGTTCACCTGGAGCAACATATACTTTTTCCGCCGCATTACCAGATAAAGCACCTTGCTTTTTTGAATTTCCATTATTTAAATCGCCACAACTTACCATTACAACGGATAAGGAAAGTATTGCGATAAAAGATTTAATCATTTTTTTCATAATAATATCTATTTTAGTTTAGTTATTTTTAATTTTTTGTTCTGAAATATTCATAAATTGCTCTGGCTTCTTCTTCGGTTAGATTTTGATTTGCCATAGGAGCACTATATTCTATTAATAACTCTTTAGCCCTGGCATTTTCAACTACCATTACATCAGGATTTAATATCATATTCATAATCCACTCTGGTGTTTGTTTTTTAGTAATACCTTTTAAAGCTGGGCCTACAAACCTTTTACTAATTTTATGACAAGCCGTACATTTTGCCTTAAATATTTTTTCTCCATTTGCTACCATTGCATCATCAATGTCACCTATAGTTACAGATTTTATTGGACCTACACCTTTGTCTTTCATAGGGTCAATTTTAGTGACTTCAGCTTTCATATCCTCTTTTGCCGGCGAATCAGCAGCTTTTTCTTTTGGTTTATCACCTCCACAACTCATCATGATAGCACTTAGTGCCAAGACAGTTAAAATTTTTAATTTCATTTTTAGTTAGATTTATTATTATTAATTATTATTCAGCAGGAACCAATACATCGTCAATTACGTGTATCCATCCGTTACTTACTTTTACGGTTTTTAATATTTTGGTACCACCAACATAGATTTCTCCATCTTTATTCTCTACAACCAAATATTTACCTGAAGCCATATAAAGTTTTCTTCCTTTTTTAGCCTCTTTTTTTAATTGTTTAATAGGATAGTTTGCTGGAGCAACATGGTTTACTAAAATAAAAGATAAATCCTTTTTGTTTTCAGGTTTTAATAAGGTTTCAACAGTACCTTCTGGCAATTTGGCAAAAGCACTATTTAAAGGTGCGAAAATTGTTAACGGACCAGTGTTTACAACTGAATTTTGAACTCCAGCTGCCTCAATGGCTACAACTAATGTTGAAAAATCTTCTATAGATTTTGCTACCTGTAGTGCATTTGCATCCGAAACACCATCATCCTTAACAGAAGCTTGCCCTGTATTCGCAGATACACTCTGCTCTTGTTTTGTCTCACTTTTAACAGCATCTTGTTTTTTATCAGTATTGCAAGAATAAAAAACGAAAGAAAATACGACTGCTATTGCAAAAATTTTACTTTTCATAATTATTGTATTTAAGTTAGATTATTAAAAATTAAATTTACACAAAATTAAGCTACCTTGCTAATCAAAAACATGATTTTTATCACATAAAGGATAAAAATATCTTTTATATTTGCTTTATGTTAAGTAATCAAAGTAAATATGCAATTAGAGCGGTTCTCTACCTTGCAGTAAAATCCAGTATAGACAATAAATTAAGCTCAAAAACTGTTGCTAATATCATAGAGGTACCTGCTCCATTTTTGGCAAAAATATTTCAAACCCTTAGTAAAGAAAAAATAATCTTATCGGTAAAAGGGCCTAATGGAGGTTTCTATTTAGGAAAAAAAGAGCAATCAAAAAATATTTTAAATATCATACAATGTATTGATGGATTAGATTCTTTTAGTTCCTGTTTTATTGGCTTACCTAAATGTAGTGACGAAAACCCTTGTGCCATTCACCATGTTGCAGCACCCTGTAGAGATTCTTTATTGCGTGAATTAACAGAAAGAACTATTGGCGAGTTTGCTAAAGATACAAAAGAAGGTAAATCATTTATCTTTTTAAAATAAACCTTATATACTCAAACCAACTAGTTTTTCGGTTTTTTATCTTGTTCTTTTTTCCTTTATCTTCTTTAAAAACAGAAACCGTAGCTAAGGCTACGCTTGATTTTTTTACATTGCTAAAGAAAAAAATAACTTTCGGGAAAATTTCCGAATACCTAATTGATTTGAGTATATTTGTAAATCAATAAAAATCAGTGTTTAACATATGATTCAGCAAATTACAAAGGGCATAAAAATCTCAATCACTTCAAATTTTGAAGATAGACGCTATCAACATAGTAAAATTTACTATGCCTTTAGTTATAGCGTAACTATTGAAAATCAAAGTAGTGATACAGTGCAATTATTAAGTCGGCATTGGAATATTTTTGATTCTTTAAACCAATTAGAAATAGTTGAAGGTGAAGGAGTTATTGGAAAAAAACCCATATTAAAACCAAAGCAAATTTACACCTACACTTCTAATTGCTATTTAACTTCTGCCATAGGTTCTATGAACGGATATTATAATATGATCAATTTCAAAACCTCTAAAAAATTCAAAGTACAAATTCCTACTTTTCAATTAATGTTGCCAGCAACATTTAATTGAATTCACTTGCCAAAATTTTACAATTGGCTAAAAAATAAAAATAACCTATAGTAAACAACATGAAGAAATTAACTTTTAATTTCTTCATAGTTCATTTTTATATCATTATTATTTTTTATTACCTGCGTAATGCTAACCGTTCCAACTTTTACTCTTTTCATCAACACATCAACATTTGAATCACCTTCTCCTGCCGTATGATGGAATTTAAGAATGTCATTTTTTACATTTTCAGTTTTTGGATTTTGCGGGTGATGCTCCAACTCCCATTTTTTAAACCATGACTTTCTCCTATTCTTGATCGCGTCAGTATACAAAGTTGATGAAGACCAAATATGGTTTTCCTGTTTCAAAATACTAAAATGTTTATTATTCCCATCCCATACAAATTCAAATAGGTCTATCTTTTTAATCCATGCAACAATCACCAAGGTAAACGGCTCAACTTTTTCTAGATCAATTGTTTTACAGGCTTTGGTAATATCATCCGATTTTAATAATTCCTTTACAATTAAACCCCTACTTTTGATATAGTATTCTTGCTGCTTATGATTTTTAAACCCCCCATTTAATAAACAAATCATTCTTTTTTTATCACTAAAACCAATCCATGTACCTCCAGCTTTCCCATCCTTCGGATAATACAATGAGATTCCTTGTTCTATATATTGTTTTGGTAAATCTGCCTTTTCTCTAGAAAACGGAACATCTCTGCTTGACGTTAATATAAAATTGTTATTATTTAAATGTATATAAGTAACCGTACACATAGGGTTTTGTAATAAATTGCTAAAAAAAAGTTAATTAAGTTACAAACATAACATTTACCTTGCATCTTAATCTTAAAATCTTACATTATTCGTATCTTTGACCTCTTTAAAATTAAAATAATTCTTAAAAATACAAACAAATGTCCAACGGATTTTATAAAGTACCGAAAACCATAAATGAGCCTGTAAAAGCGTATGCTCCAGGCTCTACAGAATTACAGGAAGTTTTAGCAATGTACAATACCATGTACAATGAAAAAATTGATATACCTATGTATATTGGTTCTAATGAAATTAAAACTGGAGACACCGCAACCATGCAACCTCCTCATAACCATCAGCACAAACTTGGTGTTTATCACAAAGCCAAAAAAGAACATATTGATTTAGCCATACAAACGGCTTTAGATGCAAAAAAAGATTGGGCAAATATGCCTTGGGAAAGTAGAGCGGCAATTTTTTTAAAAGCTGCCGATTTATTAGCAGGGCCTTTTAGAGCCAAAATGAATGCCGCTACCATGTTGGCACAATCAAAAAATGTGATGCAGGCCGAAATTGATGCAGCTTGTGAGTTTATAGATTTTTTACGTTTCAATGTAGAATTTATGACCCAAATTTATAACGATCAACCTATCTCATCACCAGGTATTTGGAATCGAATGGAATACCGCCCTTTAGAAGGATTTGTTTATGCGGTTACTCCGTTTAACTTTACTGCAATTGCCGGTAATTTACCTGCATCTGCTGCCATGATGGGCAATGTGGTGGTTTGGAAACCATCAGACCACCAAATTTATTCAGCCAAAGTAATCGTTGATTTATTAAAAGCTGCAGGCTTACCAGATGGTGTTATCAATGTGGTTTATGGTGATCCAGTTATGATTACCGATGTTGTAATGACCCATAAAGATTTTGCTGGTATTCACTTTACCGGATCAACAAATGTTTTTAAAAGTTTATGGAAAAAAATTGGAGAAAACATCAATACTTATAGAACCTACCCAAGAATTGTTGGAGAAACAGGTGGTAAAGATTTTATATGGATGCACAATACCGCTAATGCGGATGAAGTTATTACTGCAATCATAAGGGGTGCTTTTGAATATCAAGGTCAGAAATGTTCAGCTGCCTCCAGAGCTTATATTCCAAAAAGTAAATGGGCAGAAGTTAAAGCAGGATTAGAAAAAGAAGTGAAAACTATTAAAATTGGTGCAACCGATGACCCTTCTAATTTTATGAATGCTGTAATTCATGAAGGATCTTTTGATAAGTTGGTTAGCTATATAGATCAAGCTAAAAAAGATGACAATGCCCAAATTATTATTGGAGGTGGATATGACAAAAGCAAAGGTTATTTTATTGAGCCTACTGTTATTGTAACTACAGATCCAAAATACAAAACCATGTGTACCGAACTATTTGGTCCAGTTATTACTATATATATTTATGAAGATGAAAACTGGAAAGAGATATTAAAAACCATTGATGAATCAGATTATGCTTTAACAGGTGCCATTTTAAGTGGAGATCGCTATGTAATTGATTACGCCAGCAAAGCTTTAGAAAATGCCGCAGGTAATTTTTATATCAATGATAAACCAACAGGTGCTGTAGTTGGGCAACAACCATTTGGTGGCGCAAGAGGTTCAGGAACTAATGACAAAGCAGGTTCAGTTTGGAATTTACTTCGTTGGGTTTCAAACCGAACCATTAAAGAAACTTTTGTTCCGGCAACGGATTATCGATATCCTTTTTTGGGAGAATAATTTGGTATAAGTTCATTTTATAAACTAAAATCTTCATCAATCCAATTGATGAAGATTTTTTTATTTGTTTAGATTCTAAAATAATTTAAACCAATCACAATCTCTTTAATATATATGCTGTTACTTCTTCACTATCCCAAATAGTTTCAATATTATCTAATTGCATCACCTCTTTCATAATTTTATTTTGTTGCTTACCTACTTGCAGGGCTTTTGCATAAGGAATATCACTAAAACTTACCTGACTGTAAAGTGGCAACCATTTATCAGGGTGCTTTTTACTGAATTCTGCTTCTATCTTTTTTTGTAATAAAAATTTAGTATCGCCAACAAAATCACGCATCACATGGTAATTGTGTAATGACAAATCTTGAATGGCATCACCATTTGGCTTCTGTTGCTTTTGGAAAACATCAAAAATAGCCTCCCAATCCTCGTTATATTTTTTTCTTAATTCCTCCATTACAGTGCAATCTTCAAAACCACTATTCATTCCCTGTCCGTAAAACGGAACCGTAGCATGTGCCGCATCTCCCATCAATACCGCCTTACCCACTGCCCAAGGATAACACCTAATAATTGCCAAAGGCGACAATGGGTGATTACCCCATATCTCAGCAATTTCTGGTATCATTTTATAAAAATCAAGGAATTCATTTTTAAAAAAATCATTGATTTGATCTTTTGTTTTTAAATTCTCAAAACTGTTCTTATTATTTTTATGTGGCATAAATAAGGTACAGGTAAAAGAGCCATCTTCATTTGGCAAGGCAATTAACATAAACCTGCCTCTTGGCCAAATATGCAACGCTTTTTTATCTAATTTGTAAGAACCATCTTTATTTGCTGGTAATAATATTTCCCTATAACCATCTTCAATATAATGCTGGCTATATTGAAAACGATAGGTTTTTTGCATGGCCTTTATTCTTATGGCCGAAAATGCACCATCCGTTCCAAAAACTACAGTTGCATTTCTCTCTATTCTTTTTTTCGTTTTGGTATTTTCAAAATAAACGATTCCTTTATTCAAATTGGCATCTATACATTTGTGATTATAATGAATTGAAGTATTTTCGAATGATTCTGCCAAATCCATCATCTTCGCATTCAAATCACCACGAGAAACAGAATAAATTGCTTGGTCTTCTTTACCATAAGCCTGGTAGGTTATTGCTCCTTTTTTATCGTGCATTATTCTTCCAAACATGGGCAAAGCAATTTTTCTGATCTCATCACCTATTCCAACATTATCCAAGGCCTTCCATCCTCGATAAGACAATGCCAAATTTATAGATTTACCTGCCGAAATATCTACCTTTCTAATATCATCTCTTAGCTCATAAATATCAACAGTATAGCCAGCTTTCGATAAATAAATTGCCCATAACGATCCAACCAAACCAGCTCCAACAATGATTGCTTTTTTCTCTTTCATCTTTATTGATTTAGGCATTCTTTTAAAATGGCTACAAAAGAAAATACATCTGCATAACTATTGTACAAAGGAATTGGTGCTACTCGTATAACATCGGGTTCTCTCCAGTCTGCAATCACACCTTTTTTAGTGATTTTTTTAAATAATGATTTATCACTATTTTTTACTTGTATCGATAACTGCGAACCTCTACCTGCTGCATTTTTTGGAGTGATTATTTCAATAGCATCGTGTTGAAGTTCAATTAATAAATATTCTAAATAACCAGTCAGGTTCTCAGCTTTATTTTGAATTGCTTTCATACCAACTTTCTCGAAAATATCTAAAGAAGCATGCAATGCTGCCATTGACAAAATGGGTGCGTTGCTCAATTGCCAACCTTCAGCACTTTCAATAGGAACAAACGTATCATCCATTAAAAATCTAGTGGCTTTTTCATGCCCCCACCAACCGGTAAATCGCTTTATTGTACTATCTTTTACATGATTTTCATGGACAAAACACCCTGCTACACCACCCGGACCCGAATTTAAATATTTATAAGTACACCAAACTGCAAAATCTACCTGCCAATCATGTAATTGCAAGGGTAAATTTCCTGCGCCGTGTGCCAAATCAAAACCTACAAAACAACCTTTTTCATGCCCTGCTTTTGTTATAGCTTTCATATCAAAAGCCTGTCCGGTATAATAATTCAATCCACCAATCATAATTAAAACGATCGTATCTCCTTCTTCCTTTATTAATTTTAAAATATCTTCTATTCGCATGGTTTTTTCTCCCTTTCGGGGAATTAATTCTATCAAAGCATCAGCAACATCATATCCATGAAATTCTATTTGTGATTTCACCGCATACTGATCTGATGGAAATGCATTACCCTCAATAAGAATTTTATACCTTTTTGAACTTGGTCTATAAAAAGAAACCATCATCAAATGCAAGTTTACCGTAAGGCTATTCATCACCACCACTTCATTGGCTTTTGCACCAACGATTTTCGACATTTTATCGGTTAAAATTTCATGGTAGGACATCCAAGGATTTTTAGCTTCAAAATGACCTTCTACGCCTAATTTTTCCCAGTCATTTAATTCTTGCTCTATATATTTTCTCGTTGATCTAGGCTGCAATCCTAAAGAGTTTCCACATAAATAAATATGATCTTTACCATTCTTTTGTTTGGGAATATAAAATTTATCTCTGTACAACCTCAGTGGGTCTTCTATATCTAAATTTTTTGCATAAGCTAAATTATTTTGGTAATCCATTTTTTAAATTTCAGTAATTTCCATTAATATTGGTCTGCTTGGTGATGCATCCGAAACAAATGAAGCAATTTGTAAATTCAACATATAATTTCCGTCTTGAATTGCATCTTCAACATAAACCATTTCGGTAATCGTTTTATATAAATTTGAACTTTCATCAATCTCGTGCGTTCCTTTTTTAACGTTCCAAAATATATGGTGCACGTTTAATTCACCATCATCAAAAGCCCTATCTACCGAAGGCATATCTACCAATAGATGATCTACTCCTAAAGCAATAATATATTCCATGGCATCTAAAGAAAAAAATGGGGCTTCATGCTTCATATAATTTCTTGATTTTTTCTTATTGTCATTTGGCAATGTTCTAATAACTAAAGCTTTTAAAAAATGATTGTTGTAATTTTTTATAGCATCCTCCAATATTTTTTTACTGATCACCCTATCATTTTTTTCTAAAGTTGGTTGATATACATCTTCCATATCATCAGCAATTAAAGGAGTAACACTAATTAATGTTGCAGGTATAAAAACATCTTTCAATTGCTCATTTATAGATATTCTTTGATTGGTTATATGGCCAATACATTCAGTATGCGTGCCATTACAGTGTGGAATCATTTTTAATACTTCAAAATTACAACCACCACCTCTTCTGGTATCTCCTATAAAATTATCAATTGCATAAGCTTTGCTTGTTGCTTTTTCAACATTATAAGTATTGGGTTGCTCCTTATTAAATTGTAAAGCAATGGCAATATCATGATACTTATCTGTATTTATACTGTAATTTTTATTTGAAATTTTAAAGTTTAATTGCATTATATAAATTGTTCTTTTTTAAGGTTTAACCACGATAATGCGCTACCACTTAACAATTGCGCTTTGGTTTTTAACGAAAAACCATCCATATTTTCAATAAGTTTACCCGGGGCTAATTCCCCTAGAGGGAAAGGATAATCGGTACCCAAAGCAACCTTATCTTCACCCATTAAATCCACCAAGTATTTTAACATCGCTGGATCATGGGTTAATGAATCAACCCAAAACTTACCTAAATATGATTTCGGACTTACTGGATTGTCAACAGCACAAAGGTCGGGGCGAACGTTAAATCCGTGCTCAATTCTTTCTATCGTTGCCGGAAAAGATCCTCCGCCATGAGCGAAAGCAAAACGCAAATTGGGTAACTTTTCCATAACACCACCAAAAATTAAAGAGCAAATAGCCAAAGAAGATTCGGCCGGCATACCCACCAACCAAGGCAACCAATATTTTTCCATTTTGTTTTTCGACATCATATCCCAAGGATGAACAAAAATTGCCATATCCAATGCTTCGGCCGCTTGAAAAATAGGAAACAAATTCTCGTTATCTAAATTCCAATCATTAACATGCGACCCAATTTCTACACCTACTAATCCAATTTTTTTACATCTTTCTAATTCTTTAATTGCCAATTCAGATACTTGCATCGGAATGGTTCCTAAACCGATAAACCGTTTGGGATAACGCTGTACGATTTCGGCTATATGATCATTTAAAAACATAGATACACCCAATGCATCTTTGGGTTTGGCCCAATAACTAAAAAGCACCGGAATTGTAGATAAAACTTGTACATCTACATGATAGTGCTTGCAATCTTTAAGACGTGCCTCTGCACTCCAGCAATTGTCTTCTACCTCTCTAAAAAATTCATCATCTTTCATCATTCTGGCACAACATGGTTTGTGATGATCTAAATGAATAAAGCCTCCATAGCCAAATTTTTTAGCAAAATTGGGCATTTTTTCAGGCATGATATGCGTATGGATATCAATTTTTAAAGAATTATTATCGTGATTCAAGTCTGCCATTATTAAATTTTACCCATTATTGTATTACATTTATTACAAGTTCTTAAATCCAAATTATTGTAATACTTATCAAAAATAATAGGCATTTGTGTTACGATATTTTCTAAAGTGAATGCCTCACGATATAACGGATTACCACATGATTCACAATACCATTCCAATGCATCTAATACACCTGAACCTCTTTTGGTTTCTATTACCAAACCAACTGTGTTTTCAAAACGCTGTGGAGAATGTGGTACTTTTGGAGGTAATAAATAAATTTCCCCTTCTTTAATTGGTACATCAATAAAAACACCATCTTCAATTACTTTTAAAATCATGTCTCCTTCTATCATATAAAAAAATTCAGGCGTTTCATTATAATGATAATCTTTTCTATTGTTTGGACCTCCTACAACCATAACAATAAAGTCGCCATTTTCCCAAACAACTTTATTGCATACAGGTGGTTTTAGTTGGTCTCTATTTTCTTCAATCCATTTTAGAAAATTTATTGGTGGTGAAATTAATTTTGGCATAATATTTTTGGTTTAAATGGTAGCTATTACTTTTAATTCAATAGCTATTGGTGTTGGTAAACAATTGATTTCAACAGTGGTTCGACAAGGTTGATTTTCTTTAAAATATTGCGAATAAATTTTATTATACGTTTTAAAATCATCTTTTATATTGGTTAAAAATACGGTAACATCAACAATGTTTTCCCAACTTGAACCGGCATCTTCTAAAATATATCGAATGTTTTTAAATACTGCATGACACTGTTTTTCAATATTATAGGCAATAATGTGCTTGTTTTTATCTAAGGTAACACCAGGAATCTCTTTTTTTCCTCTTTCTCTTGGTCCAACACCCGATAAAAATAACAAGTTTCCAACTTTACGAGCGTGAGGATATAAACCCACAGGTTCTGGGGCTTTTGATGATTCAAATTTATTTTTTGTGTTCATATGTTTATTCATATTTTATACAAATATTCTTTGTTTCCGTAAAAAATTCCAAGGCATGAAAACCTCCTTCTCTACCAATTCCCGAATCTTTTACTCCACCGAAAGGTGTTCGCAAATCGCGAAGCAACCATGAATTTACCCAAATAATACCAGCTTCCAATGTATTAGTAAAACGATTAATTCTCGCATTACTATCTGTCCAAAGTGTAGCTGATAATCCATAAACGGTGCTATTGGCATAATTTAATACCTCCTCTTCTGTATCAAATGGCATGATGGTAACTACTGGTCCGAATATTTCTTCCTGATTGGTTCTACAAGATGCACTTAAGCCTTCAATGATAGTCGGACTTATAAAAAACCCTTCAGCGTTATCGCCATCAAGTTTTACTTTTTCACCTCCACACAAAATTCTTCCTCCTTCTTTTTTAGCCAATTCAATATACGACATAATTTTATCCTGATGTTGTTTAGAAACTATCGCGCCAATATCGGTTTGTTCCATTAATGGATCTCCAACTATTAAAGCCTTGGTTTTTTCAACAAAATCTGTTTTGAATTTCTTATACAATGTTCGCTCAATAAATATTCTTGATCCGCATAAACAAATTTGACCTTGATTGGCAAAAGACGATTTTAAAGTTGTTTTCAACATTGCCTCGTAATTACAATCGGCGAAAATTATATTCGGGTTTTTACCACCCAATTCCAGTGATAATTTTTTAAACATCGGTGCTGCTGTTTTTGCAATTTGTCTTCCAGTTTCTGTACCTCCAGTAAATGAAATAGCTTTTATATCAATATGTTCACTAATTGCATTTCCAACCTTAGAACCCAAACCGTGAACAATATTTAAAACTCCTTTTGGCAAACCTGCTTCCATACAAATTTTAGAAAGTAGATAAGCCGTCATTGGTGTTATTTCAGATGGTTTGGCAATAACACAGTTACCAGCCGCAAGTGCCGGAGCTATTTTCCAGGTAAAAGAATATAGGGGTAAATTCCACGGAGATATACAAGCAACAACGCCAATAGGTTTTTTAAGTGTATAATTGATGGCTTCGCCAGTTAGTTCGTGTGCATTTGAAGCAAAGTGTTTGATAGCTGTTGCAAAAAACTGAAAATTACTAACTGCTCTAGGGATATCTATATTTCTTGCTAGTGTTAATGGTTTTCCGTTATCGATACTTTCGGCCAAAGCCAATGTTTCTATATCTCGTTCAATTAAATCAGCAATTTTCATTAGAATTTTAAAGCGATATTCGATACTTGAATTGCCCCATTCCTTTTTTGCTTGAATAGCAGATTGAGTTGCAAGGTCAATATCAGAAGCATCTGAATCTGGAATTAAAGCATAAACTTTCCCCGTTGTCGGATTGATATTATCCATGTATTTCTTGGAAAGGGGAGATACTAATTCTCCGTTAATATAGTTTCGTATTTTATTCATTTATTTCTTTTGACATTTTGCTTTTGGCCTTTAGCTGTTGGCTTTTGGCTATTGGCTCTTGGCTTTTTGCCTTTGGCCTTTAGCTTTTAGCTTTTCAACAAACAACAAATAACCAATTTTCAATAGATCACCACGCTACTCATGCTTCGTAGCTCGTGAAAACGAATCTATTTAAATTTATTATTTTCTCACTTTTCTTCTCTCTTCTCTCCTTTTCTCTCCATTCTCTCTTTTCTCCTTAACTACTTTTCAACTTTTCAACTTATAACTTATAACTTTTAAACTACAAACACTTTGTCCTTCCCCCATCTACCGGAATATTGACACCATTGATATAAGCTGCTGATGGTGAAGCTAAAAACCCAACCGCATAAGCAATTTCTTTGGCATCGGCAAACCTTTGCAAGGGAACTTGTGCAATCATCATTTTTGAGACCTCATCTTCTGACAATCCTGTTTTGGTAGCCTTATTTTCAATAATTGATCTTAAACGAACCGTATCTGTAGCTCCGGGTAAAACATTGTTTACTGTTATACCATAAACTCCCAATTCATTGGCCATTGTTTTTGACCAACTTGCAACGGCGCCTCGTATTGTATTGGAAACCCCTAGTCCGTTTAGAGGTTGCTTTACAGAAGTAGAAATAATATTAATAATTCGGCCATAGCCGGTTCTTTTCATTCCTTCAACTAGGGCTTGAGTAATTATATGATTATTTATCAAATGCTGGGAAAATGTATTTTCAAAGGATTCGGTTGAGGCATCAATAATTTGCCCTCCGGCTGGACCACCTGTATTATTTACTAAAATATTAAAGTCAATCTTATTATCTTGTAAATACTTTTCTAATATCTCTTTTAACTGTTTTGGTTTAGAAAAATCTGCAACGATAAAATCGTGATTATTCTCATTTTTGGGTAATGCATTTGAAACTTGTTTTAACACCTTTTCATTTCTGGCCATCAAAACAACATTGGCACCTAAAGAAGCTAATTCAATAGCAGAGGCCATACCAATACCTTGTGAACTACCACAAACCAGTGCATATTTTCCTTTTAAATTTAAATCCATTTTTATTTTTGTGTAAAATTAAAGTTTAGCTTTTCTTTTAAATCATCTGGCAAAACTGGTAGATGTGATCGCGGAATCAACAAGGTTGAAATATTATGTAAGTCATAAAATATTCTATGTTTATCCGCCGTAGTTTTTAAATAATCATAACCTGATGAACCGCCTGTACCAATTTTTTTACCTAAAGTTCTCAATACCATTTGTGCATGCCTGTTTCGCCAGCTTGTTAACAATTCGTCAATATCAATTAGTTTTTGTAAAAACATATAAGGCTGACGTAAAATTGGTTCATCTCTGTATAAATTAATTAGCAAAGCACTCATTGTTGCTTTATAGGATAATTTTAACTCACCATCTTTTATTTTTTTCAAATGTTCTTCTTCATTAAAAATAGAGCTGAAATACGTATTCGTTTCACCTAGCATTTTTAAACGCAAATGCTTCTCCGCATCACCAATATAATCTGCATTATTTATGGCTTTTTCTTCTAATTCTAACATGTTTGCAACAGAATTTTTATAGGCACCCACAAAATCAAATCCTTCTTTTGAACCTGTTGCATCAAAATTTAAAAATGGAATCCTTTCCAGCCATTTTTCAACCAATTCTAGCATAGAATCATTTTCCTCTAATTTACTTAAGATATCTTGTTCTTTTTGAGAAAAAACTCCCGAATAAGCACATTGGGTATAAGAAATTCTATTGTCCCTTTTAAGACCTAAAGAAACCTCTAATTGTCTGAACTGAAAACTCTGAAAACCCGAAGCGGGAAGTAAATAATTTCTAAAATCTAAAAAATCAAGCGGAGTAAGTGTTTCAATAATTTCAATTTGATCTACCAATATTTTTTGAATCTTTGCAATGCGATCGAGTCGAGATATGGCTATTCCAATATTTTTTTCTTGAACTACTTCTTCTCCAAATAGATCCATAACTGAGTTAAGATCGTGAATAATTTCTTTAAACCACAATTCATAAACCTGATGCACAATGATAAAAAGCATTTCATCATGAGCTGGTTTGTCAAATTCTACACTTCGCAGTTTTTGTGCATCCAAAATTTTATTTAATTGTAAATATTTATCGTAATGTATTGACGAAAGTTCCTTATCCATAATTAAAATTTATCTTTTTTTGAGGATCAAAAGATAAAAATACTATCTCGCATTACGCAATTTTTTAACAAATATTATTTCAATAATGCGATAAATGTAAGTGGAATAACTTCATTTTAGCTATTTAACAACTTAGTATGAAAAACACTAAATAATTATTAAATAGATTAAGGTTTAAATTTTAAAGGCAAATGCACTACTTTTTTGGTTTCAAAAAAATCCTCCTTAAAAACATCTGATAAATTGTAAATCGTTGCCTTTGGAAAGTTTTGAAGCTCTTTGGTTAAATCACCTCCTTTTAAATACAAAATACCATTCTTTAATTGGTGATTCTGCTTTTTCAAAATTTTCTTTTTTGTCCATTGTACAAAATCATCCATATTGGTAACTGCCCTGCTTACAATAAAATCAAATTCTCCTTGAATTTTTTCGGCACGTTCATGCGAAGCCTGTACATTTTTCAATCCAATTTCATCTGCAACAGCATTTACCACTTTTATTTTTTTACCCATAGAATCCACCAAATAGAATTGACTTTCAGGAAATAAAATTGCTAATGGAATACCAGGGAAACCTCCGCCAGTACCCACATCCAGTATTTTAGAACCCGGATTGAATTCTTGCACTTTTGCAATTCCTAAAGAGTGTAAAAGGTGTCGCAATAACAAAGCCTCAATATCTTTTCTAGAAATTACATTAATCTGTGCATTCCATAATTCATACAGATTTTGCAACTTTGAAAATTGCTCTATTTGCAATGCAGTTAAGTCATTAAAATAGCGATTTAACACTTCCATGGCTCTCGTAATTTTCGGTAAAAATACGATTAAAAATGAGATTATTATTTTAACAAAAATTTTCAAAATTCCGTTAAAAAACCATTAGCTTTGCAACAAATTATCAATGATTTAACAATCAAAAATAAAAACCAATGCAAGAGATAAAATTTTTAACTAGAGACAAGACAAAATTCTTTAGAACTCTAAATAAAAGAGTTAACAATTATTTCAAAGAAAACAATATCAAACGTACTGGAAACTGGAAACTTTACACCAAAGCAATTGTCATGTTTACTTTGCTCATAGTACCATTAATAATTATTTTAACGTTTGATTTACCTGCTTGGGCTCAAATATTAAGCATGATATTAATTGGTATTGGCATGGCGGGTGTTGGAATGAATGTTATGCATGATGCGAATCACGAATCTTTTTCCAGTAAAAAATGGGTTAATAAATTAATGGGTAGTAGTATTTATATCCTTGCCGGAAATGATTATAATTGGAAAGTACAACACAATGTTTTACACCATACTTACACCAATATCCAAGGACATGATGAAGATATTGATGCAGGTAGAATTATTCGCTTTTCAAAACATGCGCCATGGTTAAAAATTCATAAATATCAAAAATATTATTCTTTTTTCCTGTACGGATTATTAACCATGAACTGGGCTATTACAACCGATTTTAAGCAATCCTATCACTATTTAAAAAGAAAATTATCTTATGGTAAATTTCCAAATCCGGCTACACAGTGGACAAAATTGATTATAGGTAAAATATTATATTATGCACTTTGGGTTGCCTTACCATTATTTATAGGCTTTACCTGGTGGCAGGTGTTGATTGGGTTTTTTATTATGCACTATACAGCCGGAATTATTTTAAGCGTCGTTTTTCAATTAGCTCACGTTATGCCAAATACAGATATGCCGCAACCAGATGAGGAAGGAAATATGAAAAACACATGGGCAATTCATCAATTATATACTACCTCTAATTTTGCACCAAAAAGTTGGTTTGTAGGTTTTTTTACCGGAGGTTTAAATTATCAAGTTGAGCACCACTTATTTTCACAAATAAGTCATGTGCATTATAAAAAAATTGCAAAAATTGTTAAAGAAACTACAAAAGAATTCAGCCTGCCTTATAATGAATATAAAACAATGAGGAAAGCCATTTTAGAGCATTATCATCAATTAAGTGCTTTAGGGGAAAAACCACAACTTGCATAAAAATCATGTCGCAACAATTATCACGAAGAATTAACAGTTTACCTGTATCTCAAACTTTGGCAATGGCCGCCAAAGCTAGAGAACTTAAAGAACAAGGAAAAGATATCATTAGTTTAAGTTTGGGAGAACCCGACTTTAATACTCCTGATTTTATAAAAGATGCAGCGATTCAAGCCATCAACGACAACTATAATTCATATAGCCCAGTTAATGGTTATGCAGATTTGCGCGAAGCTATTTGCCGCAAATTCAAACGAGATAATAACCTGAATTATACGGCCAATCAAGTAGTAGTATCTACAGGAGCTAAACAATCTATTGCCAATTTGGTAATGGTTCTTTTAAACCCTGGTGACGAAGTATTATTACCTGCGCCTTATTGGGTTAGCTATTCTGCACTTACCATTTTGGCTGAAGCAAAATATATTGAAATACCTTCATCAATAGAAACCAATTTTAAAATTACTCCAGAGCAATTAGAAGCGGCAATTACGCCAAAAACTAAAATGATCTTCTTTAACTCGCCTAACAACCCAAGTGGTACAGTTTATACGGAAGAAGAGTTTAGAGCTTTGGCTAAGGTTTTAGAAAAATACCCAAATATTTATATCCTTTCGGATGAAATTTATGAACACATCAATTACGGTACTCCTAATTTTAGTTTTGCTGCCATTGAAAGTTTGTATGACCGAACTATAACCGTTAATGGCGTTGCAAAAGCCTTTGCCATGACTGGATGGAGAATTGGATATATCGGTGCCCCGGAATGGATTGCCAAAGCTTGTAATAAAATGCAAGGGCAAATTACATCAGGTGCAAACTGTATAGCCCAAAGAGCAACCATTACTGCCATAGAAGCTCCTGTTTCTAAAATACAGTACATGGTTGATGAGTTTGAAACTCGAAGAGATCTAATGATTGATTTACTAAGTAAAATTGAAGGTATTAAAACCAATGTTCCAGAAGGAGCTTTTTATATTTTCCCCGACGTTTCTTACTATTTTGGAAAAACTATAAAAGGAAAAGTCATAAAAGACGCTAGTGATTTTTCCATGCTATTATTAGAAGAAGCCAATGTTGCTACCGTTACCGGAGATGCATTTGGTGCACCAGATTGTATTCGTATTTCTTATGCAGCCTCACAAGAAAATTTGATTGAAGCTGTGAAAAGAATAGCTGAAGTATTGGCTTAAAAATACTTTTTAGATTTCTTTTCTTTTTTGATTTGCTCACCTCTTCAAAACGCTAAGTAAATGAATTACAAACTAACATTCAAAACCCGTTGGGCAGATTTTGACCCCAATAATCACATGCGGCATTCGGCCTATAATGATTATGCAGCAGAAACACGTGTTCGTTATTTTAAGGATTGTGGATATTCTTTATCCGAACTCAATAAACAAAATTTAGGTCCAGTTCTGTTTAGTGAAAACACTATTTTTTATCGCGAAATAACACTTAGCGAAGATATTAGTGTTACATTGCTTATGAAGGGCTTATCAGAAAATGGGGAACGGTTTAAGTTTCAGCACAAAATATGCAAACAAGATGGTGTTTTGGCTGCAATTATTGAAGTTTATGGCGCCTGGTTAGATTTAAGTAAAAGAAAATTGACTTTGGCTCCCAATCAAATATTTTCTGATTTTAATCAATTGGAAAAAACCGAAGATTTTGAAACTATTTTAATAAATGAAAAATCAAACTAAAAATCATCATTTAAAATTACTAAGTGTATTTTTATTGAGTATTATTTTTATTTCGTGCACTTCAAAAAGTACAGAAAATTCAAAATCATTAAATTTTGATTTTTTACCAACCTCTACTACAAATAATATTGTACAGCATAAATATTTTACGCTTTCTTATGATGAAGAATTTGAACAAGCCGAATGGGTTGCTTATAAATTAACCAATAAACAAATTGTTCTTACCAAACGTAAAAGACCTTATTTTGAACAAGACCCAAAAGTAAAAACAGGCTCTGCAGATTGGAAAAATTACAAAAAATCAGGCTATACCAAAGGTCATTTATTAGCTGCTGCAGATAGAAAATTTAGTTTAGAAGCATATAATGAAACTTTTTTGACTTCAAATATTAGCCCACAAATTTATGATTTTAATGCTGGTATTTGGAATAGATTAGAACAAAAAACCAGATATTGGGCACAAAAATATGATGAAATTTACGTGATTACTGGTGGTGTTCTTACCAACAACTTAAAAACCATTGGTTATGAGAATGTAGCCGTACCAAAATATTTTTATAAAGTTATTTTAGATTATACGCAACCAGAAATAAAAACGATTGCTTTTTTAGTACCTCATCAAGAAAGTAACAAAGCACTTTATGAATTTGTAACTTCAATAGATAAAATTGAAGCCTTAACCGGAATTGATTTTTTTCCTGCTTTACCAGATGATTTAGAAAATCAATTAGAAAGTGCTTCTGATTATAAGGGATGGAGTTTTAGGTAGATTTAGTTGTTGGTTATTAAAAACAGCTCAACCTTTTATCTATCAACTAGTATACTACTAACCAACAACAATCTTACAAGTTATCTAAACTGTAAAAAGCTCCTTTATTTACTTTTCGAGCCGTAGATTGTTTTACGATCAAATAAGCAATGGCATTTAAATTTCTCAACTCACAAATTTGCGGTGACAATTTTGATTTTGCGTAAGCTTTTTCAGTGTCTTGGTATAAATAATCTAAATGATCTAATGCTTTTTCTAAACGTTCGTTTGAGCGAACAATTGCAACCAAATCTGTCATTATATTCTGAATTGTTTTACGGTTGTGACTTATTAAAACTTTTTCTTTAGGGACGGTTGTTCCTTCTTCATCCCATTCAGGAATTTGTTTATCGGCCTCTAAAGTGATATTTTTTCTATGCTCTACAATTTCAGCAGCAATTATATTTCCAAACACCAAGGCTTCCAAAAGTGAATTAGACGCCAAACGGTTGGCGCCATGCAATCCAGTTCGAGAGCATTCACCACAGGCAAATAAATTATTTATTGAAGTATATCCCTTTTTATTTACCACGATACCTCCCATTATATAATGCGCAGCTGGAACCACTGGTATATATTGTGTTGCTATATCAATTCCTAAACTTTTACATTTCTCAAAAATATTTGGAAAATGTTTGATATAGCCTTCCATTTCTAAATGGGTACAATCTAAATACACATATTGATCTCCACTTTTTATCAACTCACTATCAATGGCTCGTGCCACAATATCACGAGGTGCCAGCTCAGCTCTATCATCTACTTCAAGCATAAATCGTTTTCCTGATTTATTCCGCAAATATGCGCCAAAACCACGTACAGCTTCAGAAATTAAAAAAGCCGGACTCACACCAGGTTGGTATAAAGAAGTTGGGTGGAATTGAACAAATTCCATATCCTCAATTTTAGCTTTGGCTCTATATGCCATGGCAATACCATCACCTGTCGCAACATTTGGATTGGTTGTAGCTGCGTAAACCTGACCTGCACCTCCCGTTGCTAAAACAATAGAAGTAGCAATATAGGTGTCAATTTTATTTGTTTCCAGATTTAAAATATAGGCACCATAGCAAGATATATCATTTTTTGTCGCTTTCTTACTCACCTGATGATCCGTAATCAAATCGATGGCAAAATGGTATGGTAAAAGTGTGATATTTTTTAATAGTCTAACTTGTTCCAACAAAGTTTCCTCAACCTCAAAACCTGTAATATCTTTATGATGTAATATTCTATTTGCTGAGTGGCCACCTTCTTTACCTAAATCTAAATCTCCGTTGGTAATTTTATCAAACTCCGCTCCCCAATCCATCAACTGATTCATGCATTTGGGTGCATTTTCTACTACCATTTTAACAATCTCTTTGTTACTCAATTGATCACCCGCAATCATCGTATCGTTGATATGATTTTTAAATGAATCCAAACTATCCCAAACAGCTGCTATACCCCCTTGCGCATATTTGGTATTTGATTCACTTTCTGCTGCTTTTGTAACAACAAATATTTTTTTATTTGGCAGGGCTTTAGCAGTTTTTATTGCTATGGTAAGTCCGGCAATTCCAGAACCAAGTATCAAGGTATCTACTTTTATTACACTCATTTTATTTTAGTGAAACTCAGTTTTGAGATTTCTGCTTTAGCGAAATTGTTCAAAACTGAAAGTTGAACCTGCCTGTGGTAGGCAGGCTAATCCCGCTTTTATTTTTGAGCGGGATCTCTCGACCTTTCTAGGCCCGTTTTATTTATATTCTTATCCTTAAATATTTGGATAATCTAAGTTTAATCTCTTTTATTTCTTTGCAGAAATGTCTAACATTCTTTGGATTGGAATTAAAGCTTTCTCCTGAATTTCTTTAGAGACTTGAATTTCAGGTAATTCGTATTTCATACATAAATATAATTTACGCATATTATTCATTTTCATGTAGGGACATTCACTACATGCACAGGTATTATCTTCATGTGATGGTGCCGGAATCAGCTCTTTATTCGGAACCTCCTTTTGCATTTCATGTAAAATACCAGCTTCTGTAGCAACAATAAATTCTTTGGCAGGATTCGTTTTAACATAATTGATTAAACCTGAAGTAGACCCAATATATTCGGCTGTTTTTAAAATATGATCTTCCGACTCAGGGTGTGCAATAATTTTTGCTTTTGGATGCTCTTTATGTGTGAGAATTAATTTATCAATAGAAAAGGCCTCATGCACAATACATGCGCCATCCCATAACAACATATCTCTACCCGTTTCTTTTTGTATCCAGGCGCCAAGATTTTTATCGGGAGCAAATATAATAGGTTGATCTAATGGTATGGAGTCAACAATTTTTTTTGCATTGGATGAAGTACAACACAAATCACTAATCGCTTTAACCTCTGCCGAAGTATTTACATAAGTAACCACCAAATGATTGGGATGCAGTTCTTTAAAAGCTTTTAAATCTTTTGCCTCGCAAGCTTCAGATAATGAGCAGCCCGCATTCAAATCGGGTAAAACTACTTTTTTATTAGGATTTAAAATCTTAGCTGTTTCTGCCATAAAATGCACTCCGGCGAAGACAATTAAATCTGCATCGGCCTCAGCAGCCTTATAGGAAAGTTGCAAACTATCTCCAACAAAATCAGCAATATCCTGAATGGCCGGTTCCTGATAATAGTGTGCAAGAATAATAGCATTTTTTTCTTTTTTTAGCTTTTTTATTTCTGCAGCAAAATCAATATTTTCTGTACCCTCCAAATTTAAATATCCAACTTCATTTAATTCTGCTTTCGCCTGATCAAAACTCATATTATGTTTTTAATAATTAAAGAATACAAAAATAATGTTTTTTAAGAGATAATACAGCATTACTTAAGGTGGGTTCTAAAAATTCATTAATTTATAATTATTCGTGTACTATAAAAGATATAAGACCGCTTCGCTTTAAGAACAAAGCATATGGACTTGAATATAATTATCACTCAAACAACGATTTAAATTATAATTATGTTTAAATACCATGTTAAATATGAAAAACATGAAAGCAAAGTAACTGTTTTCATAAAACACACAATCAATTGGTTTATAAAGCAGTCTTTGTGAAACTGAGCATTAAATGGAGTAAATAATTTATATAATATTTGCTGTGTTTTAATAAAATCATTATATTACACTCATAACTAACTAATTAAATTTATTGTGCTCTCCTCATTTAAACTTCTTACCAATTTAGTAAGTTTTATCATTTTATGGTTTAACTGGTAAAACATTTGTCTTGGTTGTAAAGAAAACACAAGTTAAAGAGGACTTTCAATATATCGTTTATTTTAAAATGGAAACAGCTGTTAAAATTCTTATTGTTGAAGATGAAATGATTATTGGAGCAAATATTTCATTGCAATTGAGCAAATTGGGCTATGAAGTAAATGGTCTTGTTCCTCGAGGTGAAGAAGCTCTACTACACATTAGAGAAAACAGACCCGACATTGTACTCATGGACATCCAACTAAAAGGCAAATTAGACGGTATTGAAACTGTGCAACAGATGCAAGCAGAATACGATATCCCTATAATTTATCTTACTGCAAATGCAGATGAAGACCATTTTATAAGAGCCAAAGCTACGAATCCATATGCATTCATATCCAAGCCTTTTAAAAAATTAGACCTGCAACACGCAATAGAGCTAACAATTGATAGGATAATGAAAGCTAACGGAAAGGGGTTAAATATAGATGATACCTGTTCCTCTCCATATGTTTTAAGTGACAGTATTTTTGTTCGCCGAAATGATAGGATGGTAAAAATATTAATAAAGAATATCTATTATTTTGAAGCCGATCGTAATTATTGCAAAATTTATGCTAAAGACAGAGAGTGTTTGTTAGTAATGACCCTTAAAGAAATTGATGAGAAATTACCAAAAGAAAACTTTTTACGTATTCATCGATCGTATATTGTAAACCTAAGCCATATAAATGAAGTTGCAGGTACACACGTAGTAATTCTTAAAAAAGCAATACCTCTAAGTAAAACTTCGCGAAGTGTATTGCTTAACAGACTACAAACCTTTTAAACCTTGGATCGGCATAAAATTTAATTTATTATACTCATCTTTTCAAAGTTAAATTCAAAGGATACGGAAGTTCCGTCTTTTACTGTTTTATGCATCTTACCATCTAATTGGATTGTTAATAGTTTTATTAACTCTGTACCAAAACCGGTACCATGAATCACTTCATTTTTAAACTGGCCTACTCCATTATCCTCTACGCGCAATTTAATGGTTTGCCCTCCAACTACCTGTAAACCTATATTTACGTTTCCTTTTCGGCGGTTAGGAAAAGCATACTTAAATGCATTGGTTAGTAATTCATTTACCAATAAACCCAAAGGAATTGCCGTATCTACATCCAGTTCAACTTTTTCCATATCATAGGTCAATGAAACCTGCTCTTTTACGCCATATGAATCTGAAATATGTTTGCTTAAATTGATAAAATAATCTTTCATTTCAATGGCTGCAAGATTTTTTCCTTGATACAGTTTTTGATGAATCATACTCATAGAATGTACTCTATTCTGACTTTCTTGAATGGCATTTATCATTTTTGGGTCTTTCATTTGAGCCGATTGCAAATCTAATAAGCTCGAAACAATACCTAAATTATTTTTAACACGATGATGTATCTCTTTTAATAAAAACTCCTTTTCTTTATTTTGATTTTTTAATAGCTTACCCTTTTTACGATTATTTTGTAGTGTTATAAACAGTAGTAACAATAGCAATAATAGTAAACCTGCAAAAACAGAGATGTAAGTTTGACGAATTTTTTGTTTTTCAATTCTCCCTTCCTGATCAAGTATGGTATTTTCCTTTTGTGCAACATCAAATTCAGTTTGCAACAATAAAATTCTTTGATCTGCTTCGGCCGTAAAAACCATATTTTTTAATTTGTCATACTCGGCAAAAGCCTGATAGGCCTTTTTATAGTTATGATTTCCAGCATATGCTTTCCCTAAAGATTCATAGGCCTGACTTAAATAGTATGTATCTCCAAAATCAACGGTTGCAACCTCAATACTATTTTGTAATCTTTTTATTGCAGAAATATATTTCCCTTCTAAAATTTGCAATTTACCAATAGATAATAGCGATCGCATCATCATAAAATTATTATTCAGTAATTTGGCATATTTAATCGCATTTTCGCCAGCTTTATTGGCTTTTTCAAAAAGTGCTAGATAGGCATAAAGGTTTACTTGTGATATATAAACATCACTTAAATTATTATAAAATCCATATCTTTCACCTATAGCAATAGCATGTTCAAAATATTGTTTGGCATTTTCATAATCTTTTAATTCTAAATAATTATTACCAACTACATATAAAGTAAAGTCATAATCTAAATCAATCAATCCTCGTTCTTCGAATATTTCCAATGATTTTAAGCCGTATTCCAATCCTTTTTCAAATTTGGCTTGTTTCCATAGAAGATTACTCAAATCGCTATATGCCAGAGCAATAGATTTTTTATCATTAAGTAATTTACCAAGTTCAAGCGAAGTTAATGCATAATCTGCAGCTTTGTCAATTTCTCCTTTTCTTTCATAAACATAGCCCAATTGCGTATGTAAAAATGCCAAATCCTGCTGTGTTACTTTAGCACTGGCCTCATGCAAAACTTCTAAAGCCTCATCTAATTTTTCCATTCTCAATAATATGGAACCCTGCGTTATTTGAAATCTACCATGCCAAAGTTTATTGCTTTTGTTCTCGGTTAATTTCAGCCCTATTAGGGTGAATTCTAGAGCTTTATTCAAATTTCGGGTATGCCAATAATATGCCAAATCATTCAGTATAGAAAACTGAATAGTATCATTATCAACCATAACTAAAGCTTCTTCCAAAGTTTTTAAATAGGAGGACCCAAAATTATCGGTATCAACAAAAACCTTTTTATAAGGTTGTTCTCTGTTCCAATCGATTATTTGACCAAAACCGGAATAGCCAATGGCAATAAAAACAAATATCAATAAATAATGTTTCAATGATTCAAAGTTAATTTTTAAAATATTAATGGATTAAGATACAAATTTTATGTTTAAAATTCTTCGATAAATAAAAAGGGACTTTCGGACAAAAATTATAATCGTTCGTCCTAAAAGGGTTGTATATATTATTATATGTTGCTTATTTAGTGTTTGGTTGGAAATATATTTTCAACTCATTTAAACAAGAATCACTTATCGAAGATAATGAATAAAAACAAACTTATATGGCTTTTGATTTTCATTATGACATTTTCATGTAAGGAGCAAAATAACCAATCTGAACTTGAAAAAACATACAGTATAAATTTTTCTAAATTCATTGAGAATTGCTGGAACAATAAAGACTTTTTAGATTTCGATAAAATAATCCATAAAAACTATTCAAGAATTATAAATAATGTAAGTGTAGCATCAAGTCCGAATGAATTGAAAGCGAATATAAAAGTTTATCATAAGGGCTTTCCTGATCTTTTTATAGAAATCAACAAAGTTACCTTTAAAGACAATCTAGCTTTTTTAGCTTGGACATTTAATGGCACAAATACAGGGATTTTTGGCGAGAAGGCTGCAACTGGTAAAAAGGTCGAAGTTCATGGTTATACTAATGTTGAATTTAATAAAGAAGGTATGATTTTAAAAGAAGAAATATATTATAACGAACTAGATTTTTTACAACAATTGGGATATACTTTAATTCCACCGAATATAGAATGAAATTTTAAATATTAACTAAAACTAAACAAGATGAAATCTTTAAAAAAAAACAAAAACGTAAAGCAAGTCCACAAAAGCGTATTACATAAAAATAATGTAGGCAATAATATTTATCTTTTAATTCTATTTTTAATCCTTTCGACAAATTTAATTTCTGCCCAGAATGATGACAAAAATAAATCCTTTTGGGTTCATGAAGATGTGGTAAAACTAAATATGGCAAGTGAATATGAAACTATTGTAAAAGAATTGGTTGCCTTGGTTAAAAAGCATAATCTGCAAGATGTAAACTGGATAGCTCTTAAAACCAGCGACGCCAGATACAGTTATGTTTCATCTCTTAAGAACATGGCAGAACTAGATAAACCATCATTTGTTTCAACCTTAATAGAAAAAGAAGGTAAAAATACCGTAACGAGTTTATTTGATAGAATGGATAAATGTTATGATATAGAACACAACTATATATTGAAGTTAGATAACGACCTAACATACATGCCAAATGGCTTTACGCAGACACCCGAAGGTAAAAACTATCGAAAAAATCATATACTATATGTTTCTCCTAGTAACCGAAAAATTGTCAAAGAAAAGATGAAAGCTATTAAAGACTTATTTGCAAAAAAAGGCTCGAAAGAATATTACATGGTCGCCATTGCAGCAATTGACGAAGAAGATTATGCTAGACAATCCAAAGAAAACAATACATTATTAGGAGCTGATGGTGAAAAAGTATTGGGTGATTTATTCAACAACCTACTTAAATATGAAACAAGAATCGGTTATATAAGACCCGATTTAGGTTATTCAGCAAAATAAACAATACGAACAATGCTTTAATAATTAAAATCTAAAATCATGAAAAAAATAATCTATTTAGGATTAACTGTAATTCTATTCATATCATGTCAAAACAACAAACCAGAGCGCTATTTTGCTACATCAGCTGAAATTGATGTATTAAAAGCAATAATTAAAGATTATGAAGATTCCAATTGGGAAAATTGGGTTACTAAATATGCTGATACGGCAAAAATTTACCACAATAGTTTAAAGTCTATTTCACCCAATGAACTTATAAAAGGGTTTAAAGTACAACTTGCGGATTTTTCTGACTATAAATTTTCTAAAGAAGATATTTTTTATGAAATGATTATTGATAACGAAGGAGAAAAATGGGTGTATTTCTGGGGAACCTGGGAAGGAAATTTAGCAGCAAACAATAAAAATATTGTCATACCGGTTCATTTGGCTGCACAATTTGTAAATGGTAAAATTGTTAAAGAACATGCTTACTATGATAATGTTCCTGTTATGCTTGCTATTAATGAAATAAAAGCAAGTAAAATGTTGGAGGAAGAAGCTGCTGAATAATTTTTTATATGACGATGTTATCGGAAGTTTTGAGAAAAATTTAAACATAAAACGGAGAAGCCGAAAACCGACCAGAGTAGGCAATTCAACCTAAATACATATATCAATGGCAAAAGTATTAGCATTGGTTCACCTTAAAGGTGCTACCACAAAGCAGTATGACAATTTAGTACAAGATTTAACCAATGCAGGACAACTGAAACTGAAAGAGAGACCTCATCACTTCGCTTCAATAAAAGATGGTGAAATCTTGGTCGTTGATATCTGGGAATCAGCAGAAGATTTTGATAAATTTGGTGAAATTATGGTGCCTTTGGCAAAGAAAAATGGTATTGATGCCGAAGCAGAATTGTTTCCTTTGTACAATGAGCTTGACTAAAAAATAATGGCTTTTACGGACTTTACTCCGAAAAAGCTGTTGTAATTAAATACTTTAAAACTTATTATTTTATGAATAAATCAGTCCAAATAATACAAAACATGTACGACTCCTTTGCAAAAGGAGACGTTGAAGCTGTTCTTTCTATGATGTCAGCAGATATAGAATGGAATGAAGCAGAAAATTTTCCATATGATGATGGCAACCCATATATCGGTCCGGATGCTATTTTAAGTGGAGTCTTTGCCAGGCTTGGGGAAGAATGGGAATACTTTAAACTAGCCGATCTGCAAGTCATGGGAATGGAAAATGATATGGTACTTGGCACCGGAAGATATCAGGCAAAACATAAAAAAACGGGTAAAGAAATCAATGCCCAAATGGCACATCTTTGGCAGTTGAAAAATGGTAAAGTAATTAGTTTTCAACAATATGCAGATACCAAACAGGTTTCTGAGGCTGTGATTTAGAATTGACTAGAAAAATTACTACTAACTAAAAAAATATAAACTGTAAACAAATTTAAAAAACATGGACATATTACAAGAAAAACAAGTAGATCCCTCAAAAATAATGCAAATTGGAATGGGGTTTTGGGCATCAAAAACGCTTTTAACAGCAGTAAATATGAATCTGTTTACGCATTTGGCAAAAGGTGTATTAAGCGGTGTTGAAATTCAAGGTAAATTGGGTTTACATAACCGGTCTTTATATGATTTTTTAGACACCCTGGTAGCTCTTGGCTTTTTAAATAGAACCGGAATCAAAGAAAATGCAACCTACAGCAACTCAGTAGATTCTGATTTATTTTTAGACAAAGACAAACCCTCTTATATCGGTGGAATTTTAGAAATGTCTAACAATAGATTGTATCCTTTTTGGAATGATTTAGAAGAAGGATTAAAAACAGGTAAACCTCAAAATGAAACTAAAAACGGCGGTAAATCTGTCTTTGAAGCAATTTATGCCGATGAAAACAGGCTTCGGGAATTTATTCATGGTATGGGCGGCATTCAGACAGGTAATTTTATGATGTTTGCTAATAAATTTGATTTTTCAAATTACAATACGCTTTGTGATTTGGGTGGTTCAGGTGGAGATCTATCGATACATGTGGTTAAAAATAATGATCATATGCATTGTGTTTCATTTGATTTACCACCAGTACATCCGGTGGCAACCGAAAATGTATACAAAATGGGATTAAGCGATAAAATTACTATTAAATCGGGAGATTTTTTTGCAGATGATTTTCCTAAAGCAGATATAATAACCATGGGAAACATTTTACATGACTGGGGGCTTGATGAAAAAAAAATATTGATAAAAAAAGCTTATGATGCCTTACCAAAAGGTGGGTCTTTAATCGTAATTGAAAATATTATTGACGATGAAAGAAATAAAAATGCTTTTGGATTGATGATGTCTTTAAATATGATGATAGAAACCGAAGGTGGATTTGATTTCTCAGCAAAAGATTTTGAAAGAATAGCAACAGAAGCGGGATTTAGCTCCTGTTCTGTAATGCCTCTTACCGGACCATCGAGTGCAGTTATAGCTATTAAATGAAAACACTAGAAATACTCATTAACATCAACATCGATTTTCTGGTTTTAATTTTAATCGTAATTTTTTTCACTTTAGAACAAATTCTAAATACACAATTTAAATTTAACAAACGCTTACATCACCTTTCTAATTAATTTTATGATGTATATTGTTTTGTTTTTGATAAATTTATTTTGGGCTGGTGTTATTGTATATGCAATACAATGGTTTAACACACAAGAAATTGGACTGTTCTACTGGATTGAAGTTCCGTTTTTGGCAAAACTTTTCATCGGAATTGCCATGTACGATTTAAGTACATATTGGTTTCATCGAACAGCTCATTTTTTGCCTTTGGTATGGCGTTTTCATCGTGTACATCATAGCGATACCACTATGGATTCCTCTACCTTTCTCAGGTCACATTCATTAGAACTCATGCTTTGGTTTAGCGTGTCTGATATACTTGCCTCCGCTATTTTTGGATTAGATTTAACAATACTAGGCCTTTATTATATTATTCTCATTCCCATGTTTTTTTTAGAACACGCCAATTTAAAGTATCCTAAATGGTTGGATAAAACAGTTGGACTATTCATTACAACACCCAATATACATAAGGTGCATCACGAACAGGATGAATTTTACACCAACTCCAACTACGTAGATATGGAGTGTCTACCTTTGATGTGACGATTTTATTAAGCCCATAAATATTATATATTTGAATTATGGCAAGAACAAAGTATGACAATGAATTTAAGGTTATGATAGTTGAACTATCAAAATCAGGAATTAAAACAGAACAAGTAAGCAAAGATTACGGGCTAAATGCTAGTATGATAAGTCGCTGGAAAAGAGAGTATAAATCTAAGTCTGGGGATTTTAATAAAAAGAGAGTCTTATCTTGGGAAGAGCAAGAACTTAAAATTCTGAAGAAGGAGTTAAGGGATGTAAAAGAGGAGCGAGACATCTTAAAAAAGGCGGTGAGCATCTTCTCCAAGAGCGACAAATAAGATATCAATTCATTTTAAGAAATGTTGGTATTCATTCTGTTGAGAAGATGTGTAAATGCATGAGAGTTAGTAAAAATGCTTATTATCATTGGTTTAAAGCCAAAGATTTAACACTCATTACATCATCTAAAATATACCTTAAAGAAAGGATTAAAGTAATTTTTGAGCAAAGTAGAGAAATCTATGGGAGCTGTAGAATTCAAAAAATGTTGGAACGAGAAGATTTGATTTATTCACGTTCATATGTAGGATTTCTCATGAAAGAAATGGGTTTAAAGAGTGTATTAAAACGGAAATTTGTACTAACAACAAACTCCAAACATACATTTAAAATAGCCAACAATGAATTGAATAGAAATTTTTCTAGTATTAAATTAGGAGAAAAATGGGTCTCAGACATTACTTATATTCGAGTAGGAAATGATTGGAATTATTTGACTACAATAATGGATCTAGCAGACAGAAAAATAGTAGGTTGGACTTTAAGTGATGATATGACCACTGAAAATACAGTTATGAAAGCTTGGTGTTCTGCTCGTGAACAAAGAGACTTATCTGATGATTTTATATTTCATTCTGATAGAGGTGTCCAGTATGCATCAAATAAAATGACGAATCTTTTTTCTTTTAATAGAAAAGTAAAACAAAGTATGAGTAGAAAAGGAAATTGTTGGGATAATGCAGTAGCTGAAAGTTTTTTTAAGACCATTAAATATGAATGGCTCAATAGATTTAAATTTTATTCATATTCTCAATTATATGAATCCTTACAGAATTATATTACCTGGTATAACACCAAAAGATTACATTCTAGTTTAGGGTATCTTTCTCCTTTAGAAATGGAAATTAAATTGAAAGGAATTATTAAAAAAGCGGCTTAATAAAATAGCCCCAAATTTATTAGGTAGTCCAACTTAAATAAAGATTTTTTGAAAGCCAAAAGTCCAGCAAAACGAATTTTAGGCTATCAAGTAATAGACAGAAAAACAGAAAAACCAGCATCTGAATTACAATGTTTCATTCGGAATTTGACAATCGCTGTTGCTTGGCCATTAGAAGTAGTTGTCGGCTATGTGAATCCTGAAAGACGAATCGGAGATTTTATCGCAAATACAAAAGTTGTTGTATCTGAAAAAGAAAAATTAAAAACGCTTTGGACTGACCTAAAAAACAAAAAGTTGAAACTGAATTTAATTGGAATTTTAATCATTGGCGGAATTTACTTTTATGGATTAAGTTTAATATTTCCGAATATGAACTAAAAAACGTTTGCCAACACTGTGTATAAAAAATTGCTTATTTTAGTCCAAACAAATGGTTGTTGCATTTTTGCGTACTTCTGATTCTCCTTCAAAAGTGTAATAATATAGATTCATTTAAAAATCATTAATGAAAATTAATCCCTCAATGTTAAAAGAATCAAAAATCATAAAATTTGCTGTGATTTTAGTAATAGCAAGATGTGTTTTATTAATAATCTCGCAAGGAATTACTTCAGTATTACTATATCTTAATGGAGATTCAACTCCTTGGAAAAACTCTTCAGCATGGTGGACTATATTTGGAACATTTACGGATTTGATTTGTTTAGCACTTATAATTATTTTCTTAAAAAAAGAAGGAAAGAAAATTTATTCGCTTATTGATTTTGATAAAAAATTGATTTTAAAAGATATAAAAACTGGATTAATTATCTTTGTTTTAATCTTTCCATTATTTGGGCTTTTATATTCCATAGGTGTGGGCAGGCTACTTTTTAATGAAGAAACTTTTAACTTAATAAACGGACAATTAGCTGAAAGAACGTTACCAAATTGGGCTTTTTTCTATAGTATTTTAATTTGGTGGCCTATTTGGTCGTTTACTGAGGAATTAACATATCAAGGTTATAGTTTAACTAGATTACTCACAAGGTATAATAAAACGAAAGTTATTCTATTTATAGGGTTCTTTTGGGCGTTACAACATAGTTTTTTACCTTTAATTTTAGATTGGCGATATATAACTTGGAGATTTTTATCTTTTATACCTATAGTGATTGGATTAATGTTTGCCTTTATAAAAGTAAAAAGATTAACTCCGATTATTATTGCACATGCATTAATGGATTTAATGGCTGCTTATTGGACATTTAAACATTTTTAAGATAATGGAACAAAACAATAATTTTAAAAAAATCACAAATGCCAACACCGTGCAAACATTTGACAAAAACCAATCCTAAATGAAATTAACAAAAAAGAAAATTGTTCTTGCATCACCATTTTTGATTATCACAATTAGCTTCGGAATTGCCTTTCTGTTCGGAAATATTATCGGAAAATGGGCTTTTATACCAATAATTCTGATTCAATGGTGTCTTTTTATATTTTTCATTTTGAAATATACTGAAAAAGAAAAAAGTGGTTGCAAAAATCAAAAAGTCCATTCGGTTGGAACATTTTGGCCTTATTTATTGGATTACTTCCACTTCCATTATTTTTAATGCATTACGAAACATTAGGAATTTGGCAAGTTTGGTTACCTTGGATTTTATTAGCTCTAATCAATCCTTGGCTTGAGGAATTTTATTGGCGTGGACTACTTTTGGACTACACAAAAAACTGGTCAAATTGGACTGCAATAATTTTTACAAGTTTAGTATTTGCACTTAGTCACGCTGTTTTCGGAGTGAATTCAGAATTGAATAGTGGCTTAACAGTAATAATTTCGACATTCATTATGGGAATAATTTGGGGACTCGTTTATAAGAAAACAGATAGTTTGAGGTGGATAATATTGGCTCACTTTTTAGTTGATTTTTTTAATTTGTCAGCATCTTCATTTTTGGATTTATATGAAAAAGGAAATTGGTAGAATAATAAAAACGATTTGCCAACACCGTGTATAAAAAATTGCTAAATTAGTGCTTAAACAGAGGTAGTTGCAATTTTGTTACGTCTGATTTTCCTGCGGAAAATCCTCGCACACAAAACCGCAACTTTCCATACACCAAACGTTGTGGGTAATCCCCCTACTGGTCTCGTCCTAAAATAGGTTGACTAAAAATTAAACCATTAATTATAGTCACTTATGAAAACACAAAACAGTACCTGTCGAAAAAAAGAGTATCAAAAATTCAGTTTTGACCTCAAACTTTCCATCATTGACCAAATCAATAATGGACAAATTTCTGCCAATTATGCCTCCAAAAAGTATGGTGTATCTCGTAGTTCCATCGCCTACTGGTTAAAAAAGTTGAGTAACTTTGATAATAAAACCAAAGCCATGAGCAAAAACGATGAAATTAAAAAACTCCGTGAACGCATTGAAGAACTGGAGTTTGTAAAAGAATTTCAGCAAGATATTATAGCTGATTTCGAAAATATTACAGGAGAGCATTTATCAAAAAAGTATTTGCCCGAAGCATTAGCAAAACAGATAGAGAAGAAGAGAAGAAACCTTTCAAAATGAAATGGGTCTATCAATGTTTCGGGATTAGTAAACAAGCTTACTACCAAAGACTTAAAAATAATTCTGTAAAAGAAAAACAACATAAAATTGTTCTTGAATTAATTAGAAATGTAAGACATAGGATGCCTAAAACAGGAGTTAAAAAACTCTACAAACATATTAAAGATGATCTCGTTAAAAACGATATAAAAATGGGAAGAGATGCTTTGTTTGATTTACTGAGATCCTATGGATTGCTAGTCAAAAAAACGAAACGATTCCATATTACAACAGACTCTAATCACTTCTTTTACAAATCACCTAACTTGATTAAAGAACTCGAAATAACACACGCTGAACAAGTCTTGGTATGCGATATAACTTATATTAAAATTGATGGAGGACATGCTTATTTAGCCTTAGTAACAGATGCATATTCAAAAAAACTATTGGGCTGGAGATTAGATGACAATATGAGAGTTACTCTAGTAAAAGAAGCCTTAGAAATGGCATATAAAAACCTTATTTACAATCATAAACATATCATTCATCATTCTGATAGAGGTATTCAATATTGCTGCCCAGATTACTCAGAATATGCCGAAAAAAGAAACTTTATTCTCAGTACAACCCAACAATACGACCCTTATGAAAATGCGATCGCTGAAAGAATTAATGGAATTTTAAAATATGAATTTGGACTAATCAATACCATTAAAAATATTGAAATTGCTCAAAAAATGGTTAAGCAAACTGTAGAAGTTTACAATAATGAAAGATTACATTGGTCCTTAGATTTAAAAACACCTCAAGAAGTGCATTTAAACTATGATAAACAAACATACAAATCATATAAAAGAAAAACAGCTTAAGGAAGGTTGATAACTTTTTCTAAAACCCAAAGGGAGTTTTTTAGAAAAAGTTATCAATGTTCCGTGAATTAATTACTAAATTTGAACAAATAAACAACCAAAAATGGTCAACCTATACTAGGACAAGACATACACTTAAAACTATAATTTAGTTCACTTATAAATATAACTATTAGTGAATATGTTTTTTAAAAGAGTATATTTGTTTGAAAATTTAGATTATGTACATAAGGATTCTATCAGACACAATTGAAAACAAAATAGGAAAGGGGAAAGCTATAATATTAATAGGTCCTAGACAGGTTGGAAAGACGACATTAATTAAAAGTTTAATTAAAAATAAAAAACATCTTTTTTTAGATGCGGATGATCCTACCGTTAGAAGTATTTTGAACAATCCAAACACTGAGCAAATTAGAAGTATAATAGGTTCGAATAAAATTATATTTATTGACGAAGCTCAAAGAATACAGGGTATTGGGTTAACTCTTAAAATAATTACGGATCAGTTTAAAGATGTTCAACTATTTGTAAGTGGATCATCAGCCTTTGACTTATCAAGTGAACTTAATGAACCACTAACTGGTCGAAAATGGGAATATGAATTATATCCAATTAGCTGGGAAGAATTTGAAAATTACCATGGATATCTAGTTTCAGAACAACAAATTGAAAATAGAATGTTATATGGATTCTATCCTGATGTATTGAACAATCCAGGAGAAGAAAAAGAAATTCTAAAACAATTAGTAAATAGTTACTTATATAGAGACATTTTAGCATATTCTAATATTAGAAAACCTGAAATTCTTGAGAAACTCGTTCAAGCTTTAGCGCTACAAATAGGAAGTGAAGTAAACTATAATGAACTTGCACAAACTGTTGGAGTGGATAAAAACACCGTTTCTAATTATATTGATATCCTCCAAAAAGGATACGTCATATTCAAATTAGGAAGCTTTAGTAGAAATTTAAGAAATGAAATCAAGAAAAATAAAAAAATATACTTCTATGATAATGGTGTAAGAAATATGGTATTAGGAAATTTTAATTCTTTAGAACTTAGACAAGATACAGGTGCGTTATGGGAAAATTTTTTAATATCAGAAAGGCTTAAACAAAATATCTATAAAAACAGGTTTACAAAGATGTATTTTTGGAGAACTAAGCAGCAACAAGAAGTTGATTTGGTTGAAGAAAATAATGGAATAATTACAGGATTTGAATTTAAATGGAATGCAAAGAAAAAATTAAGATTACCGAAGACATTTGTAAATGCGTATAATGCGACAGAAGAAATAATTGATAGAAATAATTTCAGAGAATTTGTATCTAATTAAATCCGCCAGTTTACAACAATGGCCATACTCTATTGTGGTTCAGTGTATTGTCAAAGTAAAAGCTAATTTACAAAATTAATTAAAAGCGGAAAAATTTGGCTACTTTAGTCCACAACAGAAGCATAGCCTTAACGTTGTGCTTAATTATGACCCTGTACTTTCCTGAAATAGGTTGACTAAAAATTAAACCATTAATTATAGTCACTTATGAAAACACAAAACAGTACCTGTCGAAAAAAAGAGTATCAAAAATTCAGTTTTGACCTCAAACTTTCCATCATTGACCAAATCAATAATGGACAAATTTCTGCCAATTATGCCTCCAAAAAGTATGGTGTATCTCGTAGTTCCATCGCCTACTGGTTAAAAAAGTTGAGTAACTTTGATAATAAAACCAAAGCCATGAGCAAAAACGATGAAATTAAAAAACTCCGTGAACGCATTGAAGAACTGGAGTTTGTAAAAGAATTTCAGCAAGATATTATAGCTGATTTCGAAAATATTACAGGAGAGCATTTATCAAAAAAGTATTTGCCCGAAGCATTAGCAAAACAGATAGAGAAAAAGAGAAGAAACCTTTCAAAATGAAATGGGTCTATCAATGTTTCGGGATTAGTAAACAAGCTTACTACCAAAGACTTAAAAATAATTCTGTAAAAGAAAAACAACATAAAATTGTTCTTGAATTAATTAGAAATGTAAGACATAGGATGCCTAAAACAGGAGTTAAAAAACTCTACAAACATATTAAAGATGATCTCGTTAAAAACGATATAAAAATGGGAAGAGATGCTTTGTTTGATTTACTGAGATCCTATGGATTGCTAGTCAAAAAAACGAAACGATTCCATATTACAACAGACTCTAATCACTTCTTTTACAAATCACCTAACTTGATTAAAGAACTCGAAATAACACACGCTGAACAAGTCTTGGTATGCGATATAACTTATATTAAAATTGATGGAGGACATGCTTATTTAGCCTTAGTAACAGATGCATATTCAAAAAAACTATTGGGCTGGAGATTAGATGACAATATGAGAGTTACTCTAGTAAAAGAAGCCTTAGAAATGGCATATAAAAACCTTATTTACAATCATAAACATATCATTCATCATTCTGATAGAGGTATTCAATATTGCTGCCCAGATTACTCAGAATATGCCGAAAAAAGAAACTTTATTCTCAGTACAACCCAACAATACGACCCTTATGAAAATGCGATCGCTGAAAGAATTAATGGAATTTTAAAATATGAATTTGGACTAATCAATACCATTAAAAATATTGAAATTGCTCAAAAAATGGTTAAGCAAACTGTAGAAGTTTACAATAATGAAAGATTACATTGGTCCTTAGATTTAAAAACACCTCAAGAAGTGCATTTAAACTATGATAAACAAACATACAAATCATATAAAAGAAAAACAGCTTAAGGAAGGTTGATAACTTTTTCTAAAACCCAAAGGGAGTTTTTTAGAAAAAGTTATCAATGTTCCGTGAATTAATTACTAAATTTGAACAAATAAACAACCAAAAATGGTCAACCTATACTAGGACAAGACATAATTGGTGTTGTCAGCAATATACTAACAAAATCTGGTGGTTTTCAAGGGATTGGTTTTGCATCATCATCAAATATTACCCAGGAATTGTTGTTTGAAAAAAAAATAATATGGAATGGTACAGATCTTTATCCACTTACGGGAAAATTAGCAAGAATATTTAATCTTCCACAAGAAGATGGTTTGTTGGTACAACGTGTCGTTAAAATTTCTCCTTTTGGTGTGTTAGGTTTACTTGATGGGGATACGGAATTAACTATCAAGGATAAAAAACTTATTGTTGGTGGAGATATTATCTTATCAATCAATGGGGTTAAATTTGAGTTTAATGATGAAGCTTTATTGCAACTTTCGAAGGTAATTGGACAAAGTTCAGAGAATAAATCTATTAAATTGCTCGTACTTAGAGGCGGAAAAATTATTACCTTGGGAAGGTAAAAAAGTCTCTATTTTTATATATTATTAATTACATAGCATCAATTCTTTTCTTCGGGTATCAATTAAATTAATAATTTTTCAGACCCTGTCTTAAAGTCTGGCTTATCAAAAACAGAAGGATCTTCTTTTACGAAAATAATTAATTGAGAACTGGTAAAAAGTAATTATAAACAAGTGGATCAATAATAACTATAATATTAATTTTATCATGAAACAATTTAAAGAAATTATCATTTTACTTGTATTGTATATTTCAACATTGCCTTTGCTATATGCACAAGTGGCTGATGATGTAAACAATAACGGCCCGTATACACAATTAATTATTAGAGGAGTTACATTGATCAATGGAAACGGTGCCCCTCCTGTTGGTCCAGTAGATATTGTTGTTGAAAAAAATATTATTAAAGATATTAAAGTAGTAGGTTACCCTGGTATTGCTATAAATCCGACTGACCGACCTTTATTAAAAAAAGGAGGTAAAGAATTAGATGCCAATGGCATGTATTTATTACCCGGTTTTATTGATATGCATGGGCATATTGGAGGTGATGCCCAAGGTGCTGACTCCGAATATGTTTTTAAATTATGGATGGCACATGGTATAACAACTGTAAGAGAACCAAGTGGCAGAGGTATAAATTACAGTTTAAATCTAAAAAAATTAAGTGCTCAAAATAAGATAGTTGCCCCAAGAATTGTTTCATACACGGCTTTTGGCCAAACCGGCGAGGGTTTTAATCCTTTAAACGATTTACCTATCACAACGCCAGAAATGGCAAGACAATGGGTTCGAAGTAACGCAAAAAATGGTGCAGATGGTATCAAATTTTTTGGTGCGGAACCAGAAATAATGAAGGCTGCTTTAGATGAAAATAAAAAATTAGGTTTGGGATCGGCATGTCACCATGCACAAATGAGTGTCGCTAGATGGAACGTATTACATTCCGCTAGAGCGGGATTAACCTCCATGGAGCACTGGTACGGACTACCTGAAGCCTTATTTGAAGATAAAACTGTACAACACTACCCATTAAACTATAATTATAACAATGAGCAACATCGATTTGAAGAGGCTGGTAAGTTATGGCAACAAGCAGCTAAACCTTATTCAGACCATTGGAATAATGTATTGAATGAATTGATTTCATTAGATTTTACCATTGATCCTACTTTTAATATTTATGAGGCAAGTAGAGATTTACATAGAGCCAGAAGGGCTGAATGGCATGAAAAATATACCCTACCATCATTATGGGAATTTTACCAACCAAGTAAAAAGTCTCATGGTTCTTACTGGCATTATTGGGGTACAGAACAAGAAATAGCCTGGAAAAAAAATTATCAGTTATGGATGACATTTATTAATGAATATAAAAATAGAGGGGGTCGCGTTACGGCAGGATCTGATTCAGGGTTTATATTTCAGTTGTATGGTTTTGCATATATTCGAGAATTAGAGCTTTTAAGAGAAGCCGGTTTTCATCCTTTGGAAGTAATTAGAGCTGCTACTTTAAATGGTGCTGAAGCATTAAATATGGATGATAAAATTGGTTCTGTACAAATAGGAAAATATGCAGATTTTGTAATTGTAGAAGAAAACCCTCTGGAAAATCTTAAAGTATTATATGGTACTGGTGCTATTAAACTTACCGATGATAATGAAGTTGTTAGAGTTGGTGGCGTAAAATACACGATTAAAGATGGTATTATTTATGATGCCAAACAACTTTTAAATGAAGTTAAATTAATGGTGGATAAAGCCAAACAAAAAGAAAATTTTGAAATAGTACAGCCAGGAATTAAAAATTAAACGTATCTATTTGAATAGATTGCGAGTGTTACAATGTTTTATGATTATTTTGTTTGTGCTGCTATTATAAACATCTAACTTCTCTCCTACTAGCCTTTGCTATTATTGACTGATTGTTAAAGTATTGTTAATTTACTACTTTGTTATACAAGGTACTGTAACAAAAAATATGATGCGGCGTCTATCTAGTATAACCATTAAATTTAACATCATGAAAACTTTAATAAATATCAATTCAGAACCAGTATCAAGAAAGTATATCAACTTTTCAAATTTTAGAAATTCCAAAAGAATTCGCTGGTCAGAATACAGAACTTTTGGACATTAATTAAATTTATTTAAACAATCTTAAAAATACATATTATGAAACGAGCATGCCAAATTTTGACGCACACGGGAATGACTAATAGCGAACAGCATGTGTCACCTATAAAAATTAAAATGTTAGGCACATGAAAAATTCAACACCAACAGAAACGAGAGTCTTTTCAAATTTTAGAAATACAAAAAGAATGCAATGGTCAAAACACAGACATTATGGCCTATAATCTATAAAAAAACCTATTCAAAATTTGAATAGGTTTTTTTTGGAAATCAAATTGTAGCAAATCATTTAAAATTAATAATAGTTCTTAAATTTATTGTATAAAAAATCGAGGTTGGGTTCCTCGATTTTTCTAAGTTTGATTAGTTAGGGTTTAGAATGTCTACTATTGTTAAGACGAATTATATGGACAATACATTTTGGGGAGTATCTACCAAGTATTTACAGCAATATTTAAATAGATATCGTTTCAAAGAAAAGATTAAAAACAGTAATGTCAAGCTAAATGTGTTTGTAACTAAAATATCTGAAGATATTAACGCATATCAAAACTATCAAAATATTGAATTGAAGTATCAAAAATTAATTTCAACGCAGTTTTAAACTAGAGCCTATTATATTAATAATCAATTATTTAATTTTACTTATCCAAGTTTTTAGATATCCTTTCAAATCATGCAAAAGAGCAGCTTTGGCTATTTTGCACATAAGCTCCATTGCTAGCCATTTCTGTGATCATGGACTCTCAATATTTAGACCTACGAACTGGCCCAAACAGTGCCTGGTTTCAGTACAATTAACAATTGTTCAATATGTAAATTAGAACTTAGCGATCTTTTTTAATAATCTACAGGTATCCAAACGCTCATTTTGGTTACACCCCTATTGGCCCAGGTATAATATGGAATAAGTGTCAAATTGAAATCTCTTAGTTGTGGTATTTTAAATTGCTGGTACATTTTTTTGTTCCAGTTCTGTTTTTCGAAATATCGAGCCTTTCCGTTCAAAACCGTGATGCCGTTCAATAAATCGGACTTATAGCTTGGTTCAAATTTAATATCGGCCGGGAGGACAACTTCTTCTATCGCGATGCCT